>NZ_QWLB01000016.1 GCF_003574355.1 Meiothermus granaticius NBRC 107808 | reverse complement strand
GGTTTACGGTGAACGGCCAGCTCGGTGGAGGCACGGTAGAGGCCCGCTTCGGCAGCGATCTGATGGGGGCGAGCCTGAACCTCGAGGTGGATGCCCGGGGGGCCCGGGGGCGCTTGGGCGGGGCCATCACCGGTCGCGCCGTGGACCTACAGCGCGTCGAGGGGGGGTTCTCGGGGAGCATTGGGGCTGCGGCAGTGCAGCTCGAGACCGATGTTTCCGCCGATCTGGCGGCCCTTGTGGCCGCGGTGGCCGAACATGTCGGATAGGTTAAACGCGCCCTTTAATAACTCCCGGACGGGCTATACAAAACCTCGAGGCTGTTCCAAACTGGGCCCATGAGTCCAGCCGAACTGGCCGCTTACCTGTCGGGGTTGGTGGAGCACCGCCTCGAGCTCTCCACCATGATCTGGGGGCCTCCTGGGGTGGGCAAGTCCTCGATTGTGGCCCAGACGGCCCGCAAGTACGGCATCGGGTTCATAGACGTGCGCCTATCTCAGCTGGCCCCCACCGACCTGCGGGGCCTGCCGGTTCCCGTGGACGGGGTCTCCAAGTGGTACCCGCCGGAGTTTTTGCCCACCTCGGGCGAGGGGATCCTCTTCCTCGACGAGCTGAACATGGCCCCCCCGACCATGCAGGGTATGGCCCAGCAGCTCATTCTCGACCGCAAGGTGGGCTCTTATACCTTGCCGCCGGGCTGGTTGGTGTGGGCGGCGGGGAACCGCAAAGAAGATCGGGCCGCGGTGTTTGAGATGCCTGCACCGCTGGCCAACCGTTTTCTCCACCTCGAGGTGACCCCGGATTTCGAGAGCTTCAAGCGGTACGCCCTCGAGGTGGGGATTCACGAGCGCATCTTGGCCTTTCTGGCCTTCCGCCCGGCCCTCCTGCACCAGATAGACCCCAAGCATCCGGCCTGGCCTAGCCCGCGCAGCTGGGAGATGGCCAGCCGATTGCTGAGGGTTGGGCTGGATGTGGCCCCGGTGGTGGGGGCGGGGGCCGCAGCGGAGCTCGAGGCCTTCGGCAGGGTCTACGAGGTGCTGCCGGAGCTGGGCGATCTTTTGCAGGGGCAGCGGGCCTACCCCTTTCCCGAAGAACCCTCGCAGCGCTATGCCCTCACCTTGGGCCTGGCCCTGCGAGCAGAGACCGCACAGCAGGGGCTCAACGCCTTCCGCTACTTGGTGGAGGCAGCCCCACCGGAGTGGGTGCAGCTATTCGTGGCCGATCTGTTCACCCGGCTGGGTAAAAACGGTCCCGGTGAGTTTGCCCTGATGGTGCGGGAAGACCCTCGCCTGCGGGAGTTCATGCGGGAGTATCACGACCTGGTGCTGAGGTGATTCCCACCCATTTCTAGACCCTGACTGGCAAGATAAGGTATGCCCTCCCCAGACACCCTGCGCGAAGCCCAGGATCCCCGCTGCAAACCCGAGCGGCTGCGGAGGCTGGCCTCGCTGACGGAGGAAGTGCGCCGAGCGGTTGCCGCGAACCCCAATACCCCTGCGGAGGTGCTGGTTCGTTTGGCGGTGCGCTTCCCCCAAGAGGTGCTGCAAAACCCCGTGCTGGATCTGCTCTTGCTGGTCAACCCCAACTGGCTGGCGGAGATCCCGGCTTTCGCCCGGAACCGCCTGTTGGCCCAGCCGAGCGTTCCGGTGGGCTTTTTGCGCTGGGCCGCAGGGAATGGGGATCTGGCGGCCCTGCAGAGCCTGGCCCAAAACCCCAGTACGCCCCCTGAGCTGCTCGAGCCTCTACTGACCAGCCCACTCCCTGGGGTGGCTGAGGCGGCCCGGCTGCACCTGAGCCTGGAGACCTGCCCTTACCAGACCGCGCTGTGGTGGCTCGAGGCCGACGCAGACCCGCTGCAACTGCGCCAACTGGCCTTGGTGGGGCTGATCCCAGGCTGGCTGATGCCCCGGTTGGTTCGGGAGCCCGATCCTACCCTGCGGGAATACCTGGCGGCCTCCGGCCAAACCCCGCCGGAGCTGCTGGAGGCACTGCTACTGGATGAAAATGAGGAGGTGCGGCGGGCCGCCCAGGCCAACCCGGCCACCCCCCGAGAGGCGCTCGAGCGCTTCACCCGGCTCGAGCTCGGGGAGCCTGCCGAGGTTCCGCTGGAGTTGCTGGCCCGCGGCCATCCTTGGGCCCGCACCCTGGTGGCGCGGTATCCCTATACCCCGCCAGGCCTGCTGGAGCAACTCAGCGGGGATGAAGACTGGCGGGTGCGGGCAGCGGCAGCGGCAAATCCTGGGCTCGAGCCCGGAAAGCTGCTCGGGCTGGCCGGGGATAGCGACCCCGATGTGCGCCTGGCCACGGCTGCCAACCCGCGCACCCCAGCGGAGGCCCTGGAGCGGCTGGCCAGCGATGAGAATGAGCGGGTGCGGGCGGCGGCAGCGGCAAACCGCAGCCTCCCGGTGCGGGTGCTGGAGCTGTTATCCCGGGCGGAGGCCCAGGATGCGGCGCTGCCCTCGCAGGAGCTGGGGCGCATGGCTGCTTTGAGCGAGTGGGCCCGGCGCATCGCCGCCGGCCACCCCAATGCCCCGGCGGAAACCCTCGAGCGCTGCCACGCCGATAGCGACTGGCACACCCGCCTGGCTGTGGCCAGGAATCCCAACGCCGCACCCCCACTGCTGGCGGCTCTGGCGGCGGACCCCGACCCAGATGTGCGTCAAGCGGTGGCCCGCCACCCCAACACCCCCCGACCCTGGCTCGAGCGCCTGGCAACCGACGACCAGCCCGATGTGCGGGCCCAGATCCTGGTCAACCCGGCCTTGCCGGAGGCTTTGATGGTGAGGCTGGCCACCGATGACCACTGGAAGGTGCGTCAGGCGGTGGCGGCGCACCCCTTTGCCCCGCCCGAGGTGTTGATTCGTTTGGCCACCGACCCTGACCCCGATGTGCGTCAGGCGGTAGCCGACCATCCCAATGTTCCGGAGGCCGCCCTCGAGCCGCTGTTTTCCGGGTGGTTTGCCGGCCTGGAGACCGAGCTAAGCCTGCTCGAGCTGTACCGCCGAGCCAAGCGGCTGGCCCCTGAGCTGCCTCCCCACCTGCTGAGCCAGCTGGCTGCTGGGAGCGAGTGGGCTCGGCGCCTGGCAGCCCGCCACCCCAACACCCTCGGCCGCGACCTCGAGCGGCTCGCAGGGGATGAGGATTGGCGGGTACGGCAAGCGGTGGCCGAAAACCCCCGGATTCGAAGCGGGGTGTTGGAGGCTCTAGCCACCGACCCCGATGCCGATGTGCGCAAGGCCGTGGCCCGGCATCCCCAGGTCAGTGCGGCCAGCCTGGCCCTGCTGGCCCAGGATGAGCACCTCGAGGTGCGGTTGTTGGTCGCGGCCCGTCTCGAGGCTCCCCTCGAGGCCTTGGCTTGGCTGGCCGGGGACGACGACGAGGCGGTACGCCAGGCCGCCCGGGCCAACCCCTCTCTGCCGGTGGGCATCCTGGATGCTTACCGGCGGGCTGAGGCGTTCGATGCCACCCTGGATCTGGGATTTCTGGCCGAGCTTGCGGGCCGAGGCCTCTATGCCCGGGCTTTGGCCGCCCAGAACCCGGCGACACCCCAGGCCCTGCTGGCCCAGCTTTGTCAGGACGCGGAGTGGCGGGTGCGCCAGGCCGTGGCCCTCAACCCCTGCTTGCCCAGGGAGTCCTTGGAAGGCCTGGCCAGCGACCCCGACCGGGATGTACGGCAAGCGGTGGCGCGGCATCCTGGGGCCTGGGGTGGGCTGCTGGCGAGGCTGTTGGCCGACCCCGATGAAGGCGTACAGCTGGCGGCCTTGCAACACCCCCGGCTAGACGCCGACACCCTGGCCCACTACCGTGAGCAATTGCTGGTGGCGGCCTCGAGGTCGCGCTTCCTGCTCAACCGAGCGGTGGCCTTGGCCAGCCCCCAGCTGCCCCTCTTCGAGCTGACCAAAGTGCGCCACCGGGCTGCCCCGGAATGGCTGGTGCGCCTGGCCCTGGCCCGCAACCCCAAAACCCCCCCGGAGGTTTTGGCCGAGCTTGCCCAGGACGGCAATCGCTGGGTGCGGACGGAGGCCGAGAAGGGCCTCAAGGCCAAGGGAGATGGCCCAGCATGAACCCCCTTCCGGACCCACCCCCCGCCCTCGAGGCCCGGATCAGCGCCTCTTTGCTACGGCTGCGGGTGCGCTCGCCCTTTCTGGCTACCTTAGCCTTGTTCGCCCGGTTCAAACCCAGCCTCGAGCTGCCCACGGCGGCGACCGATGGGCGGGATGTGTTCTACAATCCCCATTTCATGGGCTCGCTCTCCGATCCCCACTTCGACGGGGTGCTGCTACACGAGGTTTTGCACGCTGCCTTGCTGCACGTACCGCGGCGTTCCCACCGCCATCCCCAGCGCTGGAACATCGCGGCAGACATTGTGGTCAACGGCATTCTGATCCAAAACGGTTTCAGCCTGCCGGAGGGGCATGTGCGCGAGGCTGGGCTCGAGCGCTACGCGGTTGAAGAGGTGTATGCGCTGTTGCCCGTGGAGCGTTCCCTAGAGCGGGTGTTTGTGGACTTGTTGGAGGAACCTCCGGGCGATGCCCAAGGGAGCAACCCAGAGGCTCAGACGGGCCAGGGCAAGCCCCCGCGCAGCAAAAGGTTTTTGGATGGCGACTCCCTGAGCAAGGCCGAGAAGGCCGAGATCGAGCGACACTGGAAAAAAGCCCTCCAGCAGGCTCAGGTTATTGCCCGCAGCCAGGGCCAGGGCAACCTTCCGGCAGGGGTGGAGCGGGCGTTTGGGCTGCTGGAGCCCCCCGAGCTGGATTGGAAAACCTTGCTGTGGCGGTTTTTGGTGCGTACCCCTACCGACTTCTCCGGTTACGACCGCCGTCATGTGGGGCGGGGATGGTATCTGGAGACCCTCGAGAGCGAAAACCTCAGGGTTTTCCTGGCGGTGGATACCTCGGGTTCGGTAGAGGATGCCCTCGTTCGCCAATTCCTGAGCGAGGTGCAGGGCATCCTGCGGGCCTACCCCCACTTGGAAGCCCAACTTTACTATGCGGATGCCACGCTCTATGGCCCCTACTCGCTCCAGGCCGATGGGGAAATCCCTCCTCCCCAAGGGGGGGGAGGTACGGATTTTCGCCCGTTCTTTAGCCAACTGGCGGAGCTATCGGCGGAAGGGGTGTGCATTTATCTAACCGACGGATACGGGGATTTTCCCCTCGAGGCCCCGCAAATCCCCACGCTGTGGGTGGTCTCGCCCGGGGGGTTGGACAGCAGCGCGTTTCCCTTTGGGGAGGTAGCCCGGCTCAGCGGGGGGTTCATACCGCCGGGTTAAGCCCTGCCCTGCAGGGTTAGGGCCAGCTTTTCCTCGAGCAGCTCGAGCTGTGTAAGCTCCAGGCCAAGCTGTGGCTCGAGGCCCAGCCGTTCGCGCAGCGCTCCCTCTAGCGAGGCCTCGCTGAGCACCTTTTGTAACAGGGGGGCGGTGTGCACCTGGAGTTCCAGGCCTTTGCCCATGCTCAGCAGCCCGGGCAGTTTACGGTTGGCCTGAGAGGTCGCGACCTCGAGCACCCGGGCCGGGGCCAGGTTTAAGAGCGGGGCCCCGCTAAACCCGGAAAAATGCAGGTTCTCGATCCGTATCCGCCAGACCTGGGGTTTAGGCCAATACCCCAAGGGGCGCAGCCGGAGCTCGAGCGCCGGGCCGCTCGCGAAGCGCAGCCCTAAGGCCCAGGCTTCTGGGCTGAGGGTGCAGCGGGTGATTTCTCCACCGCTCAGGTGGCCCAGCGAAAAGCGCAACAGCTTGATGGGGAGCTCCAAACGAGCTACCCCGGCGGACAAAACGGCGTGCAGTAGGGTTTGGGAGAGCTCGAGCTGGAGTCGGGTGGTAAGGAGAGGCATGGCCTCCATTATCACGGGCGAGGGGAACTGAGGGGTGGGTTTTCCCGCGCAAAGAGCGGGGCGGCCCTCCCCTCGAGAGCCGCCCGATGCGGGGTGGGCTAGGCTTTGGCCACCACAGGTGGGGTCTCTTCGGGGTGGGTCTTGTGGGCCCGCTCAATCAGCTCGCGTTCCCAGCCGGTGTAGTACTGCTTCACCGCATCCGAGGAGGTTTCCTCGGTGAGGAACTTGACGTTGGAGTACAGGGCATTGCGGTAGTCGCGCACCTTGCCGCTTTGCAGCGCCTCAATCACCTGGCGCACGCCCTTCTCTACGGTCCACTGGGGTTCAAAGCCCAGGACCAGCCGAATCTTGCTGAAGTCCACCCGGTAGTTGCGCCGATCCCCGTCCCGGCCAGAGTCAATGAGCTCAGCCTCAGGAACCAGGCGCTTGATCAGCTCTCCCACCTGGCCCAACGTCATGTTGCCCTCGTTGCCCCCAACGTTGAAGGTCTCGTTGTGCACCCGTTCCTTGGGGGCTTCTACCGCCATCATCACCGCCAGGGAAGCATCGTCTACATGTACAAAGGGCCGCCACTGGTCTCCGCCGAAGACGGTAATCTTCTTGTCAATCACAGCCTTGGCCGTGAGCAGATTGACCACCAGGTCGAAGCGGGTCCGGCCCGAAAGCCCGTAAATGGTCCCGAAGCGCAGGATCACCACCGAGAAGCTGTCGCTTTGCAGGCGGTGCAATACCTCTTCAGAGGCAATTTTGCTCCGCGCATAGAGTGAGACGGGGTTGAGACCGCTGCGCTCGTTCAAGACCATGTCGCTGGCCCCATAGACCGAGCAGGTGCTGGCAAAGACGAAGCGCCCTACCCCCATTCCCTTGGCGATCTCAGCGATGGTTCGGGTGGCCACCAGGTTGATCTCGATGGTGAGGTTTTCATCCAAGGCGCAGGCCGGGTCACCCACCAGCCCCCCCAGGTGGACCACCGTGTCCACCCCGCGCATGGCCTCGACCACCTTGTCCACCTGGCGGAAATCCGCTTGGATGAGCTCGAGGTTGGGGTGATGCAGTACCGCCGCGATGGGCTCCTTGCCAAACATCAGCAGGTCCAGAAGACGCACCCGATAGCCGCGCTCCAAAAGCCTAGGCAGCAGTCCTGAGCCGATATACCCTGCCCCCCCGATGACCAGGATGGTTTTTTCGGGGCGGGGTAGGGTGGGGATGGGATCGGAAGAGGTCTGCGCCTGGCGGTTTTCCCGCAGGATCTCCCAAAGATGCACGAAGGCCCTCGAGCCCATCGTCAGGATGAGGGTGTAGAGCAGGGCGATGAAAACCACTGGCCGGGGCGGATTGAGCCAGTCGGCCAACAAGAAGGCGGTAAAGCCAAAAACCAGGTAGCTCAAGGTCACGGCCTGGGCCACCACCAGCATCTTATAGCGGCCCCGATAGGCCCGGCCACGGGTGTAGAACCCACTGGCCGCGAAGAGGATGAGGCTGATGGGGAGCAGAATCCACACGCTCTGGACGAAAATTTGCAGGTAATGAACCGGCAGCACCGGCTCCCCGTGCTGGGCCACCAGCAAAAAATGGGTGAGCAGGGCGGCAGCGTAGCTCAGGGCTACCATCAATGCGTCGGCCCCAACCCGAACCCATACCTCGGGGGTGAAGCGGAAATCCTTTATGTTGGCAATCATGATGGCTCCCTGAATCTATTTTAGCGCGTGGCCTCGTGCATGACCTGTTCAACCACCCCTGCCGTGGCCTCGATATGCTCCTGGGTGAGGGTGGGGTGGACCAAAAACATCAAGGAGGTTTCCCCCAGTTCTTTGGCTATGGGAAGTCGCTGGGAGGGACGCAGGCCGTGCTTCTCAAAGGCCTTCTCGAGGTAGATCTCGCTGCAGCTGCCGCTGCCGCAGGGGATTCCTGCCGCGCTGATCTCGGTCATGATGCGGTCGCGGTTCCAGCCGGGCTTCAAGGCCTCGGGACGAACGTAGGCGTAGTGTTTGTAATAGGCGTGATAGAACCCCTCGGGGGGCTCGGTGATCCGCAGACCGGGGAGTCCGGCCCACCGCTCATTGAGATAATGGGCATGGGAACGGCGCCTTTCCACCCATCGGTCTAATTTGTTCAGGATTACCCGCCCGATTGCGGCCTGAACCTCGAGCATCCGCCAGTTGGTGCCAAAATCTTCATGGAGCCAGCGAAAACCCGGTGCATGCTCGCGGTGGTACACCGCTTCGTAGCTTTTGCCGTGATCTTTAAAGCTCCAGGCCTTGCTCCAGACCTCGGGATCGTTGGTGGTGAGCATCCCCCCTTCGCCCCCGGTGGTGAGGATCTTATCCTGGCAGAAGCTCCAGGCGCCCACATGGCCGATCGAGCCCACGCTGCGCCCCTTGTATCTGGCTCCATGGGCCTGGGCGCAGTCTTCAATGACCTTGAGGTCGTGCTGTTGAGCCAAAGCCATGATGGGGTCCATATCGGCAGGCCAGCCGGCCAGGTGAACCACGATGATGGCCTTGGTGCGGGGGGTAAGGGCTTTTTCGATGGTCTCAGCGGTGATCAGGCCACTTTGGGGGTCTACGTCTGCGAAAACCGGGATGGCCCCGCGCATCACCGCGGCGCTGGCACTGGCGATGAAGGTGCGGGGGGTGGTGATCACCTCGTCTCCAGCCCCAATGCCGAGGGCCAGCAGCGCCAGCTCGATGGCCACCGTACCGTTGTGCAGGGCCACGGCATAATCGCTGCCCACGTAGCGGGCAAACTCCCGCTCGAACTCGCGCCCTTCGGTTCCGGTCCAGTAGTTGACCTTGCCGGATTGGAGCACCCGGGTGGCCGCCGCAATCTCGTCCGGCTCAAAATAGGGCCAAGGGGCAAAGGGGGCCGTGTTCACAGGGTTTCGCAGCATCGGGATTCACCTCGAGCGATATGTGGGGCAACCTGGCTTCAAGCCTAAGACACGCGCCGTTATTCCCCCGTTATGCTTCGTATCCTACGCCCGCGAGTGCATTCTCGAGCCCCGTTACATGGCTGGGAATAGGGATGGGGCAGCGCAACCGTAAAGTAACATCTCCTATAACGCAGGCCGGTGTATTTGCCAGGCGTGGCTGAGAAACCTCGATGAGGACAACAATACCGCGATGGCCATGCCCTGAGCTACAGGGACCCCAAACGATAGGCGCCCCAGAACAGCACCACCAGCGCTGCGGCGATGAGCAAAAAGGCGGGCAGCAGGGCGAGCTGCAGCACCCCCCACCCCAACAGCACCAGCAGCAGGGTGGTGACCCAGACCACCGCGACGGTGAGGGTGGGGTTGTGCAAATAGATCTGGTCCAGCCGGTCATAGGTATGGTCTCGGTCGCCCTCGAAAATGGGCTTGCCCCGTCGGGCACGCCGAATGATCCCCGAGGCCATGTCATACAGGGGGAAGCCCACCATGGTGAGGGCTGCCAGGAAGGGCACAAACCCCTGGTTTGCGGCTTGGAGCAGGAGGATGGCCAGGATATAGCCGATGGAGAGGCTCCCCGAGTCCCCCATGAAGGTCTTCGCTTTAGGGTAGTTCCATACCAAAAACCCCAGCAATCCGCCCAACAAAATCAGGGCGAGGGTGGGGCTCGAGCCGAGGTGCGAGAGCAGCAGGGCTAGACCCGCAGATGAGACCAGCGCGTTGCCAGAGGCCAGGCCATTCATGCCGTCAATCAGGTTGATGGCGTTGGCCATGACCGGGACCAGCCCAACGCCCAGCAACACCCCGATCGGCCCTAGCTGTTCCCAAAAGTGCAGCCCCAACACCACCCCAGCTCCCAGCTCGGCCAGAAGGCGCAAACGAGGTGAGATGGAAAAGCGATCATCAAGACCACCGGTAACGGCGATGATCAACAGCCCCAACAGGGCCCAGCCCGACAGGGCCCCGCTCATGGCGCCCCACAGCCCTAGGGCGGCTACGATGCCGATCCCCCCGAAGCGGGGTGTGGGGAGGGTATGAATTTTGATCTCCCCGGGTTTGTCCACAATTCCCAGAGCGCGGGCCAGGGGGATCGAGAACCCCACCAAGAGGACCCCAGAAAGCGCCGTGAGCAATAAGATAAGACTATCTGGCATGGGATATTTCCTCCCAACATGGATGGCGAGCTTGGGGGTTGGCGGATTAGCCCAATCCAACCTGGCTCAGCGTAGGGGCGGCCTTGCCTATGGCCTCAGAGTAGAGCATTTCGTGGAGTCGAATGATGTTTTTTAAGTCGTAGGCGGCGACCCGCTGGCGGCCCGTTTGTCCCATCTGGGCGGCCTCCTGGGGATGCTCGAGGATCCACTGCATTCCCTGGGCCATGGCCTCAACATCGCCCACCTCGACCAGGAGCCCTCCCCCTCCCTCGAGCAGCTCCTGAACCCCCCGGATGTTGCAGCCAATCACCGGAACCTCCAAAGCCAGGGATTCCAACACCGCCCTCGGCAGCCCCTCGCGCTCGGAGGGGAGCAAGGTGGCGCAGGCCGCCCGCACCAAGGTGGGTACATCCCGGCGCCAGCCGAGCATGCGCACCTGAGGCTCCAGCCCCAGGGCCTGGGCTTGCCGCCGCACCTCCTCCATCAGCCTGCCCACCCCGGCCAGCGCCAGCACCGCATCGTTGCGGCCCGTGCGCTGATTTAGCCGGGCCAAAGCCTGCAAGGCATCCCGGTGGCGCTTTTCGGGGTCATACTCGGCGATCATCACAAAGAGCGGCTGTTCTGGGCTGAGCCCTAGCTCACTCCGAATGGCGGTGATTTGCTGGGGGCTTACCGAACTGGGTGAGTAGTGCGCTAGATCAACCCCGATTCCCGGCATATAGCGCAGGCGGTTTTGCGGCACGATGTTGTAGCGCAGGGTGGCCTGCTCATCCTCGCGGTTGATGACCACCAGATAATCGGTCCAGGGTCCGGCCAGTTTTTCGATCCCCAAAAACACCAGGTTCTTGAGCGGATGGCCGCGTTTATGGAAGTGGTAGCCGTGGACGGTGTAGATGATCTTGGGCCGCCGCTGCGGAGGAATTCCCCGCAAGGCCAGCCGGGCTAAGAAGGCCGATACCGGGGTGTGGATGTGAATCAGGTCGTAGCCCCCCTCAGCGATCAGGCTGCGCACCTGATGTAGCCCTCGGAGAAAGTTCTGGGTGTCCAGAGGGTTGCGGCTCCACTCGAGGTCAAAGGTGCGATCAAAATGCAGGGGGCATTCGGTGCAGCCCGTCATCTCTGCGGCGGCGGCATCTACTTGCCAGCCCAGGGCCCGGAAATGGTCGGCGAAAGGCAGCAGAAAGTCGGTGAAAAAGCGAGCGATGTTGGCGAGAAACAATACCTTGGGCATAGGAGATCTTAGCGGTTATGACCGCCCGATGGCAGAAGCCTAGGGATTATATGGCCGGCGGGGGGCTGCGTAAATAGAAGGTCAGGCATGAAAGGCCTCGGTTTTGGAGGAGCGTCCGCTGCCTTCGCCCAGGGCCTGGGCATAGAGCTGCTCGTGCAGCCCGAGGATGTGGCGGATGTCATAGGGCTGCATGCACTCCTTGGCCCTAACCCCCATGGCCTGCGCCTCCTGGGGGTGCTCGAGCACCCAGCGCATGGTTTTGGCAATTCCGGCCACGTCCCCCACCTCGAGCAGGAAGCCGCTATCGGGGTAGAGCAGCTCGTGGACCCCCCGGATATTGGTTCCGATGACCGGCACACCCAAGCACAGGGACTCCATCACCGCGCGGGGCAGGCCCTCTTGCTGAGTAGGCAGCAGGGTGGCCACCGAGGCTTTGATCAAAGCCGGGATATCCTGCCGCCAGCCCAGAAACAACACCCTCCCCTCCAGCCCGAGCTTGCGGGTGAGGGCCCGCAGCTCCGGCTCGAGCCGCCCAGTACCGGCCAGGGCCAGTCGCGCGCTAGGGTGGTTCAGCTGGGCAAAGGCCAGCAGGGCGTCCCGATGCCGCTTGCGGGGGATGAACTCGGCGATCACGGAGAACAAAGGCTGTCCCGCGGTGAGCCCCAGCTCCGCCCGCACCCGCTCTACCTCACTCGGGGGCACCGCTTCGGCGGTGTAGCGGTTGAGATCGAGGCCGATTCCCGGCATGTAGTGCAGCCGCCCCGGCGGCACAATCCGGTAGCGCCGCGCCGCGCTCTCGTCCTCGCGGTTCATGACCACCAGGTGGTCGGTCCACCTCCCTGCAAGCCACTCGAGGCCCAGAAACACCGCATTGCTCAGGGGGTTGCCCTTGGGATGAAAGTGGAAGCCGTGGGCGGTGTAGATCACTCGAGTGCCGGTACGCTTCCGCAGATTGCGCAAAGCCAAGCGGGTGATAAAGGCCGGAACCGGGGTGTGAACGTGGACGATATCGTAGCCTTCCCGCTCCACCAGCTGCTGAATTTGATGAATGCCCCGCAGGATGTTTTTAGGGTCGAGTGGATTGCGGGACCATTGGATATCGAACACCTGGTCAAAATGGCCCCGTGAAGGCTGCCACCCGGTGGCATCGGGGGCGGCCCCGTCCACCTGCCAGCCCTGAGCCCGGAAGTGGTCGGCCAGGGGCAGCAAAAATTTGCTGAAAAACAGCGAGACGTTGGCGGCAAACAATACTTTGGTGGGCATCAATTCTCTCCTAGGGCGAAGGTTTTCCAGCCGGGGGGGCTGGGAGGGGGGCCAGTTCACGATAGAGGGTTTCCCACTGGGTGAGGATCGCCTCGAGGCCATAATGCTCGGTCACAAAACGACGGCCAGCCTCGCCCATTTCCTGCCGCTGGCTGGGGGGTAAGGCGGCGAGCTCGAGCATGCCCTTGGCCAGGGCCGGTGAATCCTTGGCGGGAACCAAAACCCCCGTAATGCCGGATTGAAGGGCCTCAGGGTTCCCCCCTACATCGGTAGCCACCACCGGTAGGCCGCTGGCCGCGGCTTCCAGGAGCACCATCGGTAATCCCTCCCAGGCGGAAGAGAGCACGAAGCCGTCCGCGGCGCTCATCACCGCGGCCATATCCTTGCGTAGCCCCAAAAACTGAACCCGTTCCCCCAGGCCCAGCTCGCGGCTTAGGGTTTGCAGCGCCCCCAACAGCTCCCCCGTACCACCGATCAGCAGGCGTGAGTTTGGCTGCTGAGAGAGCACCTGGCGGAAGGCCTGGAGCAGGTTGGGGTAGTCCTTGGCCTCGGTCAGCCGCCCTGCCGCCAGCCAGACAAACTCCCCCCCCAGCCCCAGTTCGTCCCGCAGGCGCTGGCGGGTCAGGGCATCAGGGTGGAATTCAGCGGTGTTGATGCCGTTGGGGATGAAGCGGATTTTATGCGCCGGGACAGCCCCAACCTGTACGTAGCGCTCTAAACCGGCCTGGCTGACCTGGGTGGTGAGGTTGCAGAGCGGATCGGTGAGACGATAGGCCAGTTCGCGCCAGCGCCCACCCTCGATGACGTTGTGGGCAGTACAGATGACCACCCTCACCGGGGCCAGAAGCCGCACCACACGGGCCAGCAGGTTGGCATGAACCATGTGTGCGTGCAATATGGTGGGTTGTTCCTGCCGCAGAAAGCGGGCCAGGGCCAGCACCGCCCTGGGATCGGGCAAGCTACGGCGCATCTCCAGCGAATGTACCGGGATACCCTGCCCTTGCAAAATTTCGGCATTGTGCCCCTTGGGCAACATGGTGACCACCGAAACCCGCCAGCCTCGAGCCTTGAGCCCAGTGGCCAACCGCACCACTTGGGTTTCGGCCCCCCCCAACCCCAGGGTGGTGATTAAGAAGACAAGGCTCGGCGGCTTGGCTTCCATGGCGCCTCCAGATAGGTATGCAGCACCTTCCAGTGGGTGAGAATTAGCCCCAACATCAACCAGGTTTGCTTGCGCCACTCCCAGTTTTGGGAGTTAAACACCAGCATCAAGATCACGAACACCGTGAGCCATAGCAGGCGCTCGAGGCTGGGTAGCTCGAGGATGCTCCAGACCACCCCCAGCAGGAGCAGGATAAATAGCCCCACCCCCACCAACCCCAGCTCGGTGCTCAGGCTCACAAAGAGGTTGTGGGGGGCCATCCATTGGCGAAACATGGGCTGGTCTTCCATCGAGGTGCCGAATGTTCCGGCCCCGGTTCCCAGCCAGAGGTGGTCGTTGAAGGTCTGAAACCCAGCCTGCCAGATGTTGGTTCGATCGTTGAGGGTGCCCGAGCGCAGTTCCTCGGCGATGGTGGCCAGGCGGGAGAAGTTTTCCGGAGGGACCAGAACCGGAATCAACCACAAGGCTGCCAGCCCCAGCACGGTTACCATGACCTTGAGCCGGGTCGAGGCCCGAGGTAGGGTCACGAATACGAACAGGAGCCCTGCCGCAACCCCCAGGAGCCCGGCTCGAGCAGCAGCCAGGAAGTTCACGATCAGGGCCAGTACAGGATAAAGCCGGTACAGCCAGACCAGGCGAGAGCGTTCTTTGGTGAGGGCCAGGTACCAAGCCAGAGGGATACCCAGCGCCAGGACAAAGGCCAGGTCATTGGGGTCGAAGCCGTCGGCGGCGTAGCGTTCATAGGCCACCTCACTGCCGCTGAGGAAGTTTTGGAAGGTGTTGGCGACCCCGATCAAACACCCCAGCACGTAGGCGATCAATAAACCGCGTATTTGCGCGGGGCTTTCCACTACGTTGAACATCAGGAGCATGAACAGC
This sequence comes from Meiothermus granaticius NBRC 107808, assembly GCF_003574355.1. GTDB lineage: Bacteria > Deinococcota > Deinococci > Deinococcales > Thermaceae > Meiothermus > Meiothermus granaticius. The sequence goes on along the minus strand of NZ_QWLB01000016.1, from coordinate 53,677 downwards.
AGCAGCAAGATGTACTGGAAGTTGCGGTCTTGGGTATCGGAGGGGCTAATCGTCCAGAAGAAACTGGCCAGCGCAAGCAACACAAAGGCAATGGCGGGGATGTGAACCCGGTGGAGCTGCACCCGCCCCACCAGCAGCACGTGTAAAAACCCCACGCCTACGGCGGTGATCCCCACCAGGCGGCTCAGGGTACCTAAGCCCGGGAGGGTGATGATGTTCTCCCAGGGGATGGTGAACACATAGAGCCACAGCAGGTAATAGGCCAGCCTAGGCATAGCGCCTCCGGAGGGGCTGTTCGGATGGATACAGGATAAGGATCATACTGGGTGTTTTCCCTCGATCAACACTTGGGGGACTTTGCCCCGCAGCAGCCGCAAATAGGTTTCCACAACGACCCCTTGGGTATAGCTCGAGTAGACCTCGGGAGGCACCTCTCGCCTCGGCTCGGTGAGGGCGGCGGCTATGGCAGCGGCCAGAGCCGAGGCGTCTCCTACTGGCACCAGCCGCCCCCAGCGCCCCCCGTCCAAGATTTCCCGGGGCCCGCTCTTGCAGTCGGTAGCGACAATTGGAGTGCTCAGGGCCAGGGCTTCGATGAGCACGGTGGGTAGCCCTTCCCAATCCGAGGAGAGGACGAACAAAGCGGCCCGCTTGATGTATGCCAGTGGGTCGGGCACAAAACCCGGCAACTCGACGTCCGCGCTCAGCCCTAGCTCATGCACTAAGGCCTCGAGTGCCGCACGCTCTTCGCCCTCCCCCAAAATCATCAACCGGAGGGTCTGGGTTTTGCGCACCTCGGCAAAGGCTCGGATCAGGTTAGGGAAGTTTTTTTGCCGAGTCAGGCGACCTACTCCCAGCACCACTGGGGGCTGCCCAGGGGCCAGCCAGGGGTGGTTTGGGGGGGCTTCAGCCTTGAGCCCAAAATCGGGTGAAATGACCGGGTTATAGACCACCTCGAGCCGGTCCCTGATTCCAGTCAACGCGGTGAAATCCTCAGCCACCCCCCGGCTGACGGCCACAATGCGGTCTGCCCAAGGATAAAACAGCCGCATAGACAAGGGGATTAGGCGCCCCCGAAGCGAAAGGGCATGACCAGAGTCTTGGCTAGGGGTGTTGTGGATGGCCACCACCATACGGGTGGGGTTCCCAGCCAAACGGTTGGCCCACAGGGCCACTACGTTGGCATGATCAAGGGCGGACAGGAAGCCCGTAGGCCGCTCCTGCCGCAGGTAGCGGGTCAGGGCGGGGAGGCTGGCCATGACCCGCCTGGCCCCTAAATCCACGACCCGTACGCAAGGCGGAACCGAATTCAGCAGCGGACCCGTAGCCTGGGCCAACACCAGATCCACCGATGCCCCGGCTTTGGCCATGCCCTCGGCCAGGTTAAGCGTAACCCGCTCGGCCCCCCCACCCAGGAGCGAAGGGAGATACAGTGCAAAGCGTTCGTTCAAATCCAACCCCCCCTCACAACACCTTGCGCAGCCGCAGCACCACAAAGCGATAGGCCGAAGCCCAGGTTTCTGCCAGCACCACCGCCACCGCCATACCCAAGGCGCCATAGCGATGGGTCAGAACGATTGCCGATAAGACGTAGATCACTCCAGCGGTAAGGGTTGAATGCATTACCTCCCGCTCCATTCGGCGAGGATACATGTACTGCACGGAGAGCGAGGCCCCAAAGCCCACGATGGGCATCAATAGGGCCATGATCTGGAGCACGGGGATGGTGGCTTCGTATTGGCGGCCAAAGAGCAGGTGTACCACCCAGGGGGCCAGCACGATGGTCAGCAGCATCCCCGCCAGTCCCATCCCGGTGGTGACCATCAAGGCAATCCGACTGAGCCGCATGGCCGAGTTGGCATCGTGGCGCATTAGGTGGCTGATGCGAGGATAGAGGGCTTGGGTGATGGGCCAGATGATGGAGATGGCCGGACGCACCAGCTTGTCACCGTTGGCGAAATGGGCTACTTGTACCGGATTGGTCATCACCCCCAGCAAGAGGCTACCGCTCGAGGTGTAGAGGTTGTCCGAGGCCCGATTGAGAAACAGATTCCAACTCACCTTAAGGGCGACCCAGGAGAGGGCAAAGGTGGGCATGCGGAAGGGCACATTGCGGTACATCACCGCCAACTGGACGACCGCGCTCAGAGCGCTGCTGAGGCCCTGAGCAGCCAGAGCGATCCAGGCATCTTGGGGGGAGCGCACAAACAGGAAGATGCCGGCTAGCTGGCCGATGCGAGCAATCCCGTCTACCAGGGCGGTGAACCAGGTGCGTTCGATGGCTTGGAAGTACCATACCGGCATGATGGTCCAAGCCACCGCGATCAGCAGCGACCACCAGGCCAGAGCTGGCTCAGCCCGGAAAACCTCTAGGGTTGGAATGGCTACCAGGGTAGCAAGGATCATCCCCCCGGTCAGCAGGGCCTTGGCCCCCATGGTGGACATCACGATGCCTGCTACCGCCTCCTTACGTTCGCGCACACGGGCGATCGAGCGGGTGGCCGAGTAGCCAAAGCCATACTCCCCCACCACCGAGAGCCAGCCTGCGAAGCTCTGCCCGAATGCGACCAGCCCCAGGTGGCTGGGCTCTAGAACCCGGGCCAGATAGGGCAGGGTGATCAGCGGCATCGCATAGGAGAGCATCTGCACGGCATACAACGCCACGGCATTCTGAGCGATGCGGCTATTTAGAACCCGGCGAATCTGCACCATGATGGCTCCCGAGACAGATCTTTTCTAAGGGTAGCGGTTAAATCCTGCATGGCGCCTTCATTGCTCACAGCGTTAACGTTTGTTGCGCTGAGTTTACGCAGGCCATATCTTGGCAAGAGGGAAGAGACTGAGATCCGGCAGAGGCTGAGCTTAGGCTACCGGCCAGCACAGTTCCACAATACATATCCTGCAGGGTTCATGTGTAAGGTGAGCGATTTAATGAAAGGAGGGCGGGGGAGCCGCCCCCGCCTTTGGGAGAAGAGACTAGAAGCGTTTGGCGGTTTCTACTGCGCTACGAAAAAACTCATAGGCCATCACTTTGGGGGCAGCCTGAGCTTGGGCGGGGGAGGCGATGCGATAGGTGGTGGCCTCAAGGTCGATCAGCCCGCTCTCAGCGCTGCTGGTCAGGCGGATACTGGCGCCGGCGGGGATGCGGAACCACAGGTTAAGCTCCTCCTGCAGCGGCAGCATCAGGGCATTTTCGGCCAGGGCCCCGGCCTGAATCCCCGATAGGAAGATGATCCGGGCCTCTCGAGGCTCCTGGATCTCCAGGGTGAGGGGGGCGGCCCGGCCTGAAATCCCCACCCCCAGCGGATTTTCCACATAGAGGTTGCCTTTGAGATGCAAGAGGGAGGGCTCGTCGTGGGCGGCCCACATGATTCCGGAAGTGGTGGCCTGGGAGGGGGTGCGCACCCAGCGGACAAACCGGCCCTCGACCTCGAACCCCTGACCTAGACGGGCTTCCTCCAGTAAGGTGAGCTCGTTGCCTCGAGCCACCTCGGAGGTGGCAGGGCTGAAGGGGAGGTTCTCGTTCATGCCGAGCCAGGCCTTGAGGCCATAGCGGGTCCAGCCGGGGAGTCCGGTGACAAAGGTGCCCCAGTCGGCGGTGTCCCCGGCCATTAGGCGGTGATAGGCCTCAGCCATGCGCTGTTCTTCCATAGCGGACTGCAGCGCAGCCTGGCGGTGGTATTGCTGGCGGCGCCCAGGCTGTAGGCCAAGGTAGAGTACCCGCCGGCTCGCGTCATCCGAGAACTGCCACTGTCCGTTGTAGACCAGCCAGCCCCGCCGCTCGAGCTCATCCAGATAGGGGGTGGCCTCAAGGGCGTCCAGAAGCCCTTGGGAATAGGGGCCAGGGTGTACCGAGAGCCGCTCCAGGGCCAGTCGGGCTTCCAGGGAGAGCATCCGGGCCTCGAGCTGCACCTGGGCCCGTACCCGCTGAGGCAGCGGCACCTCACCGCCGCTGCTGGGCACCGCCAGCAGTTCACGCAGGTGACCGGGGGAGCCGCCCGAGGCCAGGAAAAGCCGGGCGGCTTGGGCAAAAGGCAGGTTCGAGAGCATCCCCGCTCGAGCCTCAGCCCACTGCAAGGGCGGCAGGGTGATGTAGCGGGTACGCTCGGCGGGGTAATGGCTGCGCAGCTCGAGGATCAGTTTGGGGTCTTCGCCATAGCTGCTACGCTCGACCACCCACAAGCCCTCGCGGTCGGTGATGATCCGCTCCACCAGGACCTCGTTGTAGGGTGGGCGCAGGTAGTGCAGGGCTTTGCCCCCACCCCGCGGGCCTTCCAAAAAGGGCATACCCAGGGCCTTGGCCAGAGCTTGGGCGAAGGCGGTGCGTCCCGAGCCGGGGCGGCCCATCAGGATCAGCACGGAAGGAAGGGTGATCTGGGCGGCAACCTCTTGCACCAGCCGCTCACGCCCCACGGTGCCTGAGCTGTTGGCCATCAACTGGGAGCGTTGCCCCTCGAGCCAGGCCCTGAACTCTACCGAGAGCTCTTCCAAGCCTTCCATCGGTGCACCGGGCGAAGGGGTGCGGTCTAGCCCAACAAAGGCGGGCAGTTGCAGGGGGTCTTCCCCCGCTTTGAACAGGGTGTAACCCAGGGGGGCTAGGGCTTGGCTGAGCCGGTGGAGCTCCACCCGCAGGTTTTGTGAAGCGGCAGTGTGACCCCATAGGAGATCGGCCAGTACCTCACGGCGGGTAGGCCCCTCGAGGGCCAGATAATAGAGCACCGCTAAGCCTTTGCGTTGGAGTTTGAGCTCACGCCCCTGATATTCCAGGCGGGCGGGGCCCCATAGCTTGAGTTGAATTGGACCACCGGCTTTATTCATCCGTCTCCTCTCATCTGAAATTGTGCGGCTGTGCTGAGGCGAACGGGGATTAGAGCGTATAGATAGGCCACAACCCAGCCCAGGCCGAAGGAGGAAATGCCGAGGGACCCCGTGGCCTTGGCACGCCAACGATTGGGAAGTGGGGATGAGCCTCTCAAGCGTAAACTCCTTCGTTAACCTAAGGTCCAAGGTAACACAGGCTTAGGGGAAGCTCAGGTCAAATGCACAAGCCGGAAGGGAATTTCTTCCACCTTGGCCACGTTACGCCTTGAGGTGGGCCCTCGAGGGGTTCTGAGGGAATAGTATTCGCCCGAGCGTTATGTTGCCGTTACTTGTAAAAGGGGCGCATCTAGATGCGCCCCTTTTGGGTATAGGTCTGGAGACCGATTCAGTCGGTGGCGGTTGGGGATGGGGAAAGCGGTGCAGGGGCCACTTGGGTAGCCGGACGGTTGCGCTCGAAGAGGTAAAAGGCCGCCGGTACCACAAAGAAGGTCAGGATGGCCGAGAACAGGATGCCCCCCAGAATCACCACCCCCAGCCCCTGTGCATACTCCGAACCCTCGCCGCGGCCCAGGATCAGTGGGAAGCTGATCACCAGCACGGTGGTGGTGGTCATGATGATCGGCCGGAAGCGCAGACGGGCTGCATCTACCAGGGCATCGCGGAACTCCATCTTGCCCAGCCGCTCCACTACGAAGTCCAGATAGAGGATGGCGTTCTTGGCCGAGAGCCCGATCAAAAGCAGGAATCCCATCACGCTAAAAATGTCCAGGCTGCCCCCCGAGATGAAAATGGCCAACAGCGCGCCCACGATGGCCAGCGGCACCGGGAGCAACAGATAAAGGGGGTAGCGGAAGCTGTTGAACTGAGCCCCCATCACCAGATACACCAGGAACAGGGCTAGCCCAAACACCTGGATTCCCAGGCTGCTGAGCTGGCTGGCCAGGGCCGCCTGGCTAAACTGGCTGGTGCTGGCCAAGGAAACCTGATTGTCCAGGATGCCGGCCTGGGTGAGCTTTTGCGCAAGCTGGCGTTGGTACTCGAGCTGGCTGGGTGCGCCTGGGGCTAGGTTGATGTTGAGGGTACTGGTATAGAGCCGATTGGTACGGCTGATGTTGGTAGGGGTTTGCGCTTGGATGACGCTTCCGAGCTGACCCACGGTGAGGTTGGTCTGGAGGGTGGAGGAGTAGATGGGTAGCGAGAGCAGCGATTGGGTGTCGTTGAGGTAGATGGGATCCAGCTGCACTTGGATGGGGTAGTTTAGCCCGTTGACCTGGACATTGCCAGCCTGACTGCCGCTGGTGTAGGTCTGCAGGGCGGTGGCCACGTTGCTGGCGGTCAGCCCGGTACCGGCCATCCGGCTAGGATCGGGGATGAAGCGGTTTTCCACCGTGGACTGGGTGAGGCTGGTGGTGGCCGAGAGCACATTGGGGTCGGATTGCAGCAGATCGAGGGCTTGGTTGGTGCGGGTATTCAGCAGGTCAAAGCTGGGCGAGGCCAGGTTGACCTGCAACGCGGAGCCTTGTCCCCGGAAGCCACCGCCAGCACTGATGGAAACCCGGGCCGAGGGCTGGTCCTGCAGCAGGCCGGTGATCGCGCGCTGCCATTGGGGGATCAGGCTAAAAACCCTGGCCCGCTCCTCGCGTGGAATGAGCTGGACCACCATACTGGCCCGATTGGCGCTGACATCAGTTTGCACCGTGCGCACCTCAGGGCGGGAGAGCAGATACCCCTCTATCCGGGCAGCCAGGGTGTTGGCGGTCGAGATCGTGGTGCTTGAGGGCAGGAAAAGGGTGACCTGAGCGCTACCGTTATCGCTTTGCGGAACGAAATTGAACGGAATTTTGGGCCCGATGAAGACCACGGTGAACACAAAAAAAGCAGCTGCTCCCGCCAGTACCCAGCCGCTGTAGTTCAGCAGGCTGTTCAGGCGGCTGGCATACCCCTCGCGCACGTAGGAAAGACCGATCTCCGTCCAGCCGTGCAGGGTGGTGGTAAGGGCCTCGAGGAAGGTAAGCCCGAGGTTGACCAGGTAATAGGCGATTCCCAGTGCGAAGGGGTAGAGGAGCAGCGCCAGTAATCCAACCGGGCCAAAGAGGCGCAGCAGCACGATGGCGGCAACCAAGGCTCCCAAAAGGCCCAGGAAGCTGCGCCACGAGCGCCATCCCCAGCGCAGGGAATCCGGCAGCTGGGCTACGCTATGGCCAAGGTCGCTCCAGGTGCGGGGATGGCTATCGGGGGTGTAGGCCATGCGCACGGTGAGGAAAAGCAAGGCCTCGAACCAGGACAAGAACACCGCCGCGGCCAAGCCCAGCGCGAACTGCTGGAGGAAGAACCCCGCGAAGCCCCCCAGGAAGCTCACCGGGATCAGCACCGAGAGCAAGGAGAGCGAGGCGGCAGCGACCGCGCTGAAGACCTCACTCGCCCCCTTGAGCACCGCCTCAGTGCGGCTATAGCCCAGCCCACGATACCGCTCGACGTTCTCGGCCACCACAATGGAATCGTCCACCACGATGCCGATGGCCACGATCAGGGCCAGCAACGAGACCAGGTTAAAGGTGAACCCCATCAGGCTATAGAGGGCCGGAGCAGCTGAGAGCGCGATGGGAATGGCCAGGATTACCGTGAAGGCGGTGTTGAGTCGCCCCAGGAACAAAAGCACCACGATGGCCACCACGATGGCGGTGTTGAGCAGCTCATGGTAGGTGGCGTTGATGCTGGCGGTGATGGGGGTGGTGGTGTCGTTGGAGTAGGTCACCTTGTAGCCCTGGGGCAACTGGGTATGGGCAATGGCCCGGCGCACCGCCTGGGCTACGGCTACGGCGTTGGAGCCCTGGGTTTGCTGAATGGACACCAACACCACCGGCTGCCCATTAACCCGCACGTAGTCGCTGCTGGTGCTGCTGTCTCGGACGGTGCCCAGGTCGCTCACCCGGATGCCCCGGCTCGAGTCCACCAGAATCTGCGAGAGCTGTTCTGCGTTGGTGGGGATGTTGCGGGTGGAGAAGGTCAGGGTATTGCCGTCTCGAGTAATGCTCCCGATGGGTTGATCCACCGCGCCATTGAGTATGGCTTGGGTGACCTGCTGCGGGGTAATGTTGTAGTACTGCAAGCGGCTGGGATTAAGCAGCACCTGGAACTGTCGGCTGAGCCCGCCGGTGAGGGTGACGTTGGCCACCCCATTGATGCGTTGCAGGATGTTGACCAGGGTGTTGTTGGCGTAATCGTATACCTGGGCCAGGCTGGCTCCCCCACCGGAGAGGCCAAACTCGAGGATCGGCTGGGCGGTAGGATCGAAGGTGCGCACGGTGGGCGGGTTCACCCCAGAGGGCAGGCTGCGGGCCAGCGCCGAGACCTGAGCCCCGACCTGGTTGGCCATGGCGTTCTGGTCTACCCCGGTGTTGAATTGCAGGATCACCCGGCTGCTGCCCTGGCTGCTGTTGGAGTTGATGTTGATGATCCCGGCCAGGTTGGAGATCCCGTTCTCGATCACCTGGGTAACCTGATTGTCCACCACCTCGGGGCTGGCCCCAGGATAGCTGGTGAAGATGGCCACCACTGGGATATTGGGGTTGGGAAGCTGATCTACCCCCAGTCGGGTTGCGGCGATCAGCCCAAAGGCCACAATCGCGGCGAACAGGCCGATGCTAAAGACGTATCGGGCCACCGAGAACCCCACCAAGGGGTTCACCCGGTTGAACAACTGGGTTTGGAACTCCTTGAGCGGCCTCACGGTTGGCTGCCTCCTTGAGGGGCGCTGCTGCCCTGAGGGTTAGGCCGGGTCTGGGTGGGGGTGGAGGGCTGGCCCTGGCTTGAAGAGGCTGGCTTGCCAGAAGGGGTGCCCTGACGCGTACCAGAGCCTGAGCGCTGCCCTGGGTTGTTGCCGTTCGGGCCTTGTCCATAGCTGGAACCGGGGGTCTGTGACCCCACCTTGGCTACGCTCGAGCCATCCAGAAGCCCTGGTGGGGGGTTGACGATGACCTCGAGGTTGGGGGCTACCCCGCTGACCGCGGCTTGGTTTCCTGCCTGCGCCAACACGGTGACCGTCTGCGCTTTGGCCTTGCCGTTTTCAACCACAAACAAGTAGTTGCGCGTACCGTCGTTTTGCAGCGCAGCGATGGGGACAAGGGTTCCTTGGGCCAGCCGGACAGGATAGATCAGCGTACCTACCGCGCCTGCCGGAGGCAAATTCTCCCCCAGAATGCGGGCGGTGAGGGAGACCATCTGGTTTACCGGGGCGGCCGGATGTTGATCCACCTTGATCTGGAAGGTCTGCGCTCCAGTATTAAAGCTGAGAACCTGACCCGGACGAATGGAGGTGGCATCCGTGGGAGGCACATTGAAGCGCACCTGACGTTCAGGACTGACCAGGGTGAAAGGCTGGCTGCTGCTGCCCACAGCCTCCCCTACAGCGACATTGATCGCGGAGATCTGCCCGGCAAAGGGGGCACGGATGGTGGCATTGGCCAGGTTGATCTGGGCTTGCTGAAGCTGGTTTTGAGCCTGGTCTACCGCGACCCGGAGCTGCGCCAGGGTTTCACTGCCGGCTCTTTGGTTTGCGGCCAGAGCGCTTTGGGCCGCCGAGAGATTGGCCTTGGCGGTGTCGAGGTTGGCCTTGGCGCTGTTGAGATCATTGACCGAGAGGCCGCCGAGCTGGTAGACCCGCTGGGCCGACTGGTAGCTGATCTGGGCATTGGTCAGGCTGGTTTGCGCGGCTTGGAGCTGCTGTTGGAGCTTTACGGTGGCGTCGTTGGTGGCGTTGGTTTGGGTGGTGAGGTTGATGCGTGCATTTTGCAGGGCCAGCTGGGCGTTTTGTACCGCAATGCGCAGCTGGCTGTCATCCAGCTGGAGGATGGGCTGTCCGGGTTTGACGGTGTCCCCTACATTGGCCAGGATCTTGCTCACCACCCCGGTGGTTTGGGCCGCGACCTGGCTCTGGGTAACCGGCTCTACCGTTCCAGCCGCCTGCCGCTGAGCCACCAGGGTACCGGCTTTGCTGGTGTCCGTCTGCACGAGGATGATGGCCCCCGCTCGAGCCGACCCCTGCCCTGGTTGCCTTTGAGAGCTCCCCTGGCCAAACTGGCCCCGGGTTCCGCTGCGCGAACTTCCGGCGGCTGTCGGGGTGGCTGAGCTGCTATTTCCGCGCAGTACATAGCCCCCAACCCCGGCGGCTGCCACGAGTATGGCCACTCCAATCCACTGTCCCCATCGCATGCTTGTGGCCCCCTTTCGCCCTTCAACTTGCATGACCCCTCCTATTTGGCGCTGGCAGCCTGCACCAATCCGGTGAAGTCCTGCCCGGCCGCTACCGAGAGCGCAGCCAAGGCCTTCCAGTAGCTATCCATGGCCTGCAGGGCGCTATATTGTGCGCTCTGCAGGGAAACCTGGTCGGTTTGGAGCTGCAAGGCCGATATGGTACCGGCCTTGAGCGCGACCTTGTCTTGCTCGACCACCTTTTGGGCGTTGGCCACGTTTTGCTGGGCGATGGCGATCTGCTTGTAATAGCTCTGGGCGGTTTGATAAGCGTTGGAGAGAGAGGTTAGGGCATTTTTCTGAGCTGTGTCGAGTGCCAGTTGGTTGTTGGCCAGGGAGGTTTTGGCGGCCTCCAGATTGACGGCGGGGGTGTAGTCGTTGTCGTAGAGCTTGACGTTGAGCGCTGCGGTGTCTACCGCCTGCTGGACTTGAAGCACGCTGGGTAAGCGGCTGAACAGGTCTTTGTTCAAAGCCTCGAGGTCAACCTGGACATTTTTGGGAGGCTCGGGAGCGGTCGCGGTGAAGTTCCCCAGGCTCCCTACGCCCAACAGTGCGGCAAGCTGAGCCGAGAGGATGGGAATTTGGGTTTGTGCGTTGGTCAGGGCTTGTTTGGAGCTATCCAGGGTGGTTTGGGCCCGGGCCACATCTAGCGCGGTGGCATTGCCGGTGGCTTGGCGGGCCTTGGCCACATCCAGATTGCGTTGGTTAAGGGCCACTTGGGCTTGCAGCAGCTCGACGTTCTGCTGCTCTTCATAGAGGCTTAGATAGGCGTTGACCACGTTTTGCATCACGCTCAGGCGGGTGGCTTCCAGGTTGACCCTGGCCAGGTCATAGGCTTGCTGGGCCTGGGTCAGGGCTACCACCAGCGTGCTGGGATCGGCTTTGAGCGCATTCAGTTGAATGGTGGCGTTCTGCAGGGTGGCCTGGGCGCTTTGCAGAGAAGGGCCTTGGGCGTAGGCTTGGCGCAAGACCTGGACTAAGGAGGTGGGTGGGGCGCTCTGGGCCTGACCCAAGGCAGAGGTGGAGAGCAGGAGCCCGATGCTCCAGAGCCAGGCGGCTTTTCTCCAGGTTAACGGTAGGGACTGAGGATGGGTGGATCGGATGCTCATGGGTTGGCTCCTGTGAGGTTTACACCAAGGGCGTTTTGCAGTGCGATCGCTGCGGTTTGAGCGTTGATGATGGCGCTATCGAGGTTAACTTGGGCTTGTTGCACGTTGACCTGGGCTTGCTGCACATCCACCGCGGTCCCCGTCCCAGCTGCGAGCTTGGCCTGGGCGGTTTTGAGGGTCTGGTTGGCGGTGGTGAGGGCAGCCTGCGCAATGCCCACCTGGGCTAGGGCGGTTTGGGCTTGCTGGTATTTTTGGCGCACGTCGAGCTCTGCCGCCCGCTGGGCGCTTTGTAGGGCCAGCTGGGCCGCACTCAGGGCGGTTTGGCTCGAGCGGATGCTGGCATCGCCCGAAGGGGCCAGTAGGGGAAAGCTGACCGAAAGGCCCAGGCTCAGCACGTTGGCGGTGCTGCCGGAGCTGCTGGAAACCACCGGCACCGAGGCGCTCAAGCCGGCGGCGCCGCTTTTGAAGTCGAGCCCTGCTGAGATCGAGGTGGTGGTGGTTCCTGTGGTGGGGTTGCGCACGCTGTAGCCCAGATTCACGCTGCTATCCGGAAGCCAGCGGTTGCGCTGGGCGATGCTCAGATTGTCCTGGGCATCCTCGAGCTGGGACTGCGCGATGCGCACATCGGGCCGACGGGCCTGGGCCTGGGAGATGAGGGCCTCGAGGGGCTCGGTGGGCAGAGTGGGGGCGGTGGGGGCGGTGGGGAACTCGCCCAAGTTGCTAGCAGGGATCCCTAGGGTGTTGGCCAGGGTTTGACGGGCGATCTCCAGATTGCCTACCGCGCTCCCAGCGCTTACCTGAGCGCTCTCCAGGGCCTGTTGCTGGGTCAGCAGGTCGCTGAGGCTGAGCTGACCGGTATCGTACTTGGCTTGGGCCACTCGGGTGAGGGCCTCTTGCAACTTCAGGTTGGCCTGAGCCAGGCTGTTGCTTTCCATGGCCTGACGGACCCCGAAGTACTGGCTGATCAAGGTGGCGTAGAGGGTGTTGCGGGTGCTGGCTCGAGTCAACGCAGCCCGCTCCAAAGCCCGTTGGGCCGCCCGTATGGCGTCCGCAGAAGGGGTCCAGGGCAGCACGTTGAGTGAGGCGGTTCCGCTCAAGGTCAGGTTGTTGCTGGTGCTGCCGCCGGAGTCCGCGAGGGTGTAGCTGGCCCCCGGGGTCACCTGCAGGCCGCTGGCGGCCTGGGCGGCCTCCAATGCGCGCAGGGCGCTTTCATAGCTCAGGTCAGCGCTCCGCCAGGAAGGGCTGTTTTGCAGGGCTTTGAGGGCCGCCTCGAGGGTCAGCGCCTCCTGCGCCCACACCGGACAGGACAAGGCGAAGATCAGGGCAAGCCAGCGGGCAAGTTTCAAGTCGTTACCTCCAACACCTGTAGAGTCTGGGGTTCACCTATGTATTCCCAGGGAACGAAATATGTAGATTCCGTGTATTTCATGAAGGTTTTTTATACCGCCTAGGATAAACCGAAACCTTGGCTCATCCCAATATTGTTCTAAGGCCTTTGGGCCAGGGAAGGTAAAGGTTTGAAGCCTATCCCAATAGGCAGGATAGGCTTCGGACTCCGCGATGGACGGTGGATTTCTATACCGATGGCCTCATCACCGGGAGCGGTGTCCGCCGAAGAGCCCAAAGTTGGGATCTTGCTGAGCCTTGGCCAGAATCTGATCGGCCTGGGCCTGGGTCAGGCGACCGGCGCTCACCATCTGGCTCAGCCGACCCTTCAGGGCGTTGATGACCGCATCCTTAACCACCTGGGGGTCAACGTTTTTGCTCTGGGCGATCTGGGTCAGGGTTTTGCCGCTGCGGAGCTGGCCCACAAGGTCCGGTACAGAGGTATTTAGGGCTTTGGCTGCGGCCTCGAGGCCGGCTGAGGGCCCGCCCCTGAACCCCTGCCGCTCCATGCCAAACCCCCGTCCACCCCGCTCCATGCCTGGCCCACCAAACCCCCGCAGGCCAAAGTCACCGCTTTGGATTCGCTGCTTGGCTCGCTCGGCCTGGGCTGGGGTCAGGTCTTTGTTCTTCAGGGCCTCGTCTACGGTGGCGATGCCTACGCTTTGAAGGGCTGCCTTGAGCTTGGCTACGTCTACGCCAAGGGCCGTGGCCAGCTTTTGCAGGAACACCTCGCGGTAGTTGGTGCGCTGGGTTTGCTGTGGACCGGGCTGCGCGGGCGGGCTGCTTTGGGCCAGGGCGTAGAGCCCACCCCCCAGGCCCAGGCTAAGCGCCGTAAGACCGATGTATAGGGTGCGTTTGTTCATTGAAGTTCTCCTCGTATGGGGCGGAGTACCGCTCCCAGCCTCAGTCTGGCCAGGGTCGGTTATCGGGGGGTTACGAGGGGGTGAGGGGAGGATGGGGGCTCCCCCTAGGGTGGCTGGCACGCGGTGAGGCCTGGGCTCGAGGTCAGATCTCGTCTTTGGCCAGGTCGTTGAAGCGCACGTGCTGGGCATGGAATTGCAGCTCTGCTGTTCCGGTGGGGCCGTTGCGCTGCTTGCCCACGATGATCTCGGCAATCCCGGCCTTTTCCGAATGGGGGTTGTAGTAGTCGTCGCGGTAGATGAACATCACCAGGTCGGCATCCTGCTCGATGGAACCCGACTCGCGCAGGTCGGAGAGCATGGGGCGCTTGTTGGGCCGGGCCTCCACCGCCCGCGAAAGCTGCGAGAGGGCAATCACCGGAACCCCCAGCTCGCGGGCCAGACCCTTCAGCCCCCGGGAGATCTGGGCGATCTCCTGCTGGCGGTTCTCCCCGCCGTTCTTGCCTCCTCCGGGCCCAGACATGAGCTGGAGGTAGTCAATCACGACCAACCCCAGCGAGTGTTGGCTGTGCAGTCGGCGGGCCCGAGCCCGCAGCTCCATCAGGGTTAGGTCGGAGGTGTCGTCAATCAGGATGGGGGCCTCGGCCAGCCGCCCAGCCACATCGGCCAACCGGGAGAAATCCCGGTCAATCAGGGACCCCTGGCGCAGCCGGTTCATGTCCACCCGGGCCTCGGAGCAGAGCATGCGGGTGACCAGCTGGATGGCCGGCATCTCCAGCGAGAAGATCGCCACCGGGAGGTTCTCCCTCAGGGCCACATTCTGGGCGATGGTCAGGGCAAACGCGGTTTTCCCCATGCTGGGCCGGGCCGCGATGATGTTGAGGGAGCCCGCGGTGAGGCCACCGATCATGCTGTCGAGCTCGCGAAAACCACTTCGCACCCCATCGGGCTGGCCTTTGTTTTCGTGCAACCACTCGATGTGCTCGAAGGTCTCGTGCACCAGTTCGCGCATCGCCTGGAACTCTGACTTGGCCCCTTGGGTTGAGACCTCCAGCACCATCCGCCCTGCGCTGTCGAGGATATCCTCCAGGCTTCCCACCTCATCGTAGGCCATGCGCATGGCCTCACCGGCGGCCCCGATCAACTTGCGTAAGGTCCATTTTTCCGCGACGATCTGCCCGTAATACTCCGCGTAGGCTGCGGTAGGGGTGGTTTCGGACAGCCCCACCAAGTAGCTATACCCGCCGATCTCTTCGAGCTCGCCTCGAGTTCGTAACTCCTCTGAGAGGGTGACCAAGTCCACGGGGTCTCGCCGCGCCCGCAACAGGCTCATGGCCGCCCAAATTTTGCGGTGCGACTCCTTATAAAACGCTTCTGGACTGAGGAGACCCTCGAGCCGATCGAGCACCTCGCTGTCGAGCAACACGGATCCCAGCACGCTGGCTTCGGCGTCAAGGTTGTGCGGGGGAATGCGACCTTCGATCTGGGTGGTTGTCATGGCTTCCTCGTGGGCGGGCTCCTGGGCCACTGGGTTGAGGATGGCGCGCAGCTTTGATTCTAACGGTGCGGGCCCTGGTGAGCCTTTAGGGTTGTTCAATCTATCGGACAGAAGGCGAGGCTGCAAGCCCACACCCCACCAACCCAGCCTAAAGGGGCTTCCGTCCGCCTGGGTTCTGGGATACAGTATGCCTTGAACGTAAGGAAAGTTTGCAAAATGCTTTTTGCGTAGCCAACCCCAAGTGTTCTCGAGGTTAGGAGGTACGGATGCCCCAGAAGAGAGACCTGAAAACCCAGCCTGGCACCGGCAAAGCGGCCAAAGGATTCAGCCCTGAGGAGCGGGCCGCAATGAGAGCGCGGGCCAAGGAGCTCAAGGCGGAAGCCCGCGCCCACCAGAGCAAGGCCGAGGGCGAGCGGGCGGTGCTCGAGGCCATCGCGGCCATGCCGGAAGGGGATCGGGCCTTGGCTGAGCGGCTTCACGCTCTGATCAAAGCCCATGCCCCCACCCTCTGGCCCAGAACCTGGTACGGAATGCCCGCCTATGCCCAAGACGGCAAAGTGGTCTGCTTTTTTCAAAGCGCGGCCAAGTTTGGCTCGAGGTACTCAACCCTTGGATTCAGCGACGCCGCAAAACTGGACCAAGGAGCCCTCTGGCCGGTGGCTTTTGCCCTACAGGCCCTGACCCCTGCGGAAGAGCAGAGAATCGTGGCCTTGCTGCAGCAAGCCCTGTCCTAAGGGCTGTTTTACCGGGGTTTGTGCAGGATAGCGCCTTGGCTTGCGCTGCTCACCAGCGCTGCGTAGCGCGCGAACAGCCCGCTTTTGTAGTGGGGCTCGGGGGCCTGCCAGCGCTGGGCTCGCTCGGCCAGCTCGGCCTCGGAAACCTCCAGGTTCAAGGCGCCGCTGTCGCAGTCAATTGAGATCAGATCTCCGTCTTGCACCAGCGCGATCGGGCCGCCCACATAGGCTTCAGGAGCCACGTGGCCGATCATCAGCCCACGGGTACCCCCGCTGAAGCGCCCGTCGGTGACCAGGGCGACATGGGGGCCCAGCCCCTCGCCCACCAACGCCGAGGTCACCGAGAGCATCTCGGGCATCCCAGGGGCACCCTTGGGGCCCTCGTAGCGAATCACCACCACATCGCCCGGCTGGATGCTTTTATTGAGCACCGCTTTCATGGCGGCCTGCTCCCCGTCGAAGACTCGAGCCGGGCCCCGGTGCACCTTGGTCTCGGTGCCCGCCAGCTTGAGCACCGCCCCCTCGGGGGCCAAGGTGCCCTTGAGGATGCGCAATCCCCCCTCGGGCTTGAAGGCCTGCGCTACCGGCACCACCACCTTCTGGCCGGGGGTTTCTCGAGCCTGGGCGGTTTCTTGCCACAGGGTTTTGCCGGTGACGGTCATCTGGTCCCCGTCCAGAATGCCCCCTTCGATCAGGCGGCGGATGATCAGCGGGATGCCCCCAGCCTCCCAAAGCTCCCAGGCGGTGTACTGACCCCAGGGGCGCATATCGGCAATCACCGGAACCTTGCGCGAGATGGCATCGAACTCCTCGAGGCTCAGATCAATCCCTGCTTCATGCGCTACTGCCAGGATGTGCAGCACGGCATTGGTGGAGCCCCCGGTGGCGGCCACCGCGGCGATGGCGTTGGTGAAGCTCTTTTTGGTGAGGAAGCTTCGGGGGGTGCGGTTGTTCCGGATTGCGTCCGCCAGCACCTCCATGACCCGGTAGTTGGCCGCTTTCTTCTCTGGGGCGATGGCCGGGATGGTGTTATACCCTATCGGCGAAAACCCCATTACCTCCATCACCATGGCCATGGTGTTGGCGGTGTACTGCCCCCCGCAGGCTCCAGGCCCAGGAACCGCGCGGCGCTCGAGGGCGTCCAGCTCAGCCTGATCAATCTTCCCGGCGCTATACTGCCCCACCGCCTCATACATCGAGACTACGGTGAGGTTTTTGCCGTGCAGCTTGCCTGGGGCGATGGTTCCACCGTAGAGCACCACGCTGGGCACATCGGCCCGGATGACCCCCATCATCCCGCCGGGATTGGTTTTGTCGCAGGCCCCCAGGGCGACCATCCCATCGTAGAGGTAACCTTGAGCGATCAGCTCGATGCTGTCGGCAATCACCTCGCGGCTGATCAGCGAGGCCCGCATCCCCACCGTCCCCATGCTGATGCCATCGGCGATGGCCGGTGCGCCGAACTCGAAGGTATGCAACCCTACCCGCTTGCCCCCCTCTTTGAGGTCAGCCGCAGCCTCGCGCAGGTTAAGGTTACAGGGCATCCCCTCGGTCCAGGTGTTGACAATGCCCACCCAGGGGATCTGGAAATCTTCGTCCCCCACCCCCACAGCGCGGAGCATGCTGCGGGCCGGGGCACGGTCGGGGCCTTTACGGATGATGTCTGAGCGCATAGAAACCTCGTTGAAAGAAGGCCGGGAGGTGTTCAGTTTTTGGCCTTAAGCATCGTTATACGTGGCTATCTTACCGTGAAACCGACGGGGCTCACC
The DNA here is from genome assembly GCF_003574355.1 of Meiothermus granaticius NBRC 107808. Lineage (GTDB taxonomy): Bacteria > Deinococcota > Deinococci > Deinococcales > Thermaceae > Meiothermus > Meiothermus granaticius. Next base: position 36,253 of record NZ_QWLB01000016.1, on the reverse strand, counting down.
AGCCAGAATCCGCACCAGGGCGGCGGCGGTCTCTTCTGGCTGGATCAGCCGGCCTTCGCGTTGAAATCCCTGGAACATTTGGGCGATCTCGCCCTTAGCCGCGCGGCCTTGGCGCTGCATCTCGGTGTCTACGGTGCCGGGGCTATAGACCAAGGTGGTGATCTCGGGTGCTTCCTGAGCCAGATTGAAGGCCAGATAGTGCTCGGCGGCCTTGGCTGCGCCGTAAGCCCCCCAGCCTACCCTGGGGTGGTGGGCGGCCCCTGAACCCACGAACACCGCGATCCCCGACCCCTGCCGCCGAAGATTGGGGAAGGCGTATTTGGCCAACAAAAACCCAGCCTTGACGTGGGTTGCGAATACCTGGTCGAACTCGGCCTCTGAAAGCTCCCACAACCTTGGGCCAGGGTGCAAAACCCCAGCATTGTGGATGAACCCGGCGAAGCCGCCGATCACCTTGGCCGCTTTAACTGCAAACTGTGCGGTGGCATCCTGCGCGGCATCTCCAACCACGGCTCGAGCCTGAACCCCCAAGCCTTGAACCTCGCGGGTAACCTGCTCCAGGGCTTCCTCACTGCGCGCGTTGAGCACCAGATTGGCCCCGGCGCGGGCCAGCTCGAGGGCCAAGGCCCGCCCGATGCCCCGGCTGGCCCCGGTGAGGATCAGGGTCTGGCCGCGCAGCTCCATGTTCAGGCGGCAACCCGTTGCAGGGCGGCGATGACTTCCTGCGCAAACGCGCCCGTGCTGGCCTTGCCCCCCAGGTCGGGGGTAGGGTTGGTCGAGAGGGCTGCGGTTACGGCACCCTCCACCCGTTTGGCGAGGTCGGGGCGGTTCAGGGCATGGGTCAGCAGCATGGCCGCCGAAAGGATGGCCGCGGTGGGGTTGGCGATGCCCTTGCCGGCGATGTCGGGGGCCGAGCCGTGGACGGGCTCAAACAGGGGCGTTTGCTCGCCCAGGCTGGCCGAGGGCAACAGCCCCAGCGAACCCGGCAGCACGCTGGCCAGGTCGGAGAGAATATCGCCAAAGATGTTGCCGGTTACTACCACATCGAAGCGGCTGGGCCGGGTGACCAGGTGCATGGCCATGGCGTCCACGTACTGGTGCTCCAGGGCCACATCGGGGTAGCTTTGGTGTACCTCGTCCACGGTCTTGCGCCAGAACTCGCCGACCTCGAGTACGTTGGCCTTGTCCACACTGCACACCTGGCCCCGTCGTTTGCGAGCGGCCTCGAAGGCCACCCGGGCGATGCGCTCCACCTCGGGCTTGCTGTAGCGCTCGGTGTTCCAGCCCTCGGCCTCGCTCATGCCACGGGGCTCACCAAAGTAGATGCCGCCGGTCAGTTCGCGGATGACCAGCACGTCCACCCCCCGGGCAATTTCGGGCTTGAGGGGGGAGAGCCCCTCGAGGCCTGGCAGCACTTTGGCGGGGCGCAGGTTGGCAAAGAGGCCGTGGGCCTTGCGCAGGGCCAGCAGGCCGGTCTCGGCCCGCAGGTGGCGGGGCACGTTGTCCCACTTGGGGCCGCCGATGGCCCCCAGCAGGATGGCGTCGGCGGCCAGGCAGCCCTTGCGGGTCACCTCGGGGAAGGGCTCGCCATGAGCGTCTATGGCATTGCCGCCAAAGGGGAAGGCTTCAAACTCGAGGCCCAGACCAAAAGCCTGGTCTGCCGCTTTGAGCACGTCTACCGCTGCATAGGTCACTTCGGGGCCGATGCCGTCTCCGGGAAGCAGGGCAATCTTGGGCATGCGAATCCTTTCGTCTAGCGCTGTACGGCTTTGGGCAGGCGGGCCGAGGCTTGCTCGAGTAAATCGCCAGCTTCCAAAAGGTCGGCGATGGGGTCCCAGCGTCCGGCGACCAGGGCTTTTTGGGCGGATTCGGGGAGCCGCACCTTGAGGATTTGGTCGGCGTAGTAGACCTCTAGCGCCTCCACATCTATGGTCACCATCATCTCGGGGTCGGCTTCTACGGCTGCCGCCAGCGCTTCGATCTCGGCCTTATCCGCCGTCACGCACGGCATTGAGAGGGCCGTGGAGTTGCCAAAGAAAATCTCAGCAAAGCTCTCGCCAATCAGGGCCCGAAAACCGGCGCGGTAGATGGCCTGCGGGGAGTGTTCGCGGCTGCTGCCGCAGCCAAAGTTGGCCCCGACCAGTAGGATCGAGGCGCCCTTGAAACGGGGGTCGTTCAGGGGGTGGGGCTTCAGAGAGCCATCCGGGTTGAAGCGTTCGTCGTAGAAGAGCGCCTCGCCCAGCCCGTCAAAGGTGACCACCTTCAGGTAGCGGGCGGGGGTGATGCGGTCAGTGTCGATGTCGTTGCCCGGCACATGTACAGCACGTCCGGTGACTTGGGTGATCTTTTCCAGGGCCATTCTGCCTCCTTAATCCTTGCTTGAAGCCGGATGGGATTCTTCCTTATCCCTAAACACGCCGATCAACATCCATACTCCCCACAGCGCAGCCGCGGTAGAGAGGAGCAAGCCTAGGGCAAACACCAACCAGCTTTGGGCGGGGGCGGTTTGTATCAGCCGTAGCCAACCTGCCAGTGCCAAGATGGCGGTGGTTACTGAAACCCCAACCAGGGCAATCCCGCCCAGAATTTTCCAAAAAGGCTTCACGCTGCCAAGCTACCACGCCTTGCCAGGGACTAAGCGCCCACCAGCTCGCCCACCCCGAACACTTCCCGTGCGTCGCTCACCGCTCCGGTCACGGCGGCGGCCACCACCATCACCGGCGACATCAGCACGGTGCGCCCGGTGGCGCTGCCCTGGCGGCCCTTGAAGTTGCGGTTGGAGGAGGAGGCGCACAGTTCGTCTCCTACCAGCTTGTCGGGGTTCATGGCCAGGCACATGCTGCACCCGGCACCCCGCCACTCGAACCCGGCCTCGATGAAGATCCGGTCAATCCCCTCCTCTTCGCAGGCTTTGGCTACCGGCTGGGAGCCCGGTACCGCAATGGCCCGCACGCCGGGGGCCACCTTGCGGCCCTTGAGGTACTTGGCGGCCTCGCGGAAGTCCGAGAGCCGACCGTTGGTGCAACTGCCCAAAAAGGCCACATCCACCTTCACCCCTTTGATGGGCTGGCCGGGGTTTAGTTTCATGTGCTTGAGGGCTTCCTCGAGGCCGGCCCGCTCGGCCTCGGGGTAGAGGGCGGGGTCGGGGATGCGGTCGGTGATGGCGCAGCCCTGGCCGGGGTTGATGCCCCAGGTCACGGTGGGGGCGATGTCCTCAGCGTGGATGTTCACCACGTCGTCGTAGGTGGCGTCCTTGTCAGAGGCCAGGGCCTTCCAGCGCTCGACGGCTTTGTCCCACTCGGCGCCCTTGGGTGCGTAGGGGCGGCCCTTCAGATAGTCGAAGGTGGTCTGGTCGGGGTTGACGTAGCCGATGCGGGCCCCACCCTCGATGCTCATGTTGCAGACCGTCATGCGCTCTTCCATGCTGAAGTTATCGAAGACCTCGCCGCCGTACTCGTAGGCGTAGCCGATGCCCCCGTTCACCCCCAGCACCTTGATGATGTGCAGGATCACGTCCTTGGCGTAGACCCCTGGGCGCAGCTGGCCGTTCACGTTAATCCGGCGCACCTTGAGTTTGCTCACCGCCATGGTCTGGGTGGCCAGCACATCGCGAACCTGGGTGGTGCCAATGCCAAAGGCAATAGCCCCAAAGGCCCCGTGGGTGGAGGTGTGGGAGTCGCCGCAGGCGATGGTCATGCCGGGCTGGGTGATGCCGTTTTCCGGGCCAATCACATGCACAATCCCCTGAAGCCCGGAGCTCACATCGAAAAAGGTGATGCCGAAATCCTGCACGTTCTTGCGCAGTTGGCGGATCATCTCGTCGGCCTGGGGGTCGGCGAAGGGCTCCTGCAAGCTGTGGGTGGGCACAATGTGGTCTACCGTGGCGAAGGTGCGCTCGGGGAAGCGAACCTTGAGGCCCAGGTCGCGCAGCATCCCGAAGGCCTGGGGGCTGGTGACCTCGTGGATCAGGTGGGTGTCGATGAAGAGCTGGGTTTGACCATTGGGCAGGGTTCGGATGGCATGGGTTTCCCAGACCTTCTCATACAAGCTCTTTCCCATCATGCTTCCTTTCTGCGGCTAAAAGCCCCCGGAGCGGGGTTCCGGGGACTTGGATGCCGTTCGCCTTAGGCCCACCGGATGGGGGAGCTGGGCGTTAGCGGAATGAAGCCGCGCATTGGCCCAAGTCTACCGTTTGGTATACCAAACGTCAAGCCGGGGTTTGGGGCCTTTGCGGATGGAGGTCCCACCCTGGGTTAGGCTAAGGGGGATGCTGCTGACGCGGCTGGGGGCCGGACGTGAAGCGGAGGTGTACGCCTGGGGCGAGCACCATGTGCTTAAGCTGTTCTGGCCTGAGTTTTCCCGAGCCGATGCGGAGTGGGAGGCCGGTCTCATCCGGCAGATCTGCCTGATGGGGCTGCCCAGTCCCAAGATTGAGGATATGCTCGAGACCGACGGGCGCTGGGGAATTGTTTTGGAGCGGGCGGAGGGGGTACCGCTGACCCAGTACATCGCCGGGGATCCCACCCGGATGCGCTTTGCCGCCCAGATGCTGGGGGTGTTGCACCGTCAGATCCACGCCCGGCCTGCTTCGCAGCTTCCCCGGCAGCGAGAACGGCTGGTGCGCAGCCTCGAGACCAGCCCCCTTACAGAGGAGCACAGGGCGGTTTTGCTGGCCTATCTGCAGGCCTTGCCCGAGGGCACCTCGCTGTGCCACGGGGATTTTCATCCCGAGAATGTGCTGGTGGGTGGGAGCGGGGTGCAGGTGGTGGACTGGCCCAATGCCACCTGCGGTCACCCGGCTGCGGATCTGGCCCAGAGCGCCCTGCTGATCCTCCACAGCGCCCTTCCCGAAGACCTTCCGGCCCGGGCGGAAATCCAGAGCGGGCGCGAGGCCTTCTTCCGGGAATACCTGCAGCACTATGCCCAAGGCCCGACCGCTGAGCTCGAGGCCCAGATCGCCCAGTGGCTGCCCCTTTTGGCCGCGGCCCGGCTGCGGGAGGGCATCGAGGAGGAACGCCCTGGGCTGCTGGGCTTGATTGAGCGCGGATTGAACCCCAGCGGGGCCTAGCGTATCCTGACCTTTGGCCCCGGAATCCCTCCGGCCCGCCTCGAGGTTCGCATGAAAACCAACATCATCACCTATGGCTGTCAGATGAACGAGTACGATACCCACCTCGTGAAAAGCGAGCTGGTATCGTTGGGCGCGGAATTTGTAGACACCTGGCAGGAGGCCGACTTTGTGCTGGTCAACACCTGCGCGGTGCGCGGCAAGCCCGTCGAGAAGGTACGCTCTCTGCTGGGTGAGCTGCGCAAGGCCAAGGAAAAACGGCCCCTGCTGGTGGGCATGATGGGCTGCCTGGCCCAGCTCGAGGAGGGCCAGCAGATGGCCCGCAAGTTTGAAGTGGATGTGCTGCTGGGGCCGGGGGCGCTCACCGAGATTAGCAAGGCTATAGAGTCCAGACACAAGTTCTGGGACCTCTCCTTCCGCGAAGAGCTGACCCACCACCTGCCCCCTGCACCCCAGGGGGCCCTCTCGGCGTTTGTAAGCATCATCCGGGGTTGCAACCACCACTGCACCTATTGCATTGTGCCCACCACGCGGGGCCCCGAAGTGAGCCGCCACCCCGACCTGATTCTGCGGGAAATTGAGCAGCTCAAAGCTGCCGGGGTGGTGGAGGTCACCCTGCTGGGCCAGAACGTGAACTCCTACGGCAAGGACCAGCCCGGCTTCCCGAGCTTTGCCGAGCTCTTGCGGAGGGTGGGCCAGATGGGCCTTCCCCGCATCAAGTTCACCACCTCCCACCCGGTCAACTTCACCGACGACGTGATAGCCGCCATCGCCGAGACCCCACAGGTCTGCCGCTACATCCACCTGCCGGTGCAGTCGGGCTCGAACCGCGTCTTGCGCCGCATGGGGCGGGAGTACCGGCGCGAGTGGTATCTGGATCGCATCCGGGCCATCCGCGAGGCCATGCCCGATGTGGTTCTTTCTACCGACCTGATTGTGGGCTTTCCGGGCGAGACCGAGGAAGACTTCCAGGAGACCCTCTCGCTCTACGACGAGGTGGGCTACGACTCGGCCTACATGTTCATCTACTCCCCCCGCCCCGGCACGCCGAGCTACAAGCACTTCCAGGACCTGCCCCGCGAGGTGAAGGTAGAGCGGCTTCAGCGGCTCATCGAAAAACAAAAGGACTGGAGCTACCGGCAGAACCAGCGCTGGGTGGGCCAGACCGTAGAGGTACTGGTGCGCGGTGCGGCCAAGGACGAGAGCTACGCCGAGGGCCACACCCCAGGCAACCACCCCACCCTGGTCCCGGCAGCCCAGGCCCCCCGTCCGGGGCTCTACCCGGTGCTGGTCAAGCAGGCCACCCCGCACATGCTGTTTGGGGAGGTGGTGGGGGCCCAGGAGTTGGCCACCCTGCCGCTGATGATGGCCTAGCGCGGCTTGGCGCTATGCTGTTGGCATGCTGGATGCCCTAAAAGCCGCCCTGCCTGAGCGGGTCAGTACCGCCTCGAGCGACCTCGAGGCGCACTCCCACGATGAAGGCTATCCGGCCCGGACTCTGCCCTTAGCGGTGGTCTACGCCCAAAGCCTGGACGAGGTGCAAAAGGCCTTAGCCTGGGCCCGCGACACCGGCACCCCGGTGGTGCCCTTCGGGGCGGGGACCAGCCTCGAGGGGCAGCTGCTCCCCCCAGGGCCTGCCCTTAGCCTGGACCTCTCGCGCATGAACCGGGTACTGGAGGTCCGGCCTGAGGATTTTATGGCTACGGTCGAGCCGGGGCTGAGCCGTGAGGCCCTCAACGCGTCGCTGAAGGGGACTGGGCTTTTTTTCCCGGTAGACCCTGGGGCCAATGCCTCCCTGGGCGGGATGGCTTCGACCAATGCCTCTGGCACCACCACCCTGCGCTATGGGGGGATGCGCCCGAACGTGCTGGCCCTGCAGGTGGTGCTGGCCAGCGGTGAGGTGCTCGAGCTGGGCCGTGGGGTGCGCAAGACCAGCGCCGGTTATGACCTCAAAGACCTATTCATCGGCGCCGAGGGCACCCTGGGAATCATCACCCGGCTCACCCTCAAACTGCACCCCCTGCCCGCCCAGGTGCACACCCTGCGGGTTTTCTTCGAGCACCTCGAGGCCGCTGCCGAGGCCGCCTATACCCTGCTGGGCTCGGGGTTGCCGTTGGCTCGGCTGGAGCTTCTTGACGAGCTGAGCCTAAGATCCATCAACCGCTATTTGGGCCGTGATTATCCCGAGCAGCCCGCACTGTTTGTGGAGTTTCACTCCTCGACCGGCGAGGCCCTGGAGGCTGAGTCCCAGTTAGCTGTGGGGCTGATGCGCGAAGCCGGGGCGGTGGCGGTGGCTGCCGCTAAAACCCAGGAGGAGCGCAGCGCCCAGTGGGAGGCCCGGCATCAGCTCTACTGGGCCCAGGTGGCTCAGCACCCAGGGTGCCGTTTCATGATCACCGATACCGCGGTACCGATCTCCCAAATGCCCGCGCTGGTGCGCTATGCCCAGCACTTGCTGGCAGAGCTGGGCCTCAGCGGGAGCATCCTGGGGCACGTGGGGGACGGTAACTTCCATACCCTGGTGGCGGTGGATGAGCAGGGGTATCCCCAGGCCGAGCGCTATGCGATGGGGTTGGTGGAAAAGGCCCTCGAGCTCGGCGGGACCTCCACCGGTGAGCACGGGGTGGGGCTGCGCAAGAAGAAGTATCTAGCCCAGGAACACGGCCCGGCGCTGGAATGGATGGGGCGGCTCAAGCAGCTTTTCGACCCCCACGGGCTGCTCAACCCCGGTAAAATCGTCTAATGGCTCTGGATGCGCTGCTCTTTGACCTAGATGGGACCCTGCTCGAGACCGAGGAAGGCATTCTGGCGTGTTTCCGCCAGACCTTCGAAGCCCTGGGCTTGCCGCAAAAGCCCGACCTCGAGCTCCGCCGCTATATCGGCCCCCCGCTGCAGGCCGCCTGGAATGAGCTGGTCGGGGCTGAGCGGGCTGAGGAGGCCATAGCCCTCTACCGCGACTGCTACGAGACCTTTGGCAAACTTCGGGCCCGCCCCTACGACGGAATTCCGGAAGCCCTGGCCCAGCTTTCAACCACCCATCGGCTGTTTGTCGCCACCTCCAAGCGCCACCCTTTCGCCCTCGAGATGGTGGAGCATTTTGGCCTGGCCCGCTATTTCTCCGGGGTGTACGGTCTGCGACCGGAGAAGCTCGACGAGGACAAAACCGCCCTGATCGCCCGGGTGCTCCACGACCAACGGCTCAGCCCCCGCCAAGCGGTGATGATTGGGGATCGCAAATACGATCTGATTGGGGCCCAGGCCAACCGTGTGGGGACGGTTGGGGTGTTGTGGGGCTACGGCAGCCAGGCTGAGCTCGAGGCCCACCATCCCATGGCCTTGTGCCGACGGCCCCACGATCTGCCAGGGCTGATCGCTAAGATGCCCCCCAGGGTCTGATGGGTCCCCTGAGAGCGGCTCAGCCGGGGGGTGCGGCGACCACGGCTGCGATGAGTCGGCCAGGCCCGTGAACCCCCCGCACCATGATCTGCCCGATGTCCGCGGATTTGCTGGGCCCGGAGTGCAGTCCCAGGGCTGCGGGCAGGGCATCCCGCAGGGCCGTGAGGGCCTCGAGCAGGGTTCCATACAGGCGTTCTTGGGGGACGAAGACCACGTGGGTCGGGGGCAGGAGCTGGGCTCGGCGCCCATCGGCACTGCTCAGGATGACCGTCCCGGTCTCGGCGACCGCCCCCAGGGCCCAGGAAACCCCTAGCGGGGCTTCCTCGGGCGGCAGCTGGGGGAGGTCGGGGCGCAGGGCCTCGGGTAGTTGGTGCCCCAGCGCGACCCCGGAGTAGCCCTGGGCCAGCTGGGCCAGCCAGGCTCGAGCCGCATCCAGGTCGGGCAGGTAGAGGGTCTCACCGCCGTTGCTGCCCAGCCGCTCCTGGAAGAGCCGGAGGGCTTCCTCGGGGGATGGGCTCGGTAAGGTCAGCGGGGGGGGCAGCTCGAGCCTGGGACGGTGCTCGAGGGCCCGGTGGATGCGCCGGAGGATGGGGTCGCGCATGTCTACCAGTCTTCACCGGGCCGGGGGAAAGGTCAAATGTCCTTCTAACCGCCGAAACAATCGTAGCTAGGCCACCGGGTCACGCTCTGGGCGGCGTCCTCGAGGCTGCGTTTCAGCTCAGCGATAAAGCTCCAGTCATTCCAGGGGCGGCTGTTGAAAAAGGCTGCGCTCACCACCCCATTCGGTAGGCGCAGGAGCAGCGTGCGGGTTCCGGCCAAGGCCCCGTCGTGCGACCACTCCATGGCTCCATTCTTGAGCTGCACCTCCCAGCCCAGGGCGTAGTAGCGATCCCGTCCGGCATATTGGGGTAGGTTGGGGCGCCGCAGCATCTCGGCCAGGGCCTCCGGTGAGAGCGGCGACGGGGTGGGGCGCAGGCCTTCCAGGCTCACCACCAAACGCACAATGTCCTGAGCGGAGGCCACCAACCCACCGTTGGCCTCCTGGGCTTCGAGGTAGAAGTCCCCATAGGGCCGCGGGGCCTGCTTTCCGTCCAGGATCGAGGCCACCAAGGGGGCGTTGGGGAAATCGTAGTAATGGACCTCCCCCGGCCAGCGGTCGGTTTCGCGGGTGCGGGCAAAGCGCACATCCCGGATCCCCACCCTGGCCAGCATTTCGGTGACGTAGGCTTGGTAGCTTTGGCCGCTCAGCCGCTCGATGACCTGCCCCAGCGCGGCATATCCGATGTTGGAATAGGCCCAGCGGGTTCCTGGGGTGAAGCTCAGGTTGCGGCTCATCAGGTAGCTGAGCAGATCCCGGCTCGAGAGCGTATCGGATCTGCCCATGGCCTTGGCCACATAGTCCAAAGTGGGGCGATACATTGGATCCCCCGCGGCGTTGCGGTTCCAGCCGGAGGAGTGCTGGAGCAGGTCGCGCAGGGTGATCTGCTTGATCCGGGGGTCCCCCAACTTCCCGCCGTAGGGTTCCAGGTCGAGGAGGTTGATCAGCTTCTCGGCCAAAAAAGCCTTCAGGGAGGGGTATCGGCCTTGGCGCACCAGGGCCTCGCCCAGGTGCAGGGTGGCCACCGCGGTAACCGGTTTGGTCAGGCTGGCAAGCCGAAACAGCGAGGTCGGTTGCACCGCTTCCTTGGCGGCAACATCGGCCCAGCCATACCCTCGGGAGAGCACCAGCCGCCCATCCTTGGCCACTGCCAGGGCGGCACCGGGGATTTGATATTTTTCCAGCAGCCGGGTCATCACCCGGTCGTAGCCCTCGAGGCCGGGGGCCGAGTAGCCGGTAAGGGGTTTGTGGTCTTTGCCAAAGCTTTGGGGTGGGGGAGGGATGCAGATGGTTTGGGCCAGAGCCAGGCCACCCAGCATCCAGATGAAGGAGAGCCAGCGCATACCTCCGCTCGAGCATTTCGTAAGGGGGTGAGGCAAGCATGAAGGAAGGCTCGAGCCCCCCTCATGCAGCCTCCCAGGCCGGGCGGGGTCGGTTCCCGTTCAAATGCCGTGGGGGATGAGCCTTGAATGCTGTAGCCTAATCCCAGGCGGGCAACGTTAGCCCCGGCCAGCGAGTGGGATCTTCCTGGGCGGGTGGTCTAACCAAAAGCGCGGGCTCTTGCGCTTATTGTGGTCATACGCCTAAATGCCAGAGGCCCCCGATGGACACCACCGTCAAGCGCTACCTTCGCAACCAGTTTCACCTTGATACCCCCCTTTCCCCAGGGCGCTTTGAGGCTGAGCTGGCCCGGCGCATCGGCAGCCCTACCCGCCGAAGACCAATTCTGCAGGCCTGGAGACGCTATCTGAGTGGGGAAGAGGGTTTGGATGGGGTACAAGCCTTTTACCGTGAACTCCTCAGCTACCCTCGGGAGAGGTTGGAGGGCCTGATCTATGCCATGCACCTGCCCTTTATGGAGTTTTACCTGCGGGAGCTGCCCCGGTGGTTGCCCCAGCAGGGGCGGGTGCTCGAGGTAGGGGCTTTTACCGGGGTCCTGGTCAAGCTGCTGGAGGCGGCCCGGCCAGAGCTGGAATGGCACGCCTTGGAGGGGGTTCCTGAGGCGGTCCGACTGGGCCGGGAGCGTACCGGCGAGGGGGTGCGCTGGCATCAGGGGTGGTTTGCGGGGGATCTGTCTGGGGAGGAACTCCCCCCGATGGACGCGGTGCTGCTCCTGTCGGTGTTGCCCGAGGCGCATCTGGGCGAGGTACCCGCAGAGCTGGACGATGCAGCGTTTGCGGCCCATTTTCGCCTCGAGGACTCCTTGCGGAGCCTACGGGGTTTGCTCAAGCCTGGGGGGCGGGTGGTGTATGGGCATGGGCCCTTTCTGGGCAAAAACCCTGGAGCCGTGGCGCGGATCTTGGAGCGGATGGGCTTTGAGGGGGTGAGCCAGAGCGGGGAGGGGGAGTACACCCTGGTGCTGGGGGGGATGCCCGAGGAGCTGCTCGAGCCCGGCCTGCCCAGCTCACCTGAGCCGGCCCTTCACCGGGCGGAAAGCCCGGAGGGGCCGGTCGTCCTGGGGCCGCCCGGTCTGCCCGAGACGCAGGCCTGGGGGCTGCTCGAGGAGGGGGCTTATGCCGAGCTCCTCGCGCGCATCCCGGAGGGGACCACAGGGGAGCTGGGCCTCCTGCGGGGGCGGGCCTTGTTGGCACTCTCGCGCTTTGCTGAGGCCGACGCCGCTTTAGCCCTGGCAGGCCGACCGGAAGCGGAGGACCTGCGCCCCCTATGCTGGGCTGAGCAGGGGGACTACCGCCGGGCCCTGACCCGCTTGGAGGAGCTCAGCAGCCGGGGTGGGCGTTTCAAGCTGGCTTTGGGTAAGGCGTACTTGGGGCTGGGGCGCCCCTCCGAGGCCCTGCGCCAGTTCTTTGAGTGCGGCCTGGGGGAGGCCGAGGTCTACCTGGCCACCGCCCTCGAGCGCCTCGAGGAGCGGGTCGCGCGGTCGGTGCGGGAGGGGGACTGGAGTGAGGCCAGCCGCCGGGTGGAGTTTGCCGAGGACCTCTCGCCCCACCTGCTCTCTCGAGGCCTGCTGAATTGGGGCTTGCGGGCGGCATTGCAGCAGGGGTTGTGGGCCCGGGCGGGGCGGTATGCTCAGCGGCTCTACGATCTGGGGGAGGCCTATGGGGCCCTGGGGCTGGCCCTGGCGGGTTTGAAGGTGCGGGGGCCGGAGGCGTTAGACCAGGTGCCCCTGGAAGCCCTCAAGGAAGTCGAGCCCTACCTCACCGATGCGGTGGCCAAGGCCGAGGACGCGACGGCGCTTTTGGCCTTGGGGATGCTGCGCCACCGTGAGGGGCGACACGCTGAAGCCCTGCGGCTGCTCGAGCGGGCTGCGCGGGAATCGCGGGATGAGAGCGCGGGAAGTGCTTATCACCTGCTGGCCCTCTCCAAGCGAGCCCTGAACTACTCCACGCCGGAGGTGTTGGGAGACCACAAGCGGGCCCATGCCCATAAGGCCTATACCGTCTCCGAGCTGTATGCCCTGGCCCAGGAGGCTCTGAAGGCCGGGGAGCCGGTGCTGGCCCGGGAGTTTTTGGGTCGGGTGCGGGACGGCGGGCTGGATTTGCTGGATACCCAGATTGACGAGCTGTTGCGCCTGGTTGAGACCCTGGAAGGCCCCTGGGAGGCCTTTCGCATCCTGGTGGGGTGGCTCGAGCGCACCCTAGACCCGCCGCTGGAGTACCTCGAGCAGGCCTATCGCCTCTCCCGCAGCTTCAGCCAGAGCCATGAGGCTGAGACCGTGCGAAGGCAGTACCTGGCGGCCCTCTACAGCGCTGGACAGGCCCTGGGGGCCGAGGGGCTGCTGCTCTCGGAACTGGCCCAAACCCCGGATGCGCTCGAGGTGATCTACGATCTGGCCGAGCACTACGAGCGGGTAGGGGCCTACAGCAAAGCGGCGGAGCATTGGCGCAAGGCCCTGGAGATGGCCTACTACGCCGAGAAAGACCTGGAGCTGGCCCGCGAAATCCTGCGCAACCTGCTGTTCCTCAACCCCACCGATCCCGAGCTGGGGCTCTACCTCGAGGAGCTGAAGGCCACCTCCCGGGCCCTGGCCCAGCTCGAAGGGACCGCGGATGCCCTCGCGGCGACCACGCCAGAAACCCTGATGCGGGGCACCCTGCCGCGCTTTCATGGGGAGTACTTGGTGGTGGTGGGGGGGCATACCCAGCTTCGCAGCCGGATGGTGCCCTACCTCGAGGCCCAGGGCTTGCGGCTGGATTGGTTCGATTCCGATGGCAATACCGCTGGCCGAGAGGTGCTTCGCCGGATTCAGAGCCGGCTGGAGCGGGCTCACGGCATGATCATCATCTCCAGCTATGTGGGGCACGATCTATCCGAGCCTGTACGGCTCGAGGCCGAGAGCCTGGGGGTACCGGTATACATTACCCCTGGGCGGGCTCGGGGCATCACGGGGTTTTTACGGGCGGTCACCGAGTTCGCCCCGCAGTTGTTCAAACGGGCCTTGCGTAGCGGATAGCCCGGCCTCGGTATAGTGGTCCTATGACCCCGCCGCGCAAGATCCTGATCGACACCGATCCTGGCGTAGACGATGCCATGGCGATATTTCTGGCCCTGGCCAGCCCTGAGCTCGAGCTATTGGGGCTAACCACGGTTTTTGGCAACGTTCAAACTGACCTGGCCACCACCAACGCCCTGCGCCTGCTGGAAATTGCCGGGCGCAGCGAGATCCCGGTAGCCCAGGGCGCCCGAGCCCCGCTGGTTCGGCCCTTTGGCGGCCCGGTGCCTTTCATCCACGGTGAGGACGGGCAGGGCAACACCTTTTTGCCCCCGCCGCAGAAGGCCCCGCTGGGCCTGAGTGCCGCGCAGTTCATCATAGAGACGGTGCTGGCTCATCCAGGAGAGGTCACTCTGGTGCCGGTGGGTCCCCTGACCAACCTGGCTCTGGCCTTGCGGCTCGAGCCCCGCCTGGTAGAGGCGGTGGCCGGGGTGGTGCTCATGGGGGGAAACGCCCTGGTCCCAGGCAACGCCTCCCCCGCGGCCGAGGCCAACATCCACAATGACCCTGAGGCTGCCGATGTGGTATTGGGGGCCGGCTGGAAGATCACGATGGTGGGGTTGGATGTAACCCAGCAGGTGTTGATGACCGACGCACAGATCGCTGCGCTGGCAGCGATTCCTTCGGCGATGGCCCGACACCTCAGCCGCATCGTGCCGTTTTATCGCGAGTTTGCCCGTCGCCGGGGCAATTGGGGGGGGATCCACCTGCACGACCCCACGGCCATCTTGTACCTGCTACACCCTGAACTCTTCACGGTGCAGCAGTGGCCGATACGGGTGGAGACCATCGGGGTGGGGCGAGGCAAAACCTGGCCCAACCCCCAGACCGGGAGTTCAGAAGAGCGAGAGGCCCTGCGGCCCTGGCAAGGACGGCCACCGGTAGGGGTTTGTGTGGGGGTTCAGGGGGAGGCCCTGGTGGAGATTTATCTCGAGCGCCTGCGCCACACGGTCTGAGGGATCCTATCGCAGGGCGGTAGCCTTAATGACCGTCACCGCCAGCAGCCACAGGCCGGACCAGGCCAGCACATAGTTGGGCCACCGCCCGGAGAGGATCAGCAGCCCGAGCGCGGCATCGTTGACCGCGATGAGGGCAGTAAAGGGGGCAAAGTTGTGGACGAACTGCCCCATAAAGCTGCCCTGCATCAGCTTGATGAAGGAATTGGGCTCAACCACCGCCACCACGCTGTTGACCAGGAACACCCCAGCAAAGCCGATGCGAAACAGCCCGGTCATCAAGCCTGGCTCGAGGGGAGAGGAATCCCTGGCCTCGGGAGCCGCCTCCAGCAAGGTTGGCCGTACTTCGGGCTTGACGCTCTGGCTCAAGGCCTCCTGCACGTCCGCTTTAGGCCAACCCCGTCTCTCCAGCACCTGGCGAATCTGTTCCGGGCTCATCCCGTGCTCGAGCTTGCGCTGTACATATCGGAGTAAGTCCGCGGTGACCATATTCCAGGCCCATTCTGTCCCTGGTTAGCCCGGCCCCGCAACGGCAAACGACCCAGCCCGGTTGACCTTCACTTAATGTAACGCGGGCCTGGCCCTAGCGCCCTCAAACCCCGCCCAGGTTGGGCTTGATCTTGGGCACGATGCGGGGGGTCTCCTTTTCGTCTTTGGGGGCTTCTTCGGGGGCTTCCTCGAGCCGCTCCCCCTCCACCACCCGCAGAAACTCCTCGCTGTTGAGGGTTTCAAACTCGAGCAGGGCTTGGGTGACCCGCTCGAGCACGTCCCGGTGCTCGGTGAGCAGCTTATACACCTCATCGTGCTGTTCTTGCAGCAGCTTCTGTACGGCCTCGTCAATCCGCTTGGCGGTTTCCTCGCTGTACTGCCGGGTATCGTACCCCCCCAGGTAGGTGTCTTCGCGCACTTGATACGCGACGAAACCGAAATCAGGGTGCATTCCCCACTCGGTGATCATCCGCCGGGCCAGGTCGGTGGCCTGCTTGAAATCGTTCTCCGCCCCGGTGGTCACATCCTCGAAGACCAGCTCCTCGGCCACCCGCCCAGCCAGCGCTACCCCGATCTGGGCGGTGAGGCGCTTTTTGGAGTAGTGCAGGCTGTCTTGACGCTGGGGCATGGCAAACCCCATGGCCCGTCCGCGGGGAACGATCGTGACCTTATGGGGGGGGTCGGCATGCTCGATGTAGTGCATGGCCAAGGCATGCCCGGCTTCATGGTAGGCGGTGATTTCCCGGTCCCGTGGGGTGATGACCAGGCTCTTTTTGGCCGGCCCCATGATCACCCGATCCGCCGCCTCCTCCATGTCCTTCATGGTGATTTTTTTGCGGTTGTCTCGAGCCGCCAGCAAGGCCGCTTCGTTGAGGAGGTTTTCTAAATCCGCCCCCACAAACCCCGGAGTGCGCCGGGCCAGAAGGGCCAGGTCCACGTCTTCGCCCAAGGGTTTGCCCTTGGCGTGAATCTTGAGGATTTGTTCACGCCCCCGCACGTCCGGGGCGTCAATGGCCACCTGGCGGTCAAAGCGTCCGGGGCGCAGCAGGGCTGGGTCCAACACATCCGGGCGGTTGGTGGCGGCCATGACGATGATGCTGGTTTCCTTCTCGAAGCCATCCAACTCGACCAGAAGCTGGTTGAGGGTTTGCTCCCGCTCGTCGTTGCCTCCCCCTACCCCACCCCCGCGCCGCCGCCCGACCGCGTCGATCTCATCGATAAAGATGATGCAGGGGGCGTGTCGCTTGGCGGTATCAAAGAGGTCGCGCACCCGGGCCGCGCCCACCCCCACGAACATCTCTACGAAGTCCGAGCCGGAAGCCGCGATGAAAGGTACCTTGGCCTCTCCCGCTACGGCCCGGGCGATGTGGGTCTTGCCCGAGCCTGGAGGCCCCACCAGCAATACCCCCTTGGGAATTCGGGCCCCCATTTCGTGAAAGCGGGCCGGGGACTTGAGAAACTCAACAATTTCCTTCAGCTCGTCCTTGGCCTCCTCACAGCCCGCCACATCGCGGAAGCTGGTTTTGGGCGCCTCGGTGAGCACCTTGGCTCGGCTCTTGGTGAAGCTGAAGGCATTATCGCCGGAAGGCCCCCGGTTGCGGGAAAAGTACCAAAAAATCGCGAACAATAGCCCCACCAACAGGAGGGGAACCAGGAACCCCATAAGCGGGTTTTCCCGCTTAGGCCCGACCACCTCCACGGAGATGCCCTTCTGCCCCCACTCGCGGATGGTATTGGTATCAATCGCGCTGGGGGCAAAGGTGACAAAGCTGCTGTCGTCTTTGAGGGTACCGTTGATTTGCCGACCATCTAGGGTGAGGGTTTTCACCCGCCCCTGGTCAATCTCGCTCAAGAAGGTGGTGTAGAAGATTTTATTGGAAGGGGCCTGGTTGGTAGAGGTAAGGCTGAATGCCCAGGCGATTAGGATCGCCGCACCCAGTACGAACCAGAGATTGATATTGAGCGGCAAACGGTTCATCGTTCTTCTAGGGTACACCTAAAAATTAAGCCAAAGGTAGTCAAGCGTACCTATGGCCAGGTGGGATAAAGGTGCGGCTGGAGCGGCCTCAGGCCAGACTCATTCTGGGGGGGAATCCTTCCAGACTCGAGCAGACCCCGGCGACTCGAGGCTGCTCTACTTGATAATACTTCACTCAACTCTATTGACATGAGTGCTGAGAGAAGCTATCCTAGGGCCTAGTGGGCCTGTTTAGCGTGTCTGTGTGAAGAAACAAGCACATGCCCCTGTGAGGTGGATCATGGCCAAAGCCGTAGGAATTGACTTAGGAACGACAAACAGCGTTATCGCGATCATGGAGGGCGGCAGCCCAGTGGTGCTGGAGAACGCCGAAGGGGAGCGCACCACCCCCAGTGTGGTGGCGTTTAAGGGCGGGGAGCAACTGGTGGGTCGGGTGGCCCGGCGCCAGGCGGTGCTCAACGCCGAGGGCACGGTCTTCGAGATCAAGCGCTTCATCGGGCGGCGTTGGGAGGAGGTACAAGAGGAAGCCAAGCGCGCCCCCTACAAGGTGGTGCAGGGCCCCGATGGCGGGGTACGGGTGGACATCGCGGGTAAGCTCTACACGCCCGAGGAGATCTCGGCGATGATCCTGCGCAAGCTGGTAGAAGATGCCAGCAAGAAGCTGGGGGAGAAGGTCACCAAGGCGGTAATCACCGTTCCGGCCTACTTCAACAACTCCCAGCGTGAGGCCACCACCAACGCCGGGAAGATCGCGGGCCTCGAGGTGCTGCGCATCATCAACGAGCCCACCGCGGCAGCCCTAGCCTATGGGCTGGACAAGAAGGGCGATGAGACCGTGCTGGTCTTCGACCTAGGCGGCGGAACCTTTGACGTGACCGTGCTCGAGATCGGCGACGGGGTGTTCAAGGTACTCTCTACCGCAGGGGATACCCACCTGGGCGGTTCAGACATGGACCACGCCATCGTGGACTGGCTGGTGGAGGAGTTCAAGAAGGAATCGGGTGGGGTCAACCTCAAGGCCGATCGTCAGGCCCTGCAGCGGCTGATCGAGGCTGCTGAGAAGGCCAAGATCGAGCTTTCCAACGTCACCGAGACCACCATCAGCCTGCCCTTCATCGGCCTGGACCCGGTTTCCAAAACCCCTCTGCACCTCGAGCGCAAGCTGACCCGGGCCAAGTTCGAGGAGCTGATTCAACCGCTGCTCAAGCGGGTTCGTGCCCCGGTGGACCAGGCCCTCAAGGATGCCAACCTCAGCGCTTCGCAGATTCAAGAGGTGTTGCTGGTAGGAGGGGCGACCCGGGTTCCGGCGGTACAGCAGATCGTCAAGGAGATGCTGGGTAAGGAGCCCAACCGCAGCGTCAACCCCGATGAGGTGGTGGCCCTGGGGGCCGCCGTGCAGGCGGGGGTGCTGACCGGTTCGGTCGAGGACGTGGTGCTGTTGGACGTGACCCCGCTCTCGCTGGGGGTCGAGACCAAGGGTGGGGTGAGCACCGTGCTGATTCCGCGCAACACCACCGTGCCCACCCGCCGCTCGGAGACCTTCACCACCGCGGAAAACAATCAGCCCTCGGTGGAGATCCACGTGCTGCAAGGTGAGCGCCCGATGGCCGCGGACAACAAGAGCCTGGGCCGCTTCCGGCTGGATGGGATTCCGGCCATGCCTGCAGGGATGCCGCAGATTGAGGTCACCTTCGACATTGACGCCAACGGCATCCTCCACGCCACCGCTAAGGAGAAATCCACCGGCAAAGAGGCCAGCATCACCATCCAGAACACCACTACCCTCAGCGAGCAGGAGATTGACCGGATGGTAAAAGAGGCTGAGGCCAACGCCGAGGCCGACCGCAAGCGCCGCGAGAGCGCCGACCTACGGAACTCTCTGGACACCGCCCGGATCCAGGCCGAGCGGGTGATGGGCGAGAAGGAAAGCACCCCCGAGGCCAAGAGCCGCCTCGAGGCCGCGGTGGCTAAGGCCAAGAGCCTGCTCGAGGGCAGCCCCAGCGACGCTGAGGTGCGCAGCGCCACCGAGGAGTTGGTTTCTGCTCTACAAGCCTATGAGCAGGGGGCTACGGTGGGGACCACCGGCGGTACGGGGCCGAGCCAAGGCGGCAACAAGCCCGACGATGTGATTGACGCGGATTTCAAGCCGGCGGACTAAGCCGGACGGGGAGGGTTGGGGGTGTGAGATCAGCCATGCGCTCGACCCCCAACCCTATACTCTGGATGAGGTTGTGGGGATGGAAAAGGATAAAACAGCGCAAACCCAGGTGGAGGCCAACGGCTCCCAAAATGCTCAACCGGCTCCGGAGGGAGAAATTCCCGAGGTAGAGCGGCTCAGGGCAGAGCTCGAGGTGCTCCAAGCGGAACTCAGGGCGGCTAAGGAGAAGTACATTCGCCTCTACGCCGATTTTGACAACTATCGCAAGCGCAGCGCCCAGGAGCTGGAGAGCGCCAACCGCGCTGGTAAGTTCGAGGCGGTGCGTAGCCTGTTGGGAACCCTAGATGACCTCGAGCGGGCCTTGGGGTTTGCCCAAGCCAAGCCTGAAGACCTGATCCCAGGGATCAAGACGGTACTGGAGAATTTCGCCCGCAACCTGAAGGGCCTGGGGGTGGAACCCGTTCCTGGGGTGGGCACGCCCTTTGACCCCAGGATTCACGAGGCCATTGGAGCAGTGGAGGGCGAGGAAGGTAAAGTGGTGCACGTGTATCAACAGGGGTTTCAGTACGGGGAGGCGTTGGTGCGTCCGGCCCGGGTAGTGGTGGGCAGCGGGGTGAAGGAGGCGCAGGGCAACGGGCAAAGTGCGGAGCGCTAAACTCGGTTTTACCCTTCGCTATTGGCCCGGCGGCTTGCGGCAATCAATATGGCCTACAAAGACTACTACGCCATCTTAGGGGTTTCTAAAAACGCCTCCGAAGAGGAGATCAAGAAGGCGTTCAAGAAATTGGCCCGCAAACATCACCCGGACGTGAGCAAAGACCCCGGAGCAGAGGAGCGGTTCAAGGAGATCAACGAAGCCTACACCGTGCTTTCCGACCCCGAAAAGCGGCGCTTCTACGACCAGTACGGCTCAGAGGCCGCCAACCGTAGCTGGCAGGGGCCTCCCCCAGACGCAGGCAATTTTGGTGGATTCAGCGGCAACATCGGGGACTTCTCTGAGTTCTTCCAGTCGCTCTTCGGTAACCTGGGGGGCCGCGGGGGGACGGGCTTTGGGGGGCTCGAGGATTTATTCGGGCAGGCCGCCCGCCCCTCACGGCGCGGGGCTGACCTCGAAGCCGAGCTCCCGCTTTCGCTGGAGGAGGCCTATCGTGGCGGGGAAAAAACCCTTTCGATTGGGGGCGAGCGCCTGACCGTACGCATCCCGGCGGGGGTGCGGGAGGGGCAAAAAATTCGTTTGGCGGGCAAGGGCAGGGCTGGGGGAGACCTGTACCTGGTGGTTCGCCTACAGACCCGAGCCGAGATGCGCCTCGAGGGCGACGACATCTACGTTACCGCCGAGGTCCCGGCCCCCATCGCGGTGGTGGGGGGAAGCGCACGGGTGCAGACCCTGGATGGGGCGGTGAGCCTCAGTATCCCCAAGGGGACCCAGAGCGGACGCCGGCTGCGGCTTAAGGGTAAGGGCTGGCCGCGCAAAGATGGAACCCGCGGCGATCAGTACGCCGAGATCAAGCTGGTGGTTCCCACCCAACCCACCCCTGAAGAAGAGCGGCTCTACGGGCAGTTGGCCGAGCTGCTCAAGGTTAAGTAGGCTTGTAAGGGCCGGTTTCTTAAAAATGAGCTTATGATTTGTGCCCTGCCTCGAGCTTTGCACTGGGTTAATCGGCCAGACTCAATTTTGAGGAGGCCAGATCATGAGCGTGAGCGAGCGGCAGGACCTGTTCCGTTATGTGGTTGAGGAGTTCGCCGAAGACTACCGCGAGGGGGAGATTGACCGCCGGGAATTCCTGCGCCGCACGGTGATTTTGGGCGGGGGGGTGGCGGGGGCAAGAACCCTTTTGGTTTCCCTAGGGATCACCGGGGTAAGCGCGGCTGAGTTGGCCCAGGCCCAGCAGGCCAACCCCCAGGCCAGCCCGCCGGAGGCCAAGCCCAAAGTGGATCCCAACGACCCCTCAATTCAAGCCCAGATGCTGACTTATACGGCTCGAGGCTTTGAGCAGATGGCCTACCTGGCCCGGCCTGCGGGGGGAGCCTCGGCCCCGGGGGTCCTGGTCATTCATGAGAACCGGGGCCTCCAGCCGCACATCCAGGATATCGCCCGTCGTTTGGCCAAGGCCGGGTACATTGCCCTGGCGCCCGATCTGGTCTCTAAGGTTGGGGGTACGGCCCAGTTCAGCGATACCGCCCAGATCTCGGCTTACTTGGCCCAGACCCCAGCCGAGGAGCACATCGCCAACCTACAAGAAGCCCTGGGGGTCCTCAAAAACACCCCAGGCGTGCAGGCGGACAAGCTGGGGGTGGTGGGGTTTTGCTTTGGCGGGGGCCTGGCCTGGCGGCTGGCGACCGAGGCCCCCGAGCTCAAGGCGGCGGTGCCCTTCTATGGCCCTGCGCCGGATCTGGCCAAGGTGCCCGCTATCAAGGCTGCGGTGCTAGGCATCTACGGCGGCAACGATGCCCGGATCAACCAGGGAATTCCCGCCCTCGAGGCCGCCCTCAAAGGGGCGAACATTCGCTACCAGATCAAAATCTACGAAGGGGCCAATCACGCCTTCAACAACGATACGGGCCCCAACTACAACCAAGCGGCGGCGGAGGATGCCTGGGCGCTGACCCTGAACTGGTTCAAGACCTATCTGGTTTGAGGCGGCTCCGGGGCTTCTCCCTCACGTTCCAGAGAAGAGTAGCCCCCACCCCGAACACCGCGGCCTGGGCCACCCAACCCAGGCCATAGCTGCCGCTCAGCTCCACCAGCAATCCGAAGAGCGGGGGGGCCAGGGCGATGCCGATGGAGGTAAACACCAGACCAAACCCCACCACCTGACCTTCTAGCCCTGGCGGAGAAAGCTCGGTCAGGAGAGAGAAATGCAGCCCCTGCCAGCCCAGCGCGGTGGCCCCGTAGAGCACCACCAGGGCAACCTTGGCCCACAGCGGCGTACCGGTAGGCAGCCAAGCCAGAACCAGGGCACTCAGGCCGGCCAGCCCCACCATCAGCACCAGCAAGGGACGCCGGGCCCCACCGGTGTGGTCTGAGAGCCACGACCAAGCCACCCGGCTCAGGGCTCCGGCGAACTGGGCTGCGGTCAGCAGGGCCGCCCCGGTGAGCTCGGGCAGCCCAAAGCGCTCTTTCAGGAAGAGGATCAGGTAGGTGATCATCACGAACTGCCCCGTGGGCAGCGTGACCCCGGCCACCGCGGCCAGCAGGATATCGCGCTCGCGCAGGATTTGCCGAAAAGGGGGCTTGGGGAGGTGAGGGCTGGAATTTGGGGGAAGCGGTTCGTAGTAAAGCCTCGAGGCCACCCAGGCCGCCAACACCCCCAGCAGCGCCGCGACCCCCGAGGCCCAGCGCCAGTTCAGGCTGTGGGCCACGGCGGGGAAAATTGCGGCGGCCAGGGTTCCCCCCAAGGGCACGGCCATCTGGCGCAGCCCAATGACCAACCCTCGGCGCTGAGGCGGGAACGACTGGGCCACCGCCTGCGACCCTGCCGGGGTAGAGGAGGCCACCACCAACCCCACCAGCACCAGCAAAGGCACAAAGCTGGAGGGGGTGTGGCTCAGCAGGGCGATCAGTATGGCCAATAAGGCCGCGGCCAGCGCCCCTGCGATCAGCAGGGTACGGCTGCCTAAGCGGTCGGTGAGCCAGCCGGCTGGAAGAGCCCCCAGCATGGTGCCCAGGTAGATAAAGGTATTGAGCAACCCCACCGCTGCGAGCGAAAGCCCGAGGTCGGCGCGGATGTAGGGAGCCAAGGTGGGATAGGCCTGCCCGATGGCCGAAACCGCGGTTCCGGCGATCATGGCGGCGGCAAGAACAGACCAGGGCGACATTGGAGGTTTAGTCTCGAGCTTTCCGCCGGATGAACCCCCCGATGCGCTCGGCGGCCTCGAGCAGCACGGCTTCCGGCTGGACCAAGGCCAAGCGCACCCGCCCCACCCCACCGGGGCCAAAGGCCCGCCCAGGGGAGAGGGCTACCCCGGTCTCGGCCACCAGGTGGGTGCAGAACTCGAGGTCGTTCAGCCCTAACCCCTGGGGGAGCTCAGCCCACAGGTACATGCAGGCTTTCGGCAGCGGAACGCTCCAGCCCTGAGCCTCTAGGGCCGCCACCATGGTTTGGCGGCGGTGGGCCCAGGTCTGGGCATCCCGCTGTAGGCGCTCGGACGAAACCTTCAGCGCAGCGATCCCCATGCGCTGGATGCCGAGATAGGGGTTGAAATCAATCGGGGCTTTGAGGGCCTCGAGGCTGGCGATGGCCTCGGCATGGCCCAGGGCAAATCCCAGGCGGAACCCGGCCAGGTGGTAGCTCTTGGCAAAGCTGAACAGTTCTACGGTGCGTTCCCGGCCTCCCGGTAGGGCCAAAGGGGAGACCGTGGGTTCTAGAGCCTGGTCGAGATAGGGGTTGTCATGGATCAGCAGCAGGTCATAGCGCGCGCAGAACTCGAGAGCCGCCTCGAAGAACGGCCTGGGGGCCAGGGCTGCGGTGGGGTTGTTAGGGTAGTTGAGGAGCAGGGCCTTGGCGCCTCGCGCAACCGCTTCGGGCACAGCGGAGAGCTCGGGGAGAAGGTCAGGCCCCAGGGGCATCAGGTGGGTCTGGAGCCCGGCTACACTGGCGGCCCCAAAATAAGAGGGGTAAGCCACGTCACACAGGATCAACCCGTCCCCTGGGTCGGCCACCGCCATCAACAGGTGGGCCAGGCCTTCCTGGGAGCCAATCAGGGCCAGGGCCTCTCGGTGCGGATCGAGCTCGAGGCCGAAGCGCTCCGCATACCAGCGGGTGGCTGCTTCGAGCAGCGGCAGGGTACCGGACTTAAGGCAGTAGCCGTAGGTCTGGGGGTCGTCTACGGCCGCTTTCAAGGCCTCGAGGGCTTCGGGGGGCGGGGGCAGGTCGGAAGCCCCGATGGAGAGATCTATAACCGCTAGACCCTGGGCTTTAGCCCTGGATTTCGCCCGGTCCATCTCGAGAAAAACCCCCCCGCTCTTCGGGGTGCGCTGCGAACGGAACATGGCCTTTAGGCTACCAGCTTTCGGGCCCAGAGGCTCGCCCGCCGCCAGGAGCTAGAGCGGATGGGAGGCTTCGGCTTCGAAGTGGGCTGGATCGGTGGTGTTGAGCAGGGCGGTTTGGTAGTCTACTTGCCCGCTGCGGTAGAGCTCGAGCAGGTGGGCGTCGAAGCTCTGACAATCGGCCAGGCTAGGGTCGTGCAGGAGCTCCTGGAAGCGCCCATTGGACTCGGGGTGTTTGAGCACTTCCCGCAAGGCCGGGCCCATCAGCACGACCTCCATCACCGCGACCCGCTCCCCAGCCGTGCTGGGGATCAGGCGCTGGGCGATCAGCCCAACCAGGCTTTCGGCCAGCACGATGCGCTGGGCCATGCGCTCTTCCGGGGGAAACAGCTTGAGCAAGGTGTGGATGGCCCGCGCGCTGTCCGGTGCAACCAGCGTGCTCAGCACCAGGTGCCCGTTCTGGGCGGCATTCAGGGCCGCTGAAGCGGTGCTGACGTCGCGAATTTCTCCGATGGCGATCACATCTGGGCGCTGGCGCTGGGCCCCCATCAGGGCGGCCTCGAAGCTGACCGCGTCGCTGCCGATTTCCCGCTGAACCACCGCGGAGCGCTTGCTCTTGTGCAGATACTCGATGGGGTCCTCGATGGTGAGGATGAGCTTGGCCTGGGTGGTGTTGATCTCATCCACCAGTCGGGCCAAGGTGGTGCTTTTGCCGGCACCGCGAGGCCCGACCACCAGCAGCAATCCCCGGTCGAGGTCACGGAAGTGATGCAGGTACTTCTCGGGGAGGTTGACCTGTTGAAGGCTTGCCTCCTGCGGCCCTATGACCTGGAACACCACGCTGGCTGAGCCGCGCTGGTAGAAAACGTTGGCCCGCAATCGGCTCACCCCAGGAAGGCTATAGGCCAGGTCCACCTGGCGGTAGACCTCGAGCCGGGCTTTTTGCTGGGGGCTACAGAGCTGCTGCACCAGCGCCGCGGTGCTGGTGGGCTTGAGCTTGCGCCCCCCCACGCTTTGCAACTGACCCCCTATCCGGGCCAGCACCGGCATCCCGGCGTGAAAGTGAACCTCGGAGGCGCCTTTTTGCAAGAGATGGGAGAGCAGCTCGCTGAAATTCATAAGATGCGGGCAAACTTACGAACTGCGCGCGGGGGAGGCCAGGCTTCTGCCGGTGATGCTCTCCACCGCGTTCAGCACCAGGGGGAGGGCCACCTCGAGGGCGGCGGTGGCTGCGCTCTGACCCCCCGGTAGATTGAGGATCAGGGTTTTGCCCCGGCTGCCGGCTACCCCTCGAGTTAGGGCGATGGAGGGCTCATTTTTGAAGGTCATCAACCGGATGAACTCGGGGATGCCGGGGACGGCCTTCTCGAGCATCTCGCTGGTGGCCTGGGGGGTGTGGTCTTTGGCCGAGAGGCCAATGCTGCCCACAGTGAGGATTAAGTCCAGGCCATCCCGGTCGGACCACAGCCGCAGCACCCGCTTGATCTGGGCGGCTTCGTCGGGCACTGTGTCCACCGCCACCACCTCGTAAGGCCCATAGAGCAGGGTTTCGCGCAAAGCCGCTACGGTGGCGTCTTCGTCCGCACCGCGCGCACCGTCGCCAGAGACCGTCAAGATGCCGACCCGAATCACAGCTTCTAGTCTATGCCACGGAAATGATAGCGTTGGGTTATATGGGTTTAGCCGACGTTACGGATCCGCTGTGGCACCGGGCCGTGGTTTTGCAAGGGCGGTTTTTCCGCCTCGAGCCCCTGACCTTGGCCCATGCCCAAGACATGCTCCCCTACTATGAGGCCGGGATGGTGCAGTACATGAGCTACGCCCCCCAAGCGCCCACCCTCGAGGCCATGGCCACCTACATCCAGCACCTGCTCTCGGCCCCAGACCGGGTTAACTGGGCCATCGTGGACCCAGGCGAAGGGCAGATGGTCGGGCGCACCGGGTACGTGCGGGTAAACCCACAGTATCGCCAACTGGAGACCACCACCTGGATTTTCACCCCTTTCCAGGGGGGAAAGGCCAACCCGGAGAGCAAGTTTCTGCTCCTGCGGCACGCTTTTGAAACCCTGGGGGTCATCCGGGTGCAGTTCCGCGCTGACGCCCGCAACCTGCGCAGTCGCCGGGCCATTGAGAAGCTAGGGGCGGTGTACGAGGGGGTTTTGCGCAAGGATCAGATCTATCCCAGCGGTGTGATCCGCGATACCGCGATCTACTCGATTCTGGATGAGGAGTGGCCGGGGGTGAAGGCCCGGCTCGAGGCCCGCCTATATCCGTGAGCTCAGGCCTCGAGGAGCACCAGTTTGAGCGGGGGGGCCTGGTCGGCCTGGCGGGCCTGACTGGCCTCGCGCACGATCTGGAGAAAGGTCTGGGCTTCCTGAGGAGCCCGCTGCTGCAGCAGCCCGAAGTCTTGGAATACCAGCACATACCCCCGGGCGGGTTTCCAGGAAAAATCGGTGAGCATGTCGTATAGGGCATCCCAGTTGAAGCCGAAATAGGCCGGCATTGCACAGCTCTGGTAGAGCGCGTGCAGCAGGGTGGGCTTGTCGAATACCGGGGCGCGGTCCACCCGGGCGACGAAGTAGCCCTTATCTGCGAGCTGCTCGAGCGCGGGCAGCGAGGCCGCAGGGAGTTGCAGAATGGCCTCTGCGGCGGGGTTTTCCACCTGCTGTAGCCCTTGGGGATCCTGCATCATCACCGTACCCGTATGAAGGTGTTGTAGTGATCCGGCGTGTAATACACCTCGCCCTTGGCCCCTATCACCAGCCGTTGGGGGCCGACCGAACTCAGACCAGGGGTGCGCACCACATACTCCCTGTAGTATCCCCTGGGCTGGGCCGGCAATCGCCCTTCGCGGTTAGCAAACACGGTGCCATCGTCGCGGTGGGGGTCGCGTTCGCCTCGAGCCACCCGCTCCAGAACCGGCCCCAGATCCACATCGCCCTGATAGGCCAGCCGGCCATTCAGGTCATACACCCTAACCCCATGCACGATCAGGCTCGAGCTCGAGGTGGGGAGGGGAGAGGGGGGCTGGTTGCGCAGATACAAAAACCCCAGCAGCATCAGGGCCGCGAGGAGAAAGCTAACCCAGACCCGCTGCATGGTGACCCCAGCCTACACGATCCCGCGCGGGGCTAGGCCCGCCGGGTTTTGCCGTCCAAGGTTAGGAGGGGGCCATAGAGCTCGGGTCGGCGGTCGCGGAAAAAACCGAACCCCGCGCGGAAGCTTCGGGCTTCTTCTAGGTTGAGGTCGGCGTAGAGGATGGTCTCTTCCTCTCGGCCCGCTTCGGCCAGCTTATTGCCCATATAGTCGGTTATAAAAGAGCTGCCGTAGTAGGTCTGGGTTTTGCCTTCCACCGTCTCCGTGCCCACCCGGTTGGCGGCTCCCAGGTAGCACAGGTTGGCCACCGCGTGCCCGATCATCACCCGTTGCCACATCTCTTTGGTATCCACCCCACCGGACTCGGGCGGCTCGCTGCCGATGGCGGTGGGGTAGAGCAGGATTTCCGCTCCCAGAAGGGCCATGCTGCGGGCAGCCTCGGGGTACCACTGATCCCAGCAGATGCCCGCCCCTACGCTGCCCACCCCGGTGGCAAAAGCCTTAAACCCCGTATCCCCGGGATTGAAGTAGTATTTCTCCTCATAGCCCGGGCCATCGGGGATATGGGACTTGCGGTAGATCCCCAAAATCTCCCCATCGTGGTTGATCATGGCCAGGCTGTTGTAATGCGCCTGTCCGGCTTTTTCGAAAAAGGAAAGCGGCAGCACCACCCCCAGCTCCTTGGCCAGTTGCTGAAAATGGGGCAGGAAGGGGTGGTGGTCTACCGGGTTGGCGCAAGCGAAGTAGGTTTCACGCTCGACCTGGCACCAGTAGAGGTTCTCGAACAGCTCAGGCAAGAGGATCAGGTGGGCCCCCTGCTGGGCCGCCTGGCGGACCCTCGAGCTGGCTTTGTCTACGTTGTCCTCGCGGACCCCCGACATGCTCATCTGGATGACCGCCAATCGGAGTGCCATCATTTCTCCTTTCCCACCGAAGGCGCGCTGGCCGGAAAGATGCTGCCCTCGGGCTGCTGCTGGGTAACGCAGTGAAAGCTGCCCCCACCGGTGAACAGAGCCTGGCTTTGCAGCCCGATCACCTGGCGGCCTGGAAACAGCGGGCGCAGGATCTCCAGAGCCCGCTCGTCATTGGGGTCGCCGTACTGCGGAACCAGTACGGCCCCGTTGAGCACATAGAAGTTGGCATAGGTCAGGGGCAGCCGGGTTGAGGCCTCGAGCCAGCGCGGGTGCCGAGGCAGCGGTAACCGGACGATGCGGAATGCCCCCAGGCTTTCCAGGATCTCCAGGTTTTCCTGCAAGGGCCCCCAGTTGGGGTCGTCGGAATCCTCGCAGATGGAGGTCACCACCGTGGAGGCGTCGGTGAAGCGGGTCAGGGTATCGATGTGGCCATCGGTGTGATCCCCCTCAAGCCCCCTTCCCAGCCAGATCAGGTGGTCTATGCCCAGGTAGTCGCGCAGGTATCCCTCGAGGTCCTCTTCGTTCAGGCCTGGGTTGCGCCCCGGAGAGAGCAGGCACTGGCGGGTGGTGATCCCGATCCCCAGGCCGTTGACCTCGAGGGAACCCCCCTCCATCACAATTCCAGGGTTGAAGAGCTGGGCCCCCAGGATATGGGCCATCTGCCGAGGAATTTGGTTGTCCAGTTGGGCGGGATACTTCCCCCCCCAGCCGTTGAATTCCCAATTGACCAGGGCCACCAGGCCGTTCTTGCGGACAAAGAGGGCGCCGCTGTCGCGCAGCCACAGGTCGTCGTGGGGGATCTGGTGAAGGCGAACCTCACCGCTCAGCCGGTGCCGGGCATCGGCCTCGGACTCCGGGTCGTTGACCAACAGGTGCACGGGCTCGAACCGGGCCACGGTATTGACCAGGGCTGCAAATTCCTGCCGAACCGGCTCCAGGTAACCCAACCACTTTTGGTCGTCATAGGGCCAGGCCATCCAGGTGGCCGCGTGCGGGGCCCATTCTGCTGGCATGGCAAAACCCAGCGCTCTAGGGGTAAGCACCTTCTCCACAAAAGGCAGAGTATAGCAGGTTTGAGGGGAAGTGCCAGGAGGCTGGCCAAAGGTAAGCCCAAAGCCCCCCCACAGGACTGGGGGATGCGTTAGGTTTGGCTCGAGCCCCCGCGCTTTTTCACTGTCCACGAAACCAGGGCCAGACCTATGGCCGCGGCCACCACGCTGCTGCTGAGCACCCCGATTTTGGCCTGGTCGAGCAGGCTTTTTTCAGCGAAGGCCAGCGCGGCCACAAAGAGCGACATGGTGAACCCGATGCCCCCGAGAAATCCGGCCCCAACCAGCATGGGCCAGGACACCCCGGCGGGCAGGGCCGCGATGCCCAAGCGTACGGCCAGCCAGCAGATCAGGAAAATTCCCAGCGGCTTACCCAGCAAGAGCCCCAAAAAAGCCCCCAGCCCAACCGTACCGAACCCTGCCCCGGAGAGGTTAACCCCGGCATTAAAAAAGGCGAACACCGGCAGGATTAAGTAGGTCACCCAAGGATGAAGGAGGTGTTCTAAGCGGTGCAGCGGGCTTTGCGCTTTCCCCAGAACATGCTCCAGTTCCCCCAGCTCGGCCTCGAGCAGCTCGGGGTCTTTGTGGGCCAGCTCCTTGAGCTGCCCCCCCAGATCGGGGATGGCTACTGTGCGGGTCAACGGGATCGCCAGGGCCAGCAGCACCGCAGCCACCGTAGGGCTGACCCCAGACTCGAGGGTGAAGAACCACATCAGGGCGCCGATGAGCATGTACGGCCAGAGCACCCGTACCCCAAGCCGCCCGATCCCCAAAGCCAGCAGGAAAAAGCCCAGGGCAATTAAGAGGGCGGTGAAGTTCAGGCCTGAGGTATAGAAAAAGGCGATCACCAGGATGGCTCCCAGGTCGTCGGCGATGGCAAAAGCGGTGAGAAAGACCTTGAGCCCAAAGGGCACCCGGTTGCCCAGCAGTGAGAGCACCCCCAGCGAGAAGGCGATATCGGTGGCCATCGGCACCCCCCAGCCGGAGGCTCCAGGGGTTCCTGAGTTGAACCCCAGGTAGATCAGGGCTGGGGCCACCATCCCCCCCACTGCGGCCAGGATGGTCAGCAAGGCGCGGCGCAGATCGGAAAGCTCGCCCAGCACCACCTCACGCTTGATCTCGAGGCCCACCAACAGAAAAAAGAAGGCCATCAAAAAATCTTTGATCCAGCTCGAGAGGCTCTTCTCGAGGGCAAACTCCCCCACGCTTAGGCGGACTACGGTCTCCTTGAGCCCGGTGTACCACCCATAGCCTCCAGCGTTGGCGATCACAAAGGCCAGTACCGCCATCGCAAAGAGGAGGAACCCCCCCTTGGCTTCGCTGTTCCAAAACGCCTCGATCGGCCGCAATAACACCTTCATCCCATCCCCCCTATACAAAGGGTGGAGACCGTTGTCAGTCTCCACCCTTCCGGCTTTTGGAGGCCGGACCCCCGCTGCCGAGCAGCGCCGCCCCTATTACATTGGCCCAGGGCCCCAGTAAATGTTATTGGGCCTACAATCCGGTCTAGGCTGAGTTCAAACCCCCAGCCGTTCCAGATAGTACGGCAGCATTTTGCGCCACCAGGGCCAGTCGTGGTCTACGTCGTGCCCCCAGTAGTCCACAATGGCTGGGATGCCCTTCTCGCGCAGAAGCTGCTCCATCTCGTGGGTATCGCGCAGGCACTCCTCTTCCCAGCGGCCCTGACCGACCACAAAGGCAATCTTGTGCTGACGGTAGAGATTTAGATAGTAGGGGTCGTCTAGGTGGCGTAAATACCACAGCGGGCTGTTGTAGTAGGCTTCCATTCCCCCCGCATCCCCCACAAATTTCCCTACCTGATAGAGCCCCGAGAGGGCGATCAGCCCACCAAAGGTTTCGGGATGGCGAAAGAAAAAGTTGGCGGAGTGAAAAGCCCCCATGCTGCATCCGGTCACCCAGAGGTGCTCTAGGCCGGTGCTCTTGCGCACAAAGGAGACCGCCTCGTTCATGATGTAGGCATCGTAGTCGTTGTGGCGGGCTGCGCGTTGCTGGGGAGGGAGGCTCTGGTTGGTCCAGCTTTGCCAGTCAATTCCATCCACGCAGAAGAACTTAACCCTCCCGGCCTCAATCAACCCAGAACAAGCCTCGATCATGCCAAAGCCCTCGAAGTCATAGAAGCGCCCATTCTGGGCCGGGAAAACCATCACCGGTTGCCCGTAATGGCCGTAGAGCTTGAGTTCCATCTCATGGCCCAGAGCCGGGCTGTACCAACGGTGGTATTCAATATGCATAGTTACCCCTACCCACCGGGTGTTTATGCCCGTTCTTGAATGCCCTGGGCGGCCTCTAAAAGGGTTTTTAGGTCAGGGTGCCGGAGGATGTAGCCATAGTTGCCAATTGCCCCGGCAAAAATACCGTTGATGCGCTCATGGTGGGCAATCAAAGGGCCATACTCCGCGACCACCTGTTCGTGCGGGCGCTTGTAGTGAATATGGTCCTTGCGACCCACATAGGTGCAGAAGTAGGGATGCTGAGCCTTTTGGCTGATCTTGCCGGTACTCAGGAGGTTGGCATACTCGCGAAAGATGTCCATGTCGTTGGCGTAGTTGAACATATCCACCGATAGACCGCCTGGGGGGCGCATGTTGACCTCGAGCGCCACCAGGGAGCCGTCCTCCAAGCGGAAGAACTCGAAATGGAAGAAGCGTTCCCTCACCCCAAAGGCCTTGACGATGGCCCGTCCAGCCTCACGCAGATCCTCGGGGATTTCCCGCACCATGTAGTAATAGATGTCGGTATCCTGATTGACCACCTCCATGACGCCTTTGGAATACTCCATGCTGCTGTCTAAAACAATGTTTCCTTGGATATCGGTGAGGCCATCGTAGGTGATGATCCGCCCAGGGACGAACTCCTCTACGATGTAGTCCACCGGGGGTTTTTGGGCGATGTATTCCTTCAGCTCATCGTCGCTGGTGATTTTGTAGGTTTTGGCGGCCCCCACCCCGATATCCGGCTTGGCCACCAGGGGGTAGCCCACCTCATCCACGAAGTTTTGCAGCTCCACCGGGTCGCGGCATACCTTCCCACGGGCCACCCGCAGCCCAGCCTGGCGGAACAACTCCTTCATCACCGACTTGCGCTTGACCTTGTCCATATCGGCAGGCCGCAGCCCAAAGATGTTGAAATCCTCGCGCAGTTGGGCTTCGGTCTCGAGCCAGTACTCGCTCATTGAGTCCAGGCGCTCCAGTTTGCCGTACTTGTAGGTGAAGTACCCCAGGGCCCGCACAAGCTCTTCATAGCGGTGGAGATCCGAGACCTTGTAGTACTCCGTGAGGGCTGCCTGAAGCTCAGGGCGCAGCTCATGGTACTCGGCATCCGCCAGCCCCAAAACGGTATGGCCGGCCTCCTTCAGGCGGGCCGAGAACGGCCAAAAGTTGGGGGGAAAGTGGGGGGAGAGAAACACGACATTCATGCGGTGACTCCTCTCGAGGGAATACTGGGCAACAGTATACGTTCTAAAACCCTTGCCCTGAGCCTAGGGGGTATTGACCCTCAGCTCAGGGCGTGTAACCGCGCGACCTACCCGGCCTTTGGAGCCTGTGTCCCCACCTGCTCCTTTGCGGCCATCTCCCGCAACTCCCGCCGCAGGATTTTGCCCACGGCGCTTTTGGGCAGCTCACTGCGGAACTTGTAGATATGGGGGACTTTATAGGCCGCGAGCTGTTGGCGGCAGAACTGATCCAACTCGTCCGCTGTAACGGACTGGCCGGGTTTGAGCACCACAAAAGCGGCCACGGTCTCGCCCCGGTAGGGATCGGGAACCCCCACGACCGCGGCCTCCTGCACCGCCGGATGGCTATAGAGCACCTCCTCAACCTCGCGCGGGTAGATGTTGTAGCCCCCTGCGATGATCAAGTCCTTTTTGCGGTCCACGATATAGAAGTAACCGTCCTCGTCCATGCGGGCCATGTCCCCGGTGAGCAGCCAGTCAATCTTGAGCACCTTGGCCGTCTCCTCAGGTTGGCCCCAGTACCCCAGCATGATGTTGGGACCACGCACGGCCAGCTCTCCCACCTCGCCAGGAGGCAGCTCGCGCAGGGTGTCGTCCACCACCGCGGCGTCAACCCCGGGTAGGGGTAGCCCCACGCTCCCGCGCTTGCGCTGGCCGCTGACCGGATTGGAGTGGGTGACCGGGGCTGCCTCAGTAAGGCCGTACCCTTCCAGGAGCCGTCCGCCGGTGAGCTTCTCAAAGGTCTCGATCACCTCCAGGGGCAGGGGGGCTGCCCCTGAATTGCAGATTTTGACCGTCCCCACCTTGCGCCGTTCAATCCCGGGGAAGTGGTTGAACCCCACGTACAGCGTGGGTACGCCAGGGAAATGGGTGACGTGATGCCGCTCAATGGCCTCGATACAGGCCGCTACCTCAGGGCGGGGGAGCAGCACCAGCTTGTACCCCAGGGCCAACCCGTAGTTCATGGCCACGGTCATGCCGTACACGTGGAATAGGGGAATCGCGGTAAGCATCACCCCTTTCCCGGCCATGGCCCGGCTCTCGGGCGACCAGGCGATGGTCTGGTAGACATTGGAGACCAGGTTGCGGTGTGAGAGCATGGCCCCTTTGGAGATCCCAGTGGTGCCGCCAGTGTATTGCAGCAGTGCCACATCGTCGGGTTTGGCCGGGTGGGGCTGGGCCAAGGGGGTGCTGGCTTTGAGGGCCCTCTTGAAATCTGTGCGCTTGGGGTGAGGGGGGAGTGTAACCCAGCGCTTCTCCCGGCGCATCTTGACCGGGTAGAGAAGGTTTTTGGGGAAGGGCAGGTAGTCTTGCAGACCGGTGGTGAACACCCGCTGCACCGGCAGCTCGGCCTCGAGCTCGGCATACCGCGGCCAGAGGAGATCCAGGATGACCAGGGTTTCCGCGCCGGAATCCAGAAGCTGATGGCGCAGCTCGCGCGGGGTATACAGGGGGTTGACGTTCACGCAAACCGCGCCGGCGGCGAGGATTCCATAGAAGGCGATGACGAACTGCGGGCTGTTGGGCAGCATGATGGCTACCCGGTCACCGGGCTTGACCCCTCGTTCTTGCAGCAAACCCGCAAAGGCAAGGACTTGTTTCCAGAGGTCTTTGTACTTGAGGGTATACCCCAGAAGGTCCAGCGCCAGGTGTTCGGGGTATTGCTGGGCGCTGCTCTCGAGGAGCTGCCACAACGGCGCCTCGGGGTATTCGATATCGGCAGGGACCCCCGGATCGTAATGGTTGAGCCATGGTCGTTGCATGGGTTGAACTCCTTTGGTTTGCCTACAGTGTAGCAAAGTTTATACCGGGTTCAAAGGAAGGCCGTCGGGCTGGCCTAGACAGGGCTTGGGGGCCCTCCGGTGCTTTCGGGTTGACGTCAGCGGCTTAAGGGAGTTGACTGAAAGGCATGAAACTTGAAGCTGCTGTTGCCGAACTCACCCCCAGCCTGCTCGAGATGCGCCGCGACTTTCACCGCCACCCTGAGTTGGGGTTTCAGGAATTCCGCACCAGTGCCAAGCTGGCTGAGTTCTTGCGGGGGTTGGGGCTCGAGGTCACGACCGGGGTGGCTCAGACCGGGGTGGTGGCCCGGCTCATGGGGGCTAAACCGGGCAAGACCGTGCTGGTGCGGGCCGATATTGATGCTCTGCCCATTCAGGAGGAGACCGGGGCTGCGTACGCCTCACAGACCCCTGGGGTTATGCACGCCTGTGGTCACGATGGCCATGCCGCAGTGGGGGCGCACGTGGCGGCGCTGTTGGCCCGGATGCGCGACCAGATCGAGGGTGAGGTGCGCTTTGCCTTCCAGCCGGCGGAGGAGATCGTCTCAGGGGCCCGCCCGATGGTGGAAGCCGGGGTGCTCGAGGGGGTGGACGCGGTGGTGGGGCTGCACCTCAACAGCCAGCTCCCGGCGGGAAAAGTAGGGGTGCGGAGTGGGCCCAGCATGGCTGCCGCCGATGCCTTCACCCTCACGGTACGGGGCAAGGGCACCCACGCGGCCATGCCGCATATGGGGGTGGATACCGTGGCGATCGCTGCCCACATCATCCTGGGCCTACAAACCTTGGTCAGCCGCGAGACCGACCCCATCAGCACCGCGGTGATCACGATTGCCACCGTTACCGCTGGGGATGGAGCTCACAACATCATCCCGGAGGTGGCGGTGCTCAAGGGGACACTGCGCACCTTTGATCCGGTCCTGCGGGATCGGCTGATCGAGCGCATCGAAGCTCTCTCAAAGGGGATTGCGGCCGCGATGAACGGTGGGGTTGAGATCGCTTGGCGGCAAGGCTCGCCCGCCGTGGTTAACGATGCGGCCCTGACCGAGCGCTTCCGGGCGATGGCCCAGAGTGTGGTGGGTCAGGAGAACCTCCTCGAGACCCCTCCGGTCATGGGGGGGGACGACATGGCCGAGTTCTTGCTGCGCCGCCCAGGGGTTTATTTCTGGGTAGGGGCGGGCGACCCTGCTTCGGGAAAAGACAAACCCCACCACCACCCCGGCTTTGACATTGACGATGAGCGGGCCCTGCCCATCGCCACCAAACTGCTGGCCCAGGCCGCGCTCGAGTTCCTGCGCTGAGGGGGGCTAACCCGGCAGCCGGAAAAAGGTGATGAAGTGTACCGAGGGGGGTTTTAGCCCCAACAGCCGAAACTGGGTAGCCAGCTGGCCCCGGTGGAAGTGGGCGTGGCTGGTGAGGTGGAGAACGATCTCTTCCACCGAGTTGGTGGAATGACCCCCACTGTGGGTGTAGGAGACGGGGGTTTGGGGGGAATGCTGCTCGAGCCAGGCCTGGCGCCGGAGGGCCAGCGCCTCCCAGCTGGGCTGTAGGGCAGCGATGCCCTCCTCAGCCGAGGGGGGTGCGGCGTGTTGGCCGTCGCACCGGGCCTGCCAGGTTAGCTCGGCGCTGACCATGTGGGAGGCCGTGGCCAGGAGGCTGGGGAAGCTCCCGCCCACCTCAGCGCGGGCCTGATCCGGGGAAAGCCCCGTCAGCGCGGGCCACCACTGCTGCCAGAGCCAGTCATTTGCTGCCACCAACCGTAACATTTCCTCTTGTGTCATGGCGTTTTTCCTTTCCCCTAGAATCCAGACGCCTGAGGCGGTTGCGCTCGAGGTGCAGTCCATAATACGCCACTACC
>NZ_QWLB01000015.1 GCF_003574355.1 Meiothermus granaticius NBRC 107808 | reverse complement strand
AGCAGCGTAACATACGCTATTCAACACTTGAAGGAGGTGAGTGGGTATCGCCGCCCAAAGGCGGCCTGGGGCTATCCATCCCAGACCAAACTTTGGTTTGGTCGGGGTCTCTCGCCCCAGACCCCAAACCATGAAGAAACTTTGGATGTTGGGAGTGATGTTGGGGCTGGCCTATGCCCAGTCCATTCAGGTTGAGGTGCAAGGAACCCTGCCCCAGGTCGAGACCCAGACCGTTGCCGCGCTCAAGGCCAATGGCCTCGAGGTGGATCGGGTGCTCAACCTGGGTGAGCAGGTGCGGCAGATCACCGGGGCTGGGTTCCCGGACTACCACCTGGTGGTGCTCAAGCCCGAGGCCGGCAGCCTGGCCGCGGTGGCCAAGAACCCCATGGCGGCGATCATCCTTCCGCCCACGGTTTACCTGCACGCGGCCAAAGCCGGGGTCATCACCGTGGGTACCTTCGATGGGCGGTTGATGTTCAACATGCTGGGGGTGGCCGGGCCGCAAACCGACCGCTTGGCCGCACAGCTCGAGGACAGCCTGAAGCAGCTGGGCTCGCTCCAGCGGGTCGCACCGGCCATGATGCCTGACCCCAGCTCGGGCATGATGCCGGCCATCCTGTACTTTGTGCCGGGGGCCAAGGCCGAGGACATGGTGCTGCTGCTCGAGGGGGAGCTGAGCTCCCGCGGCCTCAACCTGACCCCGAACCTCAAGGTCGGACCGGTTACGGTGATCATGCCCTGCAAGAGCGAGTGGGCCCGGGTCATGTTCAGCGCCCAGCCCGCCGGAGGCTTTGCCGCCCCCTGCCGCTTCTTCGCAGTGGATATGCCCAACGGGGCCTTGGTGGGGGCGATTGAGCCCATGGTGATGAGCATCATGCCGGGCGTGATGGGCTCGCCCGCCATGCCCATGCTGCAGGAGGCCAAGAAGACCATCACCGAAATTCTGGAGAGCACCGGGGGTACACCGTACCGCCCGACTCAGTGAACACAGGGGAGGCCTATGGGAAAAATCAGCCGTCGGCAGGTTCTCAAAGCAGGTGCAGCCCTTACCGCAGCGGGCGTGTTGGGTTCGAGCGTCAAGGCCCAGCAGGAGTTTTACTCGACCCCCCCCACCCTTCTGCCCAACAACCGCAGGGTGCGGGTGGTGGTGGTGGGCGGGGGCTGGGGCGGGACCACCGTGGCCCGCAAGCTGAAGCAGCAACACCCCGAGGCCGAGGTGGTGCTGATCGAGGCCAAGCCGCTCTTCATGTCCTGCCCTATGTCCAACCTCTTCCTGGCCGGGGTTAAGCCGCTGGAGTTCTTAGTGTTCGACTACACCAACGTGGTCAAGGACGGGGTGATCTTCGTCCAGGAACGGGTGCTGGACCTCAACCGCGATCGCCGGTTGGTGCGGACCACCGGAGGTTACCTGGCCTACGACTTCCTGGTGCTGGCCCCCGGGATTGACTACATGTACGAGGCCATCCCCGGCTACGCCGAGGTCAAGCAGTTCATGCCGGTCGGGTTCAAGCCGTTTGAGCACATCGCCCTGCGCCGCATGCTCGATCAGTATGAGGAGAAGGGGGGAGACCTGGTCCTGACCATCCCCACCCCGCCCTACCGCTGCCCTCCGGGCCCCTACGAACGGGCGGCCATGCTGGCCTGGCGGCTCAAGACCAAGGGGGTCAAGGGCAAGGTCATCGTCTTGGACGCCAACCCGCAGCCCCTCTCCAAGGCTCCGGGGTTCCTCGCCGCGTACAACGACCTCTACAAGGACTACCTCGAGTACCGCCCCAACACCCGGATCACCGGGCTCGACTACGAGAAGCAGACCATTCGGACCGAGCTGGGGGATGTGCCCTATGCCCTGGCCGATATCATCCCCCCCATGAAGGCCGCGCAGATTGTGCGCCAGACGGGGCTGGGGGAGCGGTGGGCCAACGTGCAGCTGCCCTCCTTCCTCTCCGAGCAGGACGACCGGATCTACTTGATCGGCGACATCACCGGCAATACCCCGTACCCCAAGAGCGGCATGGTGGCCTATGTTTCCGGCAACATCGTGGCCCGCCACATAGGCGAGCGGCTCGGCGGGAAGCCCCTGGCCGAGATCCCGCTGGAGCTGCCGACCAACATCTGCTACTCGTTTGTGGACTCGGAAGAGGCCATCTGGGTGGCCAACAACTACACCTGGGACCCCACCGCCAAGAAAGTCGAGGCCAAATCCACCGTGGATAACCAGCGCTCCGGGGCCAACGCCCAGGCCGGGTATGGCTGGGCCCAGGGCCTGTGGCACGACATGTTTGGCCCGCGCTCGTGAGGAGAGGTGGAATGGACCGACGGCGGTTTTTCAAGCTGCTTGGGGGGGGGATACTGCTCTCCCCGCTGCTGCGGGCGAGGGCACAGCAGGGCCTGTGGGATGCCAAGACCCTCGAGCCCTTGAAGGCTCTGGGAACGCCCCTCTCCGAGTACGGGGAGCGCGCTTCCTTCGAAGCCGAGGTGGTGCGCTACATCTCGCCCAACCTGCGCACCCGAACCAGTGGGGCAGATTTTGCCCCACTGGAGAAGCTGAATGGGGTGATCACCCCCAACGGCCTCCACTTCG
Source organism: Meiothermus granaticius NBRC 107808 (assembly GCF_003574355.1). Classification (GTDB taxonomy): domain Bacteria; phylum Deinococcota; class Deinococci; order Deinococcales; family Thermaceae; genus Meiothermus; species Meiothermus granaticius. The sequence continues at coordinate 65,623 of NZ_QWLB01000015.1, read as the reverse complement.
AGCGCCACCATGGGGGGGTGCCCCAGGTGGACCCCCAGGCCTACCGGCTGGTGATTCACGGGATGGTCGGGCAGCCCCTGATGTTCACCCTGGAAGACCTCAAGCGCTTCCCCTCCACCACCCGGACCTACTTCATCGAGTGTGCAGGCAACGGGCAAAACGGCTATCGGAACCCCCCGGACCCCAACCTCACCGCTACCCGCAGCCGGGGGCTGGCCTCCAACGTGAGCTGGACGGGGGTGCCCCTGGCCCTTCTCCTCAAGGAGGCGGGGATCAAACCCGAGGCCCGCTGGCTCATCCCCGAGGGGATGGATGCGGTGGCCTACACCCGAAGCCTGCCCCTGGACAAGGCCATGGAGGATGTGCTGGTGGCCTATGCCCAGAACGGGGAGGCCCTGCGCCCGGAACAGGGATACCCGGTGCGGCTGGTGGTGCCGGGCTGGGAGGGGAGCATTCAGGTCAAGTGGCTAAGGCGCATCCTGGTGACCGACCTGCCCACCATGAGCAAGGACGAGACCAGCGAGTACACCGATGTGATGGCGGATGGGAAGGTTTTCGCCTTCACCTGGATCATGGACCCCGAAAGCATCATCACCTACCCCTCTGGGTTGCAGCAGATCAAGCCCGGCTTCCACGAGATCCGGGGGCTGGCCTGGAGCGGGTATGGCCGGATCACCAAGGTGCAGATTTCCTTTGATGAGGGGAAAACCTGGCGGGAGGCGGCCCTCGAGGCCCCCGTCGAGCGCCGGGCCTTCGTCCGCTTCAAGCTGCCCTGGAATTGGGACGGCAAGGAGGTGGTCCTGTGGAGCCGGGCCTGGGACGAAGCCGGCCACACCCAACCCACTCGAGGGGAGTTCTTCCAGAAGTGGGGCCGTAACAACCGCTACCACTACAACGCCATCCAGGCCTGGAGGATTGCCGCGGATGGCCGGGTGAGCAATGGCGACCGCCCCCTGAGCGGTCTGGCCCAGGGCCCTTCCGGTGGGTGCGGTGGGGAGGTGTTCGATGTTTAGGTGGTTCTGGGTAGGCCTCCTGGGGCTGGGCCTGGCTATGGCGGGCCGTTACAACCTGGGCACCCCCATAACCCCGGAGCAGGTGGATCCCTACGATGTTCGGCCCGCGGTCTTGCCGGATGGCCGGGGGTTACCGCCGGGCCAAGGTACGGTGGAGGAAGGGGGGCGGGTGTACGCGGAGCGATGCGCGAGCTGCCACGGAGCCAACGGGGAGGGGTATCCCTTCAACCGCCTGGTAGCCGAACCCTTCCCGATCACCCCCGAGACCGAGTCCACCCAGTTTGCCATCGGCAACTACTGGCAGTACCCCACGACCCTCTTCGATTACATCCGCAGGGCCATGCCTTACGGGAATGCGGGCAGCCTGAGCGCCGATGAGGTGTACGCCGTGGTGGCCTGGCTGCTCTACCAAAACGGGGTCGTGGATGGGGCCCAACCCATGAACGCCCAGACCCTGCCCAAGGTGGAGATGCCGGCCCGGGCCCTGCTGCAGCTCGACCCCGAGACCCATAAGCGCTTCCCTTGGCTCAAGCTGCCCTGAAGGATGGCCTCGAGATGGCACTGAGCCTGCCAATCGCCTTTCTAGCCGGGCTGGTTTCCTTTCTCTCCCCCTGCGTGCTGCCCCTGGTGCCCACCTACGTGCTCTACCTGGGGGGGGATAGGGGCCGCCCCCTGGTCAACGCGGTGGCCTTTATCCTGGGGTTTTCGGCCATATTTTTCATCCTCGGCCTCCCCTTCACCCTTTTGGGGAGCGCTCTGTTTGACCACCGAGAAACCCTGAGCCGTGTGGGGGGCGGGGTCATGATCCTTCTGGGGCTATATATGCTGGGCCTGCGCCCCCGCTGGGGGGTCAACCTTCGCTACCAGGGCGACACCACCCGGCCGTGGGGGGCGTTTGTTCTGGGGATCGTGCTGGGGCTGGGCTGGACCCCCTGTATCGGCCCGGTTTTGGGGGGCATCCTGACCCTGACCGCCGCGGGGGGAGGGGTACACCTGCTGCTGGCCTATATTCTGGGGCTGGCCCTGCCGTTTTTCCTAGTCGCGGCCTTCACCGATCGCCTGCGCCCCTGGCTCCGCCGTATGGCTCGCTTCTCCCATGGGGTGGAGCTGGTAGCGGGGGTCGTGCTGGTGGGGGTGGGGGTTTTGCTGCTCACGGGAGCGTACACCACCCTCAACAGCTTTTTCCTGAAGATCACCCCAGGGTGGCTCCAAGACCTGCTCTAAGCCTTCACAGCCAAAGCGCCCCGGACTCCTGGGCTCATTGCGAGGCTAGTGGGTTCATCACTGCGCGAACCCCAAGCAGGTGCTAAAATTCGGGGAGGTTCGCGCAAGCCGAGAAATCGGCTAGGGGACATTGAAAACCCGTTTCCCCCCCACCCTCCGCCACCCTGCGTCGGAACCCCTTTTGGGGAGGTTCGCGCAAAACCCCCCTTGAGCCCTGTCCAGCACGCACGCTAAAATGGGGCTGTTGCACTCGGGCGAAAGCTCGAGTGAGGATTGAAACAGCCGGGGTGGCGGGGATCCACCCCTCCCGGACGAGTTGCACTCGGGCGAAAGCTCGAGTGAGGATTGAAACCGCAAACCGCTTGATGTTGTTCGCCGCCATGTGCGTTGCACTCGGGCGAAAGCTCGAGTGAGGATTGAAACCGAGCCCTAGCCAGAATGTTGATGGCCGCAGCCACAGTTGCACTCGGGCGAAAGCTCGAGTGAGGATTGAAACTAGAAGGGGGGCCGGGGGCCCGTCTGGAGGGTGGGGTTGCACTCGGGCGAAAGCTCGAGTGAGGATTGAAACGCGCTCGAGCCGTTCGGTCAGGCTCTCCTCCTCCCTCGTTGCACTCGGGCGAAAGCTCGAGTGAGGATTGAAACCGAGCCCTAGCCAGAATGTTGATGGCCGCAGCCACAGTTGCACTCGGGCGAAAGCTCGAGTGAGGATTGAAACCGGGTGTTCGACGTGAGCACCGGTTGAACCGAGAGGTTGCACTCGGGCGAAAGCTCGAGTGAGGATTGAAACAACCCCTCGAGGAAGCCAAACAACAGGCGGCTATTTTGTTGCACTCGGGCGAAAGCTCGAGTGAGGATTGAAACAGCAAGCGCGGGCAGATTATTTCCCCTAACGACCGTTGCACTCGGGCGAAAGCTCGAGTGAGGATTGAAACTGTGCTATACTCTCCTTGAGCATTTTCTCCTCCTGGTTGCACTCGGGCGAAAGCTCGAGTGAGGATTGAAACCTATTTTTTTTGCGACAGCATATCTCCCCTCTCCCTATGTTGCACTCGGGCGAAAGCTCGAGTGAGGATTGAAACTTGGAACAAAGCTGGGGATATTTTGCAAGGAATCGCGTTGCACTCGGGCGAAAGCTCGAGTGAGGATTGAAACCTTTGGGGCTTGCAGCAACTTACGGGCCGTCGCGTTGCACTCGGGCGAAAGCTCGAGTGAGGATTGAAACGATCACTATGCGCCGACCCGGCCCAAACCAGCCCTCGGTTGCACTCGGGCGAAAGCTCGAGTGAGGATTGAAACCATGGGCCAGCCCCGGCCACGGGGAGGCATCCTGGTTGCACTCGGGCGAAAGCTCGAGTGAGGATTGAAACGGGGCTATCTCGGTGTGGAATGGATGCCAGAATGGTTGCACTCGGGCGAAAGCTCGAGTGAGGATTGAAACCCCCCCACCTGCTTGTACAGCGAGATGCTGGTGTTGCACTCGGGCGAAAGCTCGAGTGAGGATTGAAACACGGGCAGGTTTGGAATCTATCGTGCGGCATGGCGGTTGCACTCGGGCGAAAGCTCGAGTGAGGATTGAAACAGAAGGATAGCCAGGGCTTTAAAGGCTATAGATTGTTGCACTCGGGCGAAAGCTCGAGTGAGGATTGAAACGAGCGCTACGAGGGTGAGGACACCCGCGACATCCCCGGTTGCACTCGGGCGAAAGCTCGAGTGAGGATTGAAACGGGGGTCTCGGGATTCGCCGGGTCGTCCCCGGGGGGGTTGCACTCGGGCGAAAGCTCGAGTGAGGATTGAAACGAGGAGCGCCAGGGGGAGCGAGCCGGGGCCCTTGGCCGTTGCACTCGGGCGAAAGCTCGAGTGAGGATTGAAACCTGGGCGTCGTTCTGCACGCCTGCCACGTTCACGTTGCACTCGGGCGAAAGCTCGAGTGAGGATTGAAACTGGGACGACCCCGAGCCCACGTGGTGGAGAGAGGGTTGCACTCGGGCGAAAGCTCGAGTGAGGATTGAAACCCGTCGGAGAAGACAACCCCTTCGGCAACCCGACCGTTGCACTCGGGCGAAAGCTCGAGTGAGGATTGAAACCCCGCCGGGCGATCCCGCCAGGGGGAACCGCCCGCCGGTTGCACTCGGGCGAAAGCTCGAGTGAGGATTGAAACGGGATATCGGTGTTGAACGCTTTTGCCAAAATGTTGCACTCGGGCGAAAGCTCGAGTGAGGATTGAAACCAAGAGTTCAAAAGTCCATTGGAGTCGGCTCATCTCTGTTGCACTCGGGCGAAAGCTCGAGTGAGGATTGAAACGCCCATCCTCGGCGTAGCTCACGGTGATGTCGAAGTTGCACTCGGGCGAAAGCTCGAGTGAGGATTGAAACCACTTGCACCGCTCCGGCCTATACCCTGAGCGACCTCGTTGCACTCGGGCGAAAGCTCGAGTGAGGATTGAAACGGCCAGCAGCGCGTCCAGGGAGGTGTTGAGGTCGCGTTGCACTCGGGCGAAAGCTCGAGTGAGGATTGAAACGATAGCCCGCGCGTCGGGCTCGTAGATATTGCCCACGGTTGCACTCGGGCGAAAGCTCGAGTGAGGATTGAAACCCGGGTTTGTGGAGGTGTGGGATGAAGACGAAGAGTTGCACTCGGGCGAAAGCTCGAGTGAGGATTGAAACTGGCGGTATCCGTCGGCGATGGTTGCCAGCAGGTGTTGCACTCGGGCGAAAGCTCGAGTGAGGATTGAAACCAGCTCGTCGTACAGGGCGCTGTGGTAGCCCGAGAGTTGCACTCGGGCGAAAGCTCGAGTGAGGATTGAAACTGGAGTGCACCACGAAGGCGGCCACGTTTTGGGACTGTTGCACTCGGGCGAAAGCTCGAGTGAGGATTGAAACTACTGGACGGAAGTAGAGATTCGGGAGGTCCAACCGTTGCACTCGGGCGAAAGCTCGAGTGAGGATTGAAACAGCGGACGCGACATCTCGGAGATCCCCGAGAATCAAGTTGCACTCGGGCGAAAGCTCGAGTGAGGATTGAAACTTCGCCCCATATGTGGAGCTCCATGCCCACCTCCCGGTTGCACTCGGGCGAAAGCTCGAGTGAGGATTGAAACACCAGACCCCGCCCACCTTGGCCCAGACCGCCACAGTTGCACTCGGGCGAAAGCTCGAGTGAGGATTGAAACCGCATACCGCCACCCCCTCCCCTCGCAACGCCCGCAGTTGCACTCGGGCGAAAGCTCGAGTGAGGATTGAAACACTACGACCTGGACGAAGGCCAGCAGCGCGACACCAAGTTGCACTCGGGCGAAAGCTCGAGTGAGGATTGAAACCGAGGCGCTGCGAAGCTGCTCGGCATGGGGTATGAGGGTTGCACTCGGGCGAAAGCTCGAGTGAGGATTGAAACGCGGACGTGGTGACCTGCCGGGGGCTGGAGCCCTGGGGTTGCACTCGGGCGAAAGCTCGAGTGAGGATTGAAACCAGGTCCTCGGGGGGTAGGGGCTCCGGCGGGGGCGGTTGCACTCGGGCGAAAGCTCGAGTGAGGATTGAAACAAGGGCTTCTCTGCCGGGTGACGCTTGCCCGCCCCCGGTTGCACTCGGGCGAAAGCTCGAGTGAGGATTGAAACCTAGCGATCACCGGGGCCATCTACGCCGCCTATCGTTGCACTCGGGCGAAAGCTCGAGTGAGGATTGAAACGGCCGGGGTGCATGGGGGGAAGCCGGACGCGGAGGTTGCACTCGGGCGAAAGCTCGAGTGAGGATTGAAACGCCAAGATCGCGGTGCGGCTGGCGGATCAGCTCATGAGTTGCACTCGGGCGAAAGCTCGAGTGAGGATTGAAACAGCTCAGCCCGCAGGCGGTCCAACTCCTGCGGGGTTGCACTCGGGCGAAAGCTCGAGTGAGGATTGAAACGATCTCCGCTATGACGCCCTCGCCCGCCGCATGTTGCACTCGGGCGAAAGCTCGAGTGAGGATTGAAACGCACCCCCCGTCCACGACCAGCCCGCAATAGCATCTGTTGCACTCGGGCGAAAGCTCGAGTGAGGATTGAAACCAGCGCCGACCCGCTCTCGACCAGGCCGGCCCTCATTGTTGCACTCGGGCGAAAGCTCGAGTGAGGATTGAAACTCGCCGTCCAGCGTCTTCAGGCTCACGGCCGCCCCCGTTGCACTCGGGCGAAAGCTCGAGTGAGGATTGAAACGAAATCGGTCTCGGCCAGCTCGTCAGGCGTCCCGTGAGTTGCACTCGGGCGAAAGCTCGAGTGAGGATTGAAACAATGAACCGGAGCCAGTCCGGTTTATCGCTCGAGGCCGTTGCACTCGGGCGAAAGCTCGAGTGAGGATTGAAACCACCCGAACCCGGTCATAGGTCGTCCAGAGAGACATGTTGCACTCGGGCGAAAGCTCGAGTGAGGATTGAAACGTGCAGGATGCGCTCTCGAGTGATCGCGTATTTCGTTGCACTCGGGCGAAAGCTCGAGTGAGGATTGAAACGAGACCCTTGAGGTGCCGGCCTCGAGGATCGCGGTAGGTTGCACTCGGGCGAAAGCTCGAGTGAGGATTGAAACGCGTTCCTGAGCCTGTTTTTTGGCGATAGCAGCCCGGTTGCACTCGGGCGAAAGCTCGAGTGAGGATTGAAACACCGCCACCCCGGCTGGCTCGGTAAAGGTCACATCCGTTGCACTCGGGCGAAAGCTCGAGTGAGGATTGAAACCCGGACGCTCCCCTGGCCCTCGCACTCGGGGCAGGGCGTTGCACTCGGGCGAAAGCTCGAGTGAGGATTGAAACGAGGTCTATGAGGTACTCATCGACAAACCGCCGTTGGTTGCACTCGGGCGAAAGCTCGAGTGAGGATTGAAACATAGACGGCGTCGCGCGAAACCCCCAGCGTGGCCGGTTGCACTCGGGCGAAAGCTCGAGTGAGGATTGAAACCCGTCGCTCCAGAGCATCGGTCGGCGTTTTTTGTGTTGCACTCGGGCGAAAGCTCGAGTGAGGATTGAAACACAAGACAAAATATGGCCTGTATGGGTCTGGTTGGGTTGCACTCGGGCGAAAGCTCGAGTGAGGATTGAAACAGGGTAGCGTGGGGCCCGACCTTCGCGCTAGGGTACGTTGCACTCGGGCGAAAGCTCGAGTGAGGATTGAAACAAGGCTCAAACCTGGGAAAGCTGGGGCACTGGGCCCTCTGCCGAAGGGCCTCCCACGACCACTGCCGGGGCTATCACCCGCATCTGCACGCGGTCTCCAGGCCGGAAGCTGCACCCGGAGGTTGCATAGACCAAATACTCGCGATTTTCCAGACGCACCCGGTAGGTAAGGTCGTGCCCTTTGAACTCGCGGGCCAGCACCAGGCCTTCTCCGCCGGCCTCGAGCCGCAGGTGCTCCGGACGCAGCGAAAGCATCACCGCCCCGGTGGCCGGTTCTGCCAGGGGCAGCCTGCCCAGGGGGGTATTGGCTTCCCGCCCCAGCGCCTCCCCAGGCAACAGGTTGGTGCGGCCCAAAAACTGCGCCACAAAGGGGGTAGCGGGCCGCTCGTAGACCTCTTCTGGGGTGCCGATCTGCTCGAGCTTGCCCGAGCGCATCACCCCGATCCGGTCGGCAAAGCTCAGGGCCTCTTCCTGGTCGTGGGTGACCAGCACCACCCCGATGTGGTTTTCCTTGAGCAGGGCGCGTACCTCGTCGCGGGTGGCCTGGCGCAACCCGGCGTCCAGGCTGGCGAAGGGTTCGTCGAGCAGCACCACCTTGGGCCCCGGCGCGATGGCCCGGGCCAGCGCGACCCGCTGCTGCTGCCCGCCCGAAAGCTCACCGGGGTGACGGTCCTTGAAGACGGTCATCCCCACCATCTGCAAGACCTCGAGGGCCCGCGCTCGCCGCTGCTTGGGATCCATTCCGCGCAACCCGAAGGCCACATTCTGCTGCACGCTGAGGTGCGGGAACAGGGCGTAATCCTGGAACACGAAGCCGATTTTGCGCCGCTCCGGCGGAAGATGGGTGATCGGCTGGCCCTCCAGGAGCACCGCCCCGGCGTCGGGGGGCTCGAAGCCCGCGATCAGGCGGAGGGTGGTGGTCTTACCGCAGCCGGAGGGGCCCAGAAGGGCGAAGACCTCGCCGGGCTCGAGGCCGAAGCTCACCGCCTGCACCACCGGGGGTAGGTTCGGATTGAAGCGCTTGCTCAGCCCCTCCACGCGCAGGCTCATGCTCCATACCCCCTCATAAGCGCTTCTCCTGGGCCAGCAGCAGGCCCACCAACAAGGCCGAGAACAGGACGATCAGCGTGGCGTAGGGTGCGGCCTCAGCGAACATCGCCTCCGCAGTGTACCCCCAGATTCGGGTCGCCAGGGTATCGAAGCCCACCGGGGCCAGCAAGAAGGTGAGCGGCAGCTCCTTGAGGCTGGAGAGGAACACCAGGGCCAGGCTGGCCAGCACCCCCCGCTGGATGAGGGGCAGGCTGCTTTTCGCAAAGGCCTTCAGGGGGCCATACCCCAGGCTGCGCGCGGCCTCCTCGAGCCTGGGGCTGGCTTGATACAAAGCGCTGCGGATGGGGCCGATGGCCTCGGCCAGGAAGTGCAAGGCGTAGGCCAGCACCAGCAGGCCCAGGGTCTGGTAGAGGAAGGGGAGCCCGCGCAGGCTGAAGAAGATCAGGGCCAGGGCAAAGGCCAGCGGTGGCACCGCATAGCCCAGGTAGGCGGTGCGCTCGAGGACGCGGGAGAAGCCCGAGGGGAAGCGCACCCCGATATAGGCCAGCGGCAGGGCCAGCAGGGCGGCCACCAAAGCGGCCGGGGCCGAGGCCATGGCGGAGTGCTCGAGGCTCTGTGCGACCCCCTCCAAGGCCTGGCGGTAATCCCCGGGCCAGCGCACCACCCAGTACAGGATGGTCGAAAGGGGCACGATCAAGCCCGCCCCCAGGGTGAGCCCCACCAGGCCCAGGGCGGGCCAGCGCCACCCCCCAAGGGCGGAGCTGCGCTGCTTGCGGGCGCTGCCCAGGCCCACCCGGTTTAGGGTGAGCCCCCGCAGCAGCCGGGCCTCGAGCAGCAGCAGGCTGCCGGTGAGCGCCAGCAGCATCAGGGAGAGCCAGGCCGCATAGATACGGTCGAAAGAGGCCGTGTACTGCAGGTAGATGGCGTAACTGAAGGTCTCGAAGCGCATCAGGCTGACCACCCCGAAGTCCCCCAGCACGTGCAGCCCCACCAGGAGCCAGCCGGCGTAGAGGGCCGGTCGGAGCTGCGGCAGCACCACCCGGAGGAAGACCTCCGGACGGCGGTACCCCAGGCTCTGCGCGGCCTCCTCCAGGCTGGGGTCCAGCCCCAACAACGCCGCCCGCAGGTTCAAGAACAGGTAGGGATAGGTGAAGAGCACCAGGACCCCCAAAGCCCCCCAGTAGCCGGAGGGGCGGGGCCAGGGGATTCCGCTGAGGGTGTGGATCAGCCCATTGGGCCCGCTGGCCCCCAGGAGGGCGAACGCCCCCACGTAACCGGGGATCGCCAGCGGCAGGGTGAGCAACAGCGCCAGGAAGCGCTTGCCCCGCAGGTCGCTGCGGGTGGTGAGCCAGGCCAGGGGCAGCGCCAGCAGGGTGGTTCCTGCCAGGACGCCCAGGGTGAGCCAGAGGGTATTCCCCAGCAGGTATAGGTTCCGCCCGCGCAGCAGCAGCTCCCCCAGGGTCTGGGGGTCGGCCTCGAGGGCCCGCAGCAGCAGGTACAGCAGCGGCAGCAAAACCCCCGTCCCGGCCAGCAAAGCCGGGACCAGGAAGTAGGGGGGGATGGCCCTTCTGCGGCGCAGGATGGTCATTGGATCAGAGCAGCCCTACCTCGCGCAGCAGCTTGAGGGTGCCTTCCAGGTCGGTGAGCTTGGCGAAATCCAGTTTGGGGCTGAGCCGGAGGGCCTGGGCAAAAGGCAGCATCCCCCTGGCCACGCGCACCCCGGCAATCACCGGGTACTCCCGCACCTCGTCTACGAAGTAGGGCTGCGCCCCCTTCGAGAGCAGGTAGTTGAGAAAGCGAAGGGCGTTGGTCTGGTTCTTGCTGGAGGTCAGTATGCCTGCCCCGGTGACCAGGGCCAGTCCGCCCACATCCCCTGGAGCGAAGTAGTGGGTGGCGACCCCGGCCTTGGCCTCGCGTGCGGCCAGCGCTTTTTGGGCCTCCTCCTCGCTCTCCTCCTTCCCCTCGTACTCCCCCTCTTTCACCCCGGCCAGGATGCGCTGGATGTAGTAGTGGTTGGTCAGGGCCAGATCGATCTCCCCAGCCCGCAGGGCCTCGAGCATGGCCGGGTTGGAGGGGTAGGCCTTGGCCCCGGCCGCGATCATCGCGCGGAGCCAGGCCTTGGTGGCCTCCTCGCCTTTGAGCACCCGCATGGCGGTGATGAAGTCCTGGAAGCTCGAGTACGTGGGGGTCCAGCCGATGCGGCCCTTGAACTTGGCCACCTTGGGCAGATCCATCACCGAGGCGGGGAACTCCGAACCCTTGACCTTGGCCGGGTTGTAGGCCGCGACCCGGAAGCGCACGGAGACCGGCACCCAACGCCCGTTGGAGGGCACAAACTCCTGCGGCTGGCGGGTTAGGCTGGCCGGGAGCGGGGCCAGCAGGTTGCGCTTGACGGCCTCCTCGAGGGCCCCCGAGGTGTTCGCCCAGAACACGTCGGCGGGGCTCCGGCCCCCTTCTTCCTGCAGGGCCGCCAGGATCTCGGCGTCGCGCCCATAGCGCACATTGACCTTGATCCCGGTATCGCGTTGAAACTCCTGCACCAGCTTATCCACCAGGGCTTGGCTGCGCCCGGTGTAGAGGGTCAGGCTTGACTGGGCTTGGGCGGCCCCCAGGGTGAGCATCAGGGCGACCAGCGCGGAAAAGGTTCTCAGCATAATTTCCCTCTTGACCCCGGGATTTTCCGAGGTGTGCAGGGGAAGTGTACGGGCTTGAATGGGTAAAGTCAAGTATCCCAGTCGGAATATGTATATTTAGAAATAGGAATCACTTGCAGCTCACCCGGCTGGGAGGGGCCCCTCGAGGCTAGCCGGCGGCTTCCAGGTGGGCGTGGAACAGCGGGTCCACCAGATCGGGCCGCTCGATCTGGGGGGAGTGGCCGGTCTCCGGAATCACGTGCTCGCGGAAGCTGCCGTAGCGCTCCAGCACGGCTCGAGTCTGCCCCACCATCGGCTGGGGGGGGAATACCTCGGCCCCCGGCCAGCCCGGCACCGCCCCGGCCGCCCCCAGGGTGCCCATATCGAAGAGGCTGTGATCGGAGACAATCTGATCCTCCGCCCCGCGCACCCACAGGATCGGGGGTCTGGGGTCGGCGGCCAGAAAGCGCTCGACCGTGTCCCCGACGTACTTGGGCGAGATGGCGTTGGCCGGGCCAAAGCGGCCCGGCGCCGCCCCAGGCCAGTTGGCGGAGGGCACCGAATCCCCAGGGTACTTCTGGGGGCCGATCTTCTCGGACAGCACCCCTGAAAGCAAGGCCTCCTCCCGGGCGGGGATGAAGGGGGGCTTCCAGTAGAAGGTGTTCATCACCGTGCGGGGGGAGGAGGGGAACTCGCTGCCCCGGTAGCCCTCCCCGATCAGCCGGGCGAACTCTGGGCTGACGATCCCCCCACCCGAACCGGCGAAGTCCGGGTAACAGGGGGTTCCTTCCAGCCCTTTGGTGCCGCCGAAGCCGTAGGGGGAGGCAGGGGCGAAGAGGGTTGCGCTGCGCACTCGAGCCGCGGCGGCGGCGATCAGGCTGTAGACCACCCCACCGCCCAGGGAATGCCCGGCCAGGTGAAACCGCTCAACCCCCAGCGCATCCATCAACCCCAGCAGATCATCCACCCAGTCGAAGTAGCCCCGGGTGGCGTCAATAAGTTGGTCCTCGGTATCGCCATACCCGCGCAGGTCGGGGGCGATGCCCCGGTACTGCGGGGGCAGGGCCAACAGGGTCTCCTCCCAGAAGGTGGCTGAGGAGGCATTGCCGTGGATCAGCAGCACCGGGATTCCCCCGGCGGGGCCCCGGCTGAGGACATGAATCTTCAGCCGGGGGGTCTGAACCATCTGCGAGGCGATGCCGGGTAGGGTCGGGATTGAGCTCATGGATACCCCTTTCGAGTGGGCTTATAGGGCCAGATACGCCTTCTGTACTTGCGGATTGCCGGAAAGCTCCGCAGCCGAGCCGGAGAGGACCACGCTGCCGTGCTCGATCACATAGCCCCGATCCGCGACCTCGAGGGAGAGGGCCACATTTTGCTCGACCAGCAGCACCCCCATGCCCTCCGATCGGACCTGGGCCAGGGTTTGCAAAACCTCCTCGGCCAGCTTGGGGGAGAGGCCCAGGCTGGGCTCGTCCACCATCAGGATGCGCGGGCGCCCCATCAGGGCCCGCCCGATGGCCAGCATCTGCTGCTCCCCCCCGGAGAGGGTCCCGGCCAGCTGACCGCGGCGCTCGCGCAGCCGGGGGAAGAGGGCGTACACATACTCCAGCCCGGCGGCGCGGTGCTCCCAGGCCAGGAACGCGGCCCCCAGCAGCAGGTTTTCCTCCACCGGCATCAGCGGGAAGAGCTGGCGGCCTTCGGGGACGTGGCCAAGGCCCAGCTTGGCCCGTCGGGCCGCCGAGATCCCGGCCAGGCTTTGCCCGTTCAGGTGGACACTCCCCCCCCAGGCCCGGATCAGCCCGGAGACCGTGCGCAGGGCGGTGGTCTTGCCCGCCCCGTTGGCCCCCAGAAGGGCCACCAGCTCCCCCTCGGCGACCTCGAGGCTCAGCCCGAACAGGACCTGGGCCTTGGCGTACCCCGCGCTGAGGTTGTGCACCTCGAGCTTCACGCGCCCCTCCCCAGGTAGGCCTCGCGGACTTTGGGGTTCTCGGCCACCTCGGCGTAGCGGCCCTCGGCGATCACCTGGCCGTAGTCCAGCACCACCACCCGGTCGGCCAGAGCCCGCACCACCGGCATCAGGTGTTCGATGAACAGCACGCTGACCCCGCTGTCTCGGATGCTCCGGACCAGCCGCACCGCATCCTGAGCCTCGGCCGGGCGCAGCCCGGCCATCACCTCGTCCAGCAGGAGCAGCTTGGGCTGGGTGGCCAGGGCTCGGGCCAGCTCGAGGCGCTTGTCCTCCAGCAGCGAAAGCTCCCCGGCGGGGTGCTGGGCCTTGCCGGCCAGCCCGCTCAGCTCGAGCACCCGCTCCACCACCTTCCGGGCGGCCTGGACCGAGGTGCCTGGGGTGCCGTAGAGGGCGCCGACCATCAGGTTTTCCCGCACGCTCATCTCGGGAAAGGGCTGCACGATCTGAAAGGCCCGCCCCAGCCCCCGCCAGGCCCGTACCTCGGGGGCCGCGTGGGTCAGGTCCTGGCCTAAGAACTCGATGCGGCCGCTGTCGGCGCTCAGCAGCCCCGAGATCAGGTTGAGCAGGGTGCTCTTACCGGCCCCGTTGGGCCCGATGACCGCCAGGATCTCTCCCGGCTGCACCTCGAGGCTCACCCCCTGCACGGCCCGCAGCCCACCAAAGGTCTTGGAGACCCCTCGGAGCCTAAGCACGGGGCTCCTCCTGGGCCGGCTTGGCGCGGGGGCGGAAAAGCCCCACCAACCCCCTGGGCATGAACAGGATAGCCAGGATCAGGATCAGGCCGTAAATCACCAGGTAACCGTCCTGGATCTCCAGGCGCAGCCAGGTCTCCAGGGCCACCAGCAGCAACCCCCCCAGGAGCGGCCCCAGCGTGGTGTAGAGCCCACCGAAGATGGGGATGACCAGGGCCTCCACCGCCCGCCCCAACCCAAAGGCGTCGTAGGGGGAGAGGAACAGGGCCTTCATGGCGTAAACCCCCCCGGCCAATCCGGCCAGGGCGCTGGAGAGCAGGAAGGAGACCAGCTTGACCCGCACCACCGGCACCCCCAGCACCCGCGCGGTGGCCTCCCCCTGTCGGGTAGCGGCCTGGGCGTAACTGAGGCGGCTGTGGCCCACCCAAAGGCTGGTCAGCACGCTCAGGATTAGCACGGCTGCGGCCAGGTAGTATCCGCCCAGGGCCCACCCTCCGCCGAAGGCCGGGGCTACCGGTAGCCCGGTGGCCCCCCCGGTGAAGCCGGCCTTGAGCACCAGGGTGCGCACCACCTCGCTGAAGGCCAGGGTGGCGATGGCGAAGTAGATGCCCTGCAGGCGCAGGGTGGCCGCGCCCAAGAGGAGGCTCGAGGCCGCCGCCACCCCCGCCCCCACCAGCAGGGCGGGGATCGTGCCCAGCACCCCGGCACTGAGCCCGGCGGCGTAGGCCCCCAACCCGAAGAAGGCCCCCTGGGCCAGGGAGAGCTGCCCGGTTCGGGCCAGCAGGTCCCAGGAGAGGGCCAGGGCGGTCGCGATGAAGGCAAACTGGGCGGTGTCCAGGGTGAAGGCCTGCCAGCGCCCCAGGGGAAGGGCGGGGAAGATCAAAACCAGCCCCAGGATCACCAGGACCAGCCTCATGCCCGCCTCCAGCTGCGCCAGGTTAGGGTGCCGAAGATCACCAGAAAAAACACCGCCTCCACCCAGCCCCCGCCCCCAGGCACATAGGTGCTCACCAGGGCTTCGGCCAGGGCCAGGATCAGGGCGGCCCACAGCACGCCCCGCAGGTTGCCCAGCCCCGCCATCACCACGATGGCAAAGGCCTTGAGGGTGAAGGCAAACCCCACCGTGGGGGAGGCGTAGAGCATCACCGAGAGCATCACTCCCGCCACCCCGGCCAGCGCGGCCGAGAGCCCAAAGGCCAGGAGGTAGACCCGCTGGGTCTCGATGCCCAGGAGGCCTGGGGCCAGGCGGTTCTGGGCCACCGCCCGCACCGCCAGCCCCAGCCGGGTACGGCCTAAAAACCAGTAGAGCCCCAGCAGGATCAGCACCGACAGCACGAACGCGGCCAGGGGCACCCCTCCAAAGGAGAGCCCCCCCAGGCTGAGGGTGCTGCCCTGGTAGGGCGGGCTGACCACCCGGGTGTCCGCCCCGAAGAGCAGCAGGGCCAGGTTTTGCAGCAGCACCGAGAGGCCGAAGGTTAGGAGCATCTGATTCAGTTCGGGGGCCGAGAGCACGGGGCGAATCAGGCCGTAGTAGGTGATCGCCCCAATCAAAAACACCGCCACCGCCGCAACCCCCAGGCTGACCAGGGGATCAATCCCCCGGCTGGCGAAGAGCAGATAGCTGATGAAGGCCCCGATCATCAAAAACTCGCCGTGGGCGAAGTTGACAATCCCCACCACCCCCACCGCCAGGGCCAGCCCACTGGCCACCAGGGCATAGACCCCGGCCGAGAGCATGCCGTTGAGCAGGGTTTGCAAGAGGAGTTCCATAGGGGATACGGCGGGGTCAGCCCTGGGGGGGTTTAGTACCTACCGGGGTAGCGCAGCGGACGGGTGGCCACGCTGGGGGGGAAGACCGGGCGCCGGGTGCCCTCCAGGTACTGGAACTGGAACCAGATGCTGGCGCCAAAGCCCTGGTATTTGGTCTTGCCGGTTTCCGAGGGCTTGAAGGCCAGTGGACCGAAGGGGGTGTCCATCTTAACCCCGGCCAGGGCCTCGGCGATCTTGTCCTTGTCGGCGCTGCCCGCGGCTTCTATGGCCTTGGCCAGGCTCATCACGATGGTGTAGCCCATGGGGGCCATGTACTCCTCGGTCAGCTCACCGTATTTCTTCTGGTAGGCGCTGGTGAACTTGCGGCTTTCGGGGTTGGAGACCGAGGGCAGCCAGGCGCTCATCCCCACGATATCGTTGGAAAGCGGGTTCTTCTCAAAGCCCACCGGCCAGGAAGGGGGAGCCCCGTAGATCAGCTTGGGGGCCAGCGCGACCTGCCGCACCTGGGTGGCGATGGGCAGCGCGTCCACGTCGTAGCCGATCCAGTACAGGATGTCGGGCTTATAGGCCTTGAAGCGGGTCAGAATGGCGGTGAAGTTGCCGGAGCCGGTTTTGAAGGGCTCGGCCTGAACGGTATAGCCCACCTTCTGGAGCTGCTCCTGGTAGGTCTTGATCCCTGCGGAGCCGAAGGGGCCGTCCTCGTAGAGAATGGCGATTTTGCGTGCGTCCTGGGTGTAGAGGTACTTGAAGAAGTCCATGGCGGCGGTCACGTTGTTGTAGTCCCAGGGGTGGTAGTGGAAGAACAGGGGGTAGTCGCTAAAGGCCCCCTCCACCACCGAGCTGGCCGCACCGATGCAGAGGAACAGCGGCTTGTACTGCTTGACCGGGCCGGAGAGGGCAAAGGTTACCCCGGAGGCCAGCCCACCGATCACGATGTCCACCTTGTCCACGGTCATCAGCTTGGTCAGGGCCGGGACGGCCTTGGCTGGGTCGGTGCCGTCATCGGCGGTGATGAGCTCGAGCTTGACCTTGCCCCCCGCATTGACCTGATCGGCGGCCAGTTGGATGCCGTTCAGCGCGGCCTTACCCGAGACCGAGGAAACCCCCGAGAGGGGCAGCAGCACCCCTACCCGGACCGTGGTCTGGGCCAGGGCCAGACCCAAAAGGGCTAAACAACCGACTAAGACTCGCTTCATACGTCCTCCTCTGGTCCTTCGTACAGCACGCTGGCTTCGCCCTCGAGCACCCGCTCCCCGCGCTGGTTGGTACACACCGTTTCCAGCGTCAGGATGGGCTTATCTGCCCGGATGGCCTTGACCGTTACGGTGGCGGTGATGGTATCGCCGAGGTAGGTGGGCTTGAGGAACTTCAGGCTCTGGCCCAGGTAGATGGCCCCGGTCCCCGGCAGCTTGGTGCCGATGGCGGTGGAGATCAGCCCGGCCACCAGGATCCCCTGGGCGATCCGTGCGCCGAAGCGGGTCTGCTTGGCGTACTCCGCATCCACGTGCAGGGGGTTGGTATCGCCCACCGCGCCGATGAACTGAGCGATCTGGGCCTCGCCGATGGTCTGGCTGTAGTGGGCCGAATCCCCGACCTTGAACTTCATCCCTCCACCTCCAGAAAGCGGTGAATGGCCTGGGCCACCGCGGCGGGATTCTCCAGCGGTGCGGCGTGGCCGGCCCGGGGCAGGACCTCGAACCGCGCCCCGGGGATGGCCTGGGCGATCTCCTGACCGTAGTGCGGCGGCAGCAGCAGGTCCTCCTCCCCCGCAAGGACCAGCGTGGGGGTGCGGAGGTGGGCCAGCTGGGGGCGCAGGTCGCGCAGGGTGTTGAATCCAGCCATGAGGTTGCGCTGGGCTGCCGCGCTGGGGGCGGCCAGGCGCATCTGCTCGAGCGAGGCCGGGCCCGCGACCTCAGGGTGGGCCTCGAGGAAGCTGCGCCCCCAGACCCAAGGCAGCGCGATCCTGAGGCGCCCGTCCGTCCCGCCCCACTCCAGACCCAGGCGCCAGCTCTCGATCTTGGCCTGGATCAGGGGATCCATCCGGGCGGTGGTGCACAGCAGGATGAGCCTTTGTAGGCCCGGGGGCTGCCGCGAGGCCAGCACCTGAGCCACCACCCCCCCGTTGGAGAGGCCCAGGAGGTGATAGGCCCCGAGCTGCAGGGCGGCCAGCAGCGCCTCCAGGTCGTCCGCGTGGAGTTCAGGGGTATAGGCCCCCTCGGGCGCCCCGGAGCGCCCCTGACCCCGCATGTCGTAGCGCAGCACCCGGAAGCGGGCCAGGTGCGGCATGAAGGGCTCCCAGGCCTCGACCCGCTGGAAGATGCCGTTGGCCAGCACCAGTACCGGGCCCTGCTCGGGGCCCTCCATCTGGTAGTACAGCTCGAGACCGTTCACCGTGAGCTTAGGCATGCGAACCTCCCCAATGGGCTACCAGCTCCGACTTGAGGATCTTTCCGGGGCCGCTTTTGGGCAGCTCCGGCAAAAACACGATGCGCTTGGGCACCTTGTACCCGGCCAGCCGCCCCTTCAAGAAGGCGCGCAGCTCCTCCTCGCTGGCTTGGCCCTTGAGCACCACAAAGGCGATCCCCACCTCGCCCCACTTGGCGTCGGGAACACCGGCCACGGCACACTCCGCGACCGCTGGGTGATCGTAGAGGGCCCGCTCGACCTCGATGGGGTAGACGTTCTCCCCACCGGAGATGAACATCTCCTTGGCCCGCCCCACAATGTAGAACCGCCCCTCCGCATCCCGCTGGGCCAGATCGCCGGTCTTCAGCCAGGTGCGCCCCTCGTGCGCTACCAAGGCGGCGGCGCTGGCCTCGGGGCGTTCGAAATACCCCGACATCACGGCCGGGCCGCTGAGCCAGAGCTCGCCCTCGCCCTGGGCCTCGTGGCCCTGGGGGTCTACCAGCCGGGCCCAGAGGTGCGGCATCGGGCGCCCGACCGAGTCCGGGTAGCGCTCGGCCTCCTCGGGCTCGAGGGTGAAGCAGTTCACCCCGCACTCGGTGAGGCCGTACCCCTGCTTGAAGCGGATGCCCTTGGCCCGAAACGCCTCCCGTACCGGGGCCGGACAGGGGGCACCGCCGGAGATGGCCCAGCGGACGCTGGAGAACTCGGTGAGGGTGAACCCGGGATGGTTGGCCAGCATCTGGAACATGGTGGGCACCAGGAAGAGGAGGCTTACGCGGTGCTCGTCCACCCAGTGCAGGTACTCCCCGGGGTCGAAGCGCTCCTGGATCAGGAGGCGGGCCCCCAGGTATAAAAGCGGGGTGGCCAGCGCGTTCAGGGCGGCATGAAACATGGGGGTGGAGAGCCCCTCGAGCGCATACGCCCTGGGGTGCAGGGCCTGGGCCAGCCCCTGGGACTCCGGGCTGTAGAAGAGGGCCTGGGGCCGGGTGTACTCCACCAACCCCGCCAGCTCAGCCCGGCTCAGGCGGTGATTGAACAGGGTGGGCACAAAACCCAGCAGCGGTGCGGCAAAGTACAGCTCGAGATACCCCAGGTGGTTGGGCCCCAGCACCCCGACCCGGTCGCCCCGGCCAATGCCCAGCCCGGCCAGGGACTCGGCCGCGCGCAGGGCCCTGGCGTAAAGCTCCTGGTAGCTGATCCAGTCCCCGCGCCAGAACACCGCGGGGCGCTGGGGATGATACCCAGCCAGTCGGGCCAGCCAGTTGGCGTTGAGCTCCATCAGGCTTCCTCCCAGCGCAGCACGGCCGCGGCCCAGTGGTACCCCACCCCCGCCGCCGCCAAGGCCATCAGGCTGCCGGGGCCAATTTTCCCCGCCCCGCGGGCCAGCTGGAGGGAAAGGATGGGGTCGAGCTGGCCCAGGTGACCGTAATCGCAGAGGTAAAGGGTCTGGTCCTCGGCCAAGCCCAGGCCCTCGAGTACCGCGCGGTGGGCCGAGGGCTTCATGTGCAGCAGGGCCAGGTAGTCCAGGTCGGCGGCGGTGTACCCCGCGTCCTCCAGCGCACCGCCGATCACCTCCAGGAATCCCGGCAGGGAGCGGGCCTCGAGCCGGGACCTCATCCCCTCGGGGTCGGTCACCCGCAGCTTGAACTGCCCGAGGGTTTCTGGGGTGAGGGGCTGCACGGTTCCCCCCACCGGGACCAGCACGCTCTGGGCCAGCGCTGGGTCGGTCTTGAGCCGGGTGGAGAGGAGCCGGATCCCCGGCCCCTCGCGCTGCAAGACCGCAGCCGCCCCGCCCGCCCCCAGGTCGTACATGAAGCGCACGTTTTCATCGCGGTAATCGATCAGGTCGCCGTTGCGATACCCTCCGGCCACCAGGATCGTCCCCACCTCGGACCGGGCCGCAAAGAGGCCCTGGGCCACGCTGAGCGCGGTGATGAAGGAGGCGCACTTCTGGTTGAGGTCAAAGCCCCAGGCTCGCCCGGCGGAGACCTCGAGGGCGATGTAGGGCGCACTGGTCCAGACCGGATAGTCCTTGTACTCCTCGACGATCGAGAGCACCACGTCCACTTCTGCCCCGCTGATCCCGGCGTCCTCCAGGGCCCCCCTGGCGGCACTGACCGCCATCTTGGCGGGATCATCCCCCGGGCCGGGCACCGGTTTTTGCTGGATGCCCAGCTTCTCCCGCACCACCCATTCCGGCAGGCCGCTGGCTGCGGCGATCTCGCCGCTGGTCATGCGTGGTGTGGGCAGATAAACCCCTAGGCCGCTGAGATACATCCTGACAAACCCCTGACTTGATGCCAGAAGTGTACCGAAGCGTTGTTACAAACTTGTTACAGCCTTCGATATTGCCGCCTGACCCCGTTCTGACAGGCCGCGCTTAGGGTGCTCGAGCACAGCACCGCCCGGGCCCCACGGGCTTGGGTCAGAGCCTGCCGAAACCGCCAAGGGAGGTGAGGGGGAGAGGCACTCACCGGAGCGCCTGGGGCCGCGGCCCCAGCCCCCATTTCGATGAATACTTCTTTCCAAAGGCTTTTGTTGAGCGAGCGGGGGCTCATCCCCCAGGAGGCGCGGCCTGGCTACACCTACCACACCTTCGAGGTGCCGCCGGGGGTGGCCGCCTTGCGGGTCCGGCTGCGCTACCACAAAGCCGGGATCTGTCAGCTTTACCTGTCGGTCTTTGGGCCGGCGGGCTACCGGGGTACTCGGATGAAGCCGGGGGCGGTGGGCGCAGTGGAGCTCGAGCTCATCTTCGGTGCAGGGGGGGCCAGCCTGGGCGCTCTGCCGGGGCCCATTGAACCGGGGGTATGGCGGGTTCTTCTAGACCTCGAGCGCACCCAGCACGCCACCGAGTACGACCTGAGCGTGGAGGCCAGCCCGGAGCCGCCGTTCCTCCCGGCCCCACCGCCGGCCCCGCACAATGGCCGCTCGGGTGCCGCCTGGTACCGGGGGGAGCTGCACGCCCACAGCCATCACAGCGACGGGCGGACCGATGTCCAAAGCGTGGTGGAGGCGGCCCGGCGCTATGGGCTGGATTTCCTGGCCCTTACCGATCACTACACCCCGGCGGGCTGGAGCGAGCTCAAGGCCTTATCGGGGCCGGATTTATGCGTGATTCCCGGGATGGAGCTGACCGCCCACAACGGTCATGCCAACCTGCATGGGCTCTCGAGCTGGGTTAACCCCTTTGTGGATGGGGAGGGCTGGGGGGTGAACGATGTGGCCCGGGCGGTACACGCCCAGGGTGGGCTGTTTTGTGTTAACCATGCCTTCTCGCTGGACTTGGGCTGGCGCTACCACCGCTTCGACTGGACCCTGGCCGATCTGATGGAGATTTACCACCACCTCGAGGGCAGCGCCAACACCAGCCAACTGACCCTCTGGGACAGCTTGCTGCGCCAAGGGCTGCGCATCACCGGGGTAGCCGGGACCGACTCCCA
Organism: Meiothermus granaticius NBRC 107808; assembly: GCF_003574355.1. GTDB lineage: Bacteria > Deinococcota > Deinococci > Deinococcales > Thermaceae > Meiothermus > Meiothermus granaticius. The sequence goes on along the minus strand of NZ_QWLB01000015.1, from coordinate 44,292 downwards.
TGACCCCTACGCGGGTCGGCACCGCCTGGGGCAGGTGTTTACCTATGTCTATGCCGAGGGCCTGAACCCCCAGGCCCTCCTGGCGGGGCTGAAAGCGGGGCGGGCCTATGTTTCCTTGGGGCCCAGGCTGGAGTTTGTGGCCACCGCCCCGGGGCAACGGGCGGGTATGGGGGAGCGCCTAAAGGCCCCCTCGAGCCTAACCCTAGAGGCCCATCTGCAGGACCTGGCCTTTCCCGCCCGGGTCCTGCTGATCAAGAATGGCTTTTACCACGCCCATCAGGACATTCCCGTCCCGCGGGAGGCTTTGGCCCTGCAGTTCCAAGACCACGACCCCCAGGCGGGAGACTACTATCGGCTCGAGGTCTTTGCACTCCCCCCTCAAGGCGGAACCTCCGGCCACGGGCGCGAGTGGGATCGTACCCTGGTGCTGTCCAACCCCATCTTTTTGGAGTGAGGTGGCGCTCGCCTCAGGGCCGTGCTTAATCGGTTGGCTCGATCACAGACGTGGCCGCCTACGAAAACGAGAAGGGACAAGCGTAGGCCGGGCCCGACCTACGGGTGCTTAGGTTTCAAGTTTCCAGGCGGCCACGGTTCTGTCCAGGACAAAGCTTTCTTGAATTCGACAGACTCAGAATAGATGAAGAGCGCTCTACCATCCATTACCGCATCCATACCCCGCCTTGGGCATTGTCCGAGCCAGCTTTTCTGCGACCCCCGGGCGCGTTTCGCTACGAACACAGCGCCTATACCACCTTGGAACCGTGCTTTTTTACGTCCAGGTATGCCAAAACCGCTGATATTGAGCAAAGCGCGCCGTGTTACACTGGCCTCATGGTGGTCGAGCTACCCGAAAAACTGGGCAAAAAGCTTTCCGAACTCAAAAGGGCCAAAGGGAAGGGGTGGGAAAAGGAGCTGGCCAAGGCTATTGACGTCATCCTGGCCGAGGATTTACTGCTTACCCCGCCCGCCACAGAGCGCAAAAGAGCGGTGAAGGCACTGGGCAAGGTGGCCGACCAAATTGGTAAACGAATCAACCTGAGCGACGCCGAGATACTGGCTCGAATCAATAAGTGATGCGCATAGTGCTAGATACCAACGTATTTGTATCTAGCCTGCTTTCTAAGCCGGGAAGCACCACGCGCCGTATCCGCAAAGCCTGGGAAAAAGGTGCTTTCGAGGTTTGTACCTCCGAGTACCAGATTGAAGAAATCCGGCGAATCCTGAACGAAAAGTTCAGGGTCTTGACCACCACCAGCGAACGTGCCGAACTGATTGCAGAGATACGCAAAGCCTGCATTTTGATCGAGCCAAAACAAAAACGCGGCCTTTCCAAAGATGAAGACGACAATCCTTTGCTCGATCTGGCGGTAGAAGCGGGCGCACAATACATGGTGAGTGGAGATGAGCACGTAGTTTCGGTCAAGCACAAGCGTTTGAAAATACTCACACCAGCACAATTTCTGGAGCAAATAAAGCAATCGCTGTAGCGAATATCCCTTCGAAAACCAACTCTTTCGCCACTCCTGCCGTGGTACTACCCGCTGGGGCCTCGAGCACGGCCCGGTAGGCCCAGGTATCCTTGCCGAGCTCAGGCCGGCCTCGAGGTCGCCATTAATTTGGGTGCCGGCATAGGCTAAACCCTGCATGGAGTCACCGCACATCCGTCCATCTAGAGGCTGTGATGGGCTTCGAACACTTTTCCGTTACCCCGTGCTACCTGACTGCTCTGGTGATTTCGGCATTTGCAAAGGCTCTCTTGCCCTTATACCGAATCTGCTCAGAAGTGACCCAAAAGCGATATACAAGTCCCTCGGACGCGCCCCCTGGCGCGGCAAGTGAGGGGCGCGTTTAGCGCCGCTCACGCGTAGAGTTGGTATTAGACTCCCAGCGAAACATACTTCACGCTCAGGTACTCCTCGAGCCCCCAGTGCCCTCCCTCCCGGCCATACCCGCTGGCCTTGACCCCACCAAAGGGGGCCTGGGCGGTGGAGGGAACCGCGTCGTTGAGGCCCACGATGCCATACTCCAGGCGTTCGGCCAGGCGGATGGCCCGGCTCAGGTTCTGGGTCCAGAGGTAGGCGGCCAGGCCGTAGGGGCTCGCGTTGGCGGCGGCCAGGGCCTCCTCCTCGGTCTCGAAGGCCAGGAGGGGCACCACCGGGCCAAAGGTCTCCTCCTGCATGATCTTCATGCTGGGGTTGACGCCTGCCAGCACGGTGGGCAGGTAGAAAAGCCCCTGGCCTGCGCGGCCCCCGGTCAGCACGGTGGCGCCTTTTTGCTGGGCATCGGCCACATGGCCCTTGACCTTTTCCAGCCCCTGGGCGTCCACCAGCGGCCCGATCTGGGTGCTGGCCTCGAGGGGATCCCCCACCGTGAGCCCCTCCACCGCCTCGACCAGCTTGCGGGCAAAGGCCTCGAGGATGCTTCGCTGCACATACACCCGGTTGGTGCAGACGCAGGTCTGGCCGGCGTTGCGAAACTTGCAGGCCACCACATCGCGCACGGCTTTTTCCAGGTCGGCATCCTCGAAGATCAGGTAGGGGGCGTGCCCACCCAGCTCCATCGAGACCCGCTTGAGGGTGGCCGCGCTTTGCTGGGTCAGGAGCCGCCCCACCTCGGTAGAACCCGTGAAAGTCAGCTTGCGGATGCGCTCCTCGGCCATCATCACCCGGGTCAGCGGCACCGGGTCGGCGCAGGGCAGCACCTGAAGGGTTCCCGGCGGCCCCCCGGCTTCCAGCCATAGCTCGGCTAGGCGGAGGGCGGTGAGGGGGGACTGCTCGGCGGGCTTGAGGATGAAGGTACAGCCCGCGGCCAGGGCCGGTCCGAGCTTGCGGGTGGCCATGGCCGCCGGGAAGTTCCAGGGGGTTATCCCGTAGACCGGGCCAACCGGGGCCTTGAGCACCAGCAGGCGCTTGTGGGGAAACTGGCTGGGCACCATCTCGCCGTAGATGCGCTTGGCCTCCTCGGCATACCACTTCACGAAGCTGGCGGCATAGCGCACCTCGCCCTGGGCCTCGCTGACCGGCTTGCCCATCTCCAGTGCGATCAGCCGGGCCAGGTAGAGCTCGTCCTGCTGGATCCGGTGGTGCCAGCGCTCCAGCAGGCTCGAGCGCTCGTAGGCGGTGGTCTCCCTCCAGGCCTGGAAAGCCTCTACCGCAGCTTCCACCGCCCGGTGGGCCTCGGCCTCGCCGCAATCGGCCACCTGGGCCAGGGCCTGGCCGGAGTAAGGGCTCACCACTTCAAAGGTCTTGGCGGTCTGCACCCAGTCCGCACCGATCAGGGCGCGGGTATTGAAGCTCTCTGCAACCATGGCGGTCTCCTAAGTGTCTCCATCGTTGAAATGGGAAACGGCGCTCGCCAACATCGGCGGGGAATTGCGCCAGGTACATACTTACCGCATTCGCTGGTCTCGCATTTTCACCCTGGCGCAACTTAGCGGGGGGTGCGGGGGATGCGCTGGGGGTGGTGGTCGTTGATCACGTCGCAGGGGGTGTACCAGCGGTCAATCTCCCACTGCTCCTCAGGTGATAACTGGAATCCCAGGGCGGCGATCTGCTCGTCGAGTTGGGCCACGCTCTCCACCGCGAACAGGGTGGAGGTCACCCCCGGGCGGTTCACCACCCAGTTGAGGGCCACCTGGGCGGGCTTGAGGCCGCGACCCTGCGCCACCCGGGCCACCGCCCGGGCGATGTTGTGCGAGGTTTCGTCGCCGTACATCTCGGTGGTGAAGGTGTCGGTCTGGTTGCGCAGGCTGTCCGGCTCCCCGCTCAGGAGCCCCCGGGCCAGCGGGCTGAAGGGGGTGACGGCTATCCCCTGGTCGCGGCAGAAGGGAATCATCTCGCGCTCCTCCTCCCGGTAGGCCGCATTGAGCTGGCACTGCATGGAGACGAACGGGCTCCAGCCGTGGAGCCTCGAGGTGTAGACCATCTTCACGAACTGCCAGGCGTACATGGTGCTGGCCCCGAGGTAGCGCACCCGCCCGCTGCGCACGAGGTCGTTCAGGGCTTCCAGGGTTTCCTCGATGGGGGTCTCGGGGTCAAAGCCATGCACGATGTAGAGGTCGAGGTAGTCGGTGCCGATGCGCCGCAGCGAGGCGTCTATGGCGTGAAACAGGTGCTTGCGGGAGAGGCCCCGCTGGTTGGGGCCTGGGCCGGTGGGGTAGTAGGCCTTGGAGGCTAGCACCAGCTCCTCCCGGCGGGCGTGCTGGAGCAGGATGCGACCCACCACCTCCTCTCCCACCCCCTGGGAGTAGTAATCGGCCATGTCGAAGAAGTTGAGGCCGCGCTCCAGGGCCGCCCGCAGGATGGGGGCCGAGGCCGCCTCATCCAGCACCCAGGGCCGCCAGGCCGGGCTGCCAAAGGTCATGGTGCCCAGGCACAGCCGGGACACCTTGAGACCGGTATTGCCAAAGCGAACGTATTCCATGTGCCTCCTCGGGAGTGGATGGGACTGCCTGGGCCCGCTCAGTCTTTGGGCGTGTAGAAGGGGTTATGAACCCGGCTCGCCGCCTCGCGCACGTCGGAGAGGAGCGGGAGCAGCCCCAGGGCATTGATGACCGCGTCCTTGGCGGCTTTGTAGTTGTTGGCAAACACCTCGTCGGCCTGGTTGGCGCTGGGGTTGACCCAGACCGCGGCCAGCACGCACCACTCGTTCTCGGCCTCGACGGGCAGGACGCCCTCCAGGAGGCATTCCTGGATGCCCCTGGCCACCCCGGCCTGGGCCGGGCCCCAGGTCATGGTCTCGTGGGTCTCGCCGGAGAGGGCGGCCTTGTTGATGAATACGGTGGCCGGCTTCACCGGCACCCCCGGCTGCAGCACCACCATGAAGGGCACGTGACCGGCGCTGGGGCTGCTGAGCGCGGTGGCCCAGGCGGTGCCCACCGGCCCGTTGCGCGGGCCCAGCACCACATTGAGGTGCGCGGCGTTGGGGCCGCTGCCGACAAAAGCTTCTCCGATGTACATGTTCATGGCTTCCTCTTTCAGGCAAAAGTGGCCTGGCGGCTGGCTGTAGCGGCCAGGCGGTCCTCGTCGAGCTCGAGGCCCAGGCCTGGGGCCTCGGACAGGGTGATGTAGCCCGCCTCGTCGGTGTCAATGGCCTGCCGCAGGGGGTAGTCGCGGCGCTCCAGGCTCCACTCGGGCGGGTCGTAGGGAAACTCGATGAAGGGGGTGTCCACGGTGCCGGCGGTCAGGTGGAGGTTGGCCATCAGCCCGATGCCGTTGCCCCAGGTATGCGGGGTGAAAATCTTGCCGGCCTGCGCCACCTCCAGCGCCAGCTTGCGCAACCCCCCGATGCCCAGGCTGCATACCGCGTCGGGCTGGAAGACATCCAGGCAGTCGCGGGTCAGCAGCTCGCGGAACTCGTAGGGCTCGCGGGTCATCTCCCCCCCCGCGATGCGGATCGAGACCGCCTGGCGGAGCTGGCGGTAGCCCTCGTAATCGCCGCGGTGGAGGGGTTCTTCCATCCAGTACACCCCTTCCGCCTCGAGGCGCCGGGCCACCAATAGGGCCTGCTCGAGGGTCCAGGGGGGTCGCACGTCCCAGGGCATCCGCCAGCCCTGGTTGCAGTCCACCATCAGGGCCAGGGCGTCTCCCAGGGCGTCGCGGATGGCGGCCACCACGGCCAGGTCCTCCTCCAGGCTGGGCCGTCCGAAGCGCACCTTCAGGGCCGGGAAGCCGCGTTCGTGCACATGCCGGGCCAGCCGGACCATCTCGGCCACCGGGCGGTGGACCCCGCTGCTGGCGTAGGCCCGGATGCGGTTGGAACGCCCGCCCACCAACCGCCAGACCGGCTGGCCCAGGATCTTTCCGGCCAGATCCCACAGGGCCACATCCATCGGCCAGGGGCGGCCGGCGTGGAACTCGATGTTGGCCAGCACGGCCTGGTGGCGCTCGAGGTCGAGGGGATCCTGGCCCAGGAAGTAGCGCTGGAAATCGCCGAAGCCGTACATGGCGTCGCCGGAGCCAATCCCTACCTGGCCGGAGTCGTCGTAGACCCGCACCAGCGTGACCGGAAACCGGGTGCGCGGCTGGGGGTCCCAGGAGGCGGGAAAGGGGGGGTCGAGCGGCAGCTGGTGGTGGGTGATCTCGATGCGGGTGATGGCCATGCTTACCCCCGGTAGGCCTGCCAGGCCTGCACCGTCCGCCGGGCCAGCTGGGGGCCCTCCTCGGGGCGGGGGACCCGCGCGTTGTTGCGCCACATGGGCTGGTTTTCAGGGGCCTGCATGGCCTGAACCAGGGCGTCTGGGTCCAGGGTGGGCGCCGCCAGGGCCCGCATCGTCTCGGCAAACCCCACCTGCTGCAACAGGGCCCCAAAGGCCTGGGGCAGGGCGCGGGGCTCCACCCCCCAGGCCAGAGCCGCCTCGGCGTAGCGGGCCTCACAGCCCGCCAGGTTCCAGGGCAGGGCCGCCTCCAGCGCCAGCGTGACCGCGATCCCGTGGGGCAGGTGGTAGAGCGTGCCCAGGGCGTGCCCGATGTTGTGGGCGATGCCGGTGCCGCAGCTGTCAATGGCCATCCCCGCCAGCAGGGCCGCTTCCTGCATCCCCTGGCGGGCTTGCAGGTTCTGTGGTTCCCGGACCGCGGTGGGCAGGTGCCGCAGCACCAGCCGCAGGGCCTGCAGCGCCACCCCGGTCGAGATGGCGTTGCTGCGCTGGCCGGTGGCGGCCTCGAGGGCGTGCACCAGGGCATCCAGGCCGGTCGAGACCGTGACCCAGCGGGGCATGGAAACGGTGGCCTGGGGGTCCAGGATCACCAGGTCGGGCAGGAGCTCGTCCCCCCAGGTCCACAGCTTGCGGCCCTGGGCGTCGCTCACGATGCAGGTGCGGGTCACCTCGGAGCCGGTGCCGGCGGTGGTCGGCAGGGCGATGATGGGCCTGCGCCCGGCCCAGGGATTCGCACAGAGCAGGTAGTGCTCGATGGGGTGCGGGGCGGCGATCACCCCGGCCACCTGCTTGGCGGTGTCCAGGGCCGACCCACCCCCCACCCCCATCACCACCGGTTCCTCCAGCCCGCGGGCCTGCGCGGCGGCCTGGTTGACCACGTCCACCGTGGGCTCGCCGGGCGGCACCCGGTAGCGGGTGGTCGGCAGCCCCTGGAGGGCGGCCTCGAGGCGCTCCATGTAAGGGCCCTGGGCCACCGCCGTGTCCAGCACCAGGGCCACGCTCCGGCCCCCCAGGGCCCGGACCCGCTCCGAGAGCCCCTCGAGGGCCGTGCTGCCAACCCGGATGGGCGGCACCTTGCCAAGTTCATAGGTCTGCATGGAAGGGTTCCTTTCGTCCCGGTCGGCTCAGTGCAGCTCCACCCAGGTGGTCTTGAGCTCGGTTACCTTGTCGAAGGCGTGCAGGCTCTTGTCGCGCCCGTGCCCGGACTGCTTGTAGCCGCCGAAGGGCGCATTGATGGAGGTGTGGTCGAAGGCGTTGACCCAGACCGTTCCGGCCCGGAGCTGGCGGGCGGTGCGGTGGGCGGTGCTGATGTCCCGGCACCACAGGGCCGCGGCCAGGCCGTAGGGGGAGTCGTTGGCGATGGCCACCGCCTCCTCCAGGCGGTCGAACTCCAGCACGCTCAGCACCGGGCCGAAGATCTCCTCGCGGGCCACCCGCATGTCGTTTTTCACCCCCACCAGCACGGTGGGCTCCAGGTACCACCCGCCCCGCTCCTGGCCGATCTGCCGGCCCCCGATGGCCACCTCCGCGCCCTCCCGCTGCCCCAGCTCGATGTAGCCCCGGACCCGGTCCAGGTGCTCGGCGCTGATCAGGGCGCCCAGCTCGGTGGTGGGCTCGAGCGGGTCGCCGGGATAAAGGCGCTGGGCCCAGGGCCGCAGCAGCTCCAGGAAGCGCTCCTTCACGCTCTGCTCTATGATCAGCCGCGAGCCGGCGTTGCAGGTCTGGCCCAGGTTGTACCAGATGGCGTAGGCCACGTACATGGCCGCTTTCTCCAGGTCGGCGTCCGCGGTTACGATGTGGGGGCTCTTGCCGCCCAGCTCGAGGCCCACCCGCTTCAGGTTGGAGCGGGCGCTGTACTCCAGGAACTTCCGGCCCACCTCGGTGGAGCCGGTGAAGAGCACCGCATCGATGTCCGGGTGCAGACCGATGGCCTGGCCAGCCTCGGGGCCCAGCCCCGGCACCACGTTGAACACCCCATCCGGGAGGCCGGCCTCCTGGGCCAGCTCGGCCAGCTTGAGGGCGGAGAGGCTGGCCTCCTCCGCCGGTTTGAGGATCATGGAGTTCCCCGCCGCCAGCGCCGGGCCGATCTTCCAGCTGGCGATGATCAGGGGATAGTTCCAGGGGATCACCCCCGCCACCACCCCCACCGGCTCGCGGGTGACCATCACCAGGCTCGAGGGGCCATTGGGGGCGATCTCGTCATAGAGCTTGTCGATGGTCTCGGCGTACCACTGGATGGCCGCCGCGGCGGAGGGCACGTCCACGCTCAGGCTCTCCTTGATGGCCTTGCCGGTATCCAGCGTCTCCAGCAGGGCCAGCTCCGGTAGATTCTCGCGGATCAGCCCGGCCCAGCGCAGCAAAACCGCCTTGCGCTCGGCCGGCTTGAGGTCGCGCCAGACCCCCGACTCAAAAGCCCGTCGGGCCGCTCGCACCGCTCGGTCCACGTCCGCCGCATCGCAAGCGGCCACCTCGGCGATCACCTCGCCGGTGGCCGGGTTGTAGGCCGGGAAGGTTCGGCCCGAAAGGGCGTCGACGAACCGGCCATCGATGAAAGCCTGCCGCCGGGGCCGGAGGGTGCGGGCCAGGCTTCGCCAATCGGTCTGGGTGAGGGAGGTCATGCCCTGGGCCTCCTGTGTGGGAAGTTGAGGATTTGTTCCATAGATAAAACCGTGTTTCAGCAATTGGTTGGGGGGGAGCCGCGGTTGCCCGGATCGCTCGAGGCCGGCGAGCCCTTAGCCGCTGGCGGGACCCTCCGCGGGGGCCGCTTGGGGTTGGCCCGCCCGCTTCTCCACGAAGCGCCGCACATAGTCGTTGGCGGGCCGGGTCAGGATCTCCTGCGGCGAGCCGACCTGCACCAGCCGCCCGTGGTAGAGGATGGCGATCTGGTTGCCGATGCGCAGGGCCTCGTCGAGGTCGTGGGTGACAAAGATGATGGTCTTGTGCAGGTCCTTTTGCAGCTGCAGGAGCTGGTCCTGCATGTCGGTGCGGATGAGCGGGTCCAGGGCGCTGAAGGCCTCGTCCATCAGCAGCACCTCGGGATCGGCGGCCAGGGCCCGGGCCAGGCCCACCCGCTGCCGCATCCCGCCCGAGAGTTCATCGGGATATTTGGCCTCATAGCCCTTGAGCCCGACCCGATCGAGCCACAGCCGCCCGGCCTCCAGGGCCTTGTCCTTGGGCTCCCCTCGGGTCAGGAGGGCGAAGGCGGCGTTCTCGAGGGTGGTCTTGTGGGGCAGTAGGCCGAAGCCCTGGAACACCATGCTGACCTTGTGCCGCCGCAGCTCCCGCAGGCCCCTGGCGTCCAGTCTGGCCACATCCTGCCCGTCCAGCAGGATCTCGCCGGCGCTGGGCCGGATCAGCCCATTGAAGAGCCGGATCAGGGTGGACTTGCCCGAGCCCGAAAGCCCCATGATCACGAAAACCTGCCCGGCTGGAATGGAAAGGGTGACGTCTTGCAGGGCGAGGGTGCAGCTGGTTTGATACAGGACTTTGTCCTTCCCAAGGCCCTGCAGCGCCAGGGCCAGGCCGGCCTTTTCCTGGGCGCCAAAGACTTTATAGACCTGACGCACCTCGATCTTGTTCATGCCTTCTCCCCGGTGGTGCGCTGGAAGTTGGCAAAACTACCCCCTTTGAGCAGGCGCTGGCGGCGTTGGCGGGCGTCCATGCCATAGGCCTGGGTGATTCGGTCAATCACGATGGCCAGCAGCACGATGGCCACCCCGCCCTGCAGCCCGGTGCCGATCTCGAGGTTAGCAATCCCCTGGTTCACGGTCTCGCCCAGGCCGCGGGCCCCGATCAGGGTGGCCAGCACCACCATGGCCAGGGCCATCATCACGGTCTGGTTGATGCCGGCCATGATGCTGGGCCGGGCCAGCGGCAGCTGCACATTGAGCAGCAGCTGCCAGGGGGTGGTGCCAAAGGAGGTCGCGGCCTCCACCACCTCCCGGTCCACCTGGCGGATGCCCAGGTCGGTCAGGCGGATCAGCGGCGGAATGGCGTACACCACGATGGCGAAAATGGCCGAGACCTGCCCCACCCCCCACAGGAAGATCATGGGTATCAGGTAGACGAAGCTGGGCATGGTCTGCATCACATCGAGGATGGGGAGGGCGATGGCCCGTAGCCAGTTGCTGCGCGAGATCAGAATCCCGATGGGGATCCCGAACACCACGCAGATCGCGGTGGAGACCAGCATCAGCGCGGTGGTGGACATCAGCTTGTCCCACAACCCGAAACACCCCACCAGATACAAGCACAACACATAAAACAAGGGGGGCAGCCAGTGTCGGGTGGCGTGGTAGGCGATCAGGCCCACCCCCAGCAGGATCAGCCAGGGGGGGGCTCCCCGCAGGGCATCCTCGAGCGGTACCAGAAAGACCTGGAGCAAGACCCCCTTGATGGCATCAAAGATAAAGCCGTAGTGGCTTACGAACTCACGGAAGGCGGTTTCGACCGGGGCGAAGCTGATGTTGATGAACATGGCATCCCTAGAGAGGGGAGGGGGGAGCAAGGAATCCCCAGCGTTCTGGGTTCCCTATCCCCACCCCCTGGTTATGGTCACTTGAGGCTGGCCTGCACTTTGGCGGCCACATCCGCCGGTACCCACTTGGTCCAGAGGGCCTCCTGGCCGATCAAGAACTCCTTGGCCACCTGCGCGGGGGGCTTTTTGGCATCGCTGATCTCGGAGATCACCTTGTTGAAGAAGGCCAGCGGGAACTGGACCTTGCCCAAGAGCGCGTTGATGGCATCGCTGGCGGGCAGGGTGTTGGATACCCCAAACTTGAGCTTGGTGGAGGGCGTAGCGGAGCCGCAGGGCTTGGGATTGGCCGGGTCGGTCAGGGTCTTGTAGCAGACCTCGTTGTACTTGGGCTCTTGCAGCTGGGTGAAGTCAAAGCGGGACATGAATCCGGTGGGGGCCCAGTAGTAAAACACGATGGGCTGGCCCTTCTCATACGCGCCCGCGATGGCCGCATCGAGCCCGGCCCCGTTGCCCGGCTTGAAGTTCACAAAGTCCTTGTCCAGCCCGTAGGCGATCAGCTTCTGGTTGTTGGTCTTCTCGCAAGCCCAGCCTACCGGGCAGTTATAAAAACGCCCCATATTGGGCCGCTCATCGTCCTTGAACAGGGACTTGTACTTGACCAGGTCGGCCACGGATTTCAGATCAGGGGCCATGGGTTTGATATTACGCTTGGGGTCGCCCTTGATGACATAGGTGGGGACAAACCATCCCTCGATCGTACCCCCATCCAGAATGTCGCCCACCAGCCGCACCTTGCCCTCAGCAATGCCCTTGTTGACAATGGCGCTTACGCCTTCCCACTGCTCGGCCCAGATCTGCAGGTCCCCCGCGACCAGCGCGGTCTCGGTGACGGCGGTGCTGCCCGGTACCACCTCGGTCTTGCAGCCATAGCCTTTTTCCAGGATGTAACGAACCAGCTCGGTGGTGAACTGGCCGCTTTCCCAGGTGATCCCGGCAAACTTCACCGGTTTGCCCGAGGCGCAGTACGCCGACGGGCTCTGCGCCATGGCCCCTGCTACCAAACCTACGCCCGCTGCCGCCAACAGCCCCCAAAGTGCTCTCTTCATACGACTCTCCTCACCTTTCAGCTTGGTTCAAGGATCTTCTCTTCGGTCTCGAACCAGCCCAACCGCGCAGAGATCTCCTTTGCACCCCATAACAGAAACTGCAGCGCCCGATCCCGCCGCTCAGGCTCGGGCTCCTCGGTCGCCATGCACACGCTCAGGGCCGCGATGGCCTGGCCCGAACCGTCGCGAACCGGCGCCCCTAAGCAGCACAGGTTGCGGGTGCTTTCCTGGCGGGTACTGGCATAGCCCCGCTCGCGCACCCGCATGAGCTCTTTGAAAAGCTCATGGCGAGAGGGGATGGTGTAGGGCGTGAGCTTTGGCAACAGCTCTTGAGGGAACAGCCCAAAAAGCTCCTCCTCCCGCTTCTCCGCTAGGAGCACCTTGCCCACAGCGGTTGCGAAAGCCGGAACCCGCCGCCCCACAAAGGTGGCCGGGCGAACCAGCCGGGAGCAGTCCACCTTGGCGATGAAAACGACCTCCTGCTGCTCGAGGCGGGCGATCTGCACGGTTTCGTCAATTTCCTGGACGATCTGCGCGGCGACCCGCTGAAACACCTGCACGATGTCCAGATTACGGGCGTAAGCCGCGCTGTACTCCAGCACCTTGGGGCCGATGCGGTACCCCCCCTGCTCCATCTCGACCATCCGCTCTGCATGCAGAGAAGAGAGGGTTCGATACACTGAGGCCTTGGGCGCCCCGGTCTGCCGGCTGACCTGAGAAAGGGTGAGGGGTTGGTCGGCACGGGCTAGCACATCCAGGATTCGAAGGGCCACATGTACGGCGGGGGTAGTCGGGGGTTCTTTCATCGCCCTCCATTGTTTCACTTATGAAACGCTGGTTTATATTTGCTACGGCACAGTTTTCTCGAAGAAAAAATGAGATGGATGAGAAATTCTTCAGGTGCGTGCGGCCCTGTATGCCTGAGAGGATGGCTTTGACGCTCGTTTGACAAAGGGTCGGTAGCATCCCGCCTGGAATGGGTAGACCCTTGAGAGGCGCATGGATCTTTCTGATCCCAACCCTTTTCTTTCTCCTCAGCTTTACCTACTTCCCCTTCCTGCTCACGGCTTGGGAGGGCTTACCCAGCCTCAGGAACCTTATGAGCCCAGAAAACCTGAACGCCCTTCGGGTTACCGGGCTTTACGCCCTCATCACCGTGCCCCTCTCCATTGGGCTTGGGCTTCTGGCCGCCGTCGCCGTAGAGGGGGACTCGAGGATCCGCTTGCTGGTCCGGAGCCTGGTGTTCCACCCGGTCATCCTGCCCACCGTGGCCTTTGCAGCGGTGTTCTTGTACCTCCTCAATCCCTTGGGACCGCTCCAGGGGTTCCTGCGGGCCCTGGGCTGGCAAAACCCGCTGGGTGATCCCCTGGGGGCCTTCCTCAGCGTGTCCATGATTGGGGTTTTGAAGGATGCGGGCCTGTACATGCTCTACTATCTGGCCGGGCTCCAGACCATCCCTAAAGAGCTGGTGGAGGCGGCTCGGGTGGATGGGGCGGGCCGCGTGGCCAGCTTCTTCCGGGTCACCTTACCCCTGCTGTCCCCCACCACCTTCTTCGTGGGGGTGATGGCCACCCTAGCGGCCCTGCGCAGCGTGGACCAGATCTTCGTGCTCACCAAAGGGGGGCCCGTAGGGGCTACCGACCACCTGCTGTACCGGGTGTATGTCCTGGGGTTTGAATACTTCGATTTCCCCCAGGCCGGAGCCCTGACCCTGGTGCTCCTGGTCACCCTTACCCTGCTGGCCCTGCTGGCCTTACCTCGCCTGGAAAGGGGGGTGCATTATGACGCATAGCCGGGCCCTATCCAGGCCCCGGGCTGCCCGACCGCCCGCCCGATCAAGTTGGCGGGACCTCCCGGCCCTCCTGCTGGCCCTGCCGTACTTGGTTATCGCAGGCTTCACCCTCCTGGCCGCGTTTACCCCCACCGCAGAGCTGAACCGAGGGGAGCTGGGCGGATTTACCCTGGAGAACTTCCGTACGGCCTGGGCCTCCGCCGATTTCCCCCGGCTGTACTGGAACACCCTGCTGTTCACTTTCGGCCTGCTGCTGGCGCAGGTGGTGACCGTGACCATGGCGGGGTTTGCCTTGGCTCATCTGAAAACCCGGGGGCGCAACGCCTGGTTTTACCTGATCCTGGTGCAGCTCTTCCTTCCGCCCTCCACCCTGATCCTGCCCAACTTCCTCATCATCCAACGCCTGGGCCTGGCCGATACCCTGACCGCCCTGGTCCTGCCCTATGTGGCCTCAGCTACCGGGGCGTTCCTCCTGCGTCAAGGGTTCTTGCAGATTCCCCGGGAGTTGATCGAGGCCGCTCGAGTGGACGGGGCCACTTCCGGGCAGATCCTCTGGCGCATCTTGCTGCCCATGGTACGCCCGCAACTGGCCGCGTTTGCCCTGGTCAGCCTGGTCTACCACTGGAATGAGTTTCTCTGGCCCTTGGTGGTGCTTCAAAGCACCGACAAGCGGGTTCTCTCCCTTGGCTTTGCCAGCTTCGCCCGCTCGGCGGAGAGCGGGATGGAGTGGGGGCTCATCGCGGCGGGCGCGGTGTTGGTGGCGCTTCCGATGGTGGCCGCTTTCGCGTTCTTTCAACGGAACTTTGTGGAGGCCTTTGCCCGGAGTGGGCTGAAAGGTTAGCAGGAGGGGTAAAACATGATAAGAAAGGTGCTGTTCGGTATCTTGGGGGTCCTGGGGCTGGGTTTGGCGCAACAAACCACCCTCACCTTCTACTACCCCGTAGGGGTGGCGGGGCCGCTGGCCCGGTTCATCGAGGGGTACGTCAATGAGTTTGAGAAGCGTAACCCCAACATCAAGGTAAACACCGTCTTTGGCGGCAACTACGAGGAAAACCAGGCCAAGGTGGTCGCCTCCATCCGGGCCGGGAACCCTCCGGACACCGCGATACTGCTCTCCCAGCAGCTCTACACCCTGCTGGCCATGGACGCCATCGAGTCCTTTGATGCCTACATGGCTAAGGATAACGATCTAAAGCAGGCTGTGCAGGACTTTTTCCCTGCCTTCATGATGAACTCCAAGCTCGAGGGCAAGGTCTACAGCCTGCCGTTTCAGCGCTCCACCCCCATTCTCTACTACAACAAGGAGGCCTTCCGCGAGGCGGGCCTGGATCCGGAAAAGCCCCCCCAGACCTGGGATGAGCTGGTGGAGTACGCCAAGCGCCTGACCAAACGGGACAGCTCCGGCCAGGTCCAGCGCTACGGGGTGGCCATCCCCACCGAGGACCGCTCCACCTGGCTGCTCGAGGCCCTGACCATTCAGGCCGGGGGGCTGCTCTATGACCCCGCGGGCCAGGGCTGCCGGGTGCTGGTGGAGACCGAGCCGGTGCGCAAGGCCATGCAGTTCAAGGCCGACCTCGCCCGCAAGTATGGGGTTAGCCCCGAAGGGGTCATCGCTTGGGGCAGCACCCCGGGGGACTTCGCGGCGGGCAAGGTGGCGATGATCTACCACTCCACCGGCTCCCTCGGCTTTATTCGCAACAACGCCCGCTTCCCCTTCGGAACCGCCTTCCAACCCAAGCTGGTCCGCTACGGTGTGCCTACGGGGGGGGCCAACTTCTACCTGTTCAAGGGCTCAGACCCGGCCAAACGGGACGCCACCCTGCGCTTCATCAAGTTCATGACCGGCCCCGAGCTACAGGCCCAGTGGTCGCTGGACTCCGGCTACGTGGCGGCCCGCCGGGCCAGCTGGAACCTGCCCCTGATGCGGGATTACGCGCAGAAGTGGCCCCAAGCCCTGGTGGCTCGAGAGCAGCTGGCCTACGCCAAGGCCGAGCTTCCGGTGTACAGCCTGCAGCAGGTCAAGGACATCATCGCAGAGGCCGAGCAGGCGGTCGTTCTGGGCCGCAAGGACGTGAGGGAGGCCACCAAGGAAGCCCAGAGGCGGGTCAATGAGGCGCTGAAGCCCTTCTGCACCCGTTAGAGACCCGGAAGCATCCTCGCCCAGGCCGAAAGCCTGGGCTTTGTCCTGAGGGCGGGGGCTGGTTCGGAGCGGGCCCGCTGGGTCCGGGTGGTATATTTAGGGGGGAGGGGTATAGTGGGTTCCGGGATTGAGACCGATCACGAGGCGGGGGTGCTCCCTCCCGACGACCCCCTGCGGGCGCAGCTGCACAACGAGCTGCACGCCCGGCCCACCCCCCAGATCCGCCTGCCCGCCCTGGTGGTGCAGGTCACGGTGCGGCACGAGGGGGTGGGCCGCGAGGCCGAGCTGGAGCACCTGCGCCGCCTGGCCGACCTGGGGGAACCTGGGCCGGACCCGCTGGCCAATACCTATCTGTGGCTGCGCCTGAGCGGGGGTTCCCTGCGCTGGGAGCGGCACACCGAGTTCAGCACCTATACCTTGGTGCAGGCCCTGCCCCCCTTCGAGGCCGCCCCCGAGACCGACCTGCTGGGCCACCTGGTGGTGGATGCCGCCTGGCTGCGCGGCCTGCCGGGCCGGACCCTCTCGGCGGTCAAGCTGGTGATGCTCGAGGGGCCGGTGGAGGCGGCCCTGGAACTGGCCCGCCCCTGGTTTGGCGGTGGGCCGGTGGTGGCCTCGGTGATGGGTCGGGGTGGGCATAGCTGCGTCGTGACCGACTTTCGCCTAGCTCCGAACGGCTTCGAGCGCATGGTGGTGGTGGCCCCGCCCGGCACCAGCGAGACCCGCGCGGGTCGGATTGCCGCCCGGCTCCTGACCCTCGAGTCCTACCGCATGATGGCCCTGCTGGGCTTTCCGGTGGCGCGGGGCCTGCGGGCCATGCTGCTGGAGTCGGAGCGGGCCCTGGCCCAGATCACCGCCCGCATCCGCGACGCCAACAAGGCCGATGCCGACCTGCTGGACGAGCTCGAGGCCCTGGCGGCCCGCGTCGAGCACGCCATCGCCGAGCACAGCTACCGCTTCAGCGCCAGCGCCGCCTACCACGCCCTGGTGCAGGCCCGCCTGGCCGAGCTGCGCGAGACCCCCATCCCCGGCACCCAGACCCTGGGGGAGTTCTTGCAGCGCCGCTTCAGCCCGGCCATGGCCACCGTAGAGTCCACCGCAGGCCGCCTGGCGGCCCTCTCCCAGCGCATCGAGCGGGCCGGGGCGCTGCTCCGCACCCGCGTGGATATTGCCCTGGAAACCCAGAACCAGGAACTGCTGAACAAGCTCCGGCGCGGCCAGGAGATGCAGTACCAGCTCCAGCGCACCGTAGAGGGCCTCTCCATCGCGGCCATCTCCTACTACGTGGTGGGCCTCTTGTACTACCTATTCAAAGCGGGCAAGGAAGCGGGCCTGTCCCTCTCGCCCGAGCTGGCCGCCGGGCTGGCCATTCCGGCGGTGGTGCTGGGGGTGTGGTGGCTCACCCGGCAGATTCACCACCGGCTGCTGGGGCGTTATCAGGGGGATTAGAGGGCAGACTTGACCGCTATACATCCTTTGTATGCAACCCCAGGAACCTCAAAGCGGAGAGAGGGTTGAAGGAGAAGGCTTCGAGGGCAGCTTTTTTAGCCTGCACCTTGCGGTGGTTGAGGGAGTTCAGGACAAAAGTCCGTAGGGCACAGAGATTGAAGGCCAGGGTGCCACGGGCCTGGGCGTGGTCCTCGCGTAAGAGCACGTCCCGTACCCAGAAGTTCCGGTTCTCCACCCCCCAGCGTTGGCGCAGAAGTTCGCCCAGACGCCCGGCCCCCGCCGCCTCGGGTCTCAGGCTACTCAGGGCGTAGTGCACGCTGTAACGCTCCTGCTTAGTGCGCTTATGCCACACCCAACGCTCCAGGCGCATGGCCTGCTGGGCGAAAGGGAAGTCCAGCCACTCTGGGAGATGGGGGGAGGCCGAGGCCCGGTAGCGCCACACCTCCCCGTCTCGGAGTTCTTCCCACTGGACGATGGTTTCTCCGGGCAGAGGATGCTCGTCTAGGCAAGCGAACAACCACTCCACCGCCTCCAAGGCCTGGGCTTGGTTGGCTTTCAGGCTCAGCAGGTAATCCTCCCCTTAGCCCGGATAGCTTCGGCCACCTGAGGGTAGAGGAAGCCCGCGTCGGCCGCCACCACCCGACCCGCTAAACTCTCCAGCCCCATACGCTCCAACAGACCTAGCAAAGCCTCATCCTCCCGCCTGTTGACCTGGGCTTGGGTCAGGCTGTGGCGGGCTTCCTCACACCACAGCTCCACCACCCGCACCACCGGGCTCTCGCCTTTAGCACTACCTCGCAAGACCTTGCCATCCGCGACCAGGGTAGAGGTAGGGGTAGGGAAAGAGGCTGGAAGGGAGAGTTCGGGAAAGACCTGTTGTAGGGCTGAACTCAGCGCCTGCGGGTCCAAGCGGCGGATGAGCTGGGCGATGGCGGTGCGCCCTGGAGCCTTGCGCAAGCCCAGAGGCTTATACAGGAAGGGATTGGCCTGAGCAAAGCGGGCCACACCCCGCAGAGAGTCCACTCGGCACAGAAAGGCCACCAACACTAATGCCACCACCCCCCACAGCGGATAGCGCCGGTTCTGGTAGCGTGGATCGTTCAATGAGACCAAGGCTTCACGTAAGTTCATCCCCCTATCTAGCCTTAACCCTGAATAACGGTCAAGTCTGGATTAGAGGGAAGCACGTGTAGAAAAATGTGCCTCCACATGTCATCATTGCTTGTGGAGGCTTTGCCACTGGCACTGCCTTTTCTTTTTACCCAGTGCGGTTCACTTTCAGTCTAGATATTCCAGAAAGGGTCGTGTTCCCAACCTGGCTTGAAACCCATTTCCTTGGGTTCAATAGTGTACTCAGCAATCAGGCTGTGAAGTTCCTTTGTCCAATGCGAGGAGGGTTCAATGGCACGTAGCATCACCCAGATCATGCCTGCCTGAGCGGCGTAAGAGCGATGATCAAGAACGGGAATCGAGACCCCTTTAGCTTGACATAATGAAGGGGTGAAAGTAAAAATGCGGTTCCACAAGCGAGAATGATGGGCGCAGAGGTTGCGAGTATTGTTCAGGATGTGCAAGTTGGACTGTAGCTGCTCGTGGGAGATTTGGAAGACCCGCGCAATTTGGTTCCTGAGCTTGCGCTCTTTTAGATTCTCGAACAGGTGAGACCATGTGCCAAAGGTAGATATCTCAGCCAGTACCCAGGAGGGTGGAAGAGGGGGCTCTGTATATTTGACTTTGTAGTGCTCTGCAAAAATCTCCCTGCTTCGCTGGAAGTCCTTGGTTGCTTGTGTTAGAAATTGCTGGTACCTTGCCCAGTCCTTGAATACAGTTCTTTCCAAATACCAGTGGGGTGAGCCGTAATACAGTGAGGCCTCAGAGGTGATCGCTGACCGAACGGCAACCTCTAGTCGCTCGATGGCATCGAGGGTTAGCAACCGAAGCTCACGGTCCAAATTCATCAGATTTAGCACATCCTCGAATCTGGTACCCGAGCGGTACTGTTGAGGGCGGGTGCTTGGGTTTATCCAAAAGTGGAGCGCGTAACCATTGAAGCGATACAGATTGCAGACCTTTAGGGTTTGTTCAGCCAACTTTTTATCTGTCACTGCCATTCCCCGCTGCTCGAGAAGGGCAATTTGGTCGGTAATGCTGAGCGCAGGCTTTTTGTAATGGGACATGCATCACCATCAAAAAATAACCCGCCCTGGTGCGCCGGTAAGGCGTGGCGGGTGTTGTTAAGATGAATGGTAGTTCAATGGGAACAGTTTGTCAAGAGATTTTTGAAATCAAGAATGACTTTTGGCACAAACTTCTACTGCCTTACACCCGCCGAACCCGGCTCCCCTCGGCTTGAAGCCGCCCTTCGCGCAGGAGGCCGTTTATAAGCGAGCGGGCCGTTTCCTCGATGGCCCTGCCCGTGCGGGCAAAGCCCATCCAGCGGGCAAAGGCCCGAATGGCTTCCTCGCGCTCGGTCCACTGCCGCCCGCCCAGGGCGCTCAGGAACTGTTCCTTTAGAAATTCCCGCTGGTAGCCCTCCACCGAGCGCACCAGCAGCCGCAGCGCCCCGCCCTGGTTTCCCAGAATGCCCCGCCGCACCGCCGTCCGCAGGGCGGCGTCCAGCACCTCCTGTATACGCGGCCCCGTCCGGTTGTAGCCCAGTTCCCGTGCCACGGCCTTTATCGCCTCGTCGCGCTCGAGCGGCCCCTGGGCCTGGAACACCTGCCGAATGGCGCACATAATTTCGTCTGGCTCCAGCCGATCTATGGGCGTTGCGGGGTTCGGTTCGGGTTTGGGTGGGGTGGTTGTTTTCACCTCACGCGGGGTGCGAACCACAGCCTTCTTCCCGCCACTCCCCGTACTCAACGGAAGTGCCGGTAGAGGCGTATTGGCCTGCCTGCGAAACTCCTCGAGCGCCGCCGCCTTCACCTCTTCCTTCACCAGCGGAAAGGTGCTCAGAATATGCCGGAACTCTTCCTCGGTAAGCCCGTACAGGTGCGCCACCATTGCATCCAGCTCGGCCCGCAGCCGGGCCCGCTCGGCAGGGTCGGTAGCCCCCTCTTGGTAGCCCTTCAGCCCCACCGCCCGCGCCAGCTCGTCGAACTCCGGCGTGGTGCAAATAAGCCGCGCAGCGCGGGTTACGATGGGCATGAAGCGGGGGTCGGAGGCGGTCAGGCGGGGGACTGGGGTTTGGTAAATGAAAAACATGTTCATTTGCGTAGCCACGCGTTGCCTTAGGGAGTAATCAACACAATAGCTACTCATTACGGCGTTCAAGAAAACGGTCTCTTGTTCGTCCAATTCATTGTTATCGTGAACAGAAACCTGTAGTGAATTACCGCAAAAAACTTGTTTCGGAATCACCGAGCAAACCATTGTGCGCTCGTTGGTAGTTCCAGTTATGGAGCGGCATCCAAAGCGATAACGTTGGTAGTCGAGCGTTTGCCCGTAGTCCTGGCCACCTCTGCCAAGAATTGCTTTGCGGGCTTCCTTTTCATCCACCCAGTAGCGAGGTTCGGCATAGCGCGAGTCGAAATGCCAGATCATCTTGCCTTCATACAGCGGCAACCGCCCCGGCCCCGGCGAGGTTTTAAAGAGGTGGCTGTCGTTGGTCATGTGGAACTCGTTGGTAAGCGAGAGGTTCCAGGTGTCTTCTCGCTTCTCCCCCAGCAGCGGGAACTCGAGCATCGTTTGGGCAATTTGCACGTCGGTTTCGCTCTTGAACTCCATTACACTCAGCGAATCGGGCGAAAGGCGGCGCACCAGGTCTACCGAGATAGAGAGGCCGGTTTGCTGGGGGAAGTATTCCAGCTCCTCCACGTCGTGCCGCATAAAGGCGGCGGGAAAAGCCTGGGTGTGGCCTGCTTTTTCGAAGGTTAGAATGACGAACTTGAAGCGGCTGTCCACCCCTTCAAAAATGGCTTTGCGGTTCTCAAAGCAGAACAGGCCCGTTATCTGGGTTTTTTGGAACAGAAGCTCTCTCAAGTCTTTTGTGCCCAAATCGCTATAAATGCCAGAGGGAATGACGGTGCCACACACGCCTCCCTCTCGCAAAAGATTCACACATAGCTCAGTAAAGAGCTTGTAGAGGTTCACATCACCCCGGCCTTGGTGTCCGTACTGGGGAGAGGAGCGAAAATACGCGCTCACGTGGGGAAACTGCTCAAGTAGTTTTCATATTCTCTTCGGATATGGGGATTCTTGAGCAGTTTGTGGAATTCCGATTGGAACTCCTTGACGTTGCTGGTACGGCGATCCAGGTTACCAGTGATGCTAGATGCAAACTCCCTGTCAATGGGTTTGAAAGTTTCCCACGGGGGGTTGGTGATGATGGCATCGAAGCCGCCCTGGGCCATCACCTCGCTAAACTCGTAGCCCCAGTGGAAGGGTTGCAGGGCCTCGATGTCTTGCGTGGTCACCGCGCGTTTTTTGCTTTTGCCTTCTTTGTTGTTGGCTTCGTCCCAGGTGGCTTGCTCGTACTTGATGCCCAGGCGGCCAAACTCGTCCTTGAGCATCTCGTTGAGTACCCGGATGGCCTCCTGGCGGTCTTTTTCGATGTCGTCGCGCAAGCCGCGCAGGTCTTCGGCCTTGAGGGTCTGGGCGGCGTGGCGGTAGGCTTCCAGCTTGCGCAGGCGCTCGGCCACCAGCTCGGGGTAGCTGCGGCTAAAAAGGCCCTGCTGGGGGTTGCGCTTGTTGTACTCGGCCTCGTCCACATGCAGCAGGCCAATCAGCGAGTTGCCCACCAGAATGTTGAAGTCTATGTTGGGCAGGGGTTCTAAGTCCTCGACCCGCTGGGCGCTTGCTACCAGGGCCAAAAACAGGCGCAGGCGGGCAATTTCGGTGGCCTCGGCCATAATATCCACGCCAAACAGGTTGTCGGTGATGATGCGCTTGCGCACAAAGTAAAAGAAGTTGGGGTGCTCGCCTTTCTCGCGGCGCAGCCAGTCTTGTAGCTCGGGGTTGCCGTGGGCCTCGATCCAGCCCAACACGGCGGCGTACACGTTGAGCAGGGTTTTCAGGGCGGCAATCAAAAAGGCCCCCGAGCCACAGGCCGGGTCCAGCAGCTTCAGGCTGGGCAATACCTTGAACACCAGCTTTTTGGCCAGGGCGTTGTCCAGGCGCATCAGCATCTCGGACACCGAGTCGAAGCGGCGGCCCGGCAGGCCGGGCAGGTCGGGCTCATTGACCTTGCTCAGGATGAGCGGGTAGATGGTGCGCTCGCAGAGGTACTCGGTAATCTCGGGGCGGGTGTAGTAGGCCCCAAAGGCTTTCTGGTTGATGTACTTCTCGAAGATGTAGCCCAGCACGTCGGGGTTAATTTCGTTGTCTTTGCCGCCGGGGGAGTCGTCCAGGTTCCAGGAGTAGCGGGTAAACAGCGCCAGCAGGTTCTCAAAGGCCGTGTCGGGCACGCGGATGGCAGCGTACTTTTGCTCAATCGGGTGGGGTAGAAACAGGCCGCCGTTCAGGTAGCGAATCTCGCCAATCAGGGCCTGGGCAGTGGGGCTGCGGTCTTCTTTGGGGTGGGCAAAGCCCTCGAAGAACAAAGCCTGCAAGAACTCGCTGTAGTAGCGGTTGGGGCCGCGCTGCTGGCTTTCTTTTAGCTTGTCCTGGAGGTAGTTCTGGTTGCCACCGTCCAGAAAGCCCTTGCGCTGCAAGAAGTAAATAAACATCAGGCGGTGCAGCAGCACCGAGGCGTACCAGGCCCGCTCGCGCTCGTTGGGAATGCCCTCAATCTGGCTGGCAAAGGCCCCGCGCTCCTCGGCAAACTCGCGGAAGAACCGCTTGGTGGTTTTTTCCACATCGAGGGCGGCCTTGAGCTTGTGGGCCACCGCCACCACCGAAACATTGCCCTCCTGGTCGAACTCGGCCACGTCCACAAACATGGCCTGGAGCTTGGAGATGTGCAGGTCGCCGGACTGGTTTTTGTCGTAGAAGTGGTCGCGGGGGAAGCTACCGGGGCCCTCGCGCCGAACCCAGTACCACACGCTCTGGGCCCGGCTGCCGTCCACAAAAATCAGCAGGTGCTCGTGGTAGTGCTTGGCCACGGCGGTGTGTACCTTTTTGCGGGTTTTGGCATCGGGAATCTGGCCGCCGGGGGTAGTGACCTCGAACACCTGCACCCCGGCCAGCTCGGCCACCTGGGTCAGGGTGAAGGTCTGGTCGTCCACCGGCAGCATTTGCGGGGGCAGGGTGGGCCGGTTCCAGCCCAGCTCGTTGAACAGTTGCTTGAAAAGGAACCCCTGAAGATGCTTGCGAAGCAGACCAATGTTCAGACTCATACGGTATCCCCTAGCTGTTCACCAAACCCATCGAGCAAATGATGCGCGGCTCGCGCTCCATGGCCTCTTCCTGCACAATGCACAGGCGGTCTTCGTTGCGGAGGGCAATGGCCAGCTCGGCCAGTTGCTCGTCGGAGATGCCGGCTTTGAGCTGGCGGTTCAGGGTGTCTTTGGCGCTTTCGCGCAGCGGGTAGCGGTAGATTTCGTCAATCACCTTGAGCAGGTCTGCCGACTCGAACAGGCTACCCTTCAGCTTTTCGGCGTAGCGTTTGAGCCGCTCATAGGTGCGGAAGCGGGCCCCGGAAGGCCGACCCAGTTGCCCGCCTGCGCTTTTTTCCTCCTGGGCCAGGTGCTGCACGCCCTGCTGCACCAGTTGGTGGTGGTTCGGGTACCGGGGGGCGGTGGGGGTGTCGGGGCTGCACTCGGCGGCTTGCAGGATGCGAAGCTGCGACAGGGTGACGGGCTGGCCCTGCTCGTCGAGCCAGGCCAGGGCGTCGTTGTCCTCGGTGGTCTTGATGTAGACCAGCGCCCCGTGCGGGCGCTGGGGAGCAGCGGTATAGCGGCGGGCGCTATAAACCACGTTGGGCATCTCCTCGATGCGTTTTTTCAGGGCGGGGTTGTTCTTGGTGGCGTTCTGCCAGATCTGGAAGGCGTAGGAGGCCAGGTCTACCTCGCCCTCGTCGTCGCCATCGAGCAGACCGGCCTTCTCGTGGTAGAGGTCCACAAGGGGCTGGTTGGTGGGGTCGTCCTCGAAGAAGACCTCGTCGGTTCCCACTACCTCGGCGTTCTCTTGCAGGCGCTGGCGTACCCGCTCGCGCAACCGCAGGATGCGCTCGACCCCGTCGGCGGGCAGGAAGGAATAGACGCGAATCTCCGGGGCCTGCTGACCAATGCGGTCTACCCGCCCGGCCCGCTGAATCAGGCGGATGATGGCCCAGGGCAGGTCGTAGTTCACGATGATGTGGGCGTCCTGAAGGTTCTGGCCCTCGGAGAGGACGTCGGTGGCAATCAGCACCCGCAGCTCCTGGGCCGGGGGGATGTCCTTGCGGTTCGATCTGGGCGAGAAGCGCCAGGCCAGCGAAGCGGGGTCGGGGTAGTCGCCGGTGACCCCGGCCAGCGGCCCCACCCCGAGCCGGTGGAGTTGCTGGCTCAGGTAGGCCACGGTGTCGGCAAACTGGGTGAACACCAGTACCTTGTCGGTGCGGTGCTGCCGGGTAAGCAGGTCTTGGAGGGCTGCCAGCTTGGTGTCGCGCTCGGGCTGCCACTCGCCAAACTGCCGCAGTAAATCCAGGATGGCCTGGGCATCGGCAGCCAGGTGTTTGCGGAGCTCCTGGTTAAAAAAGACCGGGCGCAACCAGCGGAACGAGCGCCCGGCGTAGCTCTGGTAGATTTCCCGAGCTTGGGCCCGGTAGTCGGCCTCGCTATGGGCCTGGGGGAGCTCGAGCGTTTCTTCGCGGTCATCCCCTTCGTCTGGCAGGGTCAGCTCGAGGTCGGCGTCGCTGGGGCGGCTGGCCTGGGCCAGGTCAAGCAGACCGCCGTCCTGGGTGCCCAGGGGAAGGGGCAGGTTGTGCTCGAGGGCGTACAGAAATACAAAGTTGCGCAGCGCATGGCGCTGGAGCGACTGCAAGAAGGCCGGGCCGCCGCTTTCCAGGCGCTTGAACAGGTTGGTGCGGGAAAAGCCCATCAGGCGCTTGCCCGCCCTTGAGAGGTTGTTGAGCAGGTTCTGCTCCTCTGGGCCAGGCTGCTGGGGCAGCTTGGGCAGCACATATCCGCCCAGCCCGTAGCGGGGCAGGTGCAGGCTGTTGATGGTCTCGACCACCGGCTCGGAGTAGAGCCGGGCGTAGG
The DNA here is from genome assembly GCF_003574355.1 of Meiothermus granaticius NBRC 107808. GTDB lineage: Bacteria > Deinococcota > Deinococci > Deinococcales > Thermaceae > Meiothermus > Meiothermus granaticius. Next base: position 19,057 of record NZ_QWLB01000015.1, on the reverse strand, counting down.
GGTCATGGGGGTCGTCGTCGTTGATGGTAAAGCGCAGGGTACGGGGGACTCGAGTGGGAAAGTACGAGCGTTCGCCACTCGGGAAAAGCAAGTAGTAGCGCTTTTGTTCTTGGTCGTAGTGCGCGTAGTTCTGCATGATGAAACTGCGGGTGCGCCGCACCATAAAGAGCCGCAGCAGCTCGCGCCAGTCGTCGGGGTGGGGGCTTTTCTCAAAGGCGGCCAGGGAGCGCACCGAAGCCTGGTGGCGGCGGATGAACTCGGTCTCGCCCAGCTCGCGCAGCAGGTTCTCGGGGCGGATGCCCAGGTCTTTGTCCTCGGGTACGAATAACCTGAGCTGCCCCGAAATGTCCAGATACGATTTATTGTAGGGCGTGGCCGAAAGCAGGATGCACTTGCTCTCGTTCTGGGCGATGTATTCCTGTATGGCCCGGAAACGCTTGCCCTCGCGGTTGCGGAGGTTGTGGCTCTCGTCCACGATGACCACCTTGTAGCGCCGCAAGTCTTTCAGGTCGGTGGTCACCCGGCTCAGGGGCAGAACTTGGCCCAGTACCCGGTAGGTGTGCAGATAGTCCTCCCACATGGACACCAGGTTGACCGGGCAGATGACCAGGGTATCGGTCAGGTAGTCCTCCTGCATCACACGGGCCAGGGCCGTTGCCATCAGGGTTTTGCCAAACCCCACCACATCCCCAACGATGACCCCCCCACGCCGGTTGAGGTGATGGGCGGCAATGCGCACGGCGGCGGCCTGGAACTCGAGCAGTTCCCTCGCCAGGTCGCGCGGCACGCTGAACTCGGCCAGCCCCGAGCGGGCCTCCTGCGAGAGGTGATAGACCATCTTCAGGTATACCTCGTAGGGGGTGGGGGGCACTTCCCGGGCCCAGCTTTCGTCAATAATCTGGGCCAGTTCCTTCGAAATATCCCAGCACCAGCGGTCCTGCCAGCGTTCCTCGAACCAGTCGGCCAGCTTTCGGGCCGCATCCTGCTCGACCACATCTACATTTAGCTCCCCTTGCTTGGCCAGGCCCGCCAGGGTGAGGTTGCTCGAGCCCACGAACCCCACCAGGGGCGCCGCCACGTCCTGGCGGTGGAGCAGGTAGAGCTTGGCGTGCAGGGGGTGCCTCAGGAATAGCTTCACTTGCACCTGCTGGCTCTTGAGCTGCCGGGAAAGCTGGCGCAGGGCAGCTTCGTCCTGGTTGGTGGGGCTGCCGTAGGTAAGTTGCTCACGGAAGTGCTCGGCCACCCGGCGCTTCAGGCGGATGGCGGTCTGCTGATCCATGAGTTCGGGTTCACCCGAACTGCGCAGGGCCTGCCGCAGCTCCTCCTCGGGTGGCACGGACATGCCCACCATCAGCCGACACCTCAGGCCCTCGCCCATCAGATCTTCAAGCTGCGACCAACCCCGCAGGTTGAAGTAACCCACGCAAAAGTCGGCCTGGTGCGATACCTTAATCGTGTCTCGGAGTGAGGGGAGAAGCTCGAGGTGAATGTTGTCGAAAATGCGCGGCATGTTTGGCTACGCATTTTAAAGCAAGCCATGACAATTCGCTGCCCAACCTGAACCTGAGAAGCCGGGTTCAACCTACCCTCAGTGCTACCGGTTTGATCAATCTCCCCATGATTTGTCCTGATGGCCCATGTTGCTTCACATCGCCTTCTTGGATTAGGTCGTGTTTGACCTTGATCCCGCTAAAGGCCTTGGCCAGCACTTCGGGCTCGTATTTGTGGGTGGTGATGGTCTTCGAGACACGTTGATGGTCATGCCCCGGTAGGGCTTTGCAGCCTGGATAAAGCACTCCATCTCCTTCATCTGGGCATCCGAATCCTGGCCCGCCACAAACATCGTACCCGCGATGGCCATCAGGCCCACCGCCAATACCCCCAAACGCACACTGCCTCGTCTAATCATAGCTGCTTCCGTTGTTGCTCTTCCTGAGCCTATTCAGGCCGACTCCAGCAGGAAGCCCCTCGAGCCGCCTGTGTCAGGCTGGGTCTAGCCTCAGAGCAAGACCAAAACCATCCAGACCGCACTGATTAAGACCCCCATAGCTGGCTGGCACCGCTAAAAGCCAGCCAGAACAGGTTGATAAAGGCGCTGCCCATCAAAGCGATGTACAGCCGGTCATCCCGGTCGGTGCTGATAGACAGGAACCCTTTGCGGGCTACGGGGGACGAGTGCCGCTCCCAGACTGCCATAAAGACCAGCATGGCGATCACCGCAATAAAGCTTTGCCAGACGACAGAGCATCGTGCAAATTCGCATCAGCGATGCTGCCGAAAAAAACAAATCCTATCCAGGGCAATTCAGGATAACTATCAGCTCAAGGCAGTCCACACCGTGCCCGTCCCCGACAACGCCAGCGAGGCCGATGCGCTGGAGCGGGTCGCCACCTTTGCCGGAGCCCATCTCAATACACTGGTTCTGCCCGGAACCACCCTGGGGGTAGCCTGGGGTACCACCCTGGCCGCCATCTCCAGACACCTGATCCCCCAACCCACCCCCAACGTAGCAATTGTCCAGCTCAATGGTTCGGGCAATACCGCCAACATCAGCAACTTGCACATCAGCGAAGTGATCCTACAGCTGGCCCAGAACTACGGGGCTAAAGCCCACCTGTTTCCGGTTCCAGCGTTTTTTGATTACCCACAGACCAAAACCGCCTTGTGGCGCGAACGCAGCGTGAAACAGACCATTGACCTGCAGCACCAGGCTGACGTATTGCTCTATAGCGTAGGTGCGCTCCACGCCGAAGTGCCCAGCTATGTTTATGCGGCAGGCTACCTCGAAGACCAAGACGTTGCCGAGCTGACCAGGCAGGGCGTAGTTGGCGATATTGCCACGGTATTTTTCCGCGCTGACGGAAGCTTTAAAAATATCCCCATCAACCGCCGCGCCAGCGGCCCCGACCTGAGTCCGTGCCGCAGGGTAACCCACGCGGTTTGTGTGATTGCGGGACGCAGCAAACTGGAGGCCCTAAAAGGAGCCCTGGCTGGCGGTTTGCTCAACCAACTCATCGTGGATGAGCCTACTGCCCGGCTCTTGCTTGAATAAAGAGCGCAAAACTTAGGGGTGAAAGCGCGTGATGGCTGACCCGGCAGATTCACCACCGGCTGCTGGGCCAGTATCCTGGGGATTAATAGATCCAGGGAATCAACTTCCTGACCCGGCGTTTGTAGTCCGGGTACTCGGGGTAGAGTTGCTCCAAAAAGCGCTCCTCGAGCGCCGCCTTCCAGTTCAGCAGCCCAAACAAGAGCGTACTCAACCCCACCGTCCAGAGGTTAAGGTGCGCCAGGCTGCTGCCAATGGCCCACAACAGCACCCCGCAGTAGATGGGGTGCCGCACCACGCGGTAGAGCCCCTCCTGCACCAGATACCCCCCCGTGCGCGGCTTGGGCAGCGCGGTCAGGTTGCGCCCCAGTTGCCAGGCCGCCAGCAACAGAACGCCCAGGCCCACCCAGGCCAGCCCCCGCCCCCATCCGGTAAGCCAGGGCGGGCTAACAGAAGGCGTGAGCCACAAGGCCAGCCCCAGCAGGCCCAGCAGGGCAAACTGCCCCACCACATACCACTCGCCCCGCTCGCCAAAGCGCATGGGTACAGAATACAGGGCTCGAAGTGCATTTGAACCTATTGGGATGGGGAAACCGGGTAAAATCAGCCAAGTAAGGTGTCTAAGCCAAACGGCGCACTGAACCAGAAGTTCAGCCGGTGGCTACCATTACCAAGCCCAGTAAAGGAGGAATTTTTGATGAGAGCTATCTATCTCAGGGGATGTATGAGCTTGCGGCATAAATGGCTTATTGGGTTTGTCATACCGCAGGTGTGGCATAATTACTAGTTAGACCCGCAGGTTGCTCATGGCGCATTTGAACCAAACATTCGTCGCGCTTTTGAAGGAGGCGCAGTTCACCAAGGAGCTTCTTGGCTCGGGCGCTACTCAAATCCGTCAGGCCAACTACGCTTCTAAAGGGCTTTATTTTCAGTCTTTCGCAAATCTTTCGACTGGGCTTGAACGCATTGGCAAGCTCTGTCTCATTCTTGATCACTACATCGAGACGCAGGGAAGCTTCCCTGACTTCAAGTACCTGAAGAACGAGATTGGGCACAACCTCAATCTATTGCAAGAGAAAGCGGAGAAGATGGCGTTGCATCGGGGATGGCCAAACCCTTTCCCTTCCTCTGCTATTCACAAGGCTATCGTTGAACTCCTAAGTGAGTTTGCGGAGGGAGATCGCTATAGCAATTTCGACCTACTTGTTGGCGCAAACAGGCAAGCCGATCCGATTGCGTCTTGGTATGAGCGAGTAGATCTGCCGCTTTTCGAGTCTCGTGTAACAGCAAAGAAAAAGCACGCGATAGTCGGGAATGCGAAACTGATTTCAAGCTTGATTGGTCCTATTTCAAGCGTCTTGCACATTTCCGAGACCGGCGAAGAGATTACTGACGTCGAGAATGCAAGTAGGAACACAGGTGTTTTCGAGGCGGTCGCACCTCATCGTCAGCTCCATGTGCTGCAGATCATTCGGGCGTGGGTAAAGCTTCTAGGCAAGCTTCAGCACGTGGCTCAGGCGCTCGGTAGGGACGACATCCCGTTCTTCGATGAGTTGTTCGCGGCTTTCGAAAACGATGATGCGTACATGAAGACACGAAAGACGTGGGTCAATATCTAGCGGGTCTAACATCTCGCTCAAGCGGACGGTTCAATCGATTCGCGATTGAAGCCGCTGCTTAGCTCAGGCGTTAGCCGTCTTCATACTACACCGTCCTTGTATTCGGTTGGGTGTAAAATATGGGTACAAGAGTCCCTTCATTACCACAAATGGAGTTTGATAACATGACACTTGACGAAAAAATTTATCAACAAGTGCAAGGACTTCCGCAATCTCTTCAGGAAGAACTGCTTGATTTCGTTCAGTTTTTACGGATGAAGGCGGAACAAAGGGAGAAGCAAGAATGGTTTGATTTCTCACTGTCGTCCGCGCTGAAGGATATGGATAACGAGCCTGCTTTGTATAGTCTCACCGATATAAAGGTTGCGTTTGAATGAAGAAAGCGGGGCAGGTTGTTTTATTTCGCTTTCCGCAGGCTGATCTTGAAGAAGGTAAGTTGCGCCCGGCTCTTCTGGTGGCAAAACTTCCGGGTGAGTATGATGATTGGATGATTTGCATGATTTCATCACAGACTCGCCATTATCTGACAGATTTTGATGAACTGGTGCGAGAAACCGATCCAGATTTTGTTCAAAGTGGATTGAAGGTGGCAAGTGTTATTCGGGTGGGAAGGTTAGCGGTTGTGTCCGGTGATATTCTTCTTGGTGCGATTGGTGAGGTTTCATCAGAACGCTTGAGTCGTGTGAAACAAACATTGGCAAGTTGGTTGTCTTCACCATGAGACCGTGGCCAACATTTGCGTGCACCCGACAGGCTTTGCTTTGCGATAATAGTCCAGCAATCCTACCGGCCAGGAGTGTACCCGACACCGTCGGGACTATCGACCTTCAACATCAACGGTAGCTGAAGGCTTGCGACAAAGCTGGACGCACGGCTAGATGAAACCTCACCGCATCTTCATCCTCTTCCGCCGACCGAGCGGATCCACCACGGCAAACCCCACCAGGCCCAGCAATCCAAGCCCCGTGTAGCCCAGAAACTCCTTGAGCAGGGGCTCGTAGGCCCTACCAGCTCCGGTGAGCGAGGCTGTGCACGAAGTCCTATACGCGAGTGTTTACCGGCAGGCCGAGCGAGTCATTGGTCTTCCCCAGTCGGGCCCGGGGCATTCGTTCCAAGAACCGCTGCAAGCCTGTTAGTACTCGCGCTCGAGCAAGTGGGCGTACTCCACCGCTTCGCGCAGCGACATCGAGCGCCCGCTGGCCCAGGCCAGGTTCCACTCGAGGTCGCTGGCCCGTGTCTTGGCCCGCCCGACTGAGTTCGTCAGGCGGGCCTGGTCAGGCACCGAGAAGGGTAGGCCCCGGGCCTCGCGCTCGGCCTCCACCGCCCCCCATAGCCGCGCGGCCTGCAAGACCTGCTCGTGCCCGGCCTCGGGAGCCAGCCCCAGCGCCTCGCCCAGCGAGACCAGAACTCGGGTCAGCAGGAGCGAGTGCTCGCTCAGGGATAGTGCCCGGAGCAGGTCGGATCGGGCCGCCGCGTATTCACCCCGCCCTATCGCTAGCTGTGCCCTGATGTCGAGGAGTAGGGCTTCCCAAAAGGAGTTGCCGACCTCGCGGCATATCTCCAGCCCCTCCTGGGTGAAGGCACCAGCGGCCTCGAGGTTGCCCAGCAGTAGCTGGGCGTAAGCCAGTTGGAGTAGCGTGCTGGCGATCAAGTTGGGACTACCCTCCCGGCGGCTGGCCTCGATGGCCTCTTCCAGCACCCTCAGCGCCGCATGATAGTGCCCCCGCTCAATCTCCACCCGCCCCCGGTGCATCAATAGATGGGCCTCCCAGTGGGTCAGCCCCTCCGCCTGGCTCAGGCCCAGGGCTGTATCCAGCCAGGAGTCTACGGGCTCGAAATCCCCCACCTGCCAGGCCATCGTGGCGGCGCGATTGAGCAGGTGGATGCGTAGCTCCGGCTCGACCTCGCCGGGCAGGGCCAGCGCTTCTCGCATCCAGGAGAGCCCCTCGCGCTGGTAACCCCGCACCTCCAAGAACCAATAGCTCTGGCGCAACATCCGCAGGGCCAGCCGGGCTTCGCCGCGCTCCAGCACCCGCCGTAGCGCGGTCCGCAGGTTGCCCATCTCGGCCTCGAGCCAGTCCATGTCCTCTACAGGGTGGGCCTCGAGCCGGGCCAGGTAGTGCTGAAGGTGGGCTGCGCGGGCGGCTTCCAGTTCCTCGGCGGAGAGCTGCTCGAGGGCGTAGGCGCGGAGGATCTCGAGCAGGTGGAAGCGGCCCCCCTCGCGGCGGATCAGGTGGGCATCCAGCAGGGCCTCGAGGTCGCCCCGGCTGGCCCCCGCGACCTCGGTAGCAGCAGCCCGGTCAAAGCCGCCCACGAACACCCCCAGGTGCCGGAAGACCTGCCGCAAAGGGGCCTCAAGCCGCTCGTAGCTCCAGGCGATGGCCCCTGCCATGGTCTGCTGGCGCTGGGGCCAGTCCCTCGGCCCGCTCCCCAGCGCGGCGAGGGGCTTCATCCGGAGCTGGGTGGCCAGTTCGCCAGGGCTCAGGTAGCGCAGCCGCCCGGCGGCCAGTTCGAGGGCCAGCGGGAGGCCATCCAGATGGGTCACGATCTCGGCGATGGCAGCGGCGCTGTGGGCGTCCAGGGCAAAAGCCGGGTCGAAGGCCTGAACCCGCTCGACCAACAGGCGTACCGCCGGATTCGCGGTGGGGTTGCTCGGCCCCGGCAGCGTCAGCGGCTCGAGCGGCCACTCCTGCTCACCGTAGAGCCGCAAGGCCTGGCGGCTGGTGGCCAAAACCCGCAGGCCGGGGCAGCCCTCGAGCAGCCCCGAGAGCCCTACCGCCGCCTCCAACAGGTGCTCGAAATTGTCCAGCACCAGCAGGGTTTGTTGATCGCGCAGGTGCTTTTGCAGCCGGGCCGAAAGCCCCGAGCCGCCCTCCGAGAGCCCCAGGCTGCGGGCCACGGTGGGAAGCACCAGCTCCGGGCAATCCAGCGAGACCAGCGGCACAAAGCGCACCCCGTCGGCGAATGCCTCTTTGAGCTCGTGGCCCAGTTGCAAGGCCAGCCGGGTCTTGCCCACCCCCGGCGGCCCGGTGAGGGTGAGCAGGCGCGGTTGCCCGGCGAGGAGTTTCTGCTTGATCAGGGCCAGTTCTTGCTCCCGCCCCAGGAGCGCCGTGGCCGCGACGGGCAGGCTGGAAGCGGGCGTGAGGGTTCGTCCTGGTAGCGCCCTGGGCACCGGGGGCTCGGCTCTGGCCAGCCGCAAGAAGCGTCCCAGGTCTTGCGGCTCGATCTCGAGGTGCTTGGCCAGCCCCTCAGCCAGCAGGGGCGAGGGGCGGCGGTGGCCCTCCTCGATCTTCTGCACTGTGACCGGGGCGCAGCCCAAGAGCCGCGCCAGCTTTTTTTGGGTGAGCTGGAGTTCCCTGCGGCGCTCGCGCACCCAGCCCCCGAAAAAGGTCACGGTTTGCATACCCTACATTCATGGTACGACGTGCGGTACGAAAATATTATTGCGCGGCTGGGACGACCTTTGTTCAATGAAAATGTCCCTAAAAGGGCGGGAGGTATAACGATGAAAAAGCTCGCACTCAGCACCCTGGTTCTCCTCAGCATTGTGGCCGCCCAGGCCCCGCAGGCCCAGCCCCCCCGGCCGCCGCTGGTGGCCTGCGAAGCGGGCAAGAATGTGCCCTGTGTGGTGCTGGCCACCAATCCTGCCGACATCGCGGGGGTCTGGAAGCAGTACCAGAGCAACCCGGCGTTCGCCCCGCAGGGCGGGATGGGCTACATCCGCTACAATCCTGACGGTAGCTTCGTACTGGGCGCGACCCCCGAGGGCACCCGCACGCCCACTGCTCCCTTCCCCAGCGGCACCTTCCGGTTCGAGGGCAGCCGCATGATCCTCGAGGTCAAGGGCGTCCCGCCGAACATGCCCGAATGCGCCCGTGCGGTTCACGAGGTACGGGTGTTGCGAGTGGGCAACCAGCCAGTGGCCCTCTCTTTCACCCCTATCGAGGATACCTGCAAACCGCGCCTCTCCGACCTAGGCCAGGCGGTGATTTTCATAGGGCGGTAGGCTTGGGGGAGAAGCGCCCGGCCTGAGCGTCGGCCCGGTTGAGTGGCCTTGGCTCGAGACAGTTCTTAGGGTTAGGTGCGGCGATTCGCCGCGCCTCTTTTTTATTGGCAAAACCCACCCAACCTCGACGGCCCCAATCCCGTAGGCCCCTTGGAGCCGGTGATCCGCAAAGCCCTGGAGCGCGTTCGCTGGACGGCGGGCCCCGGTCAGTCCGACTCCTGGGTTTTGAGTTTCCAGGCGGCCACAGTTCTGTCTGGGACAGAGGATTCTCGGGAGGCTCACTTCATGTGAAGAGCGCCCTATTTGCCCTTGCGCCTGCTCATCGGGTCGGCCACCGCAAACCCCACCAGGCCCAGCAACCCCAGCCACCCCAGCCAGTCTCCCAGCCGCACCGCCGGGGCATTGGCCCGGCCCAGGGGCACGTCGGCAACCAGGGTGGCCTCGCCGCCCTGGGGGAAGCTGGCCAGCGAACGCACCCGGCCCCAGGGGTCGAGGATGGCCGAGTCAAAGCCGCCGTCGGCCTTGACCATGCTGAGGCGGTTCTCCACCGCACGGAAGACCAGGTGGGTGTAGTGCTTGTCGGCGATGGTGGCCCAGTCCTGCGAGGGAACCGCCACCACCTGGGCACCCCGGCGGGCCATCTTGCGGGCAGTGTCGGTAAAGTCGAGGTCGTAGCAGATGAGGGTGGCCAGGCGGCCTATGGAGGTGTGGTAGACCGGGTAGGTGCCCCGGGTGGGGCTGGTCTCGCCGGCGAAGAGTACCGGGTGATCCTTGCCGTAGACGCCCAGAAACTGCCCCTCTGGGCTGATAACCGTGGCCTCGTTGCGGAAGATTCGCTCGCCCACCACCACCACATAGCCCACCACCAGATAGGCCCGGCTTTCCCGCGCCAGCGCCACCAGGCCCAGGCGGTCTTCGGTTTGGGGGTCGAAGGTAAAGGCGCCCTCGGGCCAGACGATGAGCCGGGCGCCCTGGCGGGCGGCCTCGAGGGTCTGCTCCTTCATGCGGGCCAGGGTGGCCTCGGCCAGGGCAGTCTCTCCGCGGTTTTGGGCCAGGATGGGGGAGGTGGGGGGCTGGATGGCCGCCACCCGCAGCGTGCCCGCCTCGGGCCGGTAGAGCCAGAGCGAGAGGGCCACCCAGCCCAAGAGCGCCAGCCCCCCGGCCCAGAGCCAGCGCCGCACCCGAAGGGGCGAGAGGGGGGCTTCTTTGTGCAGCAACCCCAGCAGCCCCTGCCCCAGCACGAAGTTCACCAGTACAATTAGGGCGCTCATGCCGTAAATGCTGAACACGCTGACGGGCTGGATCAGCCAGGGCTGGGTGTGCTGGGTATAGGCGATAAAGCCCCAGGTGGCGGCGATGGGCACAAAGCCCCGGATCATCTCGATGCCCACCCAGTTGCTTACCCCCTGCCAGACAAAGTAGCGGTAGCCGGTGCGCTCGTGGAAGGCCCGCACGCCCATATCGCCCAGCAGGGCAATCAGAAAAATGGCCAGGGGGAGCCACTCCATGTAGAGCCCGCTGCCGCCAAACACCGGGCCGAAGTAGCCCAGGCCCCACAGGCCCATGGTGGTGGCCGAGGCCAGGCTCGAGAGCCTCGCCGGCATCAACCAGAACTGCGCCAGCAGCATGGGCAGCAGGGCCACCCAGGCCAGGGGCCAGAGGTTGTAGGGCGGGTAGGCCAGCACCAAGAGCCCCCCGCTCAGGGCCGCAAGGCCCAGGCCCAGCAGGAGACGCAGGGCGGGAGACATGCCCTTTTTGTAACCGATGGGCGTTACCGAGGGCTTACATGGGAGCCCATCCTCAAGATGAGGCTTAGGTTCAAACCTCACCCGGAAACCGGCCCTGCCCTCGGTAAACTGAAACCCAAGCTATGACGCCTGAGGAGCTGGCACGGCTGGAGATTGACAAGGCCCTGAGGGCCGCAGGCTGGACCGTCCAGGACCGCCAAGCCCTGAACCCCCGGGCCGCCCTGGGGGTGGCGGTGCGGGAGTTCCCGCTGGAGGGCGGCGAGGCCGATTACCTGCTCTTTGCCGAGGGCAAGGCCATCGGGGTGGTGGAGGCCAAGCCCGCCGGCACCACCCTCTCGGGGGTGGCGGAGCAGACCCGCAGGTACCTGGGGGGGCTGCCCGCTTCGCTGGCACGCCACGCCGACCCGCTGCCCTTCGGCTACGAGAGCACCGGCAAGGAGACCCAGTTTGTAGACCTGCGGGACCCCGAGAGCCGCTCGAGGCGGGTTTTCAGCTTCCATCGCCCCGAAACCCTGCTGAACTGGGTGCGCCAGACCCAGACCCTGCGGGCGCGGCTGGGGCGGCTGCCCCCCATTGCCAGGGCGGGGCTGCGGGCCTGCCAGCTCGAGGCGGTGGAGGGCCTCGAGGCCTCGCTGGCCCAGGGAAGACCCAAAGCCCTGATCCAGATGGCTACCGGGGCGGGCAAGACCTACACCGCCGTGACCGCCAGCTACCGCCTGATCAAATACGCCGGGGTGCGCCGCATCCTGTTCCTGGTAGACCGGGGCAACCTGGGGCGGCAGACCCTGCGGGAGTTCCAGGGCTATACCCCGCCCGACGACCCCCGCAAGTTCACCGAGCTGTACAACGTGCAAAACCTGACCAGCAACCGCCTCGACCCCGAGGCCAAGGTTACCATCACCACCATCCAGCGCCTGTACTCGATGCTCAAAGGCGAGCCAAACTATGACCCGGCGGGCGAGGAGGCATCGGCCTACGAGGTGGGGATGGGAGACGAGGTGATCCCGGTGGAGTATTCGCCCACCCTGCCGCCGGAATACTTCGATCTCATCATTGTGGACGAGTGCCACCGCAGCATCTACAAGACCTGGAAGCAGGTGCTCGAGTACTTCGACGCCTTTATCGTGGGCCTGACCGCCACCCCCAGCAAGCTCACCTTCGGCTTTTTCAACCGCAACCTGGTCTCGGAGTATTCCTACGAGCGCTCGGTGGCCGAGGGGGTGAACGTGGGCTTCGACGTGTACCGCATCCGTACCGAGGTGGGCGAGGGCGGGGCCCGCCTCGAGGCCAGCCCCGAGTACCTGCTGGGCAAGCGCGACAAGGCCACCCGCGAGGTGCGCTGGGAGGGCATGGACGAGGATCTGGTTTACACGGCCAGCGAGCTCGACCGGGCGGTGGTGGCGGTAGACCAGATTCGCACCGTCATCCGCACCTTCCGCGACCGGTTGTTCACCGACCTCTTCCCAGGCCGTCAGGAGGTGCCCAAGACCCTGATCTTCGCCAAGGACGACAGCCACGCCGAGGACCTTGTGAACATCGTGCGCGAGGAGTTTGGCAAGGGCAACGACTTCGCCAAGAAGATCACCTACAGCGCCGACAACCCCGAGCAGCTCATCAAGGACTTCCGCACCGCCTACTACCCGCGCATCGCGGTGACGGTGGACATGATCAGCACCGGCACCGACATCAAGCCGCTGGAGTGCCTGCTGTTCATGCGCGATGTGAAGTCCAAAATTTACTACGAGCAGATGAAGGGGCGCGGCACCCGCAGCATTGACCCCAGCGACCTGCAATCCGTAAGCGCCGACGCCCGGCACAAGACCCACTTTGTGCTGGTGGACGCGGTGGGCGTGACCGAGAGCTTCAAGGAAGAAAGCCAGCCCCTGGAGCGCAAAAAGAGCGTGCCCTTCGACAAGCTGATGGAGCGCATCGTGATGGGCGAGCACACCGAGGCCAACCTGACCTCGCTGGCCAGCCGCCTGAGCCGCCTGGCCAAGGAGGCCACCCCCGCCGACCTCGAGGCCCTCCGCACCCACAGCGGCGGCCTGGACCTCCACCAGATGGCCGCCCGCCTGCTGAACGCTGTAGACCCCGACCAGGCCCGCGCCCTGGCCCAGCAGACCCATCCCGACCCCAGCGAGGCCGCGCTGAAGGCCGCCGCCGAGCAACTGGTCTACGAGGCCACCGCGCCCATCTACAACCCCGAGCTGCGCCAGGCCCTGAATGCCCTCCAGCGACGCAGTGTGCAGACCCTCGACATCCTGACCCAGGACCGGCTCACCTATTTCGGCCCGGCCCAGCACCACGCCCTCAAGCTCACCCAGACCTTCCGGCAGTTCCTCGAGCAGCACAAGGACGAGATTACCGCCCTGCAAATCCTGCTGAACCAGCCCCAGGCCCAGCAACGGGTCAGCTTCAGGATGGTCAAGGAGCTGGCCGCAGCCCTGGCCCAAAGCAACCCGCAGCTTACCCCCGAGGTGCTGTGGGCGGCCTTTGAGCGCCTGAATCCCGAGCGGGTTCGGCGTTCGCGGCCCGAGCGGGTCCTCACCGACCTGATCAGCCTGGTGCGCTTCGCGCTGGAGCAAGAAGCCCTCTTGCGCCCCTACCCCGAGACCGTGGCCGAACGCTTCGAGGTCTGGCTGGCCCGCCAGCCGGGGCGCTTCACCGAGGAGCAAACCGAATGGCTGCGGATGATGGCCGACCACATCGCCACCTCTTTGAGCGTGGAGGAGAGCGACCTCGACCTGACCCCTTTCCAGGGCCGGGGCGGGTCGTACCGGGCGCGTAAGCTGTTCGGCCCCGACCTTGAGCGGCTGATGCACGAACTCACCGAGGCCCTGGCGGCGTAAACTAAGGCCATGCGGCTGGACGAACTGCGAACCACCCTGGAATCCCACCGCCCCGAGCTGGAAGCCCTGGGCCTGAAGGGGTTATACGTCTTCGGCTCGGTGGCTCGAGGCGAGGCCAAGGTGGGGAGCGACATAGATTTTGTGGTGGAGTTAGAGCACTACACCCTCAAAAGCTTCGTGGGGCTCAAGCTCCTGCTGGAATCCTGGCTGGGCTCGCCGGTGGACCTCGCCACCTTCCAGAGCCTCAAACCTGCCCTGCGCCAGGCCATTCAGGGGGATTTGCGGCGTGTCGCCTAGATACCGGCTGTACCTAAACGACATCCTGAGCGCCATCCGGTACATCCAGGCCTTCACCGAGGGGCTGGACTACCCGGCCTTCTCGCAAAACGCCCTGGTACTGCACGCCGTCATCCGCAACTTTTTGGTAATCGGGGAAGCGGTCAAGGAGCTCCCCCAGGAGGTGCGCGACCTGCGCCCGGAGATCGAGTGGAAGCTCATCGCTGGGATGCGCGACATCCTGATTCACGCCTACTTCGACACCGATGACCGGGTGCTGTGGGACGTGGTCGAGAACGAACTCGAGCCCCTGCGCGTAGCGGTGGAGGCCATTCTAGAAACCCTCAAAACAGGTGAGGCATGAGCGATGTAATCGAGGCGGGGACAGGGATTCTAGAACAGCAAGATTTGCCGTCTGGATGAAGCAAAACAACTGTTAGTGCAGTCCTTAGCATCATCGGTATTGGTAAGCTATGGCCCGAATGAAGGAAGGCACACCCAGCATGACCGAACCCCTCGAGGCCGAGGCAATCCAGGAACAGGAATTGCCAGTGGGGTGGGCTTGGGTTAGATTGGCCGACGTTTGTCTTAACCCAAACGCTGATATAGTTGATGGGCCGTTTGGGTCAAACCTTAAGGCTAGTGAGTACACAGATGCTGGTGTTCCCATCGTTCGATTGCAGAACATAAGTAGAAACAAGTTTATTTTCAAAGAAATAAAGTTCATCACCTCCGAAAAGGCGGAACAACTCTCGCGCCACAACTTTCAACCAGAAGATGTCTTGATAACGAAACTAGGGATACCTCTGGGTAAGGCGTGTCTAAGTCCAAAATCTTTGGGTCGTGGAGTGATAGTTGCTGACATAGTAAGGCTGCGTATTAGTCATGTTTTCATTTCAAACCAGTTTCTTGTGTACGCCATTAACTATGCGCCCTCTGCGTTGAAACACTTTGCAGGAGAGACAAAGGGAACAACCAGACCTCGTGTTAACTTGAGCCATATCCGTGAGCTTCCAATACCTCTTCCACCCCTCGAGGAGCAACGTCGCATCGTCGAGAAACTCGAGGCCCTTTTTTCCGAGTTGGATAGCGCGGTGCAGAGCCTCGAGGCGGCCCTTTCCAAGCTAAAGCGCTACCGGCAGGCGGTGCTGAAGGCGGCGGTGGAGGGCGAGCTTAGCCGGGAGTGGCGCGAGGCCAACCAGGGCCAGCTAGAACCCGCCTCGGAGCTGCTAAAGCGCATACTGGCCGAACGCCGCCAGCGCTGGGAGGAAGCCGAACTCGCCAAAATGCAAGCCAAGGGCAAAATACCGCAAGACGACAAGTGGAAGGCGCGCTATGTGGAACCCGAAGGGGTGGACTCGAGGGAACTTCCGGAACTGCCTGAGGGTTGGGTGTGGACTTCACTTGAACAACTTGGATTTATTTCTGGGGGATTAACTAAGAATCCAAAACGCGAAAAACTCGAAACCAAACTTCCATACCTTCGTGTAGCAAATGTTTACGCTGATGAACTTAGGCTTGATGATATTGAACTTATTGGGATTGAAACTGAAGAACTGGAGAGAACCCTTCTCGAACCAGGCGACCTGCTTGTTGTCGAAGGCAACGGAAGTCCAGACCAAATCGGAAGAGTCGCGTTATGGGATGGTAGCGTGAAGCCCTGTGTTCACCAAAATCACATCATCAAGGTGCGCTTAGTTGAAAAGAGCCTAAACCGTTGGGGGCTAATATTTTTGCTTTCTCTTTTAGGTAGACAACTTATCATGAGTGTGGCCAGTTCTACCTCTGGCCTATACACCCTGAGTTTGTCCAAGGTCGCCAGCTTGCGTATAGTTCTGCCAAACATTAAGGAGGTGAGCTTCATCGTTCAGGAAGTAGACCGCCTCCTGTCCGAAGCCGACAAAACCGAGGAGGCCATTCGGGCCAGCCTTAAGCGGGCCGAGCGGTTGCGGCAGGCGGTGTTGAGGGAGGCCTTTAGCGGGCGGCTGGTGCCGCAAGACCCGGCGGACGAACCGGCGGCGGTGCTGCTGGAACGCATCCGGGCGGCGCGGCAGGCCGAAGGGGGCAAAAAGGGCAGCGGCAAGAGGAAAGCCCAAGCCCTGCTGCTTTAGAGGCTGGCCTCTCCGGGGTTCAGGCCGCACCAGTGGATCAGGGCCACGCGCAGTCCTTCGATGGTGAGGTTCCCGGTGGCGACCAAAACCATGACCGTCGTGCCTGCGTCCTGGCTGGGAGTTATCCGGTAACTATTGGCCCGTAAGGTCCAGAGCATAGTGGCAAGGGAAGTGCGCTTATTCCCATCGGAGAACACGTGGCCCTGAGCGATGGCGAAGCCTACCGCCGCGACCTTGGTAAAGAAGGTCGGGTAGGCATCCTGCCCACCTGCGGAAGCCCTGGGGCGCAGGGCAGCACTTTCGAGCGCACCTGCGTCTTTGATACCGGGCATTCCGCCGCTCCAGCTTATCACTTCATCATGAGCCTCAACAATAGAAGCCACCGTGAGGAACCTGCTCCCACGGTATCTGTAATAGGTTCTGGGCATTGCTCTAGAGCTTGGCTAGGGCTTCAAAAGTCCTCTTGTTTTCCTCGAGGATTTCCTTCAGCATCGCCCGCATCTGCTTGTCGGTGAGCGCCGGTTTAGTCTTGGGCTTTGCCGGTATGGCCTTACCGGCTACAGCCTTGGCTGCCACGGCCTTCGCGGAGGTTTTCCCGGCCCCCTTTTTGGCGCGGGTCGCGGTGTTTTTGCCCGCCGTCTTCATGGTAAAAGTCTAACACAGCCGCGCTGGGCTCGAGGGTTCGCCCATCAACATTTTGGCCCCGCGCGGTATCCTTTAGCAGCATGTCCACGCCCGCTTCCTCCCTGATCGGCAAGGTTTGGAACTATGCCCACGTGCTGCGCGATGCAGGCGTGGGGTATGGCGACTATGTCGAACAAATTACCTACCTGCTGTTCCTCAAGCTCGACTACGAGACGGCCTCGGTGGGGCGGCCCAGCCTGATTCCGCCGGAGTACAACTGGGCCAGCCTGGTTCGGCTGGACGGCGACGCGCTCCAGGTGCACTACCAGCACATCCTGGCCGAGCTGGGGCGACTCAAAGAGGCTCAGCAAGCCACCATCCTCCAAACCATCTTCAACAAGGCCCAGAACAAGATCACTCAGCCCGCCTTGCTGCGGCGCCTGGTGGGGCTCATAGACTCGGAGGACTGGTCGGGGCTGGATATTGACATCAAGGGCGAGATTTACGAGGGCCTGCTGCAAAAAAACGCCGAGGACGTGAAGGGCGGGGCGGGGCAGTATTTCACCCCCCGGCCCCTGATCCGGGCCATGGTGCAGGCCCTGCGGCTCGAGCCGGGCCAGACCGTCTTCGACCCCGCCTGCGGCACGGGGGGCTTCCTGCTGGCGGCCTACGAATACCTCTCCGGGCTGCCCTTAGACCGCGACCAGAAGATCTTTTTGCGCGAGCACACCCTGTTCGGGGTTGACATCGTGGATAGCGTGGTGCGGCTGGCGGCCATGAACATGTATCTGCACGGTATCGGCGGCCTGCACAGCCCCATCCGCGCCGCCGACTCGCTGGCCGCCGACCCCGGCACCCGCTACGATGTGGTGCTGGCTAACCCGCCCTTTGGCAAGAAGAGCGCCATCGAGGCCAGCACCAGCACCGAGAACGGCAAGGCCAGCCGCGAGAAGGTGGTCTACGAGCGCGACGACTTCATCGCCACCACCTCCAACAAGCAGCTCAACTTCTTGCAGCACATCAAAACCGTGCTGAAGATTGGCGGCAAGGCCGCGGTGGTGCTGCCGGATAACGTGCTGTTCGAGGGCGGGGCCGGCGAGACCATCCGCCGCCGGCTGCTGCACGACTGCGAGGTACATACCCTGCTGCGCCTGCCTACCGGCATCTTTTATGCCCAGGGGGTCAAGGCCAATGTGCTGTTCTTCGAGAAACGGCCCGCCAGCGAAACCCCCTGGACCCGCGAACTCTGGGTCTACGACCTCCGCACCAACCTCAACTTCACCCTGAAGACCAACCCGCTTTCTGACAAAGACCTCTCCGACTTCCTGGCCTGTTACAACCCCGAGGCCCGCCACGGGCGCCAAGAAACCGAACGCTTCCGCCGCTTCAGCTACGACGAGCTGGTCGCCCGCGACAAGGCCAACCTGGACATCTTCTGGCTCAAGGACAAGGGCCTCGAGGACTCCCTGAACCTGCCCCCGCCGGAGGTGCTGGCGCGGGAAATCATCGCCGACCTCGAGGCCGCCCTAGAAGGCTTCCGCACCGTGGAGGAGGAGCTGGGGGAGGCTCGAGGCTAGCGGACCCCGCTCTGCTACCCTGACCGTATGCAGAAGATCTGGAGCGTGGTGTTGGTGCTGGGTTTTTCGGTGGCGCAAGCCCCGCAAGGTGCGGTGCTGCTGCGCCTGAACGATGCAGGGAATGCCGTGGTGGTGGGGGCTTATCAGGGAGGCCGCTTTATCCAGGCCGAAAAGTTAACCCGCCTCGAGGCCCGGCGCTACCAGGTGTTTGGGCCCCTGGGTCGCATCAACCAGGCCCAGGGGGCTGGAGGGTTGAAAACCCCGGATATCTGCGACTGGAACCGGGAAACGCCCCTGACGCTGCTCGAGCGCCGCGCCATGCAGTACCCCGCCTATGCCCTCTCGGCGCCCTGGAACCCCCAGCCGCGGGCGGTAACTTCGTTTGCCCCTGCCGCCGCGCACCGTCGGGTGGTGGCTGCCGAACTGGCCCGCCTCAACATAAAGAAGGCTCCTAACATCACCCAAGCCCTGCGTACCGACCTGGACGGCGACGGACGTGAGGAGGTGATCCTGAGTGCGAATCAACCGGGCTTCTCGATTGGTGAGGGCAGAGTCGAGGGGCGCTACGCCCAGGAGGTGGGCGACTATGGCCTGGTGATGGTTCGTAAGTTGCTCAGCGATACCGACCTGCGGACTTTTGTGCTGGATGTGACCCATCTCGACAAGCCCTTTGACGGCACCGAGGGGATGCCCACGGTGATTACCCGCCGCATAGGGGCCATCCTCGACCTGGACGGCGACGGCAAGATGGAAATCATCACCGAAGACTGGATGCACGAGGGCGTGGGTAGCACGGTCTGGCGCTGGAATGGCCGACAGTTTGTGAAGGTGCTCGAGTGGGGGTGCGGGGTTTGATACCGATTACGAAGGAGGGGGTAATCTAGGCTTATCTGTTACGACCCCTAGACCAACATGCCCTACCGTGTCCCCCAAACCCACCTGTTGCCCCCGCGCACCGCTCGAGAGGTGCGCCGCGAGCGGGCCCTACAGCGCTTACGGCATGGATTCGCCCAGAGCCCGGTGCTGGTGTTGGCCGCAGGGGCCGGCTATGGGAAGTCCACCCTGCTGGCGTCCTATGGGGGGGTGTGGCTCTCCCTGGGGGAGGAGTGCCGTGACCCTGTGGTGCTGGGCTGGCACCTGCTCGAGGCCTACCGTGGGCGGCTGGGCGAGCGCTTGAAGGGGGTGGAGGGGGCGCTGG
>NZ_QWLB01000014.1 GCF_003574355.1 Meiothermus granaticius NBRC 107808 | reverse complement strand
CGCCCTCCACATTGCCGAACCCCCCCGTACCCTTCCCGATGAGCCCGCAGACAGCATCTGGGCTTATGAAGGGGCCCCCAAGACCGAACCAGACCGCAAGCCCGTCGCTCCCGAGCCCGTGGCCAATCCAGCTATGGAAAGCCTGACCGTTCCTCCTCCCCCCTACACGGAGCCGGCCAGCCTTCCAGCCCGGCGCGGGGGGTCCGTCTGGCTCAAGATCTGGGCGGTGGTCACGATTTTGTTTGTGTTGGGGTATCTATACGCCTACTTCACCAACCTTCTGACCCCCGGGAGCATGTGGACGCTTCTAGAGGTGGTGGTGTTTGGAATTGCGCTGGCGAGCATTCAGTGGCGGCTTTCTGAGCCGCTATAGTTAGGACCCCCCTTACTCAAATAACCCTTTAGATCGGCCGCCTGGAGGTAAGCTCAGGTTCCGTGGAGCGCTGGCTTTCAGGATTGTATGTGGCGGTGGTGTTGGGGTTGGGGCTGGTGAGCTTATGGCCTCGCCTGACGGTGCAGTTTGCTCCTGTCGAAGCCCACGCCCCCCTTCCCCTAACCACCCCTCCCTCTGCTCCAGGGCTACCGGCTCAGACCCTCCCTGAGCCCCCTAAGCGCACGGGCCCAGAACCCCTCTCGGCAAACCAGGCCAAGAACTCCGCCCGCACCCTGACCCCCGGTCCGGTACGAGCGGCTGTGGCCAAGGTCAACCTCAATACCGCCAGCCAGGCTGAGCTGGAAAGCCTACCGCGGGTAGGTCCGGCCCTGGCCCGGCGGATCCTCGAGGGGCGGCCCTACCGCAGTTTAGAAGACCTCGATCGGGTTAAAGGGGTAGGGCCCAAGATGCTCGAGCTGCTGGCCCCCCTGGTCAGCTTTTGAAGCCGGTATGATCCCATATGCGCTAGGCCTGGGGGCATTGCTAGGGGCGTTGAGCAGCCTAACCCCCTGGGCCTTTGTAGGGATGCTGGCCGGGCTAGGGTTGCCCCAGGCCGTGCGCTGGGCAGGGCTCCTGGCTTATGCCCTGGTAGCCCTTCATCTGGCCCTGATCCACGACCCCTGGGGCCCGCAGATTGGCCGTTGGGTTCAGCTTCAGGGGGAGGTACGGCAAGGCTTTGTGCAAATCCCTGAAGGAACCCTATATGTGCGCCACTTCCCTCAAACGCCTGATGGGTACTACGCCCTCGAGGGCCGCCTGCGCCGCCCCAAAGGGGCGCGAAACCCCGGTGGGTTTGACGAGGCCACTTGGCTGAAGGGGCTGGGCATCACCGCCGTCTTGGAGGTGCATCATCTCAGCCTCCTCCACCCCCAGGGAGGGGTTCGCCCGTGGCTCGAGGCCCAGCTCATGGCAGGCCTCTCCCCTGCTGCCTCCGCGCTCAACCGGGCCATTACCCTGGGCGAGGGACGGGAGCTGGGGGAGACCTATACCGAGTTTCAGCGAGCAGGGCTCGCCCACGCCCTTGCCCTATCTGGGCTCAACGTGGGGATTTTGGTTGGATTTTTTGTGTTGCTGCTCTACAAGCTGGGGCGCTGGCGCTACCTGGCGGCTCTGGGACTTTTGCTGTTGTACCTGCTGCTGGTGGGGCCACAGCCCTCATTGGTGCGGGCCGTAATCATGGCTGCTTTTGTGTTGGTGGGGCTCTTTCTAGGCAAAGGCAAGGTCGAGTTGCTGCCGGCGCTGCTGCTGGCCCTTGCCCTCCACCTGATAATCTGGCCCCATGCCCTGTACAGCCTCTCCTTTCAGCTCTCCTATCTGGCCGTATTAGGGTTGGCGGTGGTATGGCCCCGCTTACCCCAGCTCCCAGGATGGAAAGGCTGGCTATGGGCCAGCCTTGGCCTGACCTTAGCCGCGCAAGTCTTTCTGTTGCCCTTGCTGCTGCATTCCTTCCATGCCCTTCCCCTGCTCTCTCCCCTCTCCAACCTTTTGGTACTGCCCTTGCTCAACCTGCTGGTGCCGCTGGGATTTCTCAAGCTGCTCTTGGGTGGGGTTCTGGCCTGGCCGGTAGAGTGGCTCAGTCAGGCCGTGTTGAAGCTGGTGGGTTGGCTGGCGCAAGGCCCTCAGCTCTACTGGGGGGAGATCAGCCCGGTGGGGTTTATCCTGTACTTCCTGGCTCTGGGACCCTTGCTGCTGGCCTTGTACGGGCGGCTGGGGTGGTCTCGAGCCATGGTTCTAAGCGCAACCGCGGTCCTGGCCTCCTTACTCCCCCTTCCCTTCCAACGCGGCGAAATTTGGCAACTCGACGTAGGGCAGGGGGATGCCAGCCTAATTCGCCTACCCGGAGGGGTAGAGATCCTGGTGGATGGGGGGCGAGACTGGGCATACCCTCGGCTCGAGGGAGCTCTGCGGGCCTTGGGCGTGGATGATCTGGATTTGGTCATCGCCACCCATGCCGATGCCGACCATATCGGGGCCCTCCCCCAACTGATTCGCAACTTTCCAGTTCAGGCGTTGGTCACCGGGCCTCGGCGTCCTGGGGACCCCAACGACGATGATCTGCGCCAAGCCGCGCAGGACCGCCACGTCAAGGTAATCCAGGCCGGGTTCGGCAGCCTACTGGCCATTCCTGGGGCCCGGCTACGCTTCCTCAACCCCTATGGCGACGAGGCCAGCGACAATGAGCTCAGCCTGGTTTTCGTTCTCGAGACCGCAGGCAGGAAGGCCCTGTTTACCGGAGATGCCCCCCTTTCCTCCGAGGAGCGTTGGGCCGGTGAGGCGGTCAGCATCCTCAAGGTGGGCCACCACGGCTCGGCCTCGAGCACAGGCCAAAAGCTGCTGCAACGATTCCATCCCCAGATCGCCCTGATAGGGGTGGGGTCCAACACCTACGGCCACCCTACCGCCCAGGTACTGGAGCGCCTAGATGCCTGGGGAGTGGAAATTCACCGTACAGATGTTGAAGGGGCGATACGCGTGGGGCTGTGGTAGCTCCCTATCCCTCATACCCCAGAGCCTGCAGAATGGCGTTGAGCTCTTCCTCAGAGTGATAGGCGATCTCGAGTTTCCCCCGACGCTCCCCAGTAAATCGCACTCGAGCCCCGAGCCGCCGACTCAACACCGTGGCCACCTCGGTATAGGCCTCCGGGGAGCGTCGTTTGGCTGTGGGTGTCGTTAGGTGGGCTTCCTTAAGCCGCTCGGTCTGACGCACGCTGAGGTTTTTACGAATTACCTCCCCCAGCCCCCAGGCCCGCTTGGACTCCGGCAGCATCAACAGGGCGCGGGCATGGCCTGCGGTGATGCGGTTTTCCTCCAGCGCTTTGATGGCCTCCGGGGGAAGCTGCAACAACCGCATCGCGTTGGAGACGGTTACCCGGGCCTTTCCTACGGCCTGAGCCACCTCCTCTTGGGTCATTCCCATATCGGCCAGTCGCTTGTATCCCTGAGCCTCTTCCACCGGGTTGAGGTCTTCGCGTTGCAAATTTTCGATCAGGGCTATCTCGAGCGCTTCGCGCTCGCTAATATCCCGGATTACCACCGGCACTTCGCGCAGCCCCGCTTGCTGAGAGGCCCGATAGCGCCGCTCCCCCGCAATCAGCTCGTACATATCGCCCTTAGGGCGCACCAGGAGAGGCTGCAGTAGCCCTTTTTCCTTAATGGAAGCGGTCAGCTCGTCGAGCGCGGCCTGATCAAACCTCCGGCGAGGCTGATCTGGGTTGGGCTTGATCAAAGCCAGGGGCAGCTTAGAAACCCCGGCAGGACTCTTGGGCAACAAGGCCTCCAGACCTCGCCCCAGGCCGCTAGGCTTCTTGGACACGGCGCATCACCTCCTCGGCCAAACGGCGATAAGCATGGGCTCCGCTCGAGGTAGGTGCATACTGGGCGATGTCCCTGCCGTGGCTGGGGGCCTCGGCCAGACGCACATTGCGAGGGATTACGGTCCAAAACACCTTTTCTCCTAGGTTAGCCCTTAGGTTGGCCTCTACCTGCTGCGAAAGCAGGGTCCGGGGATCATACATGGTGATGAGGACCCCGAGAAGCCGCAGGGCCGGGTTCAGACCGGTACGAACCTGGTCCACCGTATGCATTAACCCCGCCACCCCCTCGAGGGCATAATACTCGGCCTGAACCGGTACAATCAGCCCTTCTGCAGCCGCCAGGACATTGAGGGTGAGGGGTCCCAGGCTCGGCGGAGCATCCAGAATGACCGCATCGTACCCGGCCTCTATTGCGCCGATGGCCTCCGACAACCGGGTCGGATTTTCCAGCAACTCCGCTGCAGCGCCGACCAGATCGGGGGTAGCCGGAATTAAGTCCAGGCCGTCGGCAATGTTAAGCACGGCCTGCGCGGGGGTCATCTTCTCGACCAAGACGTTGTAGATGCTCGAGCCCTCCGCAACCCGGCCCAAGCCCGAGGTGGCGTTGACCTGTGGGTCCAGGTCTATGAGCAAAACCCTCTGCCCCGCTCGCGCCAGATAAACCGACAGGTTGACCGCCGTCGTGGTTTTACCGACCCCCCCCTTTTGGTTAACGATGCCGATCCGCTTCACTTTAAGCTAGGATAGCGGATTTTTTTGGGGGGCTCCAGGCCTACGGGGATACTTATCCGGTGTGGGAGCCACTTTTTCAACAATTACCAGTGAGCGAGGATCCCCAATCACCGGTAACTTGAGATGTATAACCTCGAGGAGCCTCCCGCCCAATTTCCCCTCTACCGACCTGGCCGATGCAATCTCCCCCTCTACCTCCGGGCCCTTTTGCGCGATTAGGAATCCCCCAACCTTCAGCAGGGGGAGACAGAGTTCGTATAGGCTGTTCAAAGGGCTGACCGCTCGAGTCACCACCCGGTCATAGGCCTCACGGTGGGCGGCTTGTTGGCCAAGCACCTCAGCTCGGTTCCATAGCGCATGCGCGTTTGGTAATCCCAGCCGATCACACACCCTGTTTACAAACTCAACCTTTTTCCGGGTGGCATCCAATAAGAAAAGGTCCAGTCCCGAATTCACGATCGCCAAAGGTATACCTGGAAATCCACCCCCTGTTCCCACATCGATCCCCTTGAGAAATCCCTCGAGCCGACCGCTAAGAAAGCAGGTTAGCGAATCTACAAAATGCTTGTGGATGACCTGGGTTTCCGTGTTAAGGGCAGTCAAGTTGATGGCCTCATTCTCGGCCACCAGCAGGTCGTAATACTCGCTAAAGCGGTCCAGCTTGTCGCCAATCTCTACCCCCAGGCTTCTGGAGGCCTCGAGCAGCTGCCGTTTTCCCGCCTCGCTAATTGCCATGCTACATTCCAGTCCAGGGGTTTTTGGGTGAGGCAGCCCTAATCCGTACCATGTTTCACGTGAAACAACCGGCTGTTTCGAGCGATGTATACCATGAGGGCAGTGAGGTCGGAGTCGCGAACCCCCGAAATTTTGGCGGCATCGGCCAGGGTACGGGGGAGGCGCTGGGTTAACTTCTCCGCAGCCTCTCGAGAGAGGCTGGGGATAGAGCCGTAATCCAGCCTTGTGGGCAGGAGAAAGGCCTCGAGCTCCCGAGCCTGGGCACTGAGCCGCTGTTGTCGTTCAATGTAACCAGCATACTTGGCTCGGATCTCCACCTGGCGGGACTCCTCACGGGAAAGAGGGATGGGTGGGTCACCCAACCTTGATAGGAGATCGGCATAACCCACCCCCTCGCGGCGCAAGAGGTTGAGCGCCGAAATTCCATTGACCTTGAGCTGATTTAATCGCTCGAGCTCCTGCTCAATACGTTGATACTTGGTCTGCATCTTGTGAAGGTCTTGCTCAGACCGCAATCCCCATGAAACCGCCGTACCCGTCAGCCGCTCGTCGGCGTTGTCTGCTCGAGACAGCAACCTGGACTCCACCCTCGAGGTCATCATCCGGTAGGGCTCATCGGCCCCTCGATAGACGAGGTCATCCACCATCACCCCGATATACCCCGAACTGCGGGGCAGAAAAACCTCTTCACGGCCCGCAGCAAACCGGGCCGCATTTACCCCTGCCAGCAGTCCTTGAGCTGCTGCTTCCTCATAGCCAGAGGTACCATTGATCTGCCCTGCGGTGAACAGGCCCCTCAGCTTTCGGGATTGCAGTCCCGGCGTAAGCTGAAGGGGATTCACCACATCGTACTCCACCGCATAGGCATAGCGCTGGATCACCGCTTGTTCGAAGCCGGGGAGGCTCCGGACCATCTGTACCTGTACTTCAGGGGGAAGGCTGGAAGAGAAGCCCTGTAGATATAGCTCAGAGGTATCCAGGCCATCCGGCTCCACAAACAGCAGATGGGTTTCCTTATCGGAAAAGCGCACCACTTTGTCCTCTATCGAGGGGCAGTAGCGTGGCCCAACCCCCTCGATATCCCCACCGTAGAGAGGGGAGAGGTGCAAGTTCTCATGAATAAGCCGATGGGTTTCGGGGGTGGTACGGGTTTGCCAGGTAGGCCGAGCAGTGGCGTAAGGCCCCTCGGTTCCGGTAAAGGTCTCTGCGGGCAGATCGGGCGGCACCAAGATCAAGGCCGCAAGGTCTACAGATTCAGCCCTAATCCGGGGCGGAGTACCGGTTTTAAAGCGGCCTAGCTGATGCCCAATTTGCCTCAAGCTGTCCGATAGGAACCGGGCCGGGGGCTCTCCCTGACGTCCCGCAGCCCTGGACTGGCGCCCGTACCACACCGTGCCCTGTAGAAAAGTACCGCTGGCAATTACAACAGCAGGGGCCGCGAGGGTCTGACCGTCCACGGTGAGCACACCGCGCAGTTCGCCGGACTCGATCCACAGCGCAGCCACTTCCGCCCGAAGGCTCTCGAGGTTGGGATGGCTCAGCAACACCCGTTGGGCTTCCAGGGCATAGGCATCGCGGTCCACCTGTACCCTTAAGCTCTGCACCGCAGGCCCCTTCGAGCGGTTGAGCACTCGAGTGTGAATTGCGGTAGCATCAGCCAGGCGGCCCATAAGCCCACCCAGGGCTACAATTTCCGCTACCAGTTGGCTTTTTCCGGGCCCACCAACGGCTGGATTACAAGGCATTAGGCCAATGCGCTCAGGGTTGGAGGTAACCAGCCCTACCCGTGCCCCAACCTGAGCAGCGGCCCAGGCGGCTTCAATCCCGGCATGGCCTCCCCCGACTACAATTACATCGTAACCCTTCACCTAAGGTATATTAGCAAACCCAAAAAAGGGGAGAGGGCTTCAAGGTCTGGGGGATTCCTTTCATGGTTGCAGGGCTGTGGATAAGTCTTAGAATAGCGGGACGGAGGGCCAGATTTTGACCCAAAATACCGTTTGGCAAAATGTCCTCGAGTACGTACGTCAGAGTATTACCGAGGTTGAGTACCATACCTGGTTTGAGAAAATCCGCCCCCTGGGGGTAGTGAATGGATCGCTCGAGCTGGGCGTGCCTACCTCATTTGCTGGGGACTGGATTCAAAAGCATTACGCTGCACTCATTCAAGAAGCCCTGATACGCCTGGGAGCCCAAACCCCGCGATTCGAGCTCAAGGTTACACCGGCAAATCCCGTTCAGGAGGATATTTTTTCAACTTCAACCCAAACCCCGCTGCAGGAGCCCAGAGCCCGGCTCAACCCAAAGTACACCTTCGAAAACTTTGTGGTAGGTCAGAACAACAACCTGGCCCATGCCGCAGCAGTGGCGGTAGCGGAGTCTCCTGGGTATGCGTATAACCCACTGTTCCTTTACGGGGGGGTGGGGTTGGGCAAAACCCACCTCATGCATGCGGTCGGCCACTCGGTAGCCCAGCGGTTCCCCGAAAAGAAAATTGAGTATGTCACCACTGAAACCTTTACCAACGAGCTGATCAACTCCATCCGCGAGGATCGGACCTCGGAGTTTCGCGATCGCTATCGCTCAGTGGATCTGCTACTGGTAGATGATATCCAATTCATCGCAGGCAAGGAACGTACCCAAGACGAATTTTTCCATACCTTTAATGCCCTCTACGAGGCGCGAAAACAGATTATCCTCTCTTCCGACCGGCCTCCAAAGGACATCCTTACCCTCGAGTCCCGGCTGCGCAGCCGCTTCGAGTGGGGGTTGATCACCGACATCCAGTCTCCAGACCTCGAGACCCGGGTGGCCATCCTCAAGATGAACTCGGAATTTCGCAACATGCGCATCCCCGAGGAAGTTCTTGAGTATATCGCCAAGCAGGTTACCTCCAATATTCGGGAGCTCGAGGGGGCGCTAATGCGGGTTATCGCCTATGCTTCGCTGAATGGGGTTCAGCTCTCCAAGCAAATCGCAACTAAAGCCCTTTCAGATGTGTTCACCGCCAGTGAGGTCAACTTTTCCCCGGAGGAAGTGGTCAAGGGGGTTGCAGAATATTATGGCCTGCGAGCCGAGGAAATCCGGGGCGCAGGTCGGCGCAAAGAGGTAGTGTTGCCCCGACAAATCGCCATGTATCTCATTCGCGATATTACCCATATGTCCCTTCCAGAGATCGGCCAATTCTTTGATGGCCGAGATCACACCACGGTGCTGTATGCCATCCAAAAAATTCAAGAGGCCATAGAGTCTGACTCCAATCTATTGCAGTCCATTAAAACCATCAAAGAGCGAATACGCTAGAAACAGGCGTGCTGTGGTTAGAAGCAGGGGCCTTAGGCTGTGGATAACCCTGTGGATAAGCTGTGGATAACCCTGTGGATAAGGCTGTGGATAAACATCGGCTTCTAGATCCTGTGGATAAGTGCTTTGGTTGTTCACAACTTATCCACAGCTTTTCCACAGAATTTCTGGGGATTTATCCACAGCCCTAATTCGATAAGGCTGAGGCTTTAATTGGGGTTATCCACATATCCACATGCCCTACTACTACTACTACTAATTTAAAAAATTCTTTTAAAGAGTCTTTAGTAGTTAAAAAATTCCTGCCTCCTGAGTGCAGACAACATCAAACTCACAAAGCAGTAACTGCCCTGATACAATACGTAAGCTAACCCACAGGGGCCATGCCCCTAGGCCATTAGGAGGACGCAAGTGGAAGTCCGCATCCCCAAACGCACCCTTGCTGAAGGGCTCTCCATCCTGGAACGGATCATTCCTAACCG
Source organism: Meiothermus granaticius NBRC 107808 (assembly GCF_003574355.1). Lineage (GTDB taxonomy): Bacteria > Deinococcota > Deinococci > Deinococcales > Thermaceae > Meiothermus > Meiothermus granaticius. The sequence goes on along the minus strand of NZ_QWLB01000014.1, from coordinate 63,040 downwards.
GAGTAGCAATCCCATTTTGACCTATCTACCCCTCGAGCTAAACCAACAGGGTTTGATCCTGAGGGGAACCAACGGGGAAGTGGATATTGAGGTTCAGTTACCCGCTGAAATCCAGGGGGTCGGCGAGGTGCTGGTACCGGCGCAAACTTTTGCCCAGATCGTACGGAGTGCGCCAGGGGAACTGATCGAGCTGATTTTTGGCGAACGCCTCGAGCTCCACTCTGGAGCCTTTAATACCCAGCTTGCGACCACCAGCCCAGAAGGGTATCCCAAGCTCAACTTTGATCGTCCTGATGCTGAAAAAATTCCGGCCTCTGGCCTTGCACAAGCCATTACCCGGGTGCGCTATGCAGCCAGCACTGAAGAGTACCGGGCCATTTTTCGCGGGGTGCAGCTCGAGTTCTCTGCAACGGGGCTTCGCTCGGTGGCCTCCGACGGCTTTCGTTTGGCCAGGTATGACTTGCCTCTGAGCCTGTCCAGCAAAAAGCTGGTGATCCCGGCCCGCAGTGCGGATGAGGTGGTGCGGGTGTTTAAGGATGCTTCAGGCGAGGTGGCCCTGTCTGTAAACGAGGGAACCCTAACCTTGGTGGGCGATGCGGTCAAAATGTCGGTTAAGCTCATGGAGGGGGAGTTTCCCGATTATGCTCGAGTGATCCCCCAAAGTTTTGTCTTGGAAGCTACCCTTCCCGCTGAGGCGTTGCGCGAGAGCCTGAAGCGAGTGGCGGTGCTCTCGGACCGCAACAACCACCGGGTCAACCTGCTGTTCAATGGCCATAAGCTGGATATTGATGCGGAGGGGGATTATGGCCGGGGTAGGGAAGAGCTGACGGTCGAGAGCAATGGGGAGACCCAGCTCATGGTGGCCTACAATGCCCAGTACCTGATCGAGGCGCTGACGCCGATAGAGGGGATGATACGGATTCGCCTCTCCGGCCCTACCAGTCCCAGCACGGTGCAATCGGTAGATGACCCTGGGTATTTAGCGGTGGTGGTTCCCCTCCGGGTCTAAACCTTGCGCCGTCATGACGATCCAATCTGATCTTGCGGTGTAAACTAGTAGCCGTTTGACGGGAGCTTGTAAGCGCTTCCAGAAGAATAGGCAACAGGAGGCACCATATGACCACCATTGTTGAAGTCAAGGGGCGCGAAGTGTTGGACTCGCGCGGTAATCCAACCGTTGAGGCCGAAGTGATCCTCGAGTCCGGTGCGCGGGGGAGAGCAATTGTTCCGTCCGGAGCCTCGACCGGGGCGAATGAGGCGGTAGAGCTGCGGGACGGAGGCCCCCGTTATGGAGGCAAGGGGGTGCTGCGAGCGGTGGCAGCCATCAAGGAGCGTATCGCGGATGAGGTGCAGGGGCTTGATGCCCTTAACCAAGAGGCCGTGGATCGGGCCATGATCGAGCTCGACGGCAGTGAAAACAAGGCCAATCTGGGCGCGAACGCGATCTTGGCGGTGTCTTTGGCCACCGCTAGGGCGGCGGCTGATTTCTTGGGCATCCCCCTGTATCGGTATCTGGGTGGGGTGCAGGGGGTAACCTTGCCGGTCCCCTTGATGAACGTGATCAATGGGGGTAAGCACGCGGACAATCGGGTGGACTTCCAGGAGTTCATGCTGGTGCCTGGGGGAGCCCCCAGCTTTGCGGAAGCCCTGCGGATGGGGGTGGAGGCCTTTCATGCGCTGAAGTCGGTGCTAAAGGCCCGGGGCTACAACACCAATGTGGGGGATGAGGGTGGGTTTGCCCCTGACCTGAAATCAAACGTAGAGGCGGTGGAGGTGCTGCTGGAGGCCATCTCTAAGGCCGGGTATACGCCGGGTCGGGATATCGCCTTGGCCATTGACCCAGCCAGCAGTGAGTTTTACAAGGATGGGAAATACGTCTTGGAGGCCGATGGTAAGTCGCTCTCGGGCGAAGAGATGGTAGGATATTGGGAGAACTGGCTCAACCAATATCCCATCGTTTTGCTCGAGGATGGGCTGGCTGAAGACGATTGGGAAACCTGGAAGCTTCTGACGGCCCGTCTTGGAAACAAGGTGCAGCTGGTAGGGGACGACATCTTTGTGACCAACCCAGTTTTTTTCAAGAAGGGGATTGAGCTGGGGGTGGCCAACTCGATTCTGGTCAAGGTAAACCAGATCGGTTCGCTTTCTGAAACCCTCGAGACCATCCGCCTGGCTCAGCGCTCAGGATACGGCACGGTCCTTTCCCATCGTTCGGGAGAGACGGAGGACAGCACCATTGCCGATATCGCAGTAGCGGTGAATGCAGGACTGATTAAAACCGGTTCGGCCAGCCGCTCGGACCGTCTTTCCAAGTACAACCAGCTGCTGCGCATCGAGGAAGACTTGGGCCCGGCCGCACGCTTCTTGGGTTTTGGCGTGTTCAAGAAATAAGATCTAGACCCTGGGCTTTGGGTGGTCCTGAACCCCAGAGCCCAGGCTGGAATTGAGATCTCTCCACAGCCTCCTCTCCGCTCGGAAGAGCCGAAGCTCTAACCCTAAACTTATGGGACTTCTGAAACGCACCAAGATCGTAGCTACGCTGGGGCCGGCCAGCAGCACTCCTGAAGCAATTCGATCGCTGATCGAGGCCGGAGTTGATGTATTCCGCCTTAACTTCTCCCACGGTTCCCCTGAAGATCATCGGAGTCGAGTGGAGACCATCCGTCAGATCTCGAGGGAAAGCGGGCGTATCGTGGCGATTTTGCAGGATCTGCAAGGCCCCAAGATTCGCTGTGGTCGCTTTAAAGAGGGGGCGGTGGAACTGGCCCAGGGGCAGAAATTCATCATCACCTCTGAACCGGTAGAGGGGGATGAAACCCGGGTCTCGACCACCTACCGTGGGTTGCCCGCAGACCTGGAAGCCGGGCAGGTTCTTCTGCTGGATGACGGCAACATCCGGTTGCGGGTGGATGAGGTGCGGGGTAACGATATCCATACCACGGTCTTGATCGGTGGGCGGTTGTCGAACAATAAGGGCATCAACATCCCCGGCGCGGACCTTTCCCTTCCAGCCCTGACCGATAAGGACATCGAAGACCTGATGTTGGGGGTACAGCTGGATGTGGACTGGGTGGCCATCAGCTTTGTTCGGAGCCGTGACGATTTGCTTCTGGCCCGGCATTACTTGACCCGCCAAAGCTCACGGGCCCGCCTGATGGCCAAAATCGAAAAACCCAGTGCGGTGGCCCGCTTTGATGAGATCCTCGAGGAGGCCGACGGGATTATGGTGGCTCGAGGCGACCTGGGTGTGGAGATGCCGCTGGAGGAAGTGCCGGCGGTGCAAAAGCGCATCATCCTCAAGAGCGTTCAGGCTGGGAAGGCGGTGATTACGGCTACCCAGATGCTCGAGAGCATGATCAAAAACCCCTCGCCTACCCGGGCGGAGGCCTCCGATGTGGCCAACGCCATCTTCGACGGTACGGATGCGGTGATGCTTTCCGCTGAAACCGCTGCTGGGGCCTATCCAGTGGAGGCTGTGGCATTCATGAGCCGGGTGGCCAAGACCATCGAGGCCACCAAAGAGTATCTGGATCGCCTCAATGCCTTGCGGCCTGAGCCCAACCGCACGGTGCAAGACGCGATTGCTCTGGCGGTAGATGACGTGGTGGATGCCACGGGCGCGAAAGCCATCGTGGTGTTCACCGCTACAGGCGGCGCGGCCCGCCGGGTGGCCCGTACCCGCCCCCCGGTACCGATCCTGGCCTGTACCCCAAACCCCCACGTCTGTAACCAACTGGCCCTGGTTTCAGGGGTGCTGCCGATTATTGCTCCTGACCCCAAAGACACCGATGACATGGTGAAAATTGCCGTGGAAAAGGCCAAGGAAACCGGCCTGGCTGAAATTGGGGAGTATGTGGTGATTGCGGCGGGAGTGCCCTTTGGGGTACGGGGAACCACCAACATGCTGCGGGTGGAGCGGCTAAGCTAGGCTTGCTAACGTGAACCCCTCCGGCGCTGAAGCGTATGGGCTGCTTCTTTGAGCAGCGCTTGCTCTCGCAGGGATAAACCCAGCCCCTGCCCGAGGAGGGTTTGGTCGGCCAGGCTCTGGGCGGTTTCGGTTTCACCCTGGCGCAGGAGGGCATCGAGTTCACCGGCCAGCGCCCCCAGCTGCTCGGACGGGAGGTCGGGTCGCGCCACGAGGATTCTCCGGGCTTCAGCCGGCTCGATCTTGAGCATCCCACCGCCGAGGGCGTGACCCTCGAGTTCAGCGCTGAGGCGGGTCAGAGAGGTTTGCCATAGGCCAGCCATAGCCTCACTACCCAACCGGGTTTGGGGATGAAGGCGGAGCACATGCAGGCTATTAGGGGCTACCGCTTGAGCGCGGTTGGCGACCAATCGGGGCAACCTGCCGCTCATATACGAGAGAAACGCATCCGGGATGCCCACCTGCGGCACGGCATACCAAGGCTCGCGAACTCGACACTTATAGGTCTGGGACACGCCCTCGGCTTGGCCCTTTTGGAGGTACCGCAGCACCTCCTGAGGTAGGGGCTGACCGGGAGGGATATGCAGCAAGTATCCGGCCTCACCCTGTTCTAGCAGGGCTTGCCAGTCCTGTGGGGTGAGGCATAGGCCGGTGAGGGCCCTCCCCCTCCGGATTGCGGGTTTCAGGAAGGCCAGGGGGATTCCCCACCGGTGCACGTCTTGGGGGCTGAGGTGGAAATAGCGGTTGTTTCCGGTGACATATCCGATGCTGATATCCGCCAGCTCCCCCAGCGCTACGGTTTTGGAGGATTCCCGCAACTCTCGGTATAGTTCCCAGGCCTTGGGTGAGATCCAGTGTCCGGCAAAGCGTTCCCCGCCAGGGTTCTTGAAACCAAGCGGCTGAAAATTGGCCTTGGTCAGCTCTAACCCCAGGAGTGATTCCGCCCCTTCCAGATCGAGCAAACGAAAGTTGGCCCGAAAAGCCCCCTTGTGCTCTGCAAGCAGCAGCAGGGTATCCTGGCTCAGATTCGAGAACAGCCGCTTTCGGAAGGTCAACAGGGTGACCTGTTGAAAGCGGGTGCTAAGGTGCTCGAGCACGGCTCGGGCGTACCCTGCATGGCTCAATTCCATCGGCAGCACCATGCCGAGGCGTCCTCCCGGTTTGAGCAGGCCCACCGCATGAATGAGAAAAGGCGCCCACGAGCTGGCCAGCCTGCTCAAGGTTACCCCCTCGGCAACCGCTCGAGCCCAGGCTTTGGCTCGAGCCGCCCCCGCGAACTGCTGGTAGCGAATGAAGGGGGGATTGCCCACGATCGCCTCAAACCCCCCAAAGCCAGGGGCTTCCATGTCGAAAAAATCACCCAACACCAGGTTGGCCGGGCTACAGAGGCTGCCCAGGGCCGTACGCGTCTGTGCGTGGGTTGTGGGGTTTAGCTCCACACCGAACACTTGGGCTTGCCCATTCCCACCCAAGGCCTCGAGGTGTTGAGCGGCAGCATACAGAAAAACCCCCCCACCGAAGGAAGGATCTAAAACCCGATCCTTGGGGGAACGGATGGCCCAACGAACCAAAAAACGGGCCACCTCGAGGTCGGTATAGTAGGCCCCAAAACGTTTGGCGGTCTCGCCTCCAGGGCTTTCCGAGAGCCACGAGGACATCGCTCGAAGCCTACCATTGGGGGGTTTATTTCTCCAAGAACATCAGGTTTTCCGGCGGCTCCTTTAGGCGCACCTTGCGACCCTTGACCTCTACCAGAAAGTGGAGCCCGGTTTTTTGCCCCCTGCTGAGCACCACGACCTCGTCGTTGCGGGCCCGCAGGTAGGCCTCTAGCCCGGACAGCGAAAGGCTACCCTGATTCAGCTCGAGGTAATCGATTAGGCGGCGAAATAGCTTGGGTAGGATCACCACCCGGTTGTTCAAGGTGGTAACCGTTTTGAGCTCGAAACCCTGGGTGGTGCGGTCTTGAGGCCACAGGCCCTTGCCCCGGCGGGCCGACGCCACCGCCGCATTGAAGACCCTGCGCAGCTCGAAATACAGACCGCTATAGTAGGTGGGATAAACCAGCCCTTGCGCCAGCAGGTGGTGATTGGCGCTCTGGCTCAGCAACCCATCCTCCACAAAAACCAAGCCTCCATCGCGTTCCGGCGGAGTGCCCTGGTACGCGAAGGACACCGCTCGCCCGTAGACGTCCACAAATTTGGAGAGCACAAACCCGGACACCCGCTCTGGCTGTGAAGCCATCACCTTTTCATCCTTACCGTGCTGCACCTGCTCAAAGCCGAGAAACCCCAGCAGGGCATCCCGGGCCGCGTGCGCATATTCCAGGGGCTGATGCTCGATGCTGGCCCCACTCACCCCTGGGGTGTAGTGGGTCTCGAGGGCATCTATGGCGTCGAGGCGCAACTGCACCCCACCGTCCTTATTCTGGCGGATGCGGTGGGTTTTGCTCAGGGCCTCGAGCTGCTCCCAGCGGGCTGTCCTGCGGGGATAAAACCGAATGGAATCGCCGTCTGGGGCTCCGCCGATGATGCGGTACTCCCCTTCGATCAGCAGATAGGGCATCGGGTTTCCTCCTTCTCGTAGAGCCTACCGCGGAGAAGGTTACGCCAAGGTTACAGGTGAGGGAAACAGCGGGGCCTCTAGGCCTCAGCCCTCCAGTTAAACGGCAAGTTGATGCTGTTCCTTGCGGTATTCTCTAGGTGTACATCCCTTGTGGGCGCGAAAGCGATTGGCGAAATACTGGCTCGAGCTGAAGCCACAGTTAAAGGCAATCTCGGTAATGGGGCGGTTGGGGTGATGGTGCAGCAGTTTGGCCGCAGTCTCCAGGCGGAGATGGGAAAGGTATTCAATGGGGGCCATTCCGGTGATTTCCTGGCAGTAGCGGGCAAATTGGGTACGGCCCAGCCCACAAGCCTCGGCCATTGAGTCGAGGGTCCAGTTTTGATCGAGCCGCTCGGCCAGCCCTTGCAAAAACACCCGCACGGTGTGCTGGGAGCTAACCAGCGATTCGTCCAAAGCGATCTGCTTATCCCCCAATAGCTCGAGGACCTCGATCAATAGCTCATTGACGTGCAGCTTAAGCCGGGCCACGACTTGTTCGGCATCCTCGAGCTGCAATGCCGATTGAATCCGCCGAAAAACCCGTATAATCCCCGGATTAGCCCGCCAAACCGGGTGCTCGTTGTGTCGCAACAACACAGACAAGCGCTCTCGATCAGCCTTGGACCACAACAACCATTCCGGCCAACGCCATTCCTGATTGGGCCGTCGCACCCCCACATCCAGGATTAGCCAGTGGAAGACCCCCCCGTCTACCTCGGGGTTACCGACCCGGTGATACTGCCAGGGGCGGGTAATGGTCAGGTGGCCACTGTGCAGCAACCAAGACTGGTCACCTACCTCAAAACCGAGTTTGCCCTTGCTGATAAGGGAAAACTCAATCCCCTCATTGCAATGTGAGCCTAATCCCCAACTCTGGCGCTTAGGGGCCATCCAAACCCCTGCTGAACGCACTTCAGGTAACACCTCTTCTGGCAGTGAATGGCCTGGATATAGCCCGTGCCCCCAAGCCTGTAGCCCTACTTCCCCGCGCCGCGCCGCAGCCTTGAGGGGCTCACAGGAATCCGCACGTACACTGTTTCCCGCATCCCAAAAGGTGGCGTGATTGTCCATAAATGTGCAAAATTTACCACCGCTAGGAATTGCACGTCAACAGCAGCCTTGCGGTTTATACTTCGTGCGAAACCGAAGGGTGCAGGGAAAGGGAATAGGTGTGTTGTCGGTTCGATTTGAGGGGATCTGCAAGGACTTTGGTACGGTTCGGGTGCTGTATGATGTTGGTTTCTCCATCCAAAAAGGCGAAGTCCATGCGCTAATTGGTGAAAATGGGGCCGGTAAGAGCACCCTGATGAAAATTCTGGGGGGATACCATGCACCGAGTGCTGGACAGATATTTGTGAATGGAGAAGCGGTGCAGTTTCACGACTCCAAGGCAGCAGAAGAACTGGGCATTGTATTGATCCATCAAGAGTTCAATCTGGCAGAAGATTTAAGCATTGCCCAAAATGTGTTTTTGGGACGTGAGCTACACCGAGGTTTTTTGCTGGATGAAGCCACCATGAACAAGAAGACTGTGGCAGCGCTGGAGCAGGTGGGTCTGCAATTGGATCCTCGCCGCAAGCTGCGTAGCCTGATTGTGGCTGAAAAACAACTGGTGGAGATAGCGAAAGCGCTCTCGCGCAATGCCAAGCTCCTAATTATGGATGAGCCCACAGCCACCCTTACCCCGGATGAGACTCAAACCTTGTTCAAACTCATTGCTCAGCTCAAAGCTGAGGGGGTGACGATCCTTTACATCTCGCACAAACTCGAGGAGGTCAAAGCCCTTTCCGATACTGTCACGGTTTTACGCGATGGAAGACATATCCAGACCGCCCCCACCCAAGATTTGAGCCAGCAGGAGATGGCCAATCTGATGGTTGGGCGGGAACTCTCTGACATGTTCCCCCCCAAAACAGCCCCTGAGCAACCCAAAACCGTTTTCCAAGCTGAGCGGGTGAGCGTTCCTGGATGGGCCAGAGAGGTTTCTTTTGAACTGCGCAGAGGGGAGATCTTGGGATTTGCTGGACTGGTTGGAGCGGGCCGGACCGAGCTTTTTGAAGGAATTTTGGGCTTGAGGCCGAGAACCAGTGGGCGGTTTGCTTTAGAAGGCCGGCCCATCGACCTAAAGAGCCCTTCCCAAGCTCTCGAGCAGGGAATTGTCTACCTCAGCGAAGACCGTAAAGGTAAAGGCCTACACATCAATATGGCCCTTCGCCCGAATTTGACCCTGATGGCGCTCGAGCGTTATGCGCACCCACTGCTAGATACAAGCGCTGAAGCCCGGGCTTTTGCTGAAAACGCCAACCGCTTCAACATCCGTGGGGGTAGTGCGGAAGCCAAAGCCTCTGCGCTCTCGGGGGGCAATCAACAAAAGCTGGCCCTGGCCAAAATCCTGCATCCTGACCCTAAGGTTGTGATCCTCGATGAACCCACTCGAGGGGTGGACATAGGAGCCAAGCGAGAGATCTACTTCTTGATCCAAGGTCTGGCCCAAAGAGGAAAATCGGTGATTGTAATTTCCTCGGAGCTGATCGAGCTGATCGGTCTTTGCCATCGGCTGGTGGTGATGCGTGGGGGCCGGATCACCGGGCTGCTCGATCAGCAAGAGATGAGCGAGCCGGAGATTATCGCCTACGCCACCGGCCTAAAAGGAAGTCATGCTACAGCCTGAAAAACCCGCCACCAAATCGTCTAAGATTCGCTTTAACCTTTCGGGGTGGGGCCCATTATTGGGCTTGATCTTGCTTTGTATCTTAGCCACCCTACTCAACCCGGCCTTTATTTCCCTAGACAACGTTTTTAACGTGCTTACCCGCACTGCCTTCACCGGGATCATTGCAGTGGGAATGACCTTCGTCATCATTAGTGGTGGGATTGATCTCTCGGTGGGGTCTATGGCGGCCCTCATTGCGGGTGTGATGATTTTGGTAATGAATGCCCTCGAGCCCCGCCTGGGTGGAGGCACCTTCACGGTGTTGGTAGGGATGCTCTTGGCGGTGGGATTGGGGGCTATATTCGGGGTGCTGCATGGCCTGATCATTACCAAAGGTCAGATAGAGCCCTTCATCGTCACCCTGGGAACCCTGGGAATCTTTCGATCCTTTCTGACTTATCTCTCCCAAGGTGGAGCAATTACCCTGCAACAGGACCTTTCTGACCGCTACAGCCCGGTTTACTACGGGGCTTTTCTGGGAGTGCCCATCCCCATCTGGGTATTCCTGGCAGTGGCCCTAATAGGTGGATTGGTGCTGAACCGTACCCGATTCGGGCGTTATGTTCAGGCCATCGGCTCCAACGAACAAGTGGCCCGTTATGCAGCAATTCGGGTGGATCGTATCAAAATACTCACCTATGTGATCTTGGGGATTTGTGTGGCCTTGGCAACGATTCTCTATGTGCCAAGACTGGGCTCAGCCACGCCCAGCACAGGGCTTTTGTGGGAGCTCGAGACCATTGCGGCCGTGATCATCGGTGGAACCTCCCTCCGGGGCGGCAGTGGGCGCATCACTGGCACGGTGGTTGGAGCCATCTTGCTCTCAACCATTGGCAATGTTCTAAACCTTACCAGCATCATCAGCGTTTATCTCAACGCGGCGGTGCAAGGCATTGTGATCATCATCGTGGCCTTCTTGCAGAGGGGCCGCAGGTGAGAAGGAGGGATGGGGTGAATACAACCGCTGGCATTCGGCTCGAGGCTTCTTGGATGAACTCGCAAAAGAGGTAAACATGCACGGAGTGCTGCGTGGGCTTGTGGTAATGGGGGCATTGCTGCTGATGGCGGCTTTTGCTCAAAACAAAGTGATCATGGGGGTTTCCATCCCTGCGGCTGACCACGGTTGGACTGCGGGAATCGTATACTGGGCCAATCAAACCAAGGGGGAACTCGAGAAAAAGTATCCCGGTATTCAGGTGATCGTCAAAACCGCTAAAGATGCCTCTGAGCAGGCCAACCAAATTCAAGACCTGGTCACGGTTAACAAGATCAACACCTTGGTGATCCTACCGTATGAATCAGCGCCTCTGACCAAGCCGGTAGCAGCGGCAAAAGCCAAGGGTGTTTTCGTAACCGTGGTGGATCGGGGGCTTACCGACCCCAACGCTCAAGATGCCTACGTAGCAGGAGACAACCCTGGTCTGGGCAGGGTTTCTGCGGAATATATGGCCAAGCAACTGGGTGGCAAAGGCAACATCGTCATACTGCGGGGCATTCCCACCGTGATTGACAACCAACGCTACGATGCGTTCATGGAGGTGATGAAGAAATATCCCGGAATCAAGGTTTTGGATCAAAAATACGCCAACTGGAATCGCGATGATGGTTTTAAAGTGATGCAGGACTTCCTGACCCGCTTTAAGCAGATCGATGCGGTATGGGCTCAGGATGATGACATAGCGGTAGGGGTGCTCAAGGCCATAGACGAAGCCAAGCGCACCGATATCAAGTTCGTGCTGGGGGGTGCCGGCATGAAGGAGATGATCAAAAAGGTAATGGATGGGGATAAGTTGATCACTGCAGATGTAACCTATCCACCTCGAATGATTCAGGATGCGATGATGCTCACGGCTGAGGCTCGAGTCACTGGAAAGCCAATGAAAACCCCCACCATTATTCCTTCAGTGTTGGTGACCAAAGAGAACGCCAAAGAATACTACTTTCCGGACAGCCCGTTCTAAAGTTTGATCATAAGGGCGGGTGAAAACCCGCCCCAACATTGGAATTTTGGGTTTTAGGAGGATGCATCTATGGCACGACCGGTTACCCTATTTACTGGCCAATGGGCAGATTTACCCTTGGCAGAGCTGGCCCCCATGGCCAAGGAGATGGGTTACGATGGCCTCGAGCTGGCCTGCTGGGGAGACCATTTCGAGGTACAGGAGGCCCTCAAGTCCGAGAGCTACGTTCAGGAGCGACGGGGGCTGCTCGAGCGGAACGGTTTGCAGATCTACGCCATCAGCAACCACTTGGTGGGGCAGGCGGTCTGTGACCGGATTGATGAGCGGCACCGGGCCATCCTTCCCCCACGGGTCTGGGGGGATGGCGATCCCGAAGGGGTGCGCCAACGGGCAGCGCGGGAGATGATGGAGACTGCTCGAGCTGCGGCCAAGCTGGGGGTCAAGGTGGTCAACGGATTCACCGGCTCCTCGATCTGGCACTCGATCTATGCTTTCCCCCCTACCGACCAGGCCTACTGGGAACAGGGCTTCAAGGATTTTGCTCAGCGCTGGTTGCCCATCCTGGAAGTTTTTGACGAGGTTGGGGTTAACTTCGGCTTAGAGGTGCATCCCACCGAGATTGCCTTTGATATCGCCTCAGCCCAGCGGGCCCTGGAGGCCCTTGGCCACCATCGGCGGTTCGGTTTCAACTATGACCCCTCTCATCTGGGGTATCAGGGGGTGGACTACGTTCGGTTTCTCCGCACCTTCAGGGATCGGATTTTCCATGTCCACATGAAGGATGTGTGGTGGGGGCACGGCACGGGCGAGGCAGGGGTTTTCGGAGGACACACCTCCTTCGGAGATGCCCGGCGCTATTGGGATTTCCGAAGCGTAGGCCGAGGCGATATTGATTTTGAAGAGATCATCGTGGCCCTCAACGACATCGGTTACCAAGGCCCGCTTTCGGTGGAGTGGGAGGACAGTCGGATGGACCGGGTGCATGGGGCCACCGAGAGCGCTGCGTTTTGCAAGCAGCTCGACTTTGAGCCGGCGGGACGGGCTTTTGACGCGGCGTTTGCCAAGGAATAGCCCCTATTTAGGAGGTCCAATGCGCAAACTTCGCTATGGCATGGTGGGGGGTGGCCGCGACGCGTTCATCGGGGCGGTGCATCGCAAGGCGGTGGCTTTAGACGGCCAAGCCGAACTCGTGGCCGGAGCCCTCTCGAGCTCCCCGGACAAGGCTAAGGCTTCAGGGCGGGAGCTGGGACTTCCCGATGCGCGCAATTACGGTTCCTGGGAGGAGATGCTCGAGGCGGAGCTCCGGCTTCCCGCCCAAGAGCGGATTGATTTCGTCAGCATTGTTACCCCCAACCATCTGCACTACCCTGTGGCCAAGGCCTTTGCCGAGGCGGGGATTCATGTGGTTTGTGACAAGCCGCTGGTTCACAACAGCGAGCAAGCCCATGACCTCATCCAGGTGGTCGAGCGGTCGGGGGTGGTTTTCGCGGTCACCTACAACTACACCGGGTACCCGATGGTCAAGCAGGCCCGGGACATGGTGAAAAATGGGGTGTTGGGCCCCCTTCGCAAGGTGATTGTGGAGTACAACCAGGGCTGGTTGGCCACCCAGCTCGAGGCTTCCCACCAAAAGCAGGCCGAGTGGCGCACCGATCCTGCCCGTAGCGGGATTGCCGGAGCGGTAGGGGATATCGGTTCGCACGCAGAAAACCTGGCTGCAACCATTACCGGGCTCGAGCTCGAGCAGATCTGCGCAGACCTGACCACCTTTGTGCCAGGGCGCCGGCTCGACGACGATGGAAACCTGCTGCTGCGCTTTGTGGGAGGAGCCAAAGGTCTTCTGTGGTGCAGCCAGGTCGAGATTGGAGCGGAAAACGACCTGCGCATCCGGATCTTTGGTGAAAAGGGCAGCCTCACCTGGCACCAGGAAGACCCTAATGTCCTAATCCACGACTCGCTCGAGGGGCCACGGCAAGTGCTCACCCGGGGCAATGCCTACCTCTGCCCTGCGGCTCAACGGGCCACCCGGCTGCCCACCGGTCACCCCGAGGCTTTTATTGAGGCCTTTGCCAACGTGTATTTGGGGGCCATGGAGGCCATCCGGGCCAAGCAGGAAGGCCGTGCCCTGGGCGAGAATGAGGGGGATTTCCCTACGGTTTACGACGGGGCTCGAGGGGTCTACTTCATCGAGAAAACGGTGGAGTCTTCCAGATCCGATCAGAAGTGGACCGAGGCCCGCTGGAAAAGGCCCTGAAAGCTTGGTCCAAGTAACGCTTTCTTCAGCCCTCCTTAAGACTGCGCCCGGTCTCACCTTCAGGCTCCGGCGACATGCTGGCGTCCGGAGGTACACCCATGAAAGGCATCTTCAAACTGGCAGGGCTGGGTTTGGTCGGTGTTTTGGCGGCGTGCGGAAGCCTGAGTACTGGCGCGACCGGGGGCGGGGATCTGAGCGCCAATAGCGCAGAGGTGCAAGCCACCGCCAGCGCAGCCCTAGACGACCTCAACACCACCGGGGCCATGCTGGACGGCAGTGTTAGCAGCAGCAGCCTCCAGGCTGGAGCCAGCGCGCAGGGGGGAAGTGGCTTAGAGGCTGCGGCCCTATCGTGGAATCTGCCTCCTCGAGTTTATGCCCTGCTGCGCGACCTGGGCCTTTGGATTCCGGTGCGCGGTACGCAGGCCGCGGCGAACTGCACCATCACGGTGAGCGCCTCGAGCAGCGCCCCGCAGTATTTGGTGAACTTCACCTGCAGCGGCACCAACCCCGCCGATACCCGCAGCTACAGCACCCAGGGGGAGATAGACCTTTCCCTACAGAACGGTAAAGATGAGGCGGCTGGGTACACCGCCGAGTTCAAGGGCTTCGACGCGCTGGTAACCTTTGCCGACCAAAGCCGCCTCGAGCGCAAGCTGGACGGCCAGTTTAGCCTGGACAAAAGCGGGCTGCCCTGGAAGCTCAGCAAGGACTATACCTACTCCGTCAGCAAGAAGGACTCGAGCGGCAGCCTCCTTTGGAGCGGCCAGAACGTGTTCAGCGTGAGCAAGACCTACCAACCCGACAACCTCTCGGCCCCCGGTCTGGCCGGAACGGTGACCATAGCCCAGAGCACCCCCGGCAGCGACGTGTTTACCAATCTGGTCACCAACAAAACCCGCTCGCTGAGCTTCTACACCAACCCCACCATCCACTGGAACAGCGCTTGCACGCTGCGGCCCCGTTTCGATGCGGGCGAGAAAGACTACCTCTTTACCAGTGCCAGTGGGGTGCAGACCACCCTCAGCCTTCAGTTCAACGGCTGCGGTAACTTCACCCTCAGCTACAACGGGGGTGTGGTTCCCATCAGCAACTGATCCCAGAGCGCCCTTTATAGCCGTCCTTGCCCCTCGAGCTCGAGGGGCATTTCTCTTGCATCCGGGGGATATCCTGAGGCCGGGAGGTCCCCATGTACCAGCGAACCCACGTCGAACAACACTTCAGCGGCTCAGACACCGTGCGCGATATCGTGATTGGGATGTCCGACGGGCTCACCGTGCCCTTTGCCCTGGCGGCTGGGCTTTCAGGAGCGGTGGACAGCAGCTTCGTGGTTTTGGTCGCGGGGATTGCCGAGATGGCGGCGGGCTCAATCGCGATGGGGTTGGGGGGATACCTGGCCGCTCGAGGCGAGGAGGATCACTACCGGGCGGAATTGGAGCGTGAACACCGAGAAGTGCTCGAGCTGCCCGAGGTAGAGACCGAGGAGGTACGGGAGGTCTTCCGGGGGTACGGCTTGCAGGGCGAGGCTTTGGAAAAGGCCACCCAAGCCATCACCGCCAAACCCGAGATCTGGGTGGGGTTCATGATGAAAAATGAACTCGGCCTGGAGAAGCCCGATCCTCGCCGCGCCCTCAGCAGCGCCCTAACCATCGGGGGAAGCTACATCGCGGGCGGAATCATCCCCCTGGCCCCTTACGCCTTTCGGTTGCCCTTGGACACCGCCTTTGCCTGGAGCATCGGGGTGACCTTGGTTGCCCTGGCCCTTTTTGGTGGGGTAAAAGCCCGCTTCACCGGGGTTTCGGCCTTCCGGGGAGCCTGGCAGACCACGCTGGTAGGAAGCATCGCAGCGGGCGCGGCCTATGGTTTGGCCCGGCTGGTCGGCAGCTTTGGAGTGGGGGGCTAAGGGCCTTCAGGGCGCCTAGTCCTCACCGCTCGGCTCGGTGGTGATCTGCCCGGAGTGGGGGCGGGCGCTCAGGAGTTGGCTGACCAAGGTTGCCAGCACGATCAGGGCCGCCCCAATACGCCCTTGCCAGCCCAGCCGTTCATGCAGGAGAAAATAGGCAAAGATCGAGGCATAAACCGGCTCGAGGGCATAGATGATGGCTGCTTCGGCGGCGGGGACAAACCGCTGACCCAAGGCTTGCAGCCATACGCATAGGGCGCTGGCCACCAAGCCCAGGTAGATCAGGCTGCCCCAGGGGAACCCTTCCCAGTTCCAGCGGGGCTGCTCCCACGCCACCCACCCCAAGGCCAGCAGCAACACCACCAACATCTGGATGCCGGTCAGGGGCAAGGAGGGGAAGCGGGTGGCAAAGCCCTCAATTCGCCAGATGTAGACGGTATAGGAAAGGGCCGTGAGGAGGGTCCAGAAGTCCCCCGGACCGGGCGGTGAGCCGTCATAGGAAAGGAGCCCTACCCCGAGAATGGCCAGCAGAGCGGCCAACCAGATGTTCCAGCCCAGGCGTTGGCCCAGCAGGCCCAAGAGCAGCGGCAGCATGACCACGTAGAGGGTGGTGATGAAAGCGCTTCGGCTGGCGCTGGTGGAGGCCAGGCCGATGGTCTGGCTAAAGTAGGCCAGGAACAGGTATATCCCCAGTTCAAGGCCCGCCGCCCACAGCCTGCGGTTGCGCACCCAGAGAAAGGGGGCAAAGCACAGGGTGGCAAAAAAGAAGCGCACCAGGGTGATTTGTCCGGCGCTGAGGGTTTTGAGGGAGTCCTTCACCACCACAAAGGTGGTGGCCCACAGCAGGGTGGCCAGGCTGAGATAGAAAACCCCGAGCAGGTGTTCGCGGCGCACGGCCCTGAGTATAGGGTTCAGGGGTTTGACCCAGTGTGGCGGCGGTACCAGGCTTCCAGCTTGGGGATTGAAACTCCTGTGAGGGGCTCGGCTTGGCCATCTACCTCGAGCACCACCCCGGCGCTCGGGGAGCCGACCAGCTCTTGAACCTTGGCCCTGGCCTCGAGGTTCTCGCTCACATCCACAAACTCAAACTCCATCCCCTTTTGCCGTAGGAATAGCTTGGCCACCTCGCAGGGCCCGCAGCCGGTGAGTCCATAAATGCGAATCATGCCCACAGTGTAGGCTGGATTTGGCCGAAGGAGTGTGCCGCAAAAGTCGCTCAGAAATCCCGCCGGCGAAACACCCACAGGGCCAGCAACAACACCCCCAGCGTGTAGATCCCCACCCACAGCAGATACCCTGCCCCCAGTGGCTCGGTCCCCACAAAGGGGTTGCCCCTCGCCACGTCCTGTACCTGCCGCAAGGCCTCCGGCTGCAAGTACACCGAAGCCCCCCGCCAGAGCCGATCGCTGGGCACCACATAGCTGCTCAAGGTGCCAATTTGCTGCAGGGTTTTAGAGCCGGTCAGGGCCCCCACACTGCCCACAATTCCCCCGGCCCAGCCCAAGCCATACAGCATGAAGAGCACCACCCCGGTGGTCAGGGTGGAGAAGAGGGTGCTGCCCAGCAGGGTCAAGGTGAGCAAAAAAAGGGCGCCCAACAACATCAGGCCGATGGCGTAAAAGGGTTGTGGCGGTAAGTATCCGGTGATGGCCTGGGCGCCGTACAGCAAGGCCAGGGTCAGCAATACAAGGTAAGGCAGCACCAAGCTCAGGTGGCCCAGCCATTTCCCCAACAGGAACTCCCAGCGCCGGATGGGCTTAGGCAGCACTGCCTGGAGGGTACCGGAGTCCGCCTCACCGCTCACCGCAGCCGCCGTGGAGAATACCGCCAGCAGGCTGCCCAGGAAGTTGGCGATGTACATCCCCATCAGGACCAGGGTGGCGCTGGCAAAGAGCTGGGCCTGGCCCGGCAGCTCGCGGCCCAGCTCAGCGGCCCGGCGCTGGAAGCTGCGCAGCAGGGCGTCGGTGCCGTAGAGGTAGAGCCCCACAAAGACCAGGGTCAGCAGCAGCACCGCCAGGATCAGGCGGCGGGCCAGGGCCTCGCGCCAGGTGAAGCGGGCGATCAGGAGCAGGCTTCTCACGAGTCCCCCCCTTCGATTAGGGTTACGAAGAGATCCTCGAGGCTCTCCCGCCGTGGGGTGAGGGCGTAGAGTTTGGTTCCTGAGTGGACCACAGCCTCGGCTACCGCGGGGAGCGTATCCTCGCTGGGCAGGGCCAGGGTCAGCCGTTCCCCGTTTTCCTCGAGGATCCGGGCCAACCCAGACAGCGCGTTCCGGAGGGCGGGGGTGACCTTATCTACGCGGAGCTCGGCCTCGAGGTGGGGGTTGAGCAACTCGGCCAGGTTCCCGCTCTGGATGACCCGGCCCTTGTTTACAATTGCGACCCGGTCACAGGTCAGCTCGACCTCAGAAAGCAGGTGGGAATTGAGAAACACCGTGGTGCCCTCAGCCTTCAGGTGGGCGATGAGCTCGCGCACCTCGCGCCGCCCAATGGGGTCTAGCGCCGAGGTGGGCTCATCGAGGATGACCAGTTTGGGGCGGTTTAGGATAGCCTGCGCCAGCCCGATGCGCTGCTGCATCCCCTTGGAATAGCCCTTGATTCGCTCCCGCTCGCGCCCCGCCAGACCCACCAACTCCAGCGCTTCCGGGATTCGGCGCTCCAGATCTGCTGTTTCCATTCCGTAAAGCTGCCCGTGAAAGCGCAGGAAATCTCTTCCGGTCATCCAGTCGTGGAAGCGGAACAGCTCAGGCAAAAACCCCACCTGGCGTCGGACCTCCAGATCTTCTATCGGTTGCCCCAGAATCCGGGCCACCCCGGCGCTGGGATGGGTCAGGCCCAGGAGCATTTTGACGGTGGTGCTCTTGCCCGCCCCGTTGGGCCCGAGAAAGCCGAAGACCTCGCCCTGGGCTACCTCGAGGTTCAGGTCTTCAACCGCTGGGCGGCCGTGGAAGACTTTGCGCAGGTGATGGGTCTCGATGGCAAGGGGCATCCCCTTTACTGTAGAGGCTTGAGGAAAATGAACCGTAAGGGCAGCCTATAAACCCCGCAGCGTTTCGGCATCAACCGGCTAAATTTTGGGCATCAGGAGGGCAAACAAGATGAAAAGCGCCGCAGCAATCGCCCCGGTCGCGATATCCATCCACAGGCCATGCGAAGGGGGGTTTTTATGCGATTTGCGTTTGAGGGCCATGTGATATGTATATAGCATAAAGCGAGTTAAGTCAAGACATAAAAGAATGCCGCATTTTAGTTATTGGACCAACCTAGGTCTCGATTGGAAAATATGGATTTAAATACATGCTATCTTCATAAGATATCTGATTTGTAAAGATATCATCTAAGCTTGACAGGCCCGGACTGGATTCGTAAGATTCCGGTTAGTCAATCGGCATCGGTTGGGTTAAGTCGGCTCCAGCGAGGGCACGAACCTTCTTAGTGAGAATCTCACGGGGAAGGTTTTTTGTTTTACCTGGTTGCGAATAGGTACTGTTGGCAGAGACCAGAAGGAGGAAATGTGCAAGTGATCCGGCCAGAGGAAGTCCTGAGGGAATACTATCCCCCTTTAACCGACCATGAGGCCCTTGTGGAGGCCAACCGCTGCCTCTACTGCTACGATGCCCCTTGTACCCATGCCTGCCCAACCCACATAGATATCCCCAAATTCATCAAGAAAATCGCCACCGAGAACCCCGTGGGCTCTGCCCGGACCATCCTCGAGGCCAACCTGATGGGGGCCACCTGCGCCCGGGTGTGCCCGGTGCAGGAACTGTGCGAGGGGGCCTGTGTGCTGAACGCCGAGGAGAAGCCGATCATGATCGGGCGGCTCCAGCGCTACGCCACCGATTACGTCTACGAACGGGGAATAGACGTGTTCAAAGCGGGTCCGCCCACGGGAAAGAAGGTCGCGGTGGTGGGGGCGGGTCCGGCGGGTCTAACCTGCGCTGGGGAGCTGGCCAAGCTGGGGCACAGCGTCACCGTGTTTGAGCGGCGCAGCCTGCCCGGTGGCCTCAGCACCTACGGGATTATCGTGCTGCGCGAGCCGGTGGGGGTAGCCCTGGCCGAGGTCGAGATGGTGAAGCGGCTGGGGGTTGAGGTGAAAACCGAGCTCGAGCTGGGCCGCAACCTCTCCTTCGAGGAGCTGCGGGCCCAGTACGACGCGGTGTTTTTAGGAGTGGGGCTCGGAGCGGTGCCAGCCCTGGGGATTCCTGGGGAGGAGCTCATCGTGGACGGGCTGGGCTACATCGAGGCCAGCAAGATGGATCCCCAGAAGCTCGAGGTGGGGCGTGAGGTGGTGGTGATCGGGGCGGGAAACACCGCGGTGGACTGTGCTACCGTGGCCAAGCGGCTGGGGGCCGAGCGGGTGACCATGGTTTACCGCCGCACCGAGGCGGAGATGACCGCCTACCCGCACGAATACGCTTTCGCCAAGAACGAAGGGATTGAGTTTCGCTTCCTGACCCAACCCGTAGAGGTGCTGAGCGAAAACGGGCAGGTTAAGGGGTTGCGCTGCGTGCGGATGGAACTGGGTGCGCCGGACGCTTCGGGCCGCCCGGCCCCCCTGCCGGTGCCGGGCTCCGAGTTTGTCCTCCCGGCGGACCAGGTGGTGAAGGCGATTGGCCAGGAGAAACCCAGCTTGGCCCGGCTTTTGGGCCTGGAGACGGAGAAGGGCTACATCAAGGTGAATGAGCACCTCGAGACCAGCCTTCCTGGGGTCTATGCCGGTGGCGACTGCGTGCGGGCCAGGGGCTCGGCCTCCACGGTGATGGCGGTGGAGGACGGCAAGCTGGCGGCCTTTGCGATCCACCGCAGGCTTGCTCCCAGCGTGGGCATGGCCGCAGACGACTGAAACATTTGCCTTTGAAACCGGAAAAGGGAGCATACGATGGCCGATTTGCGAATCAACTTTGCTGGAATCAAATCCCCCAACCCCTTCTGGCTGGCTTCCGCCCCCCCTACCAACTCCGGAGCCCAGATCCACAAAGCCTTTGAGGCGGGCTGGGGAGGGGCGGTGTGGAAGACCATCGGGGCGCCAGTCTTGAACGTCTCCAACCGCTACGGAGCCTGGCACTATGGCGGGCAGAAGATGCTGGCCATCAACAACGTCGAGCTGATTTCGGACAGGCCGCTCGAGGTCAATCTGCAAGAAATCCGTGACGTTAAGCGGAACTGGCCGGATCGCGCGGTGATTGTCTCGGCGATGGTGGAGTCCAACCCCGAGGCCTGGCGCGAGATCATCCTCAAGATCGAGGACACGGGAGCGGATGGGATCGAGCTTAACTACGGTTGTCCGCACGGGATGAGCGAGCGGGGGATGGGCAGCGCGGTAGGGCAGGTGCCGGAATACTGCCAGCAGATCACCCGATGGGTGATGGATGTGGCCAAGATCCCGGTGATCGTCAAGCTGACCCCCAATGTGGCCAGTGTGGTGCCCCCGGCTCGAGCCGCCATTGCGGCCGGGGCCAACGCGCTCAGCCTGATCAACACCATCAACTCGATCGTGGCGGTGGATCTGGATACCCTGGAGATCACCCCCAACATCGGGGGCAAAGGCGGACACGGCGGCTACGCCGGGCCCGCGGTCAAGCCGATCGCGCTGAACATGCTCTCGAGCCTGGGCACCGATGAAATTGTGCGCAACTCGGGCTTGCCCATCTCGGGGATGGGGGGGATCTCCACCTGGAAGGACGCTGCCGAGTTCTTGCTGCTGGGGGCCAGCAGTCTCCAGGTCTGCACCGCAGTGATGCACTACGGTTACCGCATCATCGAAGACCTGTGCGACGGGCTCAGCAATTGGATGGACTCCAAAGGTTTTCGCACCATTGACGAGGTGGTGGGCAAAAGCCTGCACCGCATCTCCGACTTCAACGATTTCGACCTCTCCTTCCGGGCCGTGGCCCGCATTGACACCGACAAGTGCATCAAGTGCAACCTTTGCTACATCGCCTGCAACGACACCGCCCACCAGTGCATTGACCTGGTGGATGCCGGCGGCAACCTGGTGCAGCCCTACGCCTACGATGTGCGTTCCAATGGAAAAAACGAGGCCCTCTCGAGCCGCCCCCAACCCCAGGTGCGCGAGGAGGACTGCGTGGGCTGCCGGCTGTGCTACAACGTCTGCCCGGTGGAAGACTGCATTGAGATGGTCGAGGTGCCCTCGGGCCGGGCTCCGGTCACCTGGAGGCAGCTCACCCAGACCCGTACCGAGGTGACCACCGACTGGGAAGCCATGAAGGCCTACCGCGAAGAGGTGGGGATCGAGATCCATTGAATGCCCCGCCGAGGATCCGACGATGAACCGAAGCGCTGACCTCGAGGCCCTGACCCGCACCCTCCTGCCCGGATACCGTGCTCCTGGTGTGGGCTGCGAGGGCCTGGAGACCTGCGCGCTTGTGAGGGGGTGGCGATCGGCCACCCCCTCGGCCTATCGGCGAGCGGCTCTATGCTCTGCACCCTTGGCGGGCGTATAGTTTCTCACACATCATGGGGGGATTATGGCACTGCTGATCAAGAACGGTGAAATCATCACGGCAGACTCGCGCTATAAAGCGGATATTTACGTGGAAGGCGAGACCATCACCCGCATCGGGCAATCCCTCGAGGCCCCTCCTGGCACAGAGGTTATCGATGCCTCGGGCCAGTATGTTTTCCCTGGGTTTATCGATCCGCATGTGCATATTTATTTACCCTTCATGGCCACCTTCGCCAAGGACACCCATGAGACCGGTTCCAAGGCGGCCTTGATGGGGGGTACCACCACCTATATCGAGATGTGCGCCCCCAGTCGCCATGAGGACACCCTCGAGGGCTATCAGCTTTGGAAGGGCAAGGCCGAAGGCAACAGCTACTGCGACTACACCTTCCACATGGCGGTGACCCGGTTCGACGACAAGACCGCGGCCCAACTCCGAGAGATCGTTAAGGATGGGATCAACAGCTTCAAAATCTTCCTCTCCTACAAGGGTTTCTTTGGGGTGGACGATGGCGAGATGTACCAAACCTTGCGGCTGGCTAAGGAGCTGGGGGTGATTGTGACCGCCCACTGCGAGAATGCCGAGCTAGTGGGGCAATTGCAGCAGAAGCTTCTCTCCGAGGGCAAGACCGGCCCCGAGTGGCACGAGCCCAGCCGTCCTGAGTCGGTAGAGGCCGAGGGGACCGCTCGCTTTGCCACCTTTCTGGAGAACACCGGGGCCACGGGGTATGTGGTGCACCTCTCCTGCAAACCCGCCCTGGACGCGGCCATGGATGCCAAGGCGCGGGGGGTGCCCCTTTTCATCGAATCGGTCATCCCCCACTTCCTGCTGGACAAAACCTATGCCGAGCGGGGCGGGGTGGAGGCCATGAAGTACATCATGTCGCCTCCGCTGCGCGACAAGCGCAACCAGAAGGCCCTATGGGACGCGCTGGCCATGGGGTTTATTGACACCGTAGGCACCGACCACTGCCCCTTCGACACCGCGCAAAAACTGTTGGGCAAGGACGCCTTCACCGCAATCCCCAACGGCATTCCGGCCATCGAGGATCGGGTCAACCTGCTTTACACCTATGGGGTCAGCCGGGGCAACCTGGACATTCACCGCTTCGTGGACGCAGCCAGCACTAAATCTGCCAAGCTCTTCGGATTGTTTCCGCGCAAGGGGACGATCGCAGTAGGGAGCGATGCCGACCTAGTGATCTACGACCCCAGCTACCGGGGCAAGATTTCCGCCGCCACTCAGAGCGTCAACAACGACTACAACGGCTTCGAGGGCTTTGAGATTGATGGAAAGCCCAGGGTGGTCACGGTGCGGGGAAAGGTTGCGGTGAGGGATGGGCAGTTTGTGGGCGAGAAGGGGCGCGGGAAGTTGTTGCGGCGGGAGCCGATGTACTTCTGAGCCCAGGGAATGGCCATGTTGATCTCCCCCGAGAAGCTTCCACTATATCGGCCTTGGTTTGAGTTCAGCCCTCACCGGGTCGCATAAATAACCTCGAGGTGCCTGTGACCGAATCGCAAGTCAAAGCCAAATCCACCCCTACCGGCAGTCTGGTCTCGGTACAAAACGTCTCAATGGTTTTTGCCACCGGGACGGTAGCCCTCAAGGAGGCCAATCTCGAGATCGGCGCGGGTGAGTTTATCAGCCTGATCGGCCCCTCGGGCTGTGGCAAGACCACCCTGCTGCGCCTGCTGGCCGACCTGATCCAGCCCACCTCGGGCGCCATTCGAATTGGGGGTAAGACCCCCGAGGAGGCCCGGAAATCGCGGGCGTATGGGTATGTCTTTCAGGCCCCTACCCTGATGGAGTGGCGCACGGTGCTGCAAAACGTGATGCTGCCGCTCGAGGTGATGAACTTCCCCGCGCATGAGCGCAGGCCTCGAGCGGAGAAGATGCTGGGGTTGGTGGGCCTGGAGAAGTTTGCCCGGAGCTACCCCTGGCAGCTCTCGGGCGGGATGCAGCAACGGGTTTCCATTGCCCGGGCCCTGGCTTTTGATCCGCAGCTCCTCTTCATGGATGAGCCCTTCGGGGCTCTGGACGAGATCACCCGGGAGAACCTCAACCTAGAGCTGCTGCGGCTGTGGCGGGAGACCGGCAAGACCATCATCTTCGTGACCCACTCCATCCCCGAGGCGGTGTTTTTATCCACCCGGATTGTGGTGATGACCCCTCGCCCCGGCAAGATTGAGACGGTCATCCCGGTAGATCTGCCCCAGCCGCGCGATTTCGAGACCCGCGAGACCCCTCAGTTTTTTGAGATCGCCACCCAGGTGCGCGAGGCCCTGCGCAAGGGGCATGGGTTTGAGGTACAGGAATAGCTTATGGACTTGGTGATCAAGGACGCGCGGATTACCGGCCGAGAAGGGCGGGTGGACATCGGTCTGGGAGGTGGGAAGATTGTGGCCCTCGAGCCCAACCTGAAGGCCCCACAGGAAATCTCCGCCGAGGGCAACCTAGTGAGCCCCAGCTTTTACGAGATCCACATCCACCTCGATGCCATCCTGACCGAGGGTGACCCTCGGCCCAACCGGTCGGGCTCGCTGTGGGAGGGCATCGCCATCTGGAGCGAACGGGTCAAGCGGCTCACCCGCGAGGATGTGCGGGAGCGGGTGCTCAAGGCCCTGCCCTGGTTTGTGGCCCACGGGGTGACCCATATCCGGACCCATGTGGACACCTGCGACCCCAGCCTGACCGCCCTCAAAGCCCTGCTGGAGATCAAGCGCGAGGTTGCCGAGTGGATTGAGATTCAGATCGTGGCCTTCCCCCAGCTTGGAATGTTCTCCTGGGAAGGCGGCGACGAGCTGGTGCGCCGGGCGGTCGAGCTGGGTGCGGATGTGGTGGGTGGGATCCCCCATTACGAGATCACCCGCGAGTATGGGGTGCAAAACGTTAAGTTTGCCCTCGAGCTGGCCCATCAGACCGGCCTCCCGGTGGATATCCACTGCGACGAGACCGACGACGAGCAGAGCCGTTTTCTCGAGACCATGGCCGCTGAGACCTTGCGGCTCAAGCTCTCCGGGCGGGTAGCGGCCTCCCACACTACGGCCATGCACTCCTATAACAACGCCTACGCCGACAAGATCATCGGGAACGTTCGGCGGGCCGGGCTGCACGTGATCTGCAACCCGCCGGACAACTCCGTCCTCCAGGGACGCTTCGACCACTATCCCATCCGCCGTGGCCTGACCCGGGTCAAGGAACTGCTGGCCGCCGGGGTAAATGTGGCGGCTGGACACGACTCGGTGATGGACCCCTGGTACCCCATGGGCAAGGGGGACCCGCTGCACACCGCGTTCGTGCTGCTGCACTATGGCCTGATGTCTGGACGCGATGACCGGGCCCACCTTTTCCCGATGCTCTCGAGCCGGGCTGCGGCGATCTGGAACAACCGCCTGGTGCGCGGCAGCGAGGGCCTGGAGGGGCATGGCCTGGCGGTAGGCAACCCAGCCGATCTGATTGTCTGGCCGGTGCCCACCGAGGACGACGCCCTGCGCATTCTGCCCATGCGCCGCTATGTGCTCAAGCGGGGGCGGGTGGTGGCAGAGACCCGGCCGGAGATCGCCCGGGTAGAGGGCCAGGAGGTTCGGTTCTTACGGTAAACCCGCATGGTGCTAACCCCGCTGCTACCGGCACCGGCAAAGCTTTCCCTACGAGGAACATCCAACTGAGGTTTAGATGGCTCGAGCGATTCGTCCCACCCCGTCCAAGCCCACCCCTGCTCTGCTGCAGGGGGAGGGGATGCGCTGGTTGGTCTTCGCGGTGGTCTCGCTGGGGGTTTGGGAGCTGGGGGCGCGGCTGTACAACGCCCCCTTCTTGCTGCCTACGCCCTCGAGAATTCTTCAGGAGTTTCTCAAAACCCCCAACCTGGTGCTGCAAAATGCCTGGGTGACCGCGCAGGAGATCGTGCTGGGGTTCGTGCTGGGGGCCCTCATCGCGCACCTGGCCGCGGTGCTGCTGATCGTGCTGCCCAAGTGGCTCGAGGATTTCATCTTCCGCCTGGTCAGTACCCTCAACTCGATTCCCTTTGTGGCCTTGGCCAGCCTGGTGGTGGTGTGGTTGGGGGTCAATGGCATCGGCAGCAAGGTAGCCATTGCGGGGCTCTACACCTTCTTTGCGCTGGTCTACTTTGTACACAAAGGGCTGGTTTCGACCGATACCGGCAAGGAGGAGCTGCTCACCTCCTACAACGTGAGTTTTGCTCAGCGGGTGCGCTTTCTCAAGCTGCCCTCGGCCCTGCCGATCATTTTCACCAGCCTCAAAGGGGGGGCCATGGCCGCGGTTAACGGGGCCATCGTGGGGGAGCTGTTCGGGGCCTTTCAGGGCCTGGGCTTCATGATCTTGGATTCGCGCTACGTGGGGAACACCGCCCGGGTCTTTCTGGCCGCGGTGTGCTGCACCCTGGTGGGCTGGCTGCTCCTGGGTCTTCTGACAGCCCTCGAGCGCCGCTGGGTGGGTTGGCATCTGGAGATGACCCGGCAGCGCTAGGGCCGGGTTCTCAATTGGAGGGGGAGGCATGAGAAGAGCGATGGGGATTATGGCGGTAGGCGTTTTGGTGGGGCTGGCGTGGGTCTTGGCTCAGGGCAACCCGACCAAGGTCTCGATGATTGAGTCGTGGTTCATCCACGCCGAGAGTATCGGTGATCCCGTAGCCGTGGACAAGGGCTTTTACAAGGCGGCGGGGCTGGATGTGACGGTGGTGCCCGGGGGGCCGGGGCTCTCCCCGATAGACCGGGTGATGGCCGAGAGCAAGGCGGGAAAGCTGGTTTTCGGGATTGATTACCCCTACAACCTGCTCGAGGCCCGGCAGAAGCAAAAGCTCCCGCTGGTGATTCTGGCTGCCGATTTCCAGGATTCGGCCATGCAAATTCTGTCCTGGAAGCCGATCGACAAAGTCTCTGATATCAGCGGTAAGTTTGCCACCTGGATCGGCTACGACAAGCCCATCAAGGCGGCCATCGGCAAGGACTGGGAGAGCAAAATTCAAATCGTCAACCAGCAGGGCGACCCGGCCACCTTGGGCGGTTGGTTGGCCAAGCAGTACAACTACGCCTCGGCGATGATCTACAACGAGGTGATGGTGGCGCAGCAGCAAGCCAAGGAGAAGTACTACCAGTACTCCTACAAAGAGTTCGGCGTGGACTGGCCAGAGAACGTGCTGTTTACCACTGAGGATGTGCTGAAGAAATATCCGAACGAGGTTAAGAAGTTCGTTGAGGCCCGCTACAAGGGGTATCAGTATGCCCTGGCCAACCCCGAGGAGGCCGGAAAGATCCTGGCCAAATACAACCCTAACCTGGACATTCCCTTCGAGCTGAAGGGCCTGGAGCAGATTAAGAAGATCATGGTCACCCCAGAGACCCAGAAAAACGGCTTGGGGTATGTGGATGTGGCCAAGCTGCAGAAGATGGCCCAGCAGCTTCAAGCCGCGGGGATTCTGGAGAGTGCTTCGCTTGCCGGATTCGTGCAGGCGGTTCCGAGTGGGGTAAAGCCCTGAGGATTTGGTCCGTGTTGAAGGAGCGCAGCATCAACTTCCTATGACCCGTCTTCGTTCCCCCAATCTGCTTCCCATGTTGGTGGTGGCGCTGGTGGTGGTGGCCCTCTACTACCCGCTGATGCTGCTAGCAAACGTGCCGGTGGCTCAGCGGGCCCTCGAGAGCGGGGCGGCGCTCGAGTGCAAAACCGCCTTGGCCTGTGCGAGTCAGCTGCGCAGCCCCGTGCTGCCCTCCCCTCAGCAACTGCTGCAGGGTTTTCGCAACCTAACCTTTCCCCTCACCGCCCCCACCTCGATCCTGCCCAACGCCTGGGCTACCGCGGGGAATACCCTCCTGGGCCTGCTGCTGGCTACGGTGGTGGGCTTTTTCTTTGCCATTGGGATTGTGGCCAGCCGGGCCTTCGAGCGCTCCCTGTTGCCCTGGGTGGTGGCCTCGCAGACCGTTCCGGTGATCGCCCTGGCTCCGATGCTGGTGGTGGTGCTGGGGCAGTACGGGGTTCAGGGGGCCTTGCCTAAGGCCATCATCGCGGCCTTCGTGGCATTTTTCCCCATCACCATCGGGGTGGCCAAGGGCTTGCGCAGCCCCGACCCATTGGCCCTGGACCTGATGAAAACCTACAACGCCACGCAATCCCAGACCTATCTCAAGCTGAGGTTTCCGGCCTCGGTCCCCTACTTGTTCACAGCCTTCAAGGTGGCGGTGACCGCCGCCCTGATTGGGGCGATTGTGGCCGAGATCAGCACGGTGGGGTTTCAACAGGGGTTGGGTCGGATGCTCTTTGAGAACTCCCGGGCTTCGGATGTGGTATCCATCTGGGTGATCATGATTTCCTCGGCCATACTGGGCATTTTGTTGGTGGCCTTGGTGGGCTGGGTGGAAAGGCGGGTGACCCCATGGCGCCGGTAGGGGCTCGAGGGATGGGGGGGGTTCGGCGGGAAAACCCGGCCATGGGCTGGGGGCTGCTGGCGGTAGGGCTGGTGCTGTTGCTGTGGTTTATCGCGGATTGGTGGAACCAGAGCAACCCGGCCTCTCCTGGGCAAAAACTGCTGATCTGGATAGGCTTCCTGCTGGCGGCGCTGGGGGTGGCCCGGGTGGCCGGTCACCTGAGCGACCGCACCTCCAATCCCCTGCTGGGCTTTGTTCCAGCCGGGCTGACCCTGCTGTTGGCTTTGGTGATGGTGGAGGCCCTGCTGCGGGCGTACCAGGTTCCGGCCGGGCTCATCCCCACCCCAACCCGGGTGTTCTCGACCCTGTGGGACTCACGAGAGGTGCTGCTGCAGGATGCTCGGCAGACGGTGTTGCTCGAGGCCGGGGTGGGGTATCTGATCGGATGCAGCCTGGGGGTGTTGATGGCGCTGCTGGTGAGCCGGTTCGTATTCCTGGAGCGGGGTCTTTTGCCCTATGCCACGGCCTTCTCGAGCATCCCCATCGTGGCCTTAGCCCCGGTGCTGGTGAAAATGCTCGGCTTGGACTGGCCCTCTAAGGCAGTGATTGTAGCCATCACGGTATTTTTCCCGGTGGTGATCAACACCTTCCGGGGATTGACCGAGATCAACCCGCTTTCGCTTGATCTGATGCGCTCTTATGCTGCTCCCGAGGCCCAGACCTACCGTTGGCTGCGGCTGCCCAATGCCCTGCCCTTTCTCTTCAACGCCCTCAAGCTGGGCACTACCTTGGCGATGATTGGAGCCATCGTGGGCGAGTTTTTTGGGGCCAATGGGCAGGGACTGGGGTTCCGAATCCAGATCGAAGCGGGGCGCTTCGGCTTCGATATCGTGTGGAGTGCGATCATCGTGGCCTCAATTTTGGGAATTGTCTGGTACAACCTGGTGGCTTGGATCGAGCGGCGCCTCACCGGCTGGCACGTCTCGTTTAGAGAGTAGCTCCAGGGGGTTTTAAGGGGTGTCAAAGCGTATCTGCTTGACAAATCGGCATAAAAATCCGGTAGGCTACAGGAGCAGGAACAGGAGGAGTATATGCGGAAGTGGTCGGCTTTATTGGCGGTCGGTGCGCTGGCGCTTTGTTCCTTGGCTAGCGCTCAGAACCTGGTGAAGGTCAACCTGCAGCTCAAATGGTTTCCGCAGGCCCAGTTTGCGGGGTTCTTCGTGGCCAAGGAGCGGGGGTTCTATAAAGCCCAGGGCCTGGATGTAACCTTACTTCCGGCCGGGGATCAATCCCCCATCCAGGTGGTGGTCTCGGGTGCGGCCGATTTCGGCACGACCTGGATTGCGGACCTCCTTACCGCCCGGGAGAAGGGCCTCCCAGTGGTGCATATCGCCCAGATGTTCCAAAAATCCGGGTTTACCCTGGTAAGCCTCAAATCCTCGGGGATTAAAGACCTCTGTGCCATCAAGGGCAAGAGTGTGGGGGTTTGGCCCTCGGGCAACGAGTATCCGGTGGTGGCCTTGTTCCGCAAGTGTGGACTGACCAGCTCGCTGGATCCCAAGGTTTCCAACCCTGATGTGACCGCGGTGACCTATCCTTTTGATCCGGCCCTGGTGTTTCCCAACCGGGTGCAGCTGGTCTCGGCCATGACCTACAACGAGGTGGATCAGATCATCGGTCTGGGCTATGATGAGAGCAAACTCGACATCTTCCCTCTGGCCGACCACGGCATCAACCTGCTCGAGGACAACATCTTCACCACCGAGAAGGTTCTGAACGACAAGAACTTCAAAGGCTCGGGGATGAGTGGACGGGAAATTGCGGCCCGGCTGATCAAAGCCAGCTTGCAGGGGTGGGACTGGGCGGTGAAAAACCAGGCCGAGACCGTGGAGAAATATGTGCTGCCCTTCTGCGGCAACACCTGCAAGGGCTCAGGTACCCGCTCGGGTGCCAAAGAGCACCAGACCTGGCAGATGACCGAGGTGGCCAAGCTCTACAACGCCGGGCCCACCCTCAAAGGCTGGGCCGGGTTCTTGGTTCCGGCGGAGTATCAGGCCTCGGTTAAGCTGCTGCGCGACCAGAACATCCTCAGCAAGGACCCCCCAGCAGCCGCGGTGGACTACGGGCCTTGGGAACAAGCCACCGGCAAAAAGGCCAGCGATTACAAATAACCCATTTTCCGGACAGCCCCTCTCCCTCCAGAGAGGGGAAGTCCTTTCGGGGTAGCCCGCTTCAAGAGCAAGGATCTGGAAAGGTAAGACGGTAGGTATGCTAAACCCTCAACGCACCATCGCCGAACTCAAGGAACTTCGTGCCCTCACCGCGGATGAACATGGAGCCCAACGGGTGGCCTGGACGGACACCTGGTTGAAGGCCCGGGAGTGGTTCAAGGGCAAGCTCGAGGGCCTTCCGGTTGAGCAGCACTATGATGCTGCCGGAAACTTTTGGGTCACGCTGAAAGGCCAGTCGGAAAAAGCCCTGCTGCTGGGGGGGCACCTGGATTCGGTGCCGAACGGCGGCTGGCTCGATGGCTGCATGAACGTGCTGGTGGGGCTCGAGGTCCTGCGGAGAATCCACGAGGAGTATGGCGGTACCCCCCCCATCACGGTGCGGCTGGTGGACTGGGCCGATGAGGAGGGGGCCCGTTTCGGGCGCAGCCTGCTGGGTTCGTCGGCTTTTTCCGGCACCCTGGATCCCGAAGCCGAGAAAGATCGGACCGACAAGGATGGGATTCGTCTGGAGGAGGCCCTGCGGCGTTGCGGGGTGGAGATGAGCCGGATGCTGGAAGCAAGCTCCGAGCAGAAGAACGCCGCGGCTTACCTCGAGATCCACATCGAACAGGGGCCGGTGCTACTGGACATGGACCTGCCTTTGGGCGTGGTGCTGGGCACCTTTGGGGTCGAGCGTCACGCCATTCGCTTCCTGGGCCAGGCCGCTCACTCCGGTTCCACGCCCATGCACAGGCGCAAGGATGCCTTCTTGGCCGCGGCGAAGATGGCGGAGGAAATCTACCGCATCACTGACCGCAACGGTGGAGTGAGCACCATCGGCTCCTGCGTCACCAAGCCGGGTATCGTGACCAGTGTGGTGGCCGACTGCACCATCACCCTCGACCAGCGCCACCTCGACGCCCAGGCCCTCGCCCGGCTCAAGGCCGAAGCTGTCGAGGCCAGCCAGCGCTTCGCCCGCGAGGGTGGGCTGAGCGACCCCGAGTGGAGCCGCATCTGGCACATCCACCCCATCCTCTTCCACCCCAACCTCATCGAGTTCTGTGACGAAGCCATCCGGGAGGTGGCCGGCACCTCGCACCGTCTGCCCTCTGGCCCGCTGCACGATGCCGCGGAGGTGGCGCGGGCGGGGATTCCCACGGTGATGATGTTCACCCAGTCCCTTTACGGCATCAGCCACAACAAGATTGAAGACACCAAGGAGGAGCACCTCGAGCTGGCGGTGCGGGCCTTTGATCGGCTGGCCGATAAGACCATGCGCTGGATCCTGCAGCAATAGGGCTTTGTCCTGGACAAAACCGGGGCCGCCTGCGAAGGGCGCGGTAGGGCGGCCCTAACCCGGCTCTAACGGCGCCGCCCCCATCTTGGGGTATACAATTCCCCTGACGCCATGAGCCTGCCCACCCTGCGCCAGCTGCTCGAGCTTCCAGCGTTTCGCAAGGCCGAGGTGCTCGCGGGGGAGTCCCAGTTGGGGCAGCAGGTTACCTGGGTGCATGTGGCCGAGGTCTTGGATGTGGGGCGGTTGCTTTCGGGGGGGGAGCTGGTCCTATCCACAGGGATCGAGCTGGCCCGGGCTACCCCCGAGGAGCGCGCAACCTACGTGCGCTCCCTGGCCGAGGCGGGGGTTCACGGGCTGGCGCTGGAGCTGGTGCAGGGGCTCAGGGAAGTTCCGGTAGAGATGCTTTGGGCCGCCCAGGCTTTGGAATTTCCCCTCCTGGTGTTTCGCTCGGAGGTGCGCTTCGCCGATCTCACCCGCGCCGCCCACGAGCGTATCCTGCGTCCCAAGATTCAAGAGGAAGAACCCGCGCTCGAGTCGGTGCTCGAGGCCCTGGTCGAGACTGGGCGCAGCACGGCCTTTTTGCACAGTCAGCTCGGCCCGGTGCTGTCCCTGCCGGAGCGTCCCCGGCGCACCCTGCTCTCGACCCTCGAGGCCCTGCTGGCGGCCCAGTTCAACATTGCCGAGGCCGCCCGAAAGCTGGGGGTGCGGCGACAGAGTGTGTACTATCGGCTCGAGCAGCTCACCGGGATGCTGGGGGACCTAGACCTGCCCGAACGTCGGTTGGGGTTATGGGTGGCCCTCGAGCTATGGAAGCGATTCTTTTACACTCTGTCCATTGCGCCCCCGTAGGGCCAGGTCTACCATAGGGAAACCTGAAGGCCAGGAGGTTTCCCTATGGAGCGCTCGAGCAAGGAGATTATCCAGGAGAATCGCGATTACACCCTGTTCTCGTGGTCGGTGCAAAGCACCGCCAACCCCATCCACATGAAGTCGGCCAAGGGCGTGTGGTTCTGGGACGGGGACGGCAATAAGTGGCTGGATTTCAGCTCCCAGCTCATCAACATCAACGTGGGGCATCAGCACCCCAAGGTGCTCGAGGCCATCAAGCGCCAGGTGGATGAGCTCTGTTTTGCGGGGCCCAGCTTCGCCACCGAGCCACGGGGGGTGCTGGGCAAGAAGCTGGCCGAGGTCACCGGGCTGGCCAAGAGCTTTTACACCCTGGGAGGGGCCGAGGCCAACGAAAACGCCATGAAGATCGCCCGGCTCTACACCGGGCGCAACAAGATCATCACCCGATACCGCAGCTACCATGGGGCCACCATGGGCTCCATGACCGCCTCCGGGGACCCTCGGCGCTGGCCGGTGGAGCCCGGGGTTCCTGGGATCGTGCGGGTGTTCGACCCCTACTGTTATCGCTGCCCCTTCGGCAAAACCCCCGATTCCTGCAGCCGGGAATGCGTGAGCCACATCGAGGAGGTCATCCAGATGGAGGGGCCGCACACCATTGCGGCCATCATGGTTGAGGGGATTACCGGCAGCAACGGTCTGCTGGTTCCGCCCGATGACTATTACCCCAAGCTGCGGGCTTTGTGCGACAAGTACGGCATCCTGCTGATTGACGATGAGGTGATGAGCGGTTTTGGGCGCACCGGGAAGTGGCTGGCCACGCAGCACTACGGCATCAAGCCCGATATCGTGACCAGCGCCAAGGGCCTGACCAGCGGGTACCTGCCGCTGGGGGCGGTGATCGTCTCGGACAAGATTGCCGAGTGGCTCGAGACCCACATGCTGTGGGGAGGTCTGACCTACAGCGGTCACCCGCTTTCCTGCGCGGCGGCGGTGGCCAATCTTTCGGTCTACGAGGAGGAGCACCTCTTCGAGAATGTGGAGCAGCAAGGGGCTTACCTGGCCAGCCGCCTCGAGGCCATGAAGCGCAAGTACGCCTGTGTGGGTGATGTGCGCTACAAGGGGCTTTTCAGCGTGCTCGAGCTGGTGCGGGATAAAGCCACCAAGGAACCGCTGGCCCCCTTCAACGGCACCTCCCCGGAGATGGCCAAGCTGGCCGCCCACCTCAAGAGCAAGCACATCTATGCTTTCCTGCGCTTTAACTGGGCTTTTGTCTGCCCGCCCCTGGTGATCAATCAGGAGGAGCTGAAGTACGGCTTGGACGCATACGAAGAAGGCTTGGCCCTGGTGGACGAGATGCTGGGGGTGGCCAAGGCGGCCGCAGACTGAGCAACCTGGATGGTGTAAAGGAGGGACGGTATGGCCATCAAAGAACCGGAAATCAATATCAAGCGGGTTTCGCACTGGATTGGGGGCAAGCGGGTTGAGGGGGCTTCGGGCCGCAGCGGGGTGGTCTGGAACCCGGCCACCGGGCAGCAACAGGCCACGGTGGATTTTGCCAGCGTGGAGGAGCTGGACCACGCGGTTGCCGTGGCCAAGGAGGCCTTCAAAACCTGGCGGGCCACCCCCCTCTCGCGCCGCAGCGAAATTCTCTTCGCCATGCGCGAGCTGGTGCATCAAAACTACAAGAAGCTGGCGGAGCTGATCACCCTCGAGCACGGCAAAACCCTGGCCGATGCCATGGGTGAGGTGTCGCGAGGGCTAGAGAACCTGGAGTTCGCCTGTGGCATCCCCCACCTGCTCAAGGGCGGGTTTTCTGAGCAGGCCAGCCGGGGGGTGGATGTGTACCAGATCCGTCAGCCCCTAGGGGTGGTGGCCGGGATTACCCCATTCAACTTCCCGGCGATGGTGCCGATGTGGATGTTTGCCAATGCCATTGCGGCGGGCAACACCTTTGTCCTTAAGCCTTCGGAGAAGGACCCTTCGCCCTCGCTGTTCCTGGCTGAGCTGTGGAAGCAGGCCGGGTTGCCCGATGGGGTGTTCAACGTGGTGCAGGGGGATAAGGTGGCGGTGGACCGGATCCTCGAGCACCCCGACATCAAGGCGGTAAGCTTCGTGGGGTCTACCCCCATTGCCAAGTACATTTACGAGACCGGAACCAAGCAGGGCAAGCGTGTGCAGGCCCTGGGTGGGGCCAAAAACCACATGATCGTGCTCCCCGATGCCGATATTGGCATGGCTGCGGATGCCGCGGTCTCGGCGGCCTATGGCTCGGCGGGCGAGCGCTGCATGGCCATCTCGCAGGTGGTAGCGGTGGGGGATGAGACCGCCGATAAGCTGATTGCGGCGATCAAGGAGCGGATGCCCAAGATCAAGGTGGGGCCGGGGCTCGAGGAGGGGAGCGAGATGGGGCCCCTGATCACCCGCGAGCACCGCGACAAGGTGGCCTCGTACGTGGAGAATGCTCCCAAGGAAGGGGCTACGGTGGTGGTGGACGGGAGGCAGGACCCCGTCGCGAAGGGTGAGGGCTTCTTTCTGGGGACCTCGCTCCTGGACAATGTGAAGCCGGGGATGAAGTGCTACGACGACGAGATCTTCGGGCCGGTCCTGGGGGTGGCTCGAGTCAAAACCTACGAGGAGGCCCTGAAAATGGTCAACGAGCACCCCTACGGCAACGGTACGGCCATCTTTACCCGCGATGGCGGGGCCGCTCGGCAGTTCCAGTTTGATGTGGAGGCTGGGATGGTGGGCATCAACGTGCCTATCCCCGTTCCGGTGGCCTATTACAGCTTTGGCGGTTGGAAGGCTTCGCTCTTTGGCGATCTGCACATGTACGGCCCCGAGGGGGTGCAGTTTTACACCCGGGCCAAGATCGTGACCAGCCGTTGGCCCGACCCCAGCACCTCTAAGGTGGATCTGGGCTTCCCCCGGAATCGGTAGGTAGTCCCTCAAGTTTCCCTCGGAGACCTCCGAGGGAAACTTGGTAAGGAGCGCAAGAAATGGGCCGAGAACAGGCTTTTCCCCAGACAAAAGGGGTTACGGTAGAGCTGTTGGCAACCATTGACCTTGGCCCTGAGATTGAGGGCATGGCCGGGCGCAAACTTCGCATGCGCAAGGTGACCATCGAGCCCGGGGGTGTTTTTGGGCCGGTTCACGACCATAAGGACCGGCCAGGGGTGGTGTATATCCTGCAGGGAACGATTACAGACCACCGCGATGGGGTTGCCACTGACTACGGGCCCGGCCTAGGCTGGCCCGAGGATAGAAATACCCTCCACTGGCTCGAGAATAGAGGGGTAATTTCGGCGGTGGAAATCTCGGTGGATATCGTGCGGGAAAGATAGTCTTACTGAGACCTCAGGGCCTCTCGCATCAGCTCGGCTACCGCATAGGCATCGTAGAGGTCGGAGTATCCCATCAGGGAGACGCGGAAAACCTTGCCCTTAAGCTGCCCCTGTCCACCGATGATGGTGGCTCCACGCCGGGCAAAGGCCTCCTTGACCTGAGGATAGGCGGTCCCTTCAGGCAAGTAAAAACAGGTGGTGGCGGGGCTTTGGACCTCAGGCACTGGCTTGAGCCCCAGTCCTTGGCCTGTTGTGTACAGGATCTGGTTTTGTCGCTGCTTGAGGGCCAGGTGCTCCGGAAGATGGGGCAGGAGTTCTTCCAGTACGGCGGCGGTGGCCGCGACCAGGTTGATGGCGGGGGTCCAGGCCGACTCGCCGGAATTCTGCACTTTGAGCTCGGAGGCCAGGTTCAGGTAGAACCCCCGGGGTTTGAGGCACTCCAAGGCCCGTGGTGAAAGGGCCACATAAGCCAGACCTGGAGGGCACATCAGGCCTTTCTGCGAACCGGCTACCGCCGCGTCTAGGCCCCATCCCTCGAGGGCAAACTCGCTGACGAACAGGCTGGTGATGGCATCCACCACCACCAGCGCCTGGGGAAAGCGGGCCTTGAAGGCCTGGGCCAGCCCTTGCACGTCGTTCAAGGCCCCGGTGGAGGACTCGGAGTGGGTGAGCAGGAGGCCCTGAAAGGGGCCACTGGGGCCTTCCAGGTATTCTGGATGCACCACCCGGCCCCACTCAAGTTCCATCCGCTCCACCTCGAGCCCCGCCTGCTGGGCAATTCTGGCCCAGCGCTCGGAGAAATTACCGTGCACCGGCACCAGCACCCGATCTCCCGGCGCAAAGAGGTTCTGCACCAGCGCCTCCATGCCCGAGGTTCCTGAGCCGGTGAGCAAGAGGGCCTGGCCCTGGGTTTGGAAGGCTTGCTCGAGGCCCCTCTTGGCCTGCAAGAAGACCTGTTTGGCGGCATCCGAACGGTGATGAAGCTGCGGGCGGGAGAGGGCTTCCAGAGCCTTGGGGTGCAGTTCAACCGGGCCGGGGGTGAGCAGGCGATTTCGGTATACCAACATAGGCCAGAGTCTACCCCCTTTGGCTCAAGATCGCCTTTAAAGCTCAGCCAGATCCACCCGCTCGAGCACGTCCAGCCCTCGCAGCGCCTCCAGCACCGCCTCGCTGGGGCGCTCATCAATGGCCAGCACAAACAGCGCCTTGCCGCCGGGGTTGTCGCGGCCTAGCTGCATACCGGCAATGTTGATCCCATTCTCGCCCAAGAGCGTGCCCACCTTGCCCACCACCCCCGGTCGGTCGCGGTTCACGCAGACCAGCATGTGTCCGGTGGGGATGGCCTCCACGCCATGCTCGTCAATCCCCACAATGCGGGGCTTTCCCCCCAAGACCGCCCCGCGCACCCGGCGGGTCTCCCGATCGGTCTCGAGGCGCACCTCGAGCACCTGGCGGTAGTCGAGCGACTGCTCAACCTGGCGGGTGATGAGCGAGATGCCCCGGTCCCGCAGCAGGGGCCGCGCTGAGACCAGGTTGGTCGCCCCTGCTTCCAGCACCTGGTCTAAAAGCCCCTTGGCCACCGCCGAGGCGATGGGGTCGGGGTTTTTCTCGAACTCCCCGTAGTAGGAAACCTCCACCGTTTGAGGGCGGCCCTGGGTGATCTGGGCCAGCAGCTTGCCCAGGGCTTCGCCCAGCGGCAGCCAGGCTGAGAAAAGCTGCAAGCCTTCGGCATCGAAGCCGGTGTTGAGGGCGTGGGCCAGGTTGCCCTTCAAGGTCTCGATGACACGCTCGAGCACCGCCTCTCCCACCCGCTCCTGGGCTTCCAGGGTGTTGGCCCCGAGATGCGCGGTGTGCACCACTCTAGGGCTACGGACCAAAGGATGCTCGGCCTTGGGCGGCTCCTGCTCGAACACGTCTAGCCCCGCACCCCATAGATGGCCTTCTTCTAGGATTTCAGCCAGGGCTTTCTCGTCATAGATCCCGCCCCGGGCGGCATTCACCACCACCGCCCCCCTGGGCAGCAAGTAGAGTTCGCGCCGGCCAATCATGCCCCGGGTCTCCTCGGTGAGCGGGGTGTGAACGGTGAGGAACTGCGATTGGCGCAGCATATCGGCCAGATCGTCGAGCAGCTCGACCCCCAGGGTCTGGGCCCGGCTATGGGGGATATAGGGGTCATAGGCCAAAACCCGCATGTTGAAGGCTTTGGCAAACCGGGCCACCTGTCCCCCAATGCGCCCCAGGCCCACAATACCGAGGGTCTTCTTGTCCAGCTCGAGACCCAGGTATTTGCGGTCCCACTGGCCCTCGCGAATTTTTCGATCGGATTCAGCGATTCCCCGGGCCGAGGCCAAAAGCAGGGCCCAGGCCAGCTCGGCTGCACTGCGGGTGTTGGCCTCGGGGACGTTGACCACCAGGATGCCCCGGCGGGAGGCGGCCTCTAAGTCCACGTTGTCCACCCCCACCCCACCCCGGCCCACCACCTTGAGCTGGGTGCCCCGCTGCAGCAGCTCGGCGTCTACATGGGTGCGACTGCGGGTGATGAGGGCATCGTAGCCCTCAATCAGCCGCAAAATTTCCTCACGCGGCAGGTTGGGCTTGTAGTCCAGCCGCACCTCAGGGTTCTTGAGTTCCCCCAGCCGCATCTCATCGGTCACCAATACCCGCCACATGGCATGGAATCCTAACACATCTGGGGGAAAGGGGGCCAGGGAGATCCGCTTCTAGGCTAGAGTGGCAATGAAGCCTGTGCTAGACTTACGGCATTACCAAGTACGCTTCCAGTGTCCAGCCTGGGTAAGGCCTGGGTTGATGTTCAGGAGAACCTATGCGTGTAGCCCTCGTCACCGATTCAACCGCCGATCTGCAGGCCAAGGCCCCCGAGTTGGGTGTGGAAATTGTGCCGCTGTATGTCAACTTCCAAGGCAAAATCGCCAAGGATTGGCTCGAGATCACCCCCCAAGCCATCTTTGACGGGGTGAAGGCCGGAGCAGCCCTGCCTTCCTCCTCCCAACCGTCCCCCGCCGACTTCAAGGAGGTTTACCAGCGGGCCTTGCAAAAGGCCGATCACGTGCTCTCCATTCACATCTCCTCCAAGCTCTCCGGCACCGTTCAATCGGCCACCCTGGCCGCCCAGGAATTCCCCGGAAAGATCACCGTTTTTGATTCGCTGGCAGCCAGCCAGGGTATCGGAATGATGGTCGAGCGGGCCCAGGAGATGCTCGCTCGAGGGGATGAACTGAGCCAGGTGATGGTGGAGCTCGAGCGCATCCGCGCCGACCACATCGTGCGGTTTACCTTGCCCAGCCTGGAATACCTCAAAAAGAACGGGCGGATTGGCGGGGCCCAGGCCCTGCTGGGAGGGCTGCTGGGGATCAAGCCCATCCTCACCCTCAAACAGGGCCGGGTAGAGCCCGCCGGTCGGGCCCGGGGCGAGAAGAAAGCCCTGGCCGAGATGGTGGAGGCCTTCAAGACCTGGGCGGCAGGCCGCAGCAAGATCCGCGTCTACTACCTCTACAATGCGGATCCTCGTGCGGTGGATGCCTTTAAGGCCGAGATCGCGGCCTCGGGGTTGCCGGTGGAAGAGCGCAGCACCAGCGAGGTGGGTGCGGTGATCTCCACCCATACCGGCCCCGGGGTCTATGGATTCTACGCTTATAGCCTGTAGGTGGGGGGTGAGGGATCGCTCCCTAGCCTCGAGCCCCCCAAGGTGGGCCGCAAACCTGGCCATGGGCTTGGGGTTTCTGTTGCTGGTGGGGTGGGCGCAATCGGGCCTCCAGGCCCATACCTACCTGAGGTTGAAGGGCCAGACCCAGCCGGTGTGGTTTATCTGCGACGGCCTACAAACCCCCTGGGTGGTGGCGGTTGGAAGGCCCAACGCTGCCGGTCAGGTGAGCGTGATCCGCTTTAGCAAGACTAATCCCAAACAATTGGGCCGCCAAGTCTACGGGCTGGGTCAGCCCGATCCTGGGGCGGGGCAGATCTACTACAGCCTCTCGCAGGGCGGGAAAGCGGTGGGGTTTGTGCATGCGGTCAATCCGGGGATGCTCGAGCACCCCGAGCTGGCCTTTACCCCGCCCATCCTCTCGCTCAAGCTCCCAAGTGGAGAGGTCTCCTGTCGCTGGGCCCTCGGAACGCGGTTCTGGGGCTTTAGTTCCCGCCGCAGCGTGCTCATCACCCAGGACTCGAGCGGGCAGCTCACCTATCAGAGCTTCAACTTCCTCGGGGCCAGCCCTTCCCCTGGGCCTTCGCTGGAAATTCGTGGGGGCAAAGCCACTCCAGGGGGATTCACCTTCACCCACCGAGGCTATACCTATAGCCTTCACACCTCTCCTGACCAACCTAGGCTTACCGTACAAAAAGCCGGGCGGCTCCTCCTGAGCGAAACCTTCATTGGGTTTACGCGGGTCGAGCCGCGTTAGCGGGGCCATGGGAGCTCCATTGCCCAGCGGCTTTGATTGGGGTGAGGTTTTGCGCTGGTTGGAGCAGGGGAGAGGACATCCGCTGCTCAGGCCGGAAGCCATGCGGGATAGCTCTTGTACCCTATTCCCATGCGTGCGGTGATCCAGCGGGTTTCCGAGGCCAAGGTGGTGGTGGAAGGACAGGTCGTGGGGCAGATCGGGCAGGGGCTCCTGGTGTTGTTGGGGGTAGGGAAAGGGGATACCCCAGAGGATGCCGCATATCTGGCCCGCAAAATCGCGGGCTTGCGGATCTTTGCGGATTCCCAGGGCAAGATGAACCTGGCCCTTTCCGATGTGGGAGGGGCGGTGCTGGTGGTCTCTCAGTTCACCCTCTACGGCGATACTCGAGGGGGGAACCGTCCAAGCTTCGTTTCGGCGGCGGCCGCCGATGACGGTAAGCGGCTTTACCAGCAGTTTTGCGCCCTGCTCGAGCGGCAAGGGATTCCGGTGGAGACCGGGGTGTTTCAGGCTCATATGGCCGTGCACTTGGTCAACGATGGCCCGGTAACCCTGGGGTTAGATTCCACCGAACGGCTGCACCCCAAGCGGGGGGGCAAACCATAGGGGCTTGGGGGGTAATTGGCAACCCCTCGAAACTTTCGTATGCTTTCGCTATGCCCTCCCTCGAGGCCACATTTCGCCACTTAGAAATCACCGAGCTGCTCAGGCGCGAGGGGCAGGTTCATGTAGGAAAGCTGGCCAGCCGCTTCGGGGTTTCGGCGGTCACGGTGCGGGCTGACCTTGAATACCTGGAGTCTAAGGGCCTGCTGCGCCGCACCCGCGGGGGAGCGGTACCGCCAGAGGTCAAGCGCTTTGAACTCCCCCTTGAAGAAAGCCGCCAGGTTT
This sequence comes from Meiothermus granaticius NBRC 107808, assembly GCF_003574355.1. Taxonomy (GTDB): domain Bacteria; phylum Deinococcota; class Deinococci; order Deinococcales; family Thermaceae; genus Meiothermus; species Meiothermus granaticius. The sequence continues at coordinate 21,840 of NZ_QWLB01000014.1, read as the reverse complement.
TCTCCAAGGAAAAAACCCGCATCGGCAATTACGCCGCAGGCCTGGTTCAAGACGGTGAAACCATCATTTTGGACGTGGGGGGAACCACCACGGAGATGGCCAAAGCCTTTTCCCCTAGCCTGCGCAACGTGGTGGTGGTGACCAACGCCCTCAACATCGCTCTGCTGCTCGAGTCCCATCCCGGCGTGAGCGTGATCGTGACCGGCGGAACCCTTCGCCCTCTGCAACATTCGCTGGTCAACCCCTACGGTGGGCTGTTGCTCAAGGATATTAACGCCGACAAGGTGTTCTTAGGCTGCAACGGGGTACACCCCAAAAAAGGCTTTACCAACACCAACCTGCAAGAGGCCGAGATCAAACGGGCCATGCTGGAGGCGGCCCGGGAGGCCATTGTGCTGGCCGATCACTCCAAGCTGATGCAGGTGGCGGCGGCCCGCATTGCTCCGCTGGAGCGGGCTACCCTTTTGGTTACCGACCACAAAGCCCCTGCCACCGATCTCGAGCGGATCCGCCAGGGCGGCCTCGAGGTGGTTGCGGTCTGAGAAAAACGAAAGACTTCACAACCGTTGACAAGTTTGGATAACGCGCAGTAGACTGACCCCACAGTCGAAGCCGAGCAGAATCCGCAACGCCATCTCTTAGCTCCCGCATAAGGCCGACGCTGGTCTGGATCTGCCCGTAAGGCTGAAACCGGTTCATCCGATTGGAGGAAGTCGATGAGAAGAAAGGTGTGGCTGTTTGCCGCTTTGGGCGCATTTATGCTGGTTGGGTTGAGCCAGAGTAATCTCAGTGGCCCATTGATCTACAACTCCAACCAATCCGATCCCAAGCCGCGGGCCTTCGACACCAAGGTGGTGGATGCCTTCAAAAAGAAGTATCCCGGCATCCAGATGGAGTTCAATACCGTAGACCACGAGACCTTCCAGGACACCTCCATCCGCACTTATCTGGCCTCCAATAACCCCCCCGATGTGCTGACCTGGTTCGCGGGCAACCGCATGCGGGCCTTCAGCAGCCGGGACCTGGCCATGGACATCACCGATGTGTGGAAGAGCAACAACTGGGAAAAGGTGGTTCCCAAAGGCTTCCAAGCCCTTTCCAAAGACAGCAGCGGCAAGTATGTTTTCCTGCCTGTGAGCTACTACTGGTGGGCGGTTTACTACCGCAAGGACATCTTTGCCAAGCTGGGCCTCAAGGAGCCCAAGACCTGGGATGAGTTCCTGGCGGTTTCCAAGAAGCTCAAGGACGCCGGATATATCCCCATTGCCAACGCGGCCAAGGAGACCTGGCCCCAAGGCGGATGGTTTGACTTCCTGGACATGCGGGTCAACGGTCCGGAGTTCCACAAAGACCTCACCGACGGGAAGATTCCCTATACCGATCCCCGGGTGAAGAAGGTCTTCACCTACTGGGCCCAGCTAGTCAACAACAAGTACCTGCTCGAGAACCCCGCTTCTTACACCTGGCAGGATGCAGCCAACCTGATGATTCAGGGTAAGGCCGCCATGTACCTGATGGGCGATTTCATCCGCGACCAGTACCCGGCGGATCGGGCCGCAGCGGAGCTGGACTTCTTCCGCTTCCCCATCATTGATCCCAAGGTGCCCATTGGCGAGGAAGCCCCCACCGATGGTTACTTCATCCCGGCCAAGGCCAAAAATGTGGCCAATGCCAAGGCCTTCATGAGCTTCTTGGGTTCTAAGGAAGTGGCCGAGATGGCGGCCCAGGACCTTGGCCGCTTGCCGGTGCGCAATGATGTGGATGTGAAGACCCTCTTCAAGGACAAGCCGTATGTCCAGAAGGGCATCGCTATCCTGGATCAGGCGGATCTGATCATGCAGTTCTACGACCGCGATACCGTGCCGGAGATGGCCCGGATCGGTATGGACGGCTTTGTGCGCTTCTTGTCGCAACCCAATCAGGTGGACTCGATTCTGGCCGACCTCGAGACCGCCCGTAAGCGCATCTTCAGCCAATAAGCCTATTGTGCCTACGAGGTCCCCTCGAGAGCCCCTCGGGGGGCCTCTGGCTCAAGAGAGGAGGGCGGTGTGCAGCCCGCACCCACACGCATTACCCCCAGCAGGGCTAAACAGCTCAATCGAAACCTCGGCCAATTTTTCTGGTTGCTGCTGTTTTTGGGCATTCCGTTAGCCCTGTACAGCCTATGGGTGGTCTACCCGACCATCCGCACCTTTACCCTGGCTTTTACCAACTACGACGGCCTCTCGCCCCCACAGTGGATCGGTTGGGCCAATTTCAAAGAGCTGTTCGATTGGCGGCCGGGGGGTGGGGGAGAGGTTCTAAAGCAAGCCCTGATCCATAACCTGATCTGGATCCTGGTGTTCATCACCGTGCCCACCAGTGCGGGGTTGGCCTTGGCGCTGGTGCTCAATCAAGGGGTACGCTTTGACCGATTTCTCAAAATTGCCTTTTATCTGCCCCTGGTGTTGGCTCCGGTGGTGACGGCGATGGTCTGGGGCTGGATTTACCATCCCCAACAGGGTTTGCTCAATACGGTGATCTACGAAATCCTGCGTTTCGTGCACTTCATCGGCTTCAACGTGGATCCTGAATCGGCCCGCAGCATCGGCTGGTTGGGAGACCCCAACCTATCTCTGATCTCAGTGATTGCAGCGGCGGTCTGGCGCCAGGTGGGATATGTGATGGTGCTGTACCTGGCTGGGCTCAAAACCCTGGATTCAGAGGTGCTCGAGGCCGCCAAGGTGGATGGGGCTGAGGGGTTCAACCTCTTCCGCTACATGATTCTTCCCATGCTGGCCCCGGTTACCACGATAGTGATTGTGATCTCCATCGTGGACAGCCTGCGCAGCTTTGATCTGGTCAACGTGATGACCAATGGGGGCCCATTCAACACCTCGGAGGTGCTGGCCAACTACATGGTCAAGGCCAGCTTCCACGACTACCGCCAGGGCTTTGGCGCGGCCATCGCGGTGATCTTGTTCCTGATCACCTTTGTCTTCTCGGTGATCTACCTGCGCCAGGTGATGAGCCAGGAAGAGAGGACCGCATGAGTGCTACCGCTACCGCTCAACCCCAGCTCCGTGTTCGCAAGGTGCGCAAGGGGCCCAATCCCTGGGTTTTGGGGGTTGTGTGGGTGTTTGCGCTGCTGTGGCTGATTCCCTTTGTGGGGGCCATCATCACCAGCTTCCGCACCTTCGATGACCTCAACACCCGGGGGTTCTGGAGCATTCCCCAAGAACTCACCCTCAATAATTTTGTCCGGGCCTGGAACCAGGCCGGGGTGAGCCGATACCTGCTCAACAGCTTTGAGATTACCCTTCCGGCCCTGGCCATCGCCATCCTTTTCTCCTCGATGTGCGCCTACGGGCTGGTGCGCTTTCGCTTCCGGCTTTCCACCCCGATCTACTTGATGTTTGTGGCGGGGCTGATGCTGCCCTTTCAGGTGCTCTTGCTGCCTGTATTCTTTTTGGCCAACAAGCTGCATATCTATGACACTTTATGGGCCCTGATCCTCTTCCATTCGGCCTTCCAACTGGCCTTCTGTACGTTTGTGCTGCGCAACTTCATGAAGACCATTCCCTTCTCGCTCTTCGAGAGCGCGCTGATTGACGGGGCCAATGAGTGGATCATCTTCCGCCGAATTGCCCTGCCGCTGCTCTTGCCGGGTCTGGCCGCTCTAGCCACGTTGGAATTTACCTGGATCTTCAACGATTACCTGTGGGCGATCGTGCTGTTGCAAAGCGACCAGCTCAAGCCCATCACCACCGGCTTGGCCAATCTGCGGGGGCAGTACATCAGCGACTGGCCTCTGATGGTGGCCGGCAGCTTGATCGCTACGGTGCCCACCTTGATCGTGTTTTTTGCGCTGCAACGCTACTTTATTGATGGCCTGACGGTAGGAGCCACCAAGGGCTAGCCCTGGGGCCCGCGGCTTATCTCGACGCTTAATCCCCGAGGTTGTGTGGGAAACCTTATGCTTGGAGTCTGCTACTACCCCGAACACTGGCCCCGCGAGCGCTGGGCCGAAGATGCCCGGCGGATGCGTGAATGTGGCTTGACCTATGTGCGCATCGGAGAGTTTGCCTGGAGCCGCCTCGAGCCCGAGCCGGGGCGCTTCGAGTTTGAGTGGCTCGAGGCCGCCATCGAGACCCTGGGCCAAGAAGGCCTCAAGATCGTCCTCGGAACCCCCACCCCCACCCCGCCCAAATGGCTGATCGATCAGCACCCCGATATCCTGGCGTATGACCGCCAAGGGCGGGTGCGGGGTTTTGGCTCGAGGCGACACTATACCTTCAGCAGCCCGACCTACCGGCGCGAAACCCGCCGTATCGTTACGGCAGTGGCCCAACGCTTCGGACAAAACCCCCACGTAGCAGGCTGGCAGACCGATAACGAGTACGGCTGCCACGACACCACCCGCAGCTATGGCCCAGAGGATTTGTTGGCCTTCCGCGAGTGGCTGAGGGCTAAATACGGCTCGATCGAAGCGCTGAATGCAGCCTGGGGCAACGTCTTCTGGAGCATGGAGTACCGCACCTTCGAGGAGATTGACCTACCCAACCTCACCGTCACCGAGGCTAACCCGGCGCACTGGCTCGACTTCTACCGCTTCAGCTCGGATCAGGTGGCGGCTTACAACAAGCTACAGGTCGAAATCATCCGCCAGTATTCGCCGGGGCGGTTTATCACCCATAACTTCATGAGCTATACCCCCGACTTCGACCACTTCAAAGTAGCAGAGGACCTCGATGTAGCCAGCTGGGACAGCTACCCGCTGGGCTTTACCGACATGGACGTTTTACCGGTCTCCGAAGAGGAAAAGCTCCGCTACGCCCGCACCGGCCACCCCGACATCCCGGCCTTTCACCACGACCTCTACCGCGGGGTGAAGCCGCGCTGGTGGGTGATGGAACAGCAGCCGGGGCCGGTGAACTGGGCAGCCCATAACCCTTCTCCTGCCCCCGGCATGGTGCGGCTATGGACCTGGGAAGCGCTGGCCCACGGAGCCGAAGTGGTGAGCTATTTCCGCTGGCGGCAATTCCCCCAGGCCCAGGAACAGATGCATGCCGGGCTCAACCGCCCCGACTTCCAACCCGACGTGGGCTACTGGGAAGCCCAGCAGGTCGCGCGGGAGCTGGAAGGGCTCGAGCTGCCCCCTACCCAACAAGCTCCGGTGGCGCTGGTCTTCGACTACGAGGCCGATTGGGTAACGCGCATCCAGCCGCAGGGCCGCGAGTTCACCTACCGCGACCTGGTCTGGAACTTCTATCAGGCCCTGCGCTCTCTTGGCCTGGATGTGGACTTCGTGAAGCCAGGGGGGAGCCTCGAGGGGTACCGGCTCGGGGTAGTCCCCTGCTCCCCGATCCTGCACGAGGCCACGATCCGGGCTTTGCACAATACCCAGGCCCAGCTAGTCTTCGGGCCACGTACGGGCTCTAAGACCGAATCCATGGGTATCCCTCCAAACCTCCCCCCCGGCAAGCTGGCCGAATGGCTGCCCATCCGGGTAACCCGGGTCGAATCGCTCTGCCCAGGGGTGAACTTCGCCCTCGAGTGGAATGGGCAGCACTACACTTCTTCGGTGTGGAAGGAGTGGGTCGAGTCCGATCTCGCGCCCGTCGCCAAGTTCGACGATGGCCGAGGGGCTCTGTGGCAGCACGATAACCTGCACTACCTGGCTTTCTGGCCCACGGTGGCTTTTCTCCGGGCCTATCTGGGCCACCTGGCCAACCGCCAAGGCCTGCAAACTTTCTCGCTTTCCGAGGGCTTGAGGCTACGGCGGCGGGGCCACCTGACCTTCGCCTTCAACTATGGCCCACACGAGCAGCAAGCTCCGGCCTCCCCGCAGGCCCGCTTCGTGTTGGGGGGCCGTATGGTCCCGCCGCACGGCCTGAGCATCTGGGAGAGCTAAGGGGTGCCGGTGGGGGCCACGCTCGAGCCCACCCTAGAGATTTACTAAGGATCATGGGGGGAACCAAAGGCGCCTATCGCGGAACTCGAAAGATGACAACCCCCACTTAAATCAGCCGTTCTCGTTCTCAGGTCTGGGCTGGTGGTTTCGGGTCTCTACATAAGCTTGCGAAAGTTTTGATAAGCTAGCGAAAGCAAGGGAGCGCCAAGATGCACAAGCGCATGTTCAAAAAAGCCGATGGCCGGGTGATGTTTTTATACGGCAATGAACCCCACACCCTACCTCCGCTGGAGGAGATGGAGCCGGCCCCCACCCCCCACCCCCACATGCGCTGGCACCCCTTAAGACGGGAGTGGGTGGTGTATGCAGCCCACCGGCAAAACCGGACCTTTCTCCCCCCGCCCGAGTATGATCCGCTCTCGCCCACCAAACCGGGCGGCTTCCCTACCGAGATCCCCTTCGAGACTTTTGAGATCGCGGTCTTCCCCAACCGCTTCCCCTCGCTCACCCCGCACCCCGGCCCTGCACCTGAGAATATCCCGGTGCCGGTGGCTCCCGCCAAGGGCGACTGCGAGGTGGTGGTCTACACCCCCGAACAGACCGGGAGCCTGGCCACGCTCTCGCAAGAACGCCGCGAGCTGCTGGTACGGGTTTGGGCTGATCGCTACCGCGAGTTACTGTCCCGAGATGAAGTGCGCTTCGTGATGCCCTTCGAGAACCGGGGCGAGGCCATAGGGGTTACGCTGCACCACCCTCACGGACAGATTTACGCCTATCCCTTTGTTCCGCCGGTCATAGAGAAGGAGGTCCAGAGCTTCCGCGAGGGCCCGGTGCTGGTCTCGCTGCTGAACGACGCTGCACCCTACGTGGTCTGCCAGGACGAGTACACCCTCGCCATCGTTCCACCCTTTGCCCGCTACCCCTACGAGGTGCTCGTTTACCCCAAGCGCTTCCATCCTGGCCCCTGGACCTTCAACGACGCTGAGTTCGCCAGCTTTGGCAAAGTTCTGGGCGAAGTGGTGGCGAAGTACGACCGGCTCTTCGCCCGCCCGATGCCCTATATCATGGCCCTGCACGCGGCCCCCAAGGGCGAGGAGGCCCACTTCCATTTTCATGTGGAGTTCTATCCGGCCCTGCGCACGGCGGACAAGCTCAAATACCTGGCCGGGACCGAGATTGCGGCGGGCACCTTTGCTATGGACGCCTTGCCCGAGGAGACCGCTCAGGCCCTGCGAGAGGCTTGAGAAAGGTGTTTTTACCACTTCTTCAAATCTGGAATCAGATAGTGTTAGGCTAAGTTATGAACCTTACAGGCTTAACTCGGCTTCGTGCCTGGATGGCGGAGCGCTCTCTCGAGCGGCTCTTTGTTTCCCAGCCGGAAAACTTTGCCTGGCTCAGCGGCGGCGGAGAAAACACCGTGGTGGCGTTTCGCCCGGTAGGAGCAGCCCTGGAGGTCACCTTTGATGCGGTACGGTTGCACAGCTCGAGGATTGAGGCCACCCGGCTGGGCGAAGAGGAGCTGGCCGGGGTGGAAGTCGTGACCTATCCCTGGTACAAGCCCTTGCCCCAAGGCCCCAGCGATACCCACTACGACCTCACGGCCCTGCGCTTGGTGCTGAGCCCAGAGGAGCAGGCACGCTACCGCCTTTTAGGGCGCGATACCGCTGTGGCTTTGGGCGAGAGCGTGCGCTTTGCTGACCCCACCTGGAGCGAGACCGACCTGGCTGCCGCGGTCTCCGAGGAGCTTTGGGCCAAAGGCATCCAGCCCCTGGTGCTGTTGGTGGCGGGGGAGGAGCGGGTGTTCCGCTATCGCCACCCGGTTCCCAAGCCGCGCCCACTGGGGCGGCTGTTCATGGCGGTGGTCTGCGGGCGCAGGCAGGGGCTGATCGCCAGTGTGACCCGGCTGCGCAGCTTTGGGCATCCCCAGGCGGCCTCCCTCAACCAGGCGGTATGCCAGGTCGAGGCAGCCATCCTGGAGGCTTCTCGGCCTGGGGCGACCTTGGGGGAGGTGCTGCAGACCGCTCAGGCGGCTTATGCCGAGCTTGGCCAGGCCGAGGAATTTGAGAATCACCACCAGGGGGGGCTCACGGGGTATCGGCCCAGAGAGGTCCTGGCGGTGCCGGGAGAGGGAACCCGCCTCGAGGTGGGGATGGCCCTGGCCTGGAACCCTTCGCTGCCCGGCGGTAAGGTCGAGGACACCTTTTTGCTCACCGAGTCCGGGCTCGAGAACCTCACCCTAGACCCCGACTGGCCCATGGCTCCGGTAGAGGGGCGCTTGCGCCCGAGGGTGTACGAGGGCTAGGCCTCGCGCCGCACCAGCTGTTGCAACAGCTCGAGCACCCCCTGGGCCGGGGCCGGGTTGGGAAGCCCCATCAAGGCGGGTCTCAGCGTGGTCATCCCCTGCTCCAACAACTGCTCGGCAACCTGCTGGGCATAGTCCAGCGCTCCGGAGGCCAGGATGCGCCCGTGCAGCCAGCGAACCTCGCTCTCAGGCTTGTGTTCCCTGGGCTTTCTGAGCAAGGCCTCGGCCCGTGACCGCTCGGCTGGGGCGGCATTCTGCAAAAAGTGCAGCAGGATCAGGGTGCGCTTGCCCTCCCAGAGGTCCCCCGCGATCTCCTTGCCGTATTTGGCCGGGTCTCCGCTGAGGTTGAGCCGGTCATCTACGATTTGGAACCCTATCCCCAGCTTCATCCCGGCCTCTTCCAACACCTTGGGGGGCTCAACCCCGGCCACCAGCGCCCCCAGGCGCAGCGGAGCCACCGCGGTGTAGTACGCGGCTTTTTGCCCAACCATCTCGAGGTAATCCGCAGGGGTTAGGTCAAAGCGCTGCCCTTCCATCCAGGTCATTTCCAGGTGCTGCCCCTCGGCGGTTCGATCCACCAGCCGGGTAAACTCCTCCAGCACCGCATAGGAAACCCTGGCCTCCACCAGCACCCCCCACATCCGGGCATGCAGCGCATCCCCCGCGTTCAGGGCCAGGGGCAGGCTGTAGAGCTTGTGCAGGGCGGGTTTACCCCGCCGCTCGTCGGAGCCATCCTCGATATCATCGTGGATGAGGGCCCAGTGCTGGAACAGCTCGAGCGCCGCCGCCACCGGCAGCAACCGCTCGAGCTCGGCCCCGTAGGCCAGACCGCTGTAGCACAACAGCATCCCCCGCAGGGTCTTACCCCCACGCTGGGGATAATCCCGCAGCAGTCGGGCGTATTCGGCCAGCTCGGCTCGAGGAGCCCTTTCGGGGGAGGGCAGCGCGTCCAACACATGGTTTTGAATGGCCTCGCGCAGTTCGGCTGGGGCGGGTAGGACGGTCATAGACCGATCTTATCGCGCCCTTCACAGACCCTCCCAATTTGAGCTACTTATTTTACAAAATCTGCGCTAGCTGCTAGCATATTTTCTTGGAATGGGAATGAAGCCCATCCGAACCGGTAAGCCAACGGTGGCTCAATAGCCCTCATGCCGGAAATGGTGCCCTACCTAGGACCGCGCAGATTCCGGATGCGCTACACTGAGGTCTTGATAGGAGGCTTAACATGGGTATTCTTGACCGTCTTTCGCGCTTGATTCGGGCCAACCTCAACGATTTGATCAAGCGGGCCGAAGATCCCGAAAAAATCATCGCCCAGGCCCTGGAGGATATGCGCTCCGCCCTGCGGGATGCCCGTATGGAAGTGGCCGAGGCGATGGCCCAACTGGCCAAGCTCAAGCGGGACCAGCAAAGCTATGCCGACCAGGTTTCGGCCTGGGAGGAAAAGGCGACCGAAGCCCTCAAGGCAGGGAAGGAGGACCTGGCCCGGGAAGCCCTCAAGCGCAAAGCCCAGGCCCAGAGCCTCGCCGATGGCTTTAATCAGCAGGTGACCCAGCAACAGGCCATCGTGGACCAGCTCACCACCCAGCTCAAGGCCCTGGAGGGCAAGATTCAGGAAGCTGAGAGCAAGCAGGCCTTGCTGGTAGCCCGGCAAAAGGGAGTGCAGGCGGCGGAGGCGGTGCGCCGGATGGACTCCAAGTTTGACGCCAATCCGGCGGTGGGGGCCTTTCAGGAGATGGAGCAGCGTATCCAGGCCATGGAGGACAAGCACGCTGCGCTCTCCCAGATGGATAAAGACGATATTGACAAGCAGCTCGAGGCCCTCAACCTGGATAAGGGCGTGGACGATGACCTGGCCCGGCTGAAGAAGCAGCTTGGGATGGAGGGTGGGAACGCTCCAAGCGGCTCGAGCGGCTCCCAGGGCTAATACCCCAACCGCCCAACGCCCCCCGAAGGGGGCGTTTTCGTTTGGTAGGTTGGTAGGGATATAACCCCCGTTGGGGCAACTTACATCTGGACAGAGATTGATGGGTGCAGATCAAAGGCCTTGAGCCATATTTCATCCCCTAAATTGATCTGCCCAATTTTTTCAGCAGGAGCCAGCAAAACGTGGTAGGTGGTTTCCCCGCTGTTGGGGATTGCCCGCCCCTCGAGGGCAATTCCAAGCTCGGTGCCCATGCAGCCTGCCAACCAACCGCTGATCAACCAGTGTGCGGGTTCGGTATCCAGGCCGTTTTTATGGCGTATCTCGCTGAGCACGCTGTTATTAACCCGCACCACCAGGGTGGAGACGCCTTCATGCTCGAGCTCCACCAGGTCAAAGCGCGGAGCCAGGCCCACCTGAGTGGGGAAAAATAGGGCGCCGTAGCGCAATGCTCCCCCTTCGAGCTTGTGGCGGGCTGCCCATTCCTTGAAGTGGTCGGCATTAAAGCTGCCCCAGGATTTCCCAATACCGTACAGCACTAAATTGGAGACCATAGCCCCCAGGGTTTCATCGAGGGTGTTGAACAGATTAATCGCCAACACGCGGGCGGGAAGAATGACCTTGGGGCCAGCCTCGGTAAAAGCACGGCCTGCTTTGGTATCGCGCTGGAAGCTCTGCCAATAGGTATCCGCTAGGGATGCGGCCTCAGAGAGCAGGGTGGGGTTGGATTGGGCAGTGGAGATGAAGTTTTTCATAAGGTTCCTTATTAACCGCTTTGGTTTTGCGGCAGATGAATCCCAAAGTCCAGAGGTGGGGTTAAATTCCTTGGCCGAGAAAGGTCTGGGAGGGGGGCCTATAGGATGCTGGCTACGGCTTTGGCGGTTTCACGGGCCTCCATATGGATCAGGCCGATATTGGCTCCTGCAGGGGCTACTATAGCCAGCACGCCCTTCTGCCCGGCGGCATACAGATAAATTTGGGCGTTGGTGCCGGAAACGCTGGTTTCGGTAAGCGAACCGGCGTTGAGGCTCTCGCTGATTCGCTTGCCCAAACCCAGTGCAGTAGCGGCCATAGCGGCCACTCGATTGGGGTCTTCACCGTTGGATAGCGAGTGGGCAATGGCCAGCCCGTCGGAAGAGGCCACGATGGCCCCGCGCAGTTCGGGAATGGAAGCACGTAACTGATTGATGGCTTGGTAAAGGGTTTCTTGCTTGCTCATGTTTTTCTCCTTCACTTTTTATTGCTGGCCGAACCCGTTTTGGGGTTCGGCAAGGCCCGCGTCGGAAGACACGAAGCTTTCGGAAAGTTGATACGCTCCCACCAACTCCAACAGGTGGATAAGGGTGAAGATGCTGCTGGTGGAGCGGGTAGCGTTTAGGCTAACTACTTGAGCGGTAGGGAGGCCGAAATATTCGGCCACGTCTTCAGAACTCCAAACCTTGGGTAGGTCTTGACGGGTTACCCCAACGATGAAGGGGACCGAAATGCGGCTGGTGATGAACTCGAGGATGCGGCGGGCCTGGGAAAACTCGGAGGGTTTATCGCCCGCTACCAGCAGCACCAGGCCCAAAGCCCCCTCGCATAGCACCTCCCACATGAAATCGAAACGATCTTGGCCCGGGGTTCCGAAGAGAAAAATCGGCTGGCCGTCCAGCACCAAAGTGCCAAAGTCCATTGCTACGGTGGTAAAGGTTTTGCCAATGTCTTCTGTGGCCAGTTCATCAGTGCCCACCACCTCGGTTTCAGAAAGGCTGCGCACGAAGCTGGTTTTACCCGCTCCCACCGGCCCGGCTACCACCAGCTTGAGGGGCTTAGGGCCTGTACCAAAGGATGCAATTGGATCGTATAGCGGGTTCATAAAATCTTCCCTTTGAGCGCTTGCAGTAGGCGGGGGATGAGGCCATCGGAACGGGGCTTGGACTTGGGGGATGGCTGGGCCACCCCAACCGCAACGGGAGCGGAAGCCGGGATGGAGGGGGCTAAGGGTTGGTGATTTTTGGGGGGTTGCTCTACAGCCCGAATGGGGGCTACCAACCCTGCCGCCCGCAGCTTATAGAGATAAAGCTGGGCTTGCTCGAGGCTGATTCGCAAAAGCGAAGACAATTGCTGGGCGCTTATCCCTGAAGGTAGGTCGCTGAAGTACTTATGGCTGCGCTGCCAAAAGTCGCTTAGGGTGGGGTCAAGCGATTCTTCTAAGGCCTGGGTGGCGCGGAATTGCGTGCGGGGATCGGCAAAATGCTCACGAAAAGCCCCTATTTCGTCGTGCATGGTGGAGATACTGAGCAAAATGCGCTGCAAAGGCAGGTCGAGGTTTCCCACCAGAGATTCCGGCGAAAGTTTGGTAAACTCGAAGCTACCGCTTTGGGCAACGAACAGCTTGACGATTTCCTCGCGGGCTTGCAGGGCATCCTCAACGGGGGAATGATCTCGGACCATTCCCCGTAAGCTGCCATCGGCCACATAGAGCTGGTAATGGGAGCGAAAGGGCCCCAAGCTGATTTCTAGAGCTCCAGACTTTCGGCTCAGGAGTGCAACCACTTCCACAAACGGTAAGTCCGATAGGTTTCCAAATAAACTCACGGTGTTCCCCCAGGTGCTGCAAGCTTCGGATTTTCTCGATGGAATCCAAATCCCTGTTTTACCTAGGAGGAGTATAGAAGCCTTCCTCCTCTTAACCGGTGATATTTGAGCGTTAATTCAAAAAATATGTAGCTCGAGCCACAGCTGTCGTTACGGGGTATGGGTAAAGTAGGGCTTTACGCCTTAATTGAAACCCCCAGACTGCTCGAGCCCCGGCTAAGCCTTTATCGCGCCCTTCACAGATGGGGCTGCCTCCAGGGCCCTGAGGAGGCATTCGGCCCAGAAAGGGTCTTTTGGCAGCATCATCGCCCGTTCGCAGAAGACCCCCATGCCGGTGGCCTCGAGCGTTGGCTTTGGGTTTGCTTTCAATCGTCATCTCCTCACCTCCAAAGCCAAGGGGTAGATCCTACAATCGTTTTGGGGTCAAGATGGAGGGATTGTTGCGGATTGGGGATGCAGGGCGGAGGTAGGGGGATGCTGGCGCTACTGGACGTGGTGCTGATCCTGCTGGCGATAGGCCTGGGGCTGGCCGTGCTGGTGCGCCCCCAGCCCTCCGCAGCCGAAACCCGGTTAATGACGGCGCTGGGCGAGATTCGCCGGCAGGAGCGGCGCTTTCCCGAACTCCACCAGACCTGGAAGCAAGTCCGGGGGTATGGGCAGGACTTGGCCAGGCTGTTCCCGCTGCTCCTGGAGACCGAGCGTTTCCTGGCGAAGCCCGGTTTGGATGCCTCCACCCGGACCCACCTCGAGGCCCGCCGAAACGCGCTGGCCGATCAACTCGAGCGTGGTACCGCATTTTTGGAACGCCTGGGGGCGGAGATGTTGCTGGGTTTGCACGAGCCCCCCGCGCTGATGGAGTTTCCCACCCTGCGCCTGGAGCTGGGCGAGGTTTTACATCCGGATTAATCCGGCTCGGGTAAACTAGCGGGGAATGAAACGCTATCTCCTCTTCGCTGTCCTGGGCTCGCTGCTGGCGGCCTGTGCCCCTCAGACCAGCACCCCTGCCCCAACCAACCCGCTGTACACAGGTCCGGTGGGGTTCTATCCGGCTGCGGTGGGGCTGGACTGGGTGTATCAACCCCAAGGCGCAGCCCCCACCGACCCACCGTATCGGGTCTCGGTGTTAGGGCCTTCGACCTTCAATGGCCAGCCGGCCCTGCGCTTCCGCTTCAGTGGACGGGGCCAGGAGCGCTACTACTACCGGGTGATCAGCAACGCCGGAGTGCAGCTCTTGGGGTTCGAGGAGGCCATCACCAACAGCGTGGTGCGCTTTACCCCGCCCATGCAGGAATACCCCGCACCCAGCGCTTTTGCGATAGGGGCCCGCTGGGGTGGGGTGACCCAGGTGGACAGCCAGATCGTGGTGGGGGGCAAGATCACCCCGCTGGCCTCGGGGAGCCTCGAGTACACCTATCAGGTGGTGGGCCGTTCCAATGTGAGCGTGCCGGCCGGGGATTTTCAGGTTTGGCGCATCGCTTTAAACCTCAAACCCTCCAAGGGCGATCCCCAGACCTATGAGATCTGGTTCGTGCCTGGGGTGGGCGAGGTACGCACCCAGGAGGGGCTGTTGCTGGTAGACCGCAACTTCAAATAGCCCCAAAGCCCTCCCCAAATGAGGAAAACTCGAGTACCAGAACCCGGTCGGGGTAGAGTTTGTCACCTGGGTGTAATATGACCCCAGTTAAAACCTCTACAGTCAGGGGTATGCGGGATAACCCGGCACGGATGCCTAGAGGAGGAGCGAGTGATTCTTGATACGGTGAACTCACCCCAAGACCTCAAAACCCTTACCCAATCGGAGTTGCTCGAGCTGGTGGGCGAGCTGCGCAGTGAGATTATCCGGGTCTGCGCGCAAAACGGCGGACACCTGGCCTCGTCGTTGGGGGCGGTGGAGTTGATCGTGGCCCTGCACCGGGTCTTTGATTCCCCTCGAGATCGCATTCTCTTCGATGTGGGGCATCAGGCCTATGCCCACAAGATCCTCACCGGACGCAAAGAGGTGTTCCATACCATTCGCCAAGAGGGGGGCATCTCCGGCTTCACTAAGGTCTCGGAGAGCGAACACGATGCCATCACGGTGGGCCATGCCTCTACCTCGCTGGCCAATGCGCTGGGCATGGCCATCGCTCGGGATACCTTGGGTCAGGATTACCACGTGGTTGCGGTGATTGGAGATGGGGCCTTTACCGGTGGGATGGCCCTGGCGGCGATGAACGTGATCGGTGGGCAAAAGCGCAAGCTGCTCACCATCCTCAACGACAACGAGATGAGCATCTCGGAAAATGTGGGGGCCCTCAACCGCTACTTCAAGGAGTACCAGACCAGAAAATGGGTACAGGACACCCAGAAATGGGGCAAGCAGGTGCTGGAGGGCATCTCTCCCAAGCTCTTCAACCTGGTGGATCGGGCCAAAGAGGCCGCCAAGCTGATGCTGCACCAGGAAAACCCCTTCTACGCCTGGGGGATTCGCTATGTGGGGCCGGTGGACGGGCACGACCTGCCGGGGCTGATTCACATCCTCGAGCAGATCAAGGAACTCGATGGCCCCACCCTGCTGCACATCGTGACCCAGAAGGGCAAGGGCTACGGGGTGGCCGAGGAAGACCCCATCTACTGGCACGGCCCTCCGGGCTTCAACCCGGATAAACCGGAGAAGGTCTCCAAGGGCTACAGTTGGTCGGCAGCCTTCGGCGATGCCATCACCGAACTGGCCAGCTCAGACCCCAAGATCTTTGTGATCACCCCCGCCATGCGCGAGGGTTCGGGCCTGGTTCGGTATTCCCAGACCCACCCCGAACGCTACCTGGACACTGGCATCGCCGAAGATGTGGCCGCCACCGTGGCGGCGGGAATGGGGCTGCGCGGGCTCAAGCCGGTGCTGGCCATTTACTCCACCTTCATGCAGCGGGCCTACGACCAGATCATCCACGATATCGCCATCGAGAAGGTTCCGGTGGTGTTTGCGGTGGATCGGGCGGGGATCGTGGGGGGGGACGGGGCGACCCACAATGGGGTCTTCGACATTGCCTACTTGCGCACCGTCCCCAACCTGCAAATTGCGGCCCCCAAGGACGCCTACGAGCTGCGGGCCATGCTTAAGAAGGCCCTCGAGCTCCAGGCTCCCATCGCCCTTCGTTATCCTCGAGACAGCGTGGAGAAAGTTCCCGAGGGAACCTGGCCTTCCATCGAGTGGGGCCGCTGGGAAATTCTCAAAGAGGGCCGCAAGGCGTATATCCTCTCCTTTGGCAAAACCCTCAAGTATGCCCTCGAGGCCGCCCTTGATAACCCCGAGGTAGGGGTGATCAACGCCCGCTTCCTCAAGCCGCTGGACCAGGAGATGCTGGCTCAGCTAGCCCAGGGGGGGTACAAGCTGGTTACGGTAGAAGACCATCAGAGGATGGGGGGATTTGGCAGCGCGGTGCTCGAGAGCCTCAGTGGGCTGGGCCTCCAGGCCGAGGTGCGGGTGCTGGGGCTGCAAGATGTGTTCTACGACCACGGCTCGATCGCGCGAATGCACGCCGAGGCCGGAATCGATGCGGCCTCGATCCGAGCCGCCTTGGCGGAGCTGGGTCTGCCCGCCCAGATGGCCCTGAGGGATCTCCGCTAGGGCTCGAGCCGCACCCTGGGCATCAGACGCTGCAAGGGGGCCGGGAGCCACCAGTTCCATTCCCCGGCCAGCACCATCACCGCCGGAACCAGGACCAGGCGGATCAGGGTGGCGTCGAGCAACACCGCGGTGGCCAGCCCCAGCCCAATGGTTTTGTTGGCCACTACCTGCCCGGAGATGAAGGCCGAAAAGACCAGAATCATGATCAACGCTGCGCTGGTGATAACCCCCGCGGTGCGGGAGAGGGCTGCCTTTACGCTTTGGAACGTGTTCAACCCTGCCAGGTGTCCCTCCTGGATGCGCGAGAGCAGAAAGATCTCGTAATCCATACTGAGCCCGAAGATGATGGCAAACATCAGCAGGGGCAGCGAGGAGTCTATGTACCCTACGTCGGTTGGGGCTCCGATCAACCGGGCCCCGAAGCCCTGTTGGAACACCAGGGTGATCAGGCCGTAGGCTGCCCCTACCGAGAGGGTGTTCATGACCAGGGATTTGAGCGGGATCACCAGGCTGCGAAAGGCAATCGCCAGCAGCACGAAGGTTGCCGCAAACACCGTCCCAATGGCAACCGGCATGGCGGAGACCAGAGCCTCGGTAAACTCCCAAGACCCCACCGGGGCCCCACCAATGAGCACCCGCTTGAACCCGGCGGCCTGGGCGGCGGCGCGCAGCCGCTCCACCCAGCCTGGGATCTCGGGGGCCCGCAGGGCGTCCTTGGGGATCACCGTAAGGCGCAGGTAGCGGCGGTTTTGGCTGAGGTACTGTGCGCTTAGGGCAGCGAGATCGCCCAGGCTCCCCGAACTCGGCAGGCGGGCCGCCAGGAAGGGCGAGACCACCAGCCGCACCTCGGGCCAGGACGAGAGGGTTTCCTCGAGCCCCCGCCACCGGGCGCGGTTCTCTGCCGTGAAGCCTTCGTGGCCCAGGTCAAGCAGCACCTCGAAGGCGTCGCTGGCCCCACCCAACCCCATTTGCTGGATCAGCTCGAGGCCCTTTCGCGACTCAACCCCAGGCCCCAACCCAAAGGCCCCGGTGTAGCCGAGCTTCATAGACCAAGCCGGCCAAGCCAACAGGAGCAAGATTCCCGTCACCCCCACGGTGAAAACCCAGGGACGGCCCATCACCAGGGTAGCCCAACGCTCCCAAAAGGGATGGGCCCCTCCCGTGGTGAGGCGAAAGGCGAACCAGTGCGGCCTGTTGATTCGCTCCCCCAGCAGGGCCAGCAAGGCGGGTAAGAGGGTGAGGGCGGCCAGCACGGTGGTCAGGATGGCCATCACCCCCCCAATCCCCATCGAGCGAATGAAAGCCAGGTCGGGAACCAGCATCGCGCCCATGGCTAGGGCCACCACCAGCCCACTAAAGGCCACCGCCCGGCCTGCGGTGCGCACAGTCTGGGCCGCTGCCGCCGGGGCCGAGAGCCCCTTGGCCAGCTCCTCGCGGAAGCGGGCCACGTTCATCAGGGCGTAATCAATTCCCGCTCCCAGGCAGAGCATGGTGATGACGGTCTGGGCGAAGCTGCTGACCGGGCCCAGCAGGGTGAGCAGGTACAGGCTGGCCAAGCTCACGGTGATGGCCATCAGCCCCACCACCAGCGGTAAAGCCGCGGCAACCAAAGCCCCGAAAGCCCCTACCAGCACCACTGCGGTGAGGGGTAGCGCGATCAACTCGCTGCGGCGCACATCGGCCTCGAGCAGGCGCAGGAAATCTGCGGTTACTGCGGTAGCCCCGGTGACGTAAAAGTGAACCAGCGGGGTCTGGGCTGCCTGGGCGGCACGGCGTATCTGCCCAACGATGGCCTCCCCTCCCTCGAGCCGGGTCTCGAGCAGGGTGGCGGTCACCCGGCCCCCCTGGCCTACCCCCTCGAGCGGCCCTGGGGTGTCAAAACGCACCACCCCCAAAACCCCTGGAATGGCTTCGAGCTGGGCCACAAGCCGGTTGTAGACCTCGAGAAAGCGGGGGTCGCGGGCAGGGATGGCCGACTCGCTCACCAATACGGTGCGGTCGGTAAAGGTCTGGCCGAACTCCCGCTGGTAGATCTCGGCGACCTGCTGAGCCTCACTGTTCTTGACGCTGCTGGCATTGGCTGCGAGGTGGGCCGGGGCCATTCGGGCTAACGGGAGCGCCCCCACCGCTAAAACCAGCCAGGCCAAGAGGACGCTAAGAGGGTAACGCGTGACGGTTCGTGCAATTCGGTCGAACATACGCCCTCGATTACTATGCCCCCTCTGCCTGCTGAGGAACAGGGTGTAGGCCAGATTCGCTCGCCCCGCACAGGGAGGTCTCCCTGGGCTTTGCGGGCTGCCCAGGCGTCTAACCCAGCATTTACCGCAATCGCGCTCAAGGGGTATACGATTGAAGGGGCTCCGGCTAAAGGCATGGAGCATCGAGGGCCGATCAGAGGAGGTAAGGGTGCTTCCCGCTCGAGGTTGGTAGGCCATCCGTGGGTAGGGGCACATCCCCCAATCCTGATTCTCCTCAGGAAGGAGGCCGCTATGGAAGGCTTGGAAGTTGCCAAATGCCCGGTCTGTGAGGCGCTGATCGAGGTTCCCCACCCCACCCTAGGGCAGGAACTCGAGTGTCCGGAGTGTGGCGAGGCCCTCAAGGTCATCCACACCGCCCCACTCAAGCTCTACTACGCTTTCCCCACCGACCTTGACCCCCTGCCAGAGGAGGAGCCCCGTAGGCTTGGTTAGGCTTGACCGCTGGCCGAGGAGAGGGGATGCGGGGAACTTGGCCGAAACCCTGCTTCCCCGCATAGAATCCTTTGCATGTTGAACTATGCCCTGCTGGCCTTTGTCCCGGTGGCGTTTGCCCTCGAGGCACTCCATGCGCCGGGGGTTTGGGTGTTTCTGGCCTCGGCCCTGGCCTTGCTGCCCCTGGCGAGCTGGATGGGCCGGGCCACCGAGGAGCTGGCCGCGCGGGCTGGAAGCACGGTGGGCGGGCTCCTAAATGCCACCTTCGGTAACGCGGCGGAGCTGATCATTGCCGGGATCGCCCTTGCTGCCGGTAAAACCGAGGTGGTAAAGGCCAGCATCACCGGTTCGATCCTCTCCAACTTGCTGCTGGTGTTGGGGTTGTCAATCTTCCTGGGGGGGCTGCGCTTCAGCTCGCAGCGCTTCAATGTCCAGGCCGCCAACATCATGGCCTCGCTCCTCACCCTTTCGCTGCTGGCACTGCTCCTGCCGGCCCTCTTTGACCTGGCCGAACGCAGCTATTTCCGGGTGGACCCCCGACTGCCCAACCTTTCCTTCAGCCACGCTGCTGCGATCGTGCTGATCCTGGTCTACTTGGCCAACATTTACTTTTCGCTGCGCACCCACCGCGACCTGGTGGGGGCTAAAGGGGAGGAGCACGCCGAGGAGGCCCAGTGGAGCCTACCGGTAGCGGTGGGGGTTCTGGCGTTGGCCACCGTGGGGGTAGCGGTGATGGCTGAGCTGCTGGTGGGCAGCCTCGAGGCTGCTACTGCGACCCTGCACCTCTCGGAGTTCTTCGTGGGCATCATCTTGATCCCGCTGGTGGGCAATGCCGCCGAGCACTTCGCTGCGGTGAGTTTTGCGCTCAAGAACAAGATGGATCTGAGCGTGCAGATCACCATTGGCAGCTCCCTGCAGATTGCGCTGCTGGTGGTGCCGCTGCTGGTGCTCTTGGGCTGGCTCATAGGAAAGCCGCTGGACTTGGTGCTGCGCAACCCCCTCGAGCTGGGGGCGCTCTTCGCCAGCATCATCGCGACCAATGCGGTGGTGCGGGACGGCGAGACCAACTGGCTCGAGGGCTTTTTGCTGCTGGGGGTGTATGCCCTTCTGGCCCTGGCCTTCTTTTTTACCCCGCAATAGCCGCAAGGCTGCCTGGGTGCGGGTTCAGTGGATCCACGGGGGTTCCAGTCCCCTCGCCCAGCCGCCCGATTTGCTGTGGGCATAATTCGCTAATATGGTTAGACTTTTCAGTAATCTTCCTGACGAAATCCCCCGTTGCAAGGTGCTATGGTGCAGAGGTTGGACCCAAAGGAGGAGAGATGAAAGGTAGAGTTGCACTCCTGCTCACGCTAATCCTGGGGCTGGGTTTGGCTCAGAAAGGCCCGATCACCATCGGCTCCAAAATTGATACCGAAGGAGCCCTGCTCTCCCAGATGGTGCGGCTGGTGCTCGAGGCCAATGGCTTCAAGGTCAACGATCGCTCCTCCACCGGCACCACCGATGTGGTGCGCAAGGCCTTGCTCTCCGGCGAGATTGACCTGTATCCAGAGTACACGGGTACCGCCGCGTACTTCCCCGAGTACAAAGACGTCAAGTTTGAGACCAACGACCCGGCCAAGCTCTACGCCAAAGTGAGGGAGGTGGAGCTCAAGAACAACGTGGTGTGGTTTCAGCCGGCTCCGGCCAACAACACCTGGGCCATCGCGGTGCCCAAGGCCTTGGCAGATAAGGAAGGACTCAAAACCCTGGCGGATCTGGCCAGGTACGTGAATGCGGGGAAGCCCATCAAGCTGGCGGCCAGCCAGGAATTCCTCGACCGTGAGGACGCCTTCAAGGCTTTCTCCCGGGTGTACGGCTTTAGCCTCCGGCCTGACCAGCTCCTTGTTTTACCGGGCGGCAACACCACCCAGACCGAACAGGCCGCGGCCAAGGGCACCAACGGGGTCAATGCGGCAATGGCCTACGGCACCGATGGGGGGATCGCTGCGCTGGGATTGGTGGCCCTCACAGATCCCAAGGGGGCGGTTGCGGTCTACCAGCCCGCCATCATCGTGCGCAAGAGTGTGGCCGACCGGTACCCCGAACTGGAGAAGCTGATTGACCCCGTGTTTAAGACCCTCGACGAGGCCACCCTCTCCCGCCTCAACGCCCAGATCGCAGTAGATGGGAAAAACCCCCGCGATGTGGCCCAGGCCTACTTGAAATCCAAGGGGTTCCTGAAGTAGACCATGCTTCCAGGCTCCAACCCCCTCCCTGCCGCGCAGCAGGGCCGATCTGGGCGAAGCCTCGAGCCCATCGCTTTGCTGGCGGCTGGATTGGGCCTGGTGGCGGTGGGGTTGCCCTGGCTCGAGATCAAACCCAATCGGATTGCTGGGGGGATTCTTCGCACCCTCTGGGAGTGGAATTCGCTCTGGCCCTGCGCTCTGGTTTTGCTGTGGGGGCTGGTCGGGTGGGCTCGAGGCCATCTCCAGGGCCTGTTGCTGGGGTTGGCGGTGCTGGCCTGGGGCCTGTTGGCCGGTGGGATGGCTCAGCACTACCTGCAAGCCCAGCCCGATAGCGCCCGGGCCTCCCCTGCTGCGGGGTTCTGGTTGACCATCCTGGCCTTCTACGTGGGGTATTTCGCGGCCTATCGCCGGGGCGGGCTCCTCTCGCTGGCTCCCTTACCCCTTGCGCTGGGCCTTCTGGTCGGGCTAGGGGCCTTCGACCGGCTGGGCCCGCTAGTGGAGCTGGCCTCCTGGCGCGAGGAGTTTACGGAAGAACTGTGGCGGCATCTGGCCTTGGCCGCGACCGCGGTGATCCTCTCGGTAGCGGTGGGGGTTCCGCTGGGGGTGCTGGCGGCAC
>NZ_QWLB01000013.1 GCF_003574355.1 Meiothermus granaticius NBRC 107808 | reverse complement strand
CCCCCCAATCCCTCCCCCTAGCGGCTGGGCTGAGCCCTCCCTCGGCCTAACCAACCCCAATGGCCAACAGCGCCAGGGGAAGGGTGATAAACGATAACACCGACGAGGCCACCACCGCTCGAGCCGCTCGAGGGGCGTCCCCGCCGAATTCCCCAGCCATCAAAAAGGCATTCACCGCGATGGGCATGGCACTTTGCAGCACCAACACCTTGATGTCTAGGGGGTGCAACCCCAGCATCCATCCCGCCAGCGCGGCCAGCAGGGGGGCGGCCAGGAGCCGTAGGCTGCTGGCTTGAAGCTCGTAGGCCCCCCAACTGGCCTTAGAGGCTGCGATCTGTATGCCCAGGGTCAGAAGCATGACCGGGATGCAGGCTTGTCCGAGCAGGTGCACCCCCTGGTCTAGCCCGAGCGGCAGCGGCAAGTTCAACCCCCGCACCAACAGCCCACCGGCCAGCGCCCAGAACAGCGGCAGCCGCAAGGTGAAGAGGAGGCTCTGCACCAGCCCACCCCCCCGCAGGAAAGCCGGCCCAATGCCGAACATCAAAACGCTGCTGGCGATGAAGTACACGATGGCCCGATCCAACCCAGGCTGCCCTAAGGCAAAAAAGGTGAGGGAGAGCCCCATGTTCCCCGAGTTGGGGAACGTAGCCGAGGCAATGAGGGTTTTGCGCTGGGGGGGCTCGAGCCTCAGCCAGTGGCTGAGCCCCAGGCTGAGCAGATACAGAAAGGCTGAGGCCAGAAAAAATGCTGCACTGATGCCAAAAACACTGCTCCCGGTGAGTTTGGCCCGCAGCATGGCATCGAAGATTAACACCGGAACCAGCACGTAAATCGAGAGCTTGGAGAGGGTTTGCAGGTCGAACTCGATCCGCTTCCCCACGAAAAATCCGACCAGAACGATAAAGGCAACCGGAACCACCACCTCGAGCAGAGCCTGCATAAACTTGGATAGCTTATCAAGCAGCCCGGCAACCCGTCAGGGGGCTGTGGAGGGGCTGTCGAGGACGCCTCTGTGCCGTATAGTGATGCATCGGTTGGAGGAGGGGAGCATGGCCGAGGCAAAAGCGGCTCAGGAAATTCTCGAGGAATCTGAGTCGGGAGGGCGTAAGCCCAAAAACTGGACCCGCTGGCTTATCTTCGCGGTAGCGGTGGGCTGGACGATCTTTCAACTTTGGGCTACCCAGCTGGGCACCATTGATTTGTTTGTCTTGAAGTCCATTCACCTGGCCTTTGCCTCGATGTTGGCTTTCCTGGTCTATCCCTACGGCAAAAGGAGCCCAAGGGATCGCGTCCCCTGGCCAGATCTTGTGCTGGGGCTCTTGGCCGTAGCTGGGCCGCTGTACATCGCCATACAGTTTCAGGCCATCAATGAACAGCAGGGTGGGGTTGCGAATGCCCGGGACATCTGGTTTGGCACCCTGACCATCCTCTTGCTGTTGCTGGCGGCCTGGCGGGTTCTGGGTCGGGTGATGCCGATCATCGCCCTGGTGTTCATCCTGTTCAGCCTGATGGGGCCGAAGGGGGTGTTTCACGTCTCCCTGCCCAGCTGGCTGCAGTTTCATGCTGGGTTTAGCTGGCCCCAAGCGGTCAACCAGCTTTACCTCACCTCGGAGGGGATCTGGGGTACCCCCATTGGGGTCTCGGCCAGCTTCGTGTTCTTGTTCGTGCTGTTTGGGGCGCTTTTGGAGCGGTTGGGGGCCGGATTGTTTCTAATCCAGGTGGCCTACAGCCTGCTGGGAACCTCGAGGGGAGGGCCGGCCAAGGCCGCAGTGGTGGCTTCTGCGCTGCACGGCATGGTTTCAGGCTCGTCGGTGTCCAATGTGGTGACCGTGGGGTCGCTGACCATCCCCCTGATGAAACGGGTGGGTTACCCTGCGGAGACGGCGGGGGCCATCGAGGTCGCCAGCGGCTCCAACGGCCAACTGATGCCGCCGGTGATGGGTGCCGCGGCCTTCATCATGGCCAATTACCTCAACATTCCCTACAGCCAGCTCATCATCTACGCGGCCCTTCCGGCTTTTCTAGCCTATGCCACGCTTTTTGTGGTGGTGCACCTCGAGGCCCTTCGTCTGGGCCTGAAAGGCGTTCCCAGAAGCGAGCTCCCCCCCCTGGGCCCCATTCTGCGCTCAGGTTTTCATTACATTCTCCCCCTGGCCTACCTGATCTATGCCCTGGTGATTGCCAAAATCAGCGCTGAGCGGGCGGCCCTCAACACGGTTGCGCTGATTGTGGTGCTGATGTTTGCCCAGGAGCTCTTTCGCAGCCTGCGAGCTGGAAAAGGCCCTCTGGCCGGGCTGCGCAAAGCCTTCCTGCTCACCATAGATGGCTTTGAAAATGCCGGGCGGGGGATGGTGGGCATCGCCCTGGCTACGGCCAGCGCGGGGATCATCGTAGGGGTGGTCACCACCACGGGTTTAGGCCAGGGGCTGGCCCAGGTGGTCCAGTTCCTTTCTGGCGGAAACATCATTTTGGTGCTGATCCTGGCCCATCTCACCAGCCTTTTGCTGGGGATGGGGCTGCCCACCACAGCCAACTACATCGTGATGGCCAGCTTGGTGGTGCCTGTGGTCTTGAACATCGCTGACCCTGCGGCGACCAACCAGGCCCTCAAGATCGCGGCTCACATGTTTGTCTTCTACTTTGGCATCATGGCCGATTCCACCCCGCCGGTGGCGCTGGCGGCTTATGCGGCCTCGGCCATCGCCAAGTCGGACTTCTGGCGCACCGGCATCCAGGGGTTCGTCTACGAGATGCGCACGGCGTTCCTGGCCTATATGTTTTTTTTCAATCCGGCCTTGCTTCTGCAGGGGGTTTCGGGGTTTGGGCAAGCCCTCGAGATCGCCGGATTTGCCTTTTTGGGAATGGTGGCTTTTGCCTCGGCCACGATGGGCTTTCTGCATACCAAGGCCAATCCCGTGCAGCGGATTTTGTTGCTGGCCACAGCCTTGCTGTTGGTCACGCCGGGGAGCCTGACCCTCTTCGGGACGACCTTTCCGGCCCTGCTCATAGACGGAATCGGGGTGGGCCTGTTGTTGCTGATCTACCTCTGGCAGCGAACCACCACCCGGGCTGCGAGGGCGGTGCTTTAGAGCGCCCTTCCGGAGGCAGGTCGAAGCTACAGCCGGAATCCTTGAGGGGTATGGCCTTCAACCCAGAATGAACCGTCGGGGCGGACCTCTTTTTTCCACACTGGCAGGATTTGCTTGACCCGCTCGAGGGCATAGCGGCAGCCCTCAAAAGCCTCGGGGCGGTGGGGGGCAGAGACCACGATCACGATCGAGCCTTCTTTGGGCATCACCCGTCCCAAGCGGTGCCACAGGGCAATCCGCCCCAACACCCAGCGCTGGCGCATTTCTAGGGCGATCTGGGCCAGAACCCGCTCGGCCATACCGGGATAGGCCTCGTACTCGAGGTACTGCACTTCCTGGCCTTTGTTGGGGCTGCGGGTGGTGCCCAAAAAGCTCACCACCGCTCCATAGGAGGGTTCGCTGGCCCACTCCACCAGGGGTTCGACCTCGAGCGGGGCCTGGGTCAGGCCCAGGCTTTCCTGGGCCTGGGAGGGGAGGTCTGAACCGCCGGAGACCGGAGGCAAAAAGGCCAGCTCATCCCCATCGTTGAGGGTTTGCTCGAGCGGGGCCAGCTGCTCATTGACCGCGGCCAGCCCCCCGGAGAGCTGTAGAGGATACTGGGCTTCCAGCCTGGCCTTGGCCACCGCCACGCTCGAGCCCGCCGGGAGGTCGAGCTCGAAGCGGGCCTGACCGGCCTGCTCACGGTACAGGGCAAAAAGGAGCACTCGGATGCGCATGGCTATATGCTAACGGGAGGCCTGGGAGGCTTGCTGGCCCATATACACCTGACCGAGGGCATACGCGACGGAGAGGGCTTGGCCGTAGCGCATGCGCACCGGTCCCAGTAGGGAGAGCTCCCCTATGGTGTCGCTCATGGCCACCCCGGCCTGCACCAAAGACAGCCCTTCGCCCTCGCCCACCCGCACGTTGAGGCCGCCAGGCGGGGTGAGCGTCTCGTCGCCGGGGCTTTCAAAGAGCGAAAGGGCCTGACGCAAAAAGCTCAGATTTTGCGCTTCCGGTTCAGAGAGCAGCAGGCCCACCCCCTCACGGTACTCCTCGAGGCTGCCTTGGGCAAAGGCCCGCCGCACGGCCTCAAACAGTTCCCGCAGGGCCAGCGAAGGGGCCTCCTGGGGGCTCAGGGCCTCGAGCGGTCCGTGCAGCCGCCCCTCCGCCTCGTTAAGCTGGGCATCGCTTGGGGAAAACGACAACTCCAGCCGCACCTCGCGCACCCGCCCTCCCTCCATCACCCCAACCGCCAAAACCTTGCCGGGGGCGAGTTGCGAGAGGTGCACCTGCAACAGCTTGGGGGCGTGCCGCGGCTTAAGGCGCAGCATGGCCGGGTAGCCGCTCAGGCGGGAAGCCACCTGCACCACCAGTTCCTCGCGGCGCCCCCCAGCTCCGGAAAGGGCCTGGGCCAGTCGGTCTAAGGTGGCTTGGGGAAAAGGGGTTGGGGGGAGCTTGGAGAGGGCGTAGTGGCGAAACCCCTGACGGGTGGGGATCCGCCCTGCAGAGGTATGGGGCTTGGTTACCAGCCCTGCATCCTCGAGCTCGATCAGCTCATAGCGGGTCGTCGCAGGGGACAACGATAACTGCTGGGCCAGGATGCTCGAGGCCACCGGCGTTTGGGTGGCGATGTAGGAGTCCACCAAAAGATGCAAGATTCGCCGCTGCCGCTCGGTCATGTACAGCTCTAGTGTAGAACGCTCAGGGCCAAAAGGGGTATCCCTGCGGCTAAACCCTCGAGCCGACCAACTCCCAGTGTCCTTTTGATAAGAACAAATGTGCTATTTAGCAATAACATATTGCACAAAATACCGAATATATTGACATATTGTGATTCTAAAAAATGACTTTTGATTTCAATACAGTTGACACTATGCCAAATCCTTGATAGCCTCAGGCCCAGGAGGTATGAGACTGATGAGCAGCCTGCGCAAGTTTCTTGTTGGGGGCACAACGCTGGGTTCGTTGGCCTTTGCTGCTGAGGTGCCCAAGATAGACTCAGGGGATACCGCTTGGATGCTGGTTTCCACTGCGCTGGTGCTCTTGATGACCCCTGCCCTGGGTTTCTTTTATGCCGGGATGGTACGCTCGAAAAATGCGCTCAACACCATCATGATGAGTGTGGCCTCTTTGGGGTTTGTGGGGATTGCCTGGGCGGTGCTGGGGTATAGCCTGTCCTTTAGCGAGGGCAATGGATGGATTGGGGGCTTGAGCAAGGCCTTTCTGAGTGGGGTGGGCCTCGAGCCCACCGGGGCGGTTGTCCCCCTCACCGTCCCGCACGTCCTTTACATGGCTTTTCAGGCCACCTTTTGCATCATCGCGGCGGCGCTCGTCTCCGGGGCCATCGTCGAGCGGATGCGCTTTGTGCCTTACCTGGTTTTCATTACCCTTTGGTCCCTGCTGGTCTACGCTCCGGTTGCGCATATGGTCTGGGGTGGAGGTTTCCTGGGCAAACTGGGGGCTTTTGACTTTGCCGGGGGCACGGTGGTGCACATCAATGCCGGTATTGCGGGTTTAGTGGCGGCGATGGTTCTGGGCCGACGCAAGGACTTTGGTCGTCAGGCCATCCTGCCCCATAACGCCACCTATGTCGTGTTGGGCGCGGCCTTGTTGTGGTTTGGGTGGTTTGGTTTCAACGGCGGGAGCGCGGTTGCTTCGAACGGCCTGGCGGGTTTGGCCTTTGTCAACACGATGCTGGCCCCAGCCGCCACGTTGGTGGTTTGGATCCTACTGGACATTCTGCGCACGGGCAAAAGTACCGCGGTGGGTGCGGCGACCGCCATCGTGGTGGGTCTGGTGGCCATTACCCCGGCTTCTGGTTTTGTCTCCCCGATGAACGCTATCGTTTTGGGGATTATTGCGGCCTTTCCCAGCTACTTCGTGATCCTCTGGCGGGCTAAAACCAAGCTAGATGATTCCCTGGATGTGTTTGGGGGACATGCCATTGGTGGCATTACCGGAGCCCTCCTCACCGGGGTTTTGGCCCAGAAGGTGTTTAACGGCATCGGGGATGGCTGGCTATACGGCAACGCCAGCCAGTTTTTGATTCAGCTTTTGGCGGTAGGGGTCTCTATTGCTTACAGTGCCCTAGGAACCTTTGTGCTGCTGAAGCTTATTGGGGCCTTGACCCCACTCAGGGTTCCGGTAAAGGAAGAGGGGATGGGACTGGACATCACCCAGCATGGCGAGGAGGCTTACACCAGTGGTGAGGGGGCGATCTTGGTTAATGCGGACCCGATTGCTCCGGCAACCAGGGCTCGAGCCGTGGGGGGCACCGACTAGGGGGCGAACATGAAAATGGTGGTGGCAATTATTCGTCCAGAGGTGCTTAATGGTGTGCTCGAGGCCCTGTTCAAAGCCGAAGTGCGGGGGCTTTCAATCAGCCGAGTGCAGGGCCATGGGGGGGAGACCGAACGGGTCGAGACCTACCGCGGCATCACGGTCAAGATGGAGCTTTCCGAGAAGGTACGCCTGGAGATTGGGGTCTCGGATCACTTTGTAGAGCCCACCGTGCAGACCATCATCCGCGCAGCCCGGACCGGAGAGGTGGGGGATGGGAAAATTTTTGTGCTGCCGGTAGAGAAAGTGTACCGCATCCGTACGGGCGAAGAGGATACGGCCGCGGTTACCCCGGTGTTCTAAGGAGGGCGGAGATAGAAGCGGTGGGCTTTGGCCCACCGCTTAGGCTATGGAGCTGGCCGCGTAACATGAACGCGGTTTTGGGGGAGCGCTGCGTATACTGAACCCTGATTGCCTATGCTGCGCCTCTTCGCTCTCGCTCTCCTGCTCCTGGGCACTGCGTTAGCCCAAAGCTCGGACTTGCTGCTGCGGGTGTTGCTGGCCCAGGGCAGCGCGGGAACGGTCACCCTGGGCAACCACCAGCGGATTACCAGCCTCGGCGGGCAGGCCTTTGGTGCGGGAACGGTCAGCGTGAGCGTGGGAGCGGGCGGGGTGCAGCTGGATGGGCAAGCGGTGGGTCCTTGGGTGGAGTTGGCCGCGCCGGATGGTTTCAGCCTGAACGGGCGGCCTTACCGGGGAAACTTGCTGGTGGTATGGCAGAACGGCCAGATCCTTTTCATCAACCGGGTTTGGCTCGAGGACTACCTCTTGGGGGTGGTGCCGAGCGAGGTCCCGGCCTCCTTTCCGAAAGCGGTGTTGCAGGCCCAAGCCATTCTGGCCCGGACCTTTGCCCTCTACCGGCTTAATCCGGGGGGGCTTTATGACCTCTGCGCCAGCGAACGTTGTCAGGTGTACTTGGGGCGGGCCGCTGAAGAGGCCCCTCAGAGCGAGGCGGTTTACGCCACTCGAGGGCTGATCGTGAGCTATGATCAAAAGCCCATCAGTGCGGTCTACCATGCCGACTCCGGAGGTTATACCGCGGCAGCCTCTGAGGTCTGGGGGCAGTCCTATCCTTACCTTCAGGCTAAACCGGATCCCTACTCCCATAGCCCAGGGGGAACCTGGACCCGCACCCTCACCCCAGGCGGGGTAGCGGAGGCCCTGGCCGGTTTGGGGATCTTGGTGGGCACTGTGCAGGCTTTGCAAACCCTTCAGTACAGCGAAAGTGGACGGCCGCTGGGCCTGCGGGTGGTGGGGAGTGCCCGCAGCATCAACCTCGATAGCACCGCGGCCACCAAGCTGCTGCGGGGACTGGGGATGCCCTCCACTCGAGTGCAGATCAACGGTTGGCAGGTCCTGGGTCAGGGCAACGGACACGGGGTGGGGATGAGCCAGTGGGGGGCCCGGGGGTTGGCCCTGCAAGGTTGGGATTACCGCCAAATTCTGGGCTACTACTACCCAGGCACCTTTTTGAGCAGCTTTGGGGTCGTTGCTGGGCTACGGGAGAAGCTCGACGCCCTGGGCTACCGCTTGCTCACCGCCGAAAAATAGTGCACTGGCTCGAGAAGCCCCTGCACTGAAGGGAAATCATGAGCCCTGACTGAGCAGATGCGTCCATGTTGTCCTAATCTTTTTCTGCTTATATTGAAGCATGACCCCACGAACATCGTTGGTTGCTGGTTTGTTCGCAGCCTGTTTTCTCGGCTCCGCCCTGGCCTCCCCGGCCCAGGACCTCTTTGATCAGGCTACCTTCCTGATTGGGTTTTACTACAACGGCCCGGCAAAGGTACAGGGCTTCCGCGAGCTGCGCAAAACCTATCAACCCCAGTTGGATCAGCTCTGCGCTGCGGACAAGGATAAATGCGGCTTCGAGGCCGCCCGCAAGGTAATTGGCAACATCATCCAGACCATTGGTGACCCTTTCACCCAGATCATGACCCGCAGCGAGCTGGCCGATGAGCAGCGGTATGGAGCTGGGCTAGGGCCTGCGGCCCCGCGCATCGGGGTGTGGACCCGGCCTGCCCCGCAGGGGCTGGTGGTGGTGGAGGCGTTCCCTGGTGAGCCGGCTTATGAGGCCGGGGTGCGGCGGGGGGATGTGATCACCGCGGTCAACAATGCCCCGGCCACAGCCCAGGCGCTGCAAAGCGCGGAGGCCGCCAAAAACCCCATCGCCCTGAGCGTGAGCCGCCAGGGGAGTGCTAAGGGACTAAACCTGACCCCTCGAGTGGCCGAGCAGAGCATGCAGCCACGGTTGGATATCAACAACGGAATCGCCTATCTGCGGGTCTACCATTTCTATGCCTCGGACAGCTTTAGCCCGGCTGAGGCCATCTACAATGCGGTGCGGCAGGCCACCCAGCGTGGGGCCAAGGGCATCGTGTTGGATTTGCGCGACAGCCTGACCGGCTATGACTCCGAGGCCCTGCTGGCGGCAGGGGCCTTCATTCCCAAGGGGGGGTTTGTTTATGACCGCCGCTTTCAGGGTGCGGACGAGACCCATACCCTCGAGAACGGCCAGCTTTACAACCAGCCCGAAGGCCAAGAGAAGCAGCTTGAAAACCAAGTTTCCCAACCGATCCTGACCAATTTGCCGATGGTGGTGCTGGTCAACCGCTACACCTTCAACTCCGCCGAGATGATGGCCTACTTCCTGCAGCATGCGGGCCGGGCCAAGGTGGTCGGGGAGCCTACGGCTGGGGCCTTGGGGATCTCTGGCAATGCCGAAGGCCCGCTGATCAATGGGGAGTTCGTGGCGGTGGCTAGCCTGAAGCTGAAAAACCTGGACGGTTCACCGTTTCCCGCTCGAGTCACCCCCGATGTACTGGTTCCTGAAGACCTCAATGCCCTCAGCAGCGGGCGCGACCTGGCTTTGGAAAAAGCCCTCGAGCTGCTGAAATAGGTGAATCTATGCGTAAACCCTTCGTTGCCGCGCTCCTTGTCTGGGCCAGCCTGGCCCTGGCCTCCCCGGCTCAGGATCTCTTTGATCAGGCCAGCTTCTACCTGCAGTTTTACTACAATGGCCCCTCAACCACCAACCTTAAAGAACTCACCGCAAAATACCAAGCCAACCTGGATTCAGCCTGCGCCAGCCAGAAAGATACCTGCCCCTACGACCAAGCGGTCAAGGTGATTGAGGGGATGGTGGCTGAACTGAACGATGGCCACACCTACTACCAGACCCCGGAGGAACTGGGCACCTTTCAGCAGCAGCGCCAGGGCAGCGCCCCTTCCAAAGTGCTGCGGATCGGCCTGACCCATACCGCCATTCAGGGCTCGCACGACCGTTTGGTGGTGGATGTGGTGGAGGGGGGGCCGGCCGATCAGGCGGGGTTCCAGTATGGCGATCGGATCACCGCGGTCAATGGCAAGCCCCTCAACAGCCTCTCGAGCGATGACGAGGCCGTGAAGTTCCTCACCGATCAGGTACAGACCGGTAAGCCGGTCACGATCTCGATCGTGCGGGGGCCCCAGCGGCAGCGGCTCGAGCTGACCCTGACCGGGCGCGAGATCAACCTTTCCCGGGTCCCCTCGCTCAAGATGCGCCCGGACGGGGTGGCGGTGCTGAAAATCCCCGATTTCCTAGCGGATGGCAAGGTGGGGGCTAAGGTGCACGAGCTGGTCAAGCAGGCCCAGACCGAGGGGGCCAAAGCCATGATCCTAGACCTGCGGGGCAACGGGGGAGGCAGCGCCCTCGAGGCCCTGATCAGCATGGCGGCTTTCGTAGACGATCCCTATGTGGCCTTTACCGATCGCTACAACACCGAGCGCACGGAAATTTCCATCAAGAACGGCCAGGGCAGCATCCGCAACAAAGACGGCACCGAGCTCCAGCGCTTTAGCATCCCCGGCTATACCCAGTGGAAGGGCCCGCTGGTGGTGTTGGTGGACCAAAGGAGCGCTTCTGGCGCAGAATACCTGGCCTCGGCGATCCAGTTGGCCAAACGGGGGGTAATCGTAGGTGAGCCCACGGTGGGGATTGGCAACACCACCACCCGCACCTTTAACCTGATCAACGGCGGTGGGATCAACATAGCCTATAACCGTGCGTACCTGGCGAATGGCCAGAGCTACCCTGCCCAGGTGCGTCCAGATATCCAGGTGAGCGCAGACCTCAACCTGCTGGCCAACAATGGGCGCGATGTCCAGATGGAGAAGGCCCTCGAGGCCTTGGGGTTTAAGGCCGCCAGCGGCGAGCTCCAGCCGGTATGGGGTCTTGCCTCTGGCCTGCCACAGCCGCTCCTCAGGGCCGGAGCTGCTTGAGCACTTCCCGAAGGTTGTCCTCGAGCGACCGGGAAATATCCAGCTGGATGGCGTTGGTGGGGGGCTCGAGGGTCTCGAGCTGGCTTTGCAAGAGGCTCACCGGCATGTAGTGCTCCCGGTTTTGCATGCGCTGGGCAATGAGTGCCGGGTCGCCGTGCAGAAACACATACCGAACCCCCTCTAGACCTCCGCTCAGGGTGGTTCGGTAGCTTTCCTTGAGGGCCGAGCAGGCCAGCACCAAGGGGTTATCTTCGGCCAGATGCTGCTCGATCAGGCCCCGCAGCCGCAGCAGCCAGGGTTCGCGGTCGGCATCGGTGAGGGGCTGGCCGCGGGCCATCTTGTCGCGGTTGGACTGGGGATGATAGTCGTCGGCATCGGCGAAAGCCCAGCCCAGCCGCTGCGCTAAAGCCTGGCCCAGGGTGGTCTTGCCCGAGCCCGAGACCCCCATCACGATCAGGACTTTGGGGCTCATTCCACCCTCCAGGGCCAGTCCACGCAATCGTGGACTTCGGGAAACAGCACCAGGTCGGCCTTACCTTTGAGGGTCAGGGTGGTGAGGGTG
Source organism: Meiothermus granaticius NBRC 107808 (assembly GCF_003574355.1). Classification (GTDB taxonomy): domain Bacteria; phylum Deinococcota; class Deinococci; order Deinococcales; family Thermaceae; genus Meiothermus; species Meiothermus granaticius. The sequence goes on along the minus strand of NZ_QWLB01000013.1, from coordinate 61,407 downwards.
GCGCCCTTCAGGTAGGTCTGGGCCGCTTGCAGCGTTGCACCTGTCACACTGACATCATCCACCAGCAGAACGCGCTTTCCGGTGGGGTCGAACGGGATGGGCTGTAGCAACTGGGGCTGGGGCCGCTGGGGCCGGTTGTGGTCGTCGCGGTAGTTAAGGTGCAGCAACACCAGCGGAACCCCAAGCTGGTGGGCGACCATGCTGGCCGGGACGATGCCCCCTCGAGCAATCCCCACCACCACATCCACCTCGGGTAGCTTCAGCTCGCGCAGGCGGGCGCTGATGGTGTGGAACTCGAGCCTGACCTTGACCTTGCTCATGCGCCCTCCTTCACCCTGTACAAGGTCTCGCCCGCTTTGCGGACCAGCAGCACCCCCTCAGCTTCACGGTTGGCAAAGTCCTCGGGGTTGAGGGTGTCGGGGTCGAGGTAGCCCAGGTTCAACCGTTGGCAGTCCTCCGGGCCGATGCGGCTGGCCAGGGTGACCCGGATTCTGGGATGCTCCTGCCCATTCATCCAGGTGCCGCTCCCCCGCACGTGGGTGCTGTGGGCCAGCACCCCCAGGGGCACGTGCTTGAAGCGCTCCCACTGGTTCAGGAAATACGGGACGGTGTGGTAGCCAATCTCGTAGATGTACTTGCCGTGTACCTTGCTCACCGTATCGAGGTGTGGGGCGTAGATGATCAGCTCCCCGCCATCGGCCAGGGCGGGGTCGAGCTTGTACATGGCCTTGCCGGCGGTCCAGAGTTCGTCGTACATGGGCGGGGCCCAGGAGAGTACTTGTTTGAAAGGCTTGTCCACCCAGACGATATGACGTTGGCTCGAGAGGTCTGCCGCCGCACTCCAGGCCGAGATGTGGTCGCCCACAAAAACTCCCGCCAGCCCGCTGCCCTGCACCACCAGCGCAATGAGGGTGATGGGCGTGGGCACGTGACGGGCCGCCTCGTGGATCAGGGCCCGCACCGGGGTGTCCTTGAGGCCGATAGTGCCGCGGACGGTGGCCAGTGCGCCCAGCCAGTGGGTCACGTTGATCATCTCGGGGCCGCTGATGCCGGGGAAGAGGTACTTGGCCCCACCGGAAAACCCCACCACTTCATGCGGGAAGGTGGGGCCCAGGATGATGATTTGATCCGCTTCTACCGCAGCCCGGTTCAGCTTCACCTGCACGTCCCCGCCCAGGGTGGGGTGCCAGCGCTCGCCCGCGATCTCCATGACCCTGGCCTGGGGAACCACCCCGACGGTTGCCAGCGCATCGGGGTCCTGCCAGGCGTGGTTGTGGAGGCCGACGTACCGGTAGGTGGTGTGGCGCTCCTCGGCGCTGATACCCACCAGCTTGAGCATCTGGGCCTCGTCCAGCGGCGGGTGCGTACCCAGCGCGATCATGAAGTCCAGCGTTTTCACGTCGTCCAGGATGCCTACCAGCATCCGGAAGAGCTGCGGCAGCGGCAGGGTGCGGGTGTGGTCGGGGATCAAGACCAGCACCTTTTGCCGGGTAAAGCGGCCCCGCAGGGGCTCGAGGGCTGCTTGAATCTGGGCCTCGCTCAGCAGGGCCCCGCCGGCGGCTTGAGCTTGGGAAAGAGGAGCAGGGTTCATAGCGATCAAGGCTGGGAAATCAGGGTGAGCTCATAGGCTTCTACGGCTAGGTCGTGGGCGGCCAGCCGCATCAGGCGGTGGGCTTCCTCCAGGGTCAGGATACCCCGCTGCACCCGCCGGGCCAGCCAGTTGGCCCCCACCCGCCGCCAGATCTCGTGCCGGGCGGGGAGGGAGGCAAAGGCCCGGGTGTCGTCGTTGAAACCGGCGGTGTTGTATAGGGTGGCGGTCTCGCTGACCGCGTCCAGATAGCGCTCGATGCCCAGCACGCTGTCAAAGAACCACCAGGGCGCACCCAGCCGCACGCCGGGGTAGTGCCCGGCCAGGGGGGCTAGCTCACGGCCATAAGTGGACTCGTCCAGGGTAAAGAGTACCAGCCGAAGGGGTTTCCCCTGCGAGGGGTCGCCAAAGGCATTCAGCAGCGGCTGCAAGCCTCGGGTCCAGTCCACCGCATGGGGGATGTCCGCGCCCATGTCTTCGCCCATGCGCTCAAAGAGGGTGCGGTTGTGGTTGCGGGTCACGCCCAGGTGAAGCTGCATCACCAGGCCGTCTACCTCGGCGCTCAGGCAGGCTTGGTCGAAGAGGGCATGGGCCTCGAGCTGCTCGGCCTGCTCGGGGTTGATGGTGCCCTTCAGAGCCAGCGCAAACAGCCGTTCGGCCTGGCCCTGCGATAGGGGCTCGATCCGGACGTTTGCGGTGCTGTGGTCGGTGGCGGTGGCCCCGGCCTGCTTGAAGACCCGGCGCCGCTCCAGGAGCGCCTCGAGCAGCCCCCCATAGCTCTCGATGCTGCGGTTAGTGGCGGCCTCGAGGCGACCCAGCCGCGCCTTCCAGTCGGGCCGCAGCACCTGCAATAGCCCATCCGGGCGGAAGGTGGGGATGACCCGGTAGCCGTCCCGTTGGGCCTTGAGATGCGGGTTTATGTCGTCCTCGGGGGCGTCAGTGGTGGCCAGGACTTCGACTCCGAACTTTTTGAACAAGGCTCTGGGCGTGAAGGCTGGGGTATCCAGCGCAGCCTGGATTTGCTCATAGAGCGCACGGGCATTTTTGGCATTTGGCTTCTCGCTCACCCCGAAAAGCCGGGTGAGCTCGAGGCGCAGCCACAGCCCGGTGGGTGTCCCGTCAAACAGGTGAAAGTGCTGGCAGAAGGTCTCCCAGGCCTCCAAGGGCGCATAGGCCCCTTCCGGCAGGCCTACCCCCAGGCGATCCAGCGCTATGCCCTGGGAGTACAGCAGTCGAAACACGTAGTGATCCTGGCGGATGAGCAGCTCGGTGGGGTGGGCGAAGCGGGCCTCGGGGTCGGCCAGGAGCGTGACCGGGACATGCCCGTGGGGGCTGATCAGGGCCAGGGACTCGACCCCCTGGTAGAGCTCGAGGGCGGTCTCGCGCACGGCGGGCTCGGGGTCGAAAAGGAACGTTTCGGAAACCTGCCAGCCCATCACACACCCCCAAAGGCGCTGAAACCGCCGTCCACCGGCAGCACTACCCCGGTCACAAACCGGCTCTGGGGGTGCACCAGGTAGCGCAGGGTGCTGAGCAGGTCTTCGGGCGCCCCGAAGCGGTTCTGCGGGGTATGGGCCAGGATGGTCTGGGCCCGCTCGGTCAGGCCACCGTCTTCTTTCAACATCAAGTAGCGGTTCTGTTCGGTCAGGAAGAACCCCGGCGCAATCGCGTTGACCCGCAGGCCGGGGCCGTAGGCCTGGGCCAGATGCACCGCCAGCCACTGGGTGAAGTTCACCACTGCGGCCTTGGCCGCACTGTAGCCCACCACCCGGGTCAGGGGCCGCACCGCTGCCATGCTGGTGATGTTCACGATACAGCCGGATTGGCGCCGGGCCATGCCCGCCCCGAAGGCCTGAGTGGCCCGCAGGGTGCCGGTGAAGTTCAGGCTCATCACCTCCTCCACTGCGCTCAGGTCCAGGGCAAAAAAGTCGCGGTCGGGGGCCGTGGAAGCCGCCGGGCGGTTGCCCCCAGCGGCATTGACCAGGATGTCGGCCCCGCCCTCGGCTTCTACTTGTGCTGCGGCCTGCTCGAGCGAGGCCGGATCCAGCACATCAAAGGCTAGCGGCAGGACTCGAGCCCGCACCTCCGGGCTGGCCTGCAACGCCTCCAGGGCTTTCAGGGCCGAAGCCTGGCTGCGAGCGCCCAGGTAGACCCTGGCCCCGTCCTCGGCCAGGGCCAGGGCCATGGCCCGCCCCAGGATGCCGCTGCCGCCGGTCACCACGGCCCGCTGGCCTTCCAGTATGGGCTGGCTCATCCTTTCACACTCCCTGCGGTCAGGTTGCTCAAGAAGTAACGTTGCAGCAGTAGAAAAACGATCAGCATGGGCAGCAGGGTGATGACCGTGGCGGCCAGCAGGGTGCTCCAGTCCACCCCGAACTGCCCCACCAGGCGGGCCAGGGCAAGCTGCAGGGTGGCTTTTTGTTCGCTCGAGATCACGATAAAAGGCCAGATGAAATCGTTCCAGCGCCAGGTGAAGCTGAAGATGGCCAGGGTAGCCAGGGCTGGGACGCTGAGGGGCAGGATGATCCGCCAGTAAATACCCCACTCGCTCGCACCGTCCATCCGCGCTGACTCCAGAATCTCGTCGGGGATGCTCAGCATGTACTGCCGCAGCAGGAATACCCCGGTCGGGGTGGCTGCTGGGGGGATGATGATGCCCCACAGGCTATCGGTCAGGCCCATGTTGCGCAGCACCAGAAAGATGGGCACCATGATCACCTGCAGGGGAATCATGATGGTGGCCAGGGTCAGCAGGAAAAGCCCCTCTCGCCCCACGAAGCGGTACTTGGCCAGGGCGAAGGCCGCCATGGAGTTGGTCAGGAGGGCAATCAGGGTGCTCATGGTGGCCACGAAGAAGCTGTTCCAGGTGTAGGTGGCAAAATTGCCCACGGTCAGTGCGCTCTGGTAGTTGGCCAGAGTGGGTTCCTTGGGCAGCAGGGTGGGGGGCAGCACATACAGCTCGGCGCTCGGCTTGAAGGAGGAGAGCACCACCCAGATCACCGGCACCAGGAAAAGGATCGCCAGCCCGATCACCACCCCATCGCGCAGGATGCGGCCCCAACGGCGTTTTTGATTTGCGGTGGTCATGCTAGCGCTCCCTCGAGACCCGCATCTGCACCAGGGTCAGCAGCATCAGGATGGCAAAGAGCACCACCGACTGGGCGCTGGCATAGGTGGGGTTAGCCCCTTCAAAGGCCGTCAGGTAGATGTTTTGCACCAGGAGCCGGGTAGCGTCACCAGGGCCGCCGTTGGTCAAGACCAGGATGATCTCAAAAGCCTTGAAGGCGTTGATGGTGGCCAGGATGGTGACCAGCAGGGTGGTGGGGGCCAGCAGGGGCAGGGTGATTTGCCAGAACTGCTGTCGGGGGTTGGCCCCGTCAACCTCGGCGGCCTGATAGAGTTCAGCCGGAATGGTGTTGAGTCCGCCGATGAAGATCACCATGTAAAACCCTGCCATAGACCAAACGCTGGCTAGAATGACCACCGCCCGGGCCCAGTTGATATCGGTCAGCCAGGGGACGGGTGACTGGCCCAGGCTGCTGAGCAGGGCGTTGATCACCCCCAGATCGCTGCTGAACATCCAGCGCCAGGCCACCCCGACTACCACCGGGGAGAGGATCACCGGCAGGTAGAAGCCGATGCGGGCCAGCGAGGTGCCCAGGCTGGTAGCACGAAGGGCTAGGGCCAAAGCCAAGCTCAGCGCCACCACCAGCAACACCACCAGGAACACATAAACAAGGGTATGAAGCAGGGAGGACAGGAAGGCTTGGTCGTGCAGCAACTTGCGATAGTTTTCCAACCCCACAAACTGCTGGAGCCCACTGATGAAGTTGCCCCGGTAAAAGGAATAAATGAGGCCGTAAACCATAGGCAACAGCACAAAGATGCCAAAGATAAGGGTGTTGGGCGCTACGAAAAAATAAGGTGTGAGAAGCTTGCCTAGCCTGTGCCCCATAGCGCCTCCCGTGCAGGGGTATGCGATGGAAAATGACCAGTTCCTAAAATGACCGTAGCCTTCAAAGAGCGAGGCTCATCCCCTGGTCTTTCCAGGGAGTGCGTCCATTGCTCCCTGGAAAGACCGGAAAGCGGCCTACTGGCGCAGGAGCTTGTTCCCCTCGGCCTGGATGGTCTCGAGGGCCTGCTTGGGGGTTTGTTGGCCCAGCAGCACCTTCACGATTTCCCCGCGAATAAAGGTGTTCATCTGGGCCATGACCGGATTGGCCCAGTCTTTACCCACATAAGCTGGGGTAACGCTAAGATCCGATTCGTAGATGGCGATGGCATCATCGAATTGCCCATACTTCATGCCCTTGGCATCTTTGCGGGCCGAGAGCACCATGTTGTCCTTGGAGAAGGGCAAGTTGATCTCTTTGCTGGTAATCCACTGGATGAATTTGGCCGCTTCATCCGGGTTCTTGCTGTTTTTGAACCCCATTACGAATTTGCCCCCAGGTACGGTGCTGCGCATTTTGTCGCGGGGCAGCGGCATCACCCCCCAGTTGAAGTTTTTGATTTGCGCAAACTGAGATAGGTTCCAGTTCCCAGACATGTACATGCCGGAGAGGCCGCTGCGGAAGAGGGTGCTGGGGTCATCGTTGGAAAGCCACTGCCCTTTGGGGATGAAGCCATCCTTGAAGAGGTCTGCAAAAAAGGTCAGGGCCCGCAAGCCTTGAGGGCTATCCACCACAAACTTTTTGCCGCTTTCGTCGATATAGCGCCCTCCGGCTTCATACAGCAGGGTGCTAAAGCGATAGGTGGTGAAGTCGTAGCTCAGGGCAAAACGGCACTTGCTGTTGTTGCGCACCTTATCCATGGCCTCACGCCACTGCTCCCAAGTCCAGACATTGAGGCTGCTGGTGGGGGCCTTGACCCCGGCCTCGGCAAAACAGTCCTTGTTGTAGAAAAGGCCGTTGGCGGTCACATCCAACGGAGCCCCGATGATGCGGGACTTACGATAGATAAAGGGGATTTGCGAGGGCAAGAACTGATTTAGAAAGCTGGCCGAGTCTACATAGGTGGAGAGATCCAAAGCCACTGGTTCAAATTGGGCGATGTTGGCGGTCACAACCCGGGCTACGTCAGGTGGGGTATTCCCAGCCACCATGAGCTCGAGCTTCTGGGTGAGCTGCTGGAAGGGCACGTAGGTTACCTCGACCTTGGTGTCAGGGTTGGCTGCTTCATACATCTTGATGTACTTATCGAGGATAGCCTGTTCGGTGGGGGCTTCGGTGAACCAAACGATCTGTAGGGTCCCTTTGGCTAAAGCCAAGCTACCCAAGAGCAAAACCAGCGCCAAAAGCCAAACTTTTCGCATACAACCTCCCTATGCCCGCGTGCTCAGAGTGACGGCACGGGGGCTCTGCTCGAGCGTTTTCCAGTTGCTGATCACCTTGAACTTGCGCGGGTCTTCTGTGGCCAGTTGCACCTCCAGTTGGGTATACGGCAGGGGATAATTTCCGCGGGCTTCGAGCCGCAGTTCGACGACCTCGTGGGTAGAAGTCAGGTCTAGGTAGATGTGGGTATGCGTTCCTCGGCGATAAGCCAGGGTTTCCCCGTCGTCCTCGTAAAGCACAAACCGCGACCGGCCTTCCCCACGGTGGGGGAAGAGCAAGACCTCTCTCCGGGTGTCGTGGGCCGGGCTAACCCAGGGCATTACCGGTCCCAGTGGCACCATCGCCCCCTCGCGCACCAGCAGCGGAACCCGCTCCAGTGGCGCCGGGTATTCAAACGTGCCCTGGTAATAGGCTCCGGTATGCCAGTCATACCAGCCACCGGGGAGCTCGAGGCCGACCCTGCGCTGCCCTGGCACCCCCACCGAAGGGAACAGCAAAAAGGGTCCCAGCAGGGCATGAAAGCCGGGATCCTGGGCTAGGTCGGGAAACTCATACAACAGGGGCCGCTGTATGGGCGCACCGGACTGGGTGTACTGCCAGGCCAGCGAGTAGAGGTAGGGAAGCAGCCGGTAGCGCAGGTGCAGGGCCTCCTTCACTGCGCTGAACACCTCTGGGTAGCTCCAGGGCTCGGTCGGGGGCTCTTTCCAGGAGTGAATGGAAAACCGTGGATAGGCCACTGCCTGCTGTACCCAGCGCAAAAAGAGCTCGGGGCCGGGCGGCTGGCCGAAAAAGCCCCCCACGTCGTTGCCGTTGAAAGCAAAGCCACTCAGAGCCAGCCCCATCTCGATGGGGTTGCCGAAGCGGAGGTTTTTCCAGTTGCTGGTGTTGTCGCCGCTCCAGGTCTGGGCCAGCCGCTGCACCCCCAGCGAGGCCGAGCGGGAGATCAGAAAGGGGCGCTTGTCCTGAAAGGCCGGATGGCTTTGCAGGGCCTGATGGGAAGCTTGGGCCATGCCCAGAATCTGCTCGCTGGGGTAGGTCGGTCGGCCCTCCGCGTTGAAGGCTTCGTCGCCCAGAGCGTACTCGTTGTTGTCGTTCCACACCCCCTCGATGCCGCGATCGAGCAACTCCCTCTGAACGCCCGCTATCCACCACTCCCGCGCCTGGGGGTGGGTGAAGTCCAGCCAGGAGGCGTCCCCACTCCAGAAAGGGGCCACATGGGCTTGCCCATCCCGGTTGCGGATGAAGCTGCCCGCATCCCTTAGTGCCGCGTAGTCCGGGTGCCCCTGCAACAGAGCAGGCTTGATGTTGGCGATGAGCCGTAGGCCCTGGGACCTGAGCCCTGCAACCAGTGCATCAGGGTCGGGGAGGGTGTGCCGGTTCCAGTGGAACACATAGCGCTTGCCTTCGTGTAGGGTATAGCCGCTGCTAAGGTGGAAGCCATCGCAGGGCACGCCCTCGTCCCGCAGTTGCTGGGCGAACGCCTGTAGGCGCTCCGCCGGGTTAGGGGCATCGGTGTAAGCCATACCTGAGGCCAGGTAGCCCAGGCTCCAGCGGGGGGGCAGCTCGGGCCGTCCGATCAGCCCGGTCATGCGCTCGAGCAGCTCGGGTAGGCTATTGGCCGAAATCACCAGGTAGCGCAGGTAGTCAGCTCCCCGCACCAGGGTATAGGTGAATAGGCCGTGGTAGTGGTGTCGCTCGCAGCCAAAATCGAAGACCATGGGATGTGGCTGGTCGTACAGGAGAGCACTCCACAGGTCTTCAGCGTGTCGGGTGATAAAGAGCGGTATGTGCTTATACAAGGGGTCGGAGAACTCTGGATCGTAGTGGCAGGCATCGCGGGGTTCCAGGCGATACCGCCGGCCATTGCGCTGCAACACCCCGCTCACCTCGCCCAGACCGAAATAGAGCTCCCCTTCGTGCTGTACGCGGGTATGCCGCAGCCCCTCGGGCGAAAACTGATACCCGACCTGGGGATGGTCTTCAAGCACATCCCTGCCCTGGTACCAGACCCGCAAGGCCGGTGGCCCAGGCTGCCAGGTGATGGAGAGCGCACCGCTCGAGACATGCCCTTCCCCCTTTTGTTCCCAGGGGAGGGGGGCTAGCTCAGGCAGCACGCTGGTATGAACTGCGTTACCCAGGGTTACGCGAAGGGCATAGGGGGTGAGGCGCTCGAGGCGAAACCCAGCGGGCCCCGTGGAGGTGGTTTGCGGCAGATTAGGTGACATAGGAGGTATCAGACCGGTTTGCAGGGTAAGAGCGATTTAGAAAGCGCTTTCCAAATAGTTTTGCACCCCGTTTGATTTTTGTCAAGCCGGCGGGCGAGAAAGCCCTACCCTTGGAGCTGAAGGAAAAATCGGGGGTATTTCCCTGAAGTGTGGCCTCGAGATTGGAGCTTGGCCCTACTTATCGTATACTTTGGGCTATGCGAAAACCCGTTCGCATCTTCGAGGTGGCCAAAGAAGCCGGGGTTTCCCCTGGCACAGTTTCCAAGGTGCTGAACGGAACCCAGCGTATGGCTGCAGCCACCGAGGCGCGAGTTTGGAAAGCGGTTTCTAAGCTGGGATATCAAGCCAACCTTCATGCGCAAATACTCAGCACGGGGCGCTCGAGGGCCCTGGGGATCGTGATCCTGGATATTCTGAACCCACACTTCACCGCCTTGGTCAAGGGGTCAGGTCAGGTGGCGACTGAAAGGGGGTACACGGTATTGCTGGCCGATGCCGAAGAGAACCCCAAGCGCGAACAGGAGCTCATCCAAAGCCTCCGCGCCCGCACTGATGGCCTGATTCTGGCGGGCTCGAGGCTCACCGATCAGGAGATCGCCTGCCTGCACAGCCCCGAACAGCCCATCGTGACCGTGGGGCGACGCATCGCGGGGGTACCTTCGGTCACGGTAGATGAGTACACCGCCTCCCTACAGTTGGCCAGCTACCTCGTCGGGTTGGGATGTCAGCGCATCCTCTATCTGGCCGGTCCTCCCTTTTGGGTCAACCAAGAGCGGGAGCGGGGCTACCGGAACGCACTCGAGCAAGCGGGCCTAACCCCGCAGGTGCTGAGCCTGACCTCCCCGGACCTGCTCGGCGGGGAGCAAGCCAGTGCCTTGCTTTGGACGATGCAGCCCTTTCCCGATGCGGTCATCTGCTATAACGACTTGGCGGCCATTGGGTTGATGGCCTCGCTCAAGACCCTGGGGGTGCGGGTGCCTCAGGAGGTTGCCGTGGTGGCCTTCGGGAACCACCCCCTGGCGGCCCACCTCTCGCCGAGCCTGACCCATATGGAGATTCCGAGCCGAAGGCTGGGCGAGCTGGCGGTGGGTTTGTTGGTAGGGCTGCTCGAGCAACCCCAGGAAGAGCCTCAGCCGGTTATTCAGTACGCGGTATTGCGGCCCCGTGAGTCGAGCCGCATTGGATAATTGGCCCGGTAAGCCCGGCGCTGCTCAACTCGAGCCTGCGCGGTACACTGGGCTCAAATGGCACCGAAGCCCGAGGTATCGGAGGTTCGCAGCTTTATGGAGGCTCAGGTATGGCCCCTCGAGCCCCGCTTTTTCCGCCAGGGGTTCCGTGCGATCCGGCCAGCCCTGGAGGAACTCCGTCAGGAGGTCAAGGCCAGGGGCTGGTGGCTGCCTGCGCTGCCCAGGCCTTGGGGCATGGGGCTCTCGCTCCCTGAGTTCGCCCGGCTCTCCGAAGAGCTGGGCAAAAGCCCTCTGGGGCATTACATCTTCAACACCCAGGCTCCCGACATCGGCAATATGGAACTTCTGCTGAAGCAGGGGACCCCTGAGCAGAAAGAGCGCTTCCTGAAGCCGTTGGTGGCAGGGGAGATCCGCAGTGCCTTTGCGATGACCGAGCCGGAGCATGCGGGTTCCAACCCGGTCTGGCTTTCCACCCGGGCGGCGCTCGAGGGGGAGGAATGGGTAATCCACGGGCACAAGTGGTACACCACCGGTTTTGAGGGGAGCGAGTTTGTCATCGTGATGTGTATCACCGACCCCGACCATCCCAACCCCTATGCCCGGGCCAGTCAGATCCTCGTCCCGAGCGATGCCCCTGGGCTGATTCAGGTGCGTAAAATTGCGGTGATGGGGGAAGTGGGGGAGGACTGGGCCAGCCACGCGGAGCTTCGCTTCGAGGGGGTGCGGGTGCCCAGGGAAAACCTGTTGGGAGAGCGGGGCAAGGGGTTTGCCATCGCCCAGGAGCGGCTGGGACCCGGGCGCATCCACCACGGTATGCGCTGGGTGGGGATTGCCCAACGGGCCCTCGAGCTCACCTGTGCCTACGCCGCAGCCCGTGAGCTCTCCCCCGGTAAGCCCCTGGCCTCGCGCCAGGCTGTGCAGCACCTCATCGCCGATACCCAGGCCGAGGTCCATGCTGCCCGGCTGATGGTGCTGGATGCCGCCGAGAAGGTGGAGCGGCTGGGGACTGAGGGGGCTAGGGTAGAAATTTCGGCGATTAAGTACTTTGTGGCTGGGGTTTTGCAGCGGGCTGTGGATCGGGCCATCCAGGTACACGGGGGGTTGGGGCTTTCCGACGACACCCCCTTGGCCTACTTCTACCGCCACGAGCGGGCCGCCCGAATCTACGATGGGGCGGACGAGGTGCACAAAACCGTGGTGGCTCGAGCCCTGCTCAAAGGCTATGGGGCTGAGGTCTCCCTTTAGGAGGGACGTGTGCTCGACGGGGCGGTGGCGGTTCGCAAGGGCGAGGAGTTGAACCTTGAGGCCTTGCGGGTTTATCTCAGCCAGCATTTGCCGGGGGGCTCGGGGGAGCTCGAGGTGCTGCAGTTCCCTGGGGGGTTTTCCAACCTCACCTACCTGCTGCGGCTGGACCAACAGGAGCTGGTGCTGCGCCGCCCCCCTTTGGGGGCCAGCGTCAAAACCGCTCACGACATGGCGCGGGAGTACCGCATTCTCCGGGCGCTGAAGCCGGTCTACCCCAAGGTGCCCCAGGCCCTGCTGTACTGCTCGGATGAGGGGGTGCTGGGGGCCCCTTTTTATGTGATGGAGCGCCTGCACGGGGCTATCCTGCGCAACCAGGCCACTCCCGAACTGACCTCGAGCCGCATGCACCAGGTGGCCCAGGCCGCCTTGGATGCACTGGTAGAGCTGCACCATCTGGACTACCGACAGGCCGGGCTTTCCGATCTGGGCCACCCCGAGGGCTACGTGGAGCGGCAGGTACGGGGTTGGACGGAGCGCTACCTAAAGGCCCGCACTGAGACGGTAGAGGGCCTGGAGCGGGCGATGGCGTGGCTCCCGGCCCACCTGCCCCCCTCCGGGGAGGCCACCCTCCTCCACAACGACTTCAAATACGACAACCTGCTGTTCTCGCCCGACCTGCAGCGGGTAGAAGCGGTGCTGGACTGGGAGATGGCAACCCTGGGTGATCCCCTGATGGACCTGGGTACCACCCTGGCGTACTGGGCGGAGGCGGGTGACCCCCCCAGCCTCCAGCGCTTTGGTTTGACCCACCTGCTGGGTAATTTTAGCCGGGCCGAGCTGATCCAGGCCTACGCCGAGCGCACCGGGCGGGAGGCCTCGAGGATTCTCTTTTACTATGTTTTTGGGCTTTTCAAGGTGGGGGGAATCATGCAGCAGATCTACGCCCGCTACCGAATGGGCCTGACCCAAGATCCCCGCTTCGGGGAACTGATCCACCCCATCCGCGCCATTGGGGAGAGGCTGGAAAAAGCCCTGGACAGCGGTGAGGTCTAGAGAGGTTCCCTATGCGCCATCACGAGCTTGCCTTCACTGGCCCAGCCACCTTTTTCAAAGCCCCCTACCGCTCTTTGGCGGAGGATTGGCGAGCCGAGGTGGGTTTTCTGGGCATCCCCTATGATTTTGCGGTGGGCTATCGTCCGGGGGCTCGCTTCGCCCCTGGGGCCCTGCGCGAGGCCTCAGGCCGGTTTGCGCCGGGGGCGGAGGGATATTTTGACTTCGAGACCGAGACCTACTGCTTGCAGGGGGTTCATCTGGTGGATGCCGGGGACGTGGACCCGGCCCAGCTGGAATATCAGGAATCGTTTCGTCGCATCACCCAGGCGGCCCTCGAGCTGCGCGGGCGGGTGGGGTTGCCGGTGTTTGTGGGGGGGGATCACTCCGTCACCTACCCCCTGCTGCGGGCCTATGCCGACCTGGATGAGTTCTATGTGGTACAGCTCGATGCCCATTTGGACTTTTCGGAGGCCCGCAACGGCACCCGCTTTGCCAACTCCTCGCCCTTCCGGCGGGCGGTGGAGGAGCTTCCCGGCTTGAAGTCAGTCTTCGTGGTGGGGTTGCGCGGTCTGCGGACGAACCCCGAAGCTTACCGGGCGGCGAGGGCTCGAGGGCACCGGCTCATCAGCGCTCGCAAGGTGCGCGAGAGCCTGTCTGAGGTGCTCGAGCAACTGCCCCGGGGCCAGAAGGTGTACCTCAGCTTCGACGCGGATGTGCTCGACCCTTCGGTACTGCCCGGAACCAGCAGCCCGGAGGTGGAGGGGTTGACCTACGCCGAGGCCCTCGCGGTGGCACGGGAGACCGTTCGCGGCAACACCCTGGTGGGCTTTGACCTGGTGGAGCTGGCCCCCAACCTGGACCCCAGCGGGCGCTCGAGCCTGGTGGGGGCTCGGTTGCTGGCGGAGGTGCTGTGCTCGAGATATCGGGATCTGCCCACTTGAGCCACTCTACAGCACCTGCGACCAGCGGACCTCGCGCACGTTGCGCACCCCCCGCAGCCGCTCGTCGAGCAGGGCCTGCTCGCGTTCGCTCACATCAATTCGGGTGCTGATCCGAAACAGGGTGGAAAGCGGCGAGGCCGGGCTGGAATTGACCCCCCTGGCGCTTTTGCCCATCGCGGCGATGGCGTCCATGATGTCCCGCAACAGCCCGGCCCGGTCATCGGCCATGACCTCGAGCTGAACCACCCGCCCCAGCCCTTCCCAGTAGGCCAGCACGATGCGCCCAGGGTCGGCTTCCATCAGGCGGCGCAGGTTGGGGCAGTCGGCTTTGTGGATGCTCACCCCTCGCCCGCGGGTCACATAGCCCAAGATGGCATCCCCTCGGATGGGGTTGCAGCAAGAGGCCAGCTTGATGGGGACATGCAGGTCGGATTCCAACCGAATCCCCAGCTCGTTCCGGACGGGTTTGAGTTTTTGGACCCGGGGCTCCTCCTTGGGGGCAAGGAGTCGGGCGATCTGCTGGGGGACCACCCGCCCATTGGCCAGGGCCAGGTAAAGGTCTTCGGGGGAGGGGCTTTTGATCAGCTTGCGCCCGATCTCCTCGAGCTGGCTTTCCAGGGGGCGGGGCAGGGCCCGGCGCTTGAAGTACTTCTCGAGCATCCGCTGCCCGCGCTCCAGGATTTCCTGTCGCTCGAAGGATCGGAAAAAAGCCCGCACCTTTTGCTTGGCGCTGCGGGTTTTGGCATACTCCATCCAGTCCTTGGAGGGGTGGGCGGTTTTAGCGGTAAGGATCTCCACGATCTCGCCGTTTTGTAGCTCGTAGGAGAGCGGCACAATCCGCCCATTGACCTTAGCCCCCACCATGCGGTGCCCGACCTCGGTGTGGATGTGGTAGGCGAAGTCGACCGGGGAGCTGCCGCGCGGCAGGTTGATGATCTTGCCTTTGGGGGTGAAGACAAAGACCCGGTCCCCCAACAGCTCACGGGTCACGGCCTCGACAAAATCCCTCGAGCTGGAGTATTCCTGCTGCCACTCCTGGATGCTTTTGAGCCAGCCCACCCGGCGCTTGAGCTCCTCGGGATCGGTGAGGCCTTGCTTGTACAGCCAATGGGCGGCGACCCCGTACTCCGCCACATGGTGCATCTCGAGGGTGCGGATTTGCACCTCCAGCGGCAGCCCATTCACCGCGATCACCGTGGTGTGCAGCGACTGATAGCCGTTGGGCTTGGGTACCGCGATGTAGTCCTTGACCCGCCCTGGGATCGGCTGCCATAAGGCATGAACCAGCCCCAGCACGTGATAGCAGACCTGTTTCTGGCGCATTGCGTTCTCCTCGGGATCCCGGCTGGGCTTGGGCTCCAGGATGACCCGCAGGGCCAGCAGGTCGTAGATTTGCTCGAGGGCCTTGCCCTCCCGCTCCATCTTCTTCCAGATGCTGTAGAGGTGCTTGGTGCGGCCTGTGACCTCCACCCCTTTGATGCTCCCCTTCAGGCTGAAATCGCGGCCCAGGGCCGCCTCGAGGGCTGCTTTAGCCTTCTGTACGGCGGCTTCGCGCTCGGCTTGGTGGCTTTTGAGCCGCCGTTCCAGCTCGTGGTAGGTCTCGGGCTCCAGATAGCGAAAGGAGAGGTCTTCGAGCTCGAGCTTGACCTGCCCGATACCCAGCCGGTGGGCCAGCGGGGCATAGATCTCCAAGGTCTCGCGGGCGATGCGCTTTTGCTTGTGGGGCGGCATGGCCTGCAAGGTGCGCAGGTTGTGCAGGCGATCGGCCAGCTTGACGATGATGATGCGCACGTCCTCGGCCATGGCAATGAACATCTGCCGTAGATCCTCCGCGTGCTTTTCCTCTACGGGTTGGTCATCGTTGGCCGCGGCGTGGGCCAGCTTGTAGAGCTTGGAAACCTTGGTCTCGCCCTCGACAATCTTGCGCACCCCTGCCCCAAAGTGCTCCTCGAGCTCCTCTGGGGTGGCTTCGGTGTCCTCTATGGTGTCGTGCAGCAACCCGGCCATCAGGGTTTCGGCATCCATCCTCAGCTCGGCCAGGATTTCCGCCACCGCCACCGGATGGATAATGTAGGGCTCCCCGCTCTTGCGCCACTGCCCCCGATGGGCTTGGTAGGCGAACTCCAGGGCCTGGTGCACGGCCTCGCGTGAATCATGGGGGAGGTAGTGCAGTTTGGGCTCGAGGGCTTGCCAGAGTTGGGAAGGGCCTAGGTCCACGGCTTGCGACACTTTGATAAGTCTAGCACTTTAGGGGATCATGACCAACGACCCCACCCCCGTAACCCCTACGGCATTCCCTTTTTCCGTGGCGGAAGGGGTTGCTCCCCGCGAAAGAGAACCCGCCCCCTATCAGGGTGTGCCCGGCCCCGGTTTTGTAAACTGGAGGGTGAGGTTTCCCATGTTTGATTTCCTACAGGTCTCGGAACTGCTGACCGCGGAAGAGCGCGAAATTGGACGGGCTGCACGCAAGTTCCTCGAGGCTGAATGCTTGCCGCACATCAACCGGTGGTGGGAGAACGCGGAGTTCCCCACCCACCTGATCCGCAAGTTCGGTGAGATGGGCTTTCTGGGGCCGACCATCCCTACCGAGTACGGGGGTCTGGGGGCCAGCGCGGCCAGCTATGGTTTGGTGGCCTATGAGCTCGAGCGCATAGACTCCGGCCTGCGCAGCTTTTGCAGCGTCCAGTCCAGCCTGGTGATGTACCCCATCTACGCTTTCGGCTCGGAAGAGCAGAAGCGCGAATACCTGCCCAAGCTCGCTACCGGGGAGTATGTGGGCTGCTTTGGCCTGACCGAGTCCGATGGCGGCTCGGACCCCGACGGCAACATGAAAACTCGAGCCCGTCGGGATGGGGATTTCTACCGGCTGAGCGGCTCCAAGATGTGGATTACCAACGGCAACTTGGCCCAGATCGCGGTGATCTGGGCCAAAGACGACGAGGGGGTGGTGCGGGGTTTCATCGTCCCCACCGATACCCCGGGGTTCAAAGCCAATAAAATCCAGCACAAGATTTCGCTGCGGGCTTCGGTGACCAGCGAGCTGGTGCTCGAGGACGTGCGGGTTCCAGCCAGCGCGATGCTGCCGGGGGTGCAGGGCCTCAAGGGCCCGCTTTCCTGCCTTACCCAAGCCCGCTACGGGATTGCCTGGGGAGCGCTGGGGGCTTTGGAGGCGGTCTACACCGAGGCCCTGGAGTACGCCAAAAGCCGTACCACCTTCGGCTCCAGCATTGCCAGCCGCCAGCTGGTGCAGGAGAAGCTGGTGCGCATGGCTTCTGACCACACCAAAGGCCTGCTTCTGGCCTGGCGCCTGGCCCAGCTCAAAGATGCCGGGAAGCTCAAGCCCGCGCAGGTCTCGTTGGGCAAGCGGGACAATGTGCGGGCAGCCTTGAACGGGGCCAGGGCTGCGCGGGAGATTCTGGGTGGGAGTGGGATTACCCTCGAGTACCACAGCATCCGCCATATGCTGAACTTGGAAACCGTGGACACCTACGAGGGCACCCACGACATCCATACCCTGATTCTGGGGCGCGAGTTTACCGGTGAGAATGCGCTGGGGGAGAGCCCCAAAAAGGAGGCGGTGGGCTCGAGGGGGTAGGGATTCCTTTGACCCTAAAAAACCGGAGCAGCTCGCTTTAGGCAAGCTGCTCTTTTTTTATGAAGGGGCCGCCGGGCGCAGGCCGATGATCTAACCCCTCCTATCACCCGACCGGGAAAGATCCCCCCTGCAGGGGGTCTTGTTTTGCCACGCCCTTGCCACGCCCCCCCTGCTAAGGTGGCCCACACGAGGAGGTGAGGTGTGGAGGATGACGAAACCAAGCGCGAGTACCGGCTTATCGTGCAGCCGCCGGACGAAACCCACCCCTGGCAGGCTCGGCTCGAGCGGGCGGGGGAGGTGCTCGAGTTCGAAAGCCCCCTGGAGCTGGTGGCCTGGCTCGAGGCCCAGCTCACACAGCCCACAGAGGGCCTACGCTAACCGAAAGGAGCATGCATGAAGCATCTGGTCTGGATTCTGTTACTGGCTTTGTTGGCCGCTTGTGGGCGCAACAGCCCCCCAAACGTAACCTTCAACTACACCGTAGACCCCACCGTGCAGCCCGAGCCCACCAGCCTCCCCGATGGCCCCCAGGGGCCGCGCCCGTTGGCGGCAGCGGTGGACGAGAAGGGTTTGAAAAGCACTTTTGTCATCAATGAAGTCCTGTTCTCGCCCAAGAGCCAGAGCGAACTTCAAGACTTCCTCAATCACTACGGTGGCGTAATACTCTCCAACAACACTGTGCCCGCACCTCCACCCGGCTCGGGAATCGTTTTAGACCCTAAGTACACCCAGCCCACCGAGTACCTGGTCAAGATAGACCCCAGCAAGCTGGACGTTTCCACCTTCAAGGCCGACGCTGAAAAAGCCGGTTTGGGCGGCACCTTCAAAATTTCCAGCGACGGCGGAGCCAAGCTGCTGGCATTGGTGGCCCACGAGCTAGCAGGTGGAAAAGGTGCTACTGCCAACTTCGTAGGACAGGGCGATGCCTCGGGGGACACCGTGATGCTGGGAACCAACGAAGGCAGCGGCAATGATGCTTTCAGTTGGGCCGAGTTCGGCGACACCGGCAGCCGGGCCAACGTGGTGCGGGCCTGGCAGTTCGTGGCCGCTCGGAGCGTGCCACGCAGACCCCGCGTCGCCATCGTGGACGGTGGCTTCTGGCTGGACGGCGCGGGCAACAGCTTGAGCGCCGATTTCCCCACTACCCCCCTGCAGTACGACTTCGTGGACAGCGACTACAACGCAGGTGGAACCAACCCCTGGACTTGTGGTGGAGGTGGATGCCCCTGGCACGGCACGGGAGCGGCGAGTGTGGCCCTTTCGGTGTTGAACAACGGTACCGGCGCTGCGGGAACGGGCGGGCAGGTGGCCGACCCCATTTTGTTCAAAACCAGCGCCGACCTCTATCAAGTCAAGCACGCCGTTCGCGCGGCCATTGGCTGGGGGGCCGACGTGATCTCGATGAGCTTCACCATGTGCGGCAATAATGCCTTCTGCAAGATCGCCTTCGAGACTACCGGCTTTTACAACGCCTTCGAGGATGCGGGTGCGGCTGGCCTGGTGATGGTGGCGGCAGCCGGGAACAATGGCCAGAACTATGAGTGGGCTCCGTGTGTACTGGACAAGGTGATCTGCGTTGGAGCATTGGCTAACAACAGCAACACTGCGATCTCCTATTCCAACTACGGCTCTTTTGTGGACATCTGGGCGCCGACCAACATCCACGCAGTTTATGGCAACAACCCCATGGGGTCTTTGGGGCTTACCACCTTTGGCGGCACCAGCGCTTCCACCCCCTTCATTGCCGGAATCGCAGCCATGATGCGGGCCTACAACCCCGCCCTCACTTCCAACCAGGTCAAGAACATCCTGCAACAGACCGGGTACAGCAACTCGCCCGACCCCAAGGTGAACTACTCCGTGAACGCCTTTGCGGCGGTGCTCCAGGCGGCGGGGAATTTTTTGAATCCGGACCGGCTCGAGCCCAACAACACCCCCGCCCAGGCCACTGCCCCCACCCCTGGCAACACCTACGACCTCAACCTGCACAACGGGGCCGATAAGGACGTCTACCGGGTGAATGCCCCAGGCTACAGCCGGGTCAACTTCATCTTCAACTACCCCGATGGGCTGGGCAAGCTGGCGTTGGGCAATGGACTGGTGAAGGAGTCGGGCTGTGGCGATACCCAGCTCATCAGCGACAAAACCAGCGCCAACGGACGCAATCTGATTGTGGACATCCCGCCGGGGAACTCGCTGCTAACCCTCTCGGCGCTAGCCCGGTTGCCCTACAACTTCTTCTTCACCCGACAGTCCTTTTCACTTGACCCCGATGCCCTGGAGCCCAACGAGACCGGCAACACCGCAGCCAGTATAGGTCAGGGCAGCTACAGCGCCACCCTGCACGTGAGCAACGACGTGGACTACTACCGCTTCACCGCCACCGCCAGCAGCTCCAAGCCTTTTATTTTCAACATCCTCTCCACCGACGTCCCCCTCACGGTGCGCATCTTCGACGGGGGCAACAACGAGGTGTTTGTGGGCTCCACCGGCCCGGATTGCAGCAGCCTGCCGGTCTATACCTTCCCCAGCGGCACTGCGAGCTATACCGTCAAGGTCTCGGCCAGTGCGGGCGAGGTGGGCAAATATGCCTTTGGCTTGGGCGCATTCAGCCCTCCCATACCCCCCCTGATCACCATCTTTGGCTCGCTCAATTTGTGGTGGATCAACCCCGGCGACCCCGGTATACGCTTCCTCAAAGGGGTGCGAGAGGGCTTCATCTTCGAGCGCAATGTGGACATCCGCAGCGTGCAGCTCGGTGGCGAGGGCCTCCATCTCAACCTCTACAACCTGAGTGGCAACAAGGTGGCCGAGGGCCAGCCCTTCAGCACCCCAGGGGGTGGGCCCGAAGGCGAGCGCATAGACCTGAGCAGCCTGCCCGCCGTTCAGTACGTGGTGGAGGTACTACGCACGGGTGAGTTTACCGATGGCTCGGTGCGCCTGCCGCTGGTGCCCTACAACCTGCAACTGGGCGTGGGCGGGCCGTAGGTAAGGGAGAACCATTATGCGCAGATTCTGGTTTATCGCTTTGCTGCTGGGCTTTGCCCTGGCCCAGAAAGACCCCCACCCTTGCTACCTGATGGGTATTTTCAACCAGGGCAACACCCCCAACGCCCTGGGCTCGGTGGGCTTCGTGATGAGCAACGAAGGTCTTTTGCAGGACGGCAAGCCCCTGAGCGGCAGTGGCGGACAGGCGGTGGCCCAGGCCATGGCACAGGCCATCGGCTCGGTGCAGTCCATGTCCTACTGTATTCACAACCTGTCCGGTGGGGTTACCCAACTGCAATACTTCCGCAGCAGCCCCCAGGGGGCCCAACACTGGCTGGGGGAACTCCGCAAGGGGGCCTCCAGTTGGGTGGGCCTAAACGTGGGGGACGAGGCTGGGTTGTTTCGCGGCGACCAGAGCCAGCCAGTCTTCAGCCTGGCCTTCCGCTACCGCGAATATGCTTTTTTGCTCACCAACAGCAGCATGGATCCCGAAGGCTACCGCAAGTGGGCCCTGGCCGTCATTGAACGGGTACAGAAGTTTAGGTAGGAGGAAAACATGCAGCAGCTTTGGAAATTAATCCTGGTACTGGCGCTGGGTCTCTCGCTGTTGGCGCTGGCCCAGAGTGCCCAGCGGCTCATCCTGAACGGGCAGGTGGCCTCCACACGGGTGATCGTGGTGCAGGGCACCGCCTACGTGCCGCTGGCCGATGTGGCCAAAGCCCTGGGCCAGACCGTGGTCAAGGTGCAGGGTGGCTACGAGATTCGCGCTGCAGGTGGGGCCAATCAACTGGCCGGGCAGTTCCAGGGCAAAGTGGGGG
Organism: Meiothermus granaticius NBRC 107808; assembly: GCF_003574355.1. GTDB lineage: Bacteria > Deinococcota > Deinococci > Deinococcales > Thermaceae > Meiothermus > Meiothermus granaticius. The sequence continues at coordinate 40,434 of NZ_QWLB01000013.1, read as the reverse complement.
ATCAGATCCTGACCGGGCTCTTCCGGGTGCAAATTCAAAAGGTGGAGCGGATGGAGAGCTACACCACCCGCTTCGACAAGAACAACCTGGCCATCCAGCCCCGCAGCGCCGAAGAGGAGCTGGTGGTGGTGACTGGCCTGCTCAAGAACGCCAAGCAGTCGGGCACGGTGGCCCCCTCGCTGAGCGTGAACAACCCCGGCAACACCGCCCTGGCCGGGGCCGATGGGCGCTCGTTTCCGCCCATCGCCTACGACAGCCCCAGCGGCACCAACACCGGCGGCGGCTTCACCCTGCTGCCGGGGGCGGCCCTGAACTTTGCGGTGGTGTTTTCGGTGCCCAAGGGCACTGAGGTCAAGGCCTTGGTGCTGCGGGTGGGTGAGTATGGCGACACCGGCAGCAAGGACATTCGGGTGAGTTTTTAGGTCAAGTGACACCTAAGGGGACCCCTTGCCCATTGAGGCAAGGGGTTCTGGGTTTTGCGGTAAAGTTGGCTGGAAGCTCCCCCAATGGGGATGGAGCCTTGGCCAGAAACCTATGCCGCTGCCTTCACTTCAAGACATCATTGCAGCCATCGCTACCCCGCCGGGTAAGGGGGCGGTGGGGATTGTGCGGGTTTCGGGGGAGGGCAGCATTGAGCTGGTTGCAGGTTTGTGGAAGGGCAAAAACCCGCTCGAGCTAAAGCTCAATTCCTTTACCTATGGCAAGATTCTCGGCGCAGATGGGGAGGTTCTGGATGAGGCGCTCCTGCTGGTGTTTCGTGCCCCCCATTCATACACCGGGCAGGACAGCGCTGAGCTGCACACCCACGGCTCGCCTGCGGTCTTGCGCAAGGTTTTGCAGGCGCTCGTCGAGGCGGGAGCCCGCCCGGCGGGGCCAGGGGAGTTTACCTTGCGGGCCTATATCAGTGGGCGGATGGATTTAGCCCAGGCGGAGGCGGTGCTGAGTTTGGTGGAGTCGGAGTCGGATGCGGCCCGGCGGCAAGCGCTGCGGGGGTTGAGCGCGGGGCTTTCGAATAAAATCCAGGCCCTATCGGAAGGGCTTTTTGACCTGTTGGCGCATATTCAGGCCTGGTTGGACTACCCGGAAGAGGGGGTGGAACCGGCTGAAATTCGGGGGCGGCTCGAGCCGATTCTGGGGGAGGTTCGCCGCTTGCTGGCCACCGCCCCAGCCGGGCGTATTGCCCAGCGTGGGGCCCGAATCGCGCTGGTGGGGGCCCCCAATGCGGGCAAGTCCAGTTTGCTCAATGCCTTGCTGGGGTATGACCGGGCCATTGTGACCCCGATTCCCGGAACCACCCGCGACTACCTCGAGGCCCCCCTGGAGATTGCTGGAGTCCCGGTTACCGCGGTGGACACAGCCGGGGTGCGCCCGACTGAGGATCCGGTCGAGAAGAGCGGGGTGGAGCGGGCCTTGCAGATTGCCCGAGAAGCCGATCTGATTCTGTACCTGGCGGACTCGAGCCAGCCCCAGCTTCCCCCCCCCGCCCTGCCCTGGGAGCGCAGCCTCAAGGTGGCGACCAAAGCGGATTTACCGGCGGTTTGGGATACCCAGGGGTTTCTGCCGGTCTCGAGCGCTACCGGGGCCGGTCTCGAGGAGCTGCGCCGGGCGATTCACGATCGCCTGCTGCGGGACGCTCCTGAGGGGGAGGTTTGGATCACCAACGAGCGCCAGGCGGAAGCCCTGGCCCGAGCCGAGGCCTACTTGTGCGAAGCGCTCGAGGCCCCGGAGGATCTGGCCGGTCTGTCCATCGAGGGGGCGCTCGAGGCCCTGGCCTCCATTCTCGGAAAGAATGTCTCTGACGAGGTAATTGAGCGGGTGTTTCGCAACTTCTGTGTGGGGAAGTAACCTTCACTCCGCAAACCCGTACACTGAACCCTGTGGAAGCGCTCTGGGTGGGCACTGCATATCTGTTGGGGCTGCTGGTGAGCCGCATCGGGTTGCCGCCCTTGGTGGGATACCTAGGGGCCGGGTTTGCGCTGTGGGGGTTTGGTTTTCACTCCGAGCCCCTGCTGAGCCAGATTGCGCATTTTGGTGTGCTGTTGCTGCTGTTTACGGTGGGGCTCAAGCTGCGCTGGCAAACCCTGGTCCAGGCCCAGGTTATCGGCGTGGGGGGGCTGCACTTCCTGCTCTTTGCCCTGCTGATGGGGCTTTTGGCGCTGGGGTTGGGGTTGGGGGGTGCCCCGGTGCTCTATGTGGGCGCAGGCCTGGCCTTCTCGAGCACCGTCTTGGCGGTCAAGCTCTTGGAAGACCGGCGCGAGCTCTCCACCTTTCATGGGCGAATCGCGGTGGGCATCTTGGTGCTGCAGGATGTGATCGCGGTGGGCCTGCTGGCCTACGCTGGGGTGAAAACCCCCTCCTGGTGGGCCCTGCTCTTGCTGGGCTTGCCGCTTTTGCGCCCGCTGGTGGCCTGGGTGTTGGAGAGGAGCGGCCACGATGAACTGCTCCTGCTGTACGGGTTGGGTTTGGCCCTAGGGGCAGCCCAGCTGGCGGAAAGCGTGGGTGTTTCCTCGGAGCTGGGCGCGCTGCTGATGGGGGCTGCGCTGGCGGGACACCCGCAAACCTCCGAGCTGTCCCGGGCGTTGTGGGGCCTCAAGGAGGGCTTTTTGGTGGCCTTCTTTTTGCAAATCGGGTTGCTTGGTCTGCCCTCGCTGGCCCAGATGCCCCTCGAGCTGGGCTTGCTGCTCCTGCTGCCCCTCAAGGCCCTGCTGTTTTTTGGGCTGCTGGTGGGGTTTGGACTGCGCTCGCGCACGGCTTTTGTGACCAGCGCAGCCCTTACCAGCTACAGCGAATTCGCCCTCATCACGGTGGCGGCGGCCATTCAGGCCCAGATCTTGCCGGAGGGCTGGGGGCCCATGATGGGCCTTTTGGTGGCGCTCTCGCTGGCCCTGGCGGCCCCGCTCAACCGCGGGGTGCATGCCCTGTATGTTCGCCTAGAGCCCTTCTTGTCCCGCTTTGAGGGCCGAGGGGTGCACCCTGATGCCGAACCCACCCGCCTGGAGGGGGCCGAGTGGCTGATTGTGGGGATGGGGCGGACTGGAGGAGCGGCCTATAAGCTGCTCGAGCGCCAGGGGCAGCAGGTGGTGGGGCTCGACGCGGACCCGGACAAGCTCGAGCGCCACCTGGCCAAGGGGCGGCGGGTCTTTTATGGAGACGCCGAAGACATCGAGCTGTGGGACCGCCTGGAGCTCCGGGGGCTGAAGGGGGTGTTGCTGACCATGCCGGACCTCGAGGCCAAACTGCGGGGGGTGCAGGCCCTGAAGGTTCGAGGTTTCGCGGGCATCATCGCGGCCACCAGCTACCACCGCGAGGAAGACCCCATACTGGAGCAACTGGGAGCCACTCTGATCTTCCAGCCGTTTGCCGAGGCGGGAGAGCGGTTGGCCGAGCGGGCGTTGGCGCTTAAGGCCGAGCTGGAGAGGGCTTCCTAACGTCCCAGGTAGCAGGGCTGGCCGAGGGAGCGCTAAGCTGGTTGCAAATGATCAGTGCGCGCTGGCTGTTGCTTCCAGTGGTGTTTTTGCTGGCCTTGCTGCTGGCCTCGGTGGCGCTGCGGGCTCAGGAAGGGGATGAAGCCGCCCGGCACATCCGGTTGCCGCCGGGGTTTGTAATCGGCATCTTCGCCGAGGGGCTCGAGGGCTCCCCCCGGATGATGAGCTTCGGCCCAGAGGGGGACCTCTACCTCACCCTGCTCTACAGCGGTCAGGTGGTGCGCCTGCCCGACCGGGACCACGATGGACGGGCCGACCGGGTGGAGGTGGTGGCAGAGGGTCTCGAGCTGCCCCATGGTCTCGAGTGGCACCAGGGCTGGCTCTATGTGGCCCTGAGCGACCGGGTGGTGCGCTTCGCCCATCCGGGGCCGGATGGGCGCTTCAGGACCAAGGAAACGGTGATCCCCGACCTGCCTGGCCCCTCGGGGCACTTCACCCGCACCCTGCACTTTGGCCCGGATGGCAAGCTCTACCTTTCGGTAGGCTCGGAGACCAACTTCGGCCCCGAGCGGGACCCACGCCGGGCGGCCATCCTGCGCTTCAACCCCGATGGCTCGGTGCCCTGGGACAACCCCTTTGCCCACAGCCCCGATCCCCGCCGCAGGCTTTTATGGGCCGAGGGGCTCAAGAACAGCGTGGACTTCACCTGGACGCCGCGGGGAGAGCTCTGGGCAACCCACAACGGCACCGATCACCTGGGGGACGACCTTCCCCCAGAGGAGGTGGTGGTTCATGTGCAACCGGGTGGACACCACGGCTGGCCCTACTGCTACACCCCAGGGCTGGGCCTCAACCTAAAGGGGGAGCGGAGTGATGTGCCCGATCCCCGCACCTCGGGGTTTGATTGCCGTAAGGCGGTTCCGGCCCTGTTCACGGCCCCTGCCCACTCGGCGCCGCTGGGGCTTGCCTTGGCGGGGCAGAGCAATTTCCCGCCGGAGTACCGCAAAGACCTCTATGTGGCCTACCACGGCTCGCTGGGGGTCAGCGACCCGGCCAAGTACCGGGATTGCAAGATTGAGCGGATCGTGCTCGAGCATGGGCTACCGGTGCGGGCAGAGCCCTTTGCCAGCGGTTGGCGGGCTCCGGGGCAGATGTGCCGCGAAGCCTGGGGACGCCCCGTAGGCCTGATCTTTGGGCCCGACGGGGCCCTGTATGTTTCCGATGACAAGGGGGGGCGGGTTTACCGAATTCGCTATCGGGGTGGGCGCTGAGAAACGCCCCTCAGCCCAGCCGGCGCAGCACCAGCTCCCGCACGGTTTGGGGATTGGCCTGCCCACCGGTTTCGCGCATCACCTGACCCACGAAGAACCCCAGCAACCCGGTTTTGCCCCCTCGGTAGGCGGCCACTTGGTCGGGGTGGGCAGCCAGGATGCGGTCGAGCACCGCCTCCAGGGCCGCGCTGTCATTGACCTGGCGCAGGCCCCGGGCCCGTACGATCTCGGCGGGGTTTTCCCCGCTGCTTTGGGCTTCAGCCAGCACGTCTTTGGCAATTCGGGTATTGATCTCCCCACCCTGCACCAGGGCTACCAATTCGGCTAAAGCGGCGGGGGAGACCTTATTGCTGCCCTCGCGGATGGAGGACCCCAGCTCATTGACCACCCAGCTGGCCAGATGGGCCACGGGAGCCCACCGGGCGGCCTGGTTTAGGTAGGCCTCGAGCGCAGGGTCACGGGCCAGCACCCGCGCATCCGCCTCCCCCACCCCCTGCCCTTTGAACCGCTCAAACCGGGCCTGTTCTTGGGCGGAGAGCACCACCTGGCCGGGGCCCTGCCCCTTTTCCTCTTTGGGGGCTCGCGGCTCCCCTTTGGGCCTAGGCCCCTCCGCGCCCTTCCAGGAGTCGCGCAAGCCCACGATGCGGTTGAAAACCAGCGCCCCAGGCTTGGAATCCAGCGGATCCGGCCAGAAATACCCCAGCCGCTCGAACTGATAGCGGGTCTCGGGCGGGTCACTGGCCACACTGGCCTCGACCCAGCCCTGCCGAACCTCGAGGCTCTGAGGGTTGAGGAAGCTGAGGAAGTCGCGGTCTTCGCGGGTCTCGCCCTCTTCTTCCTCTTCCAGCTCCTTGGCCTCACTCTCGGGCAAGGGTACGCGAAACAACCGGTCGTAGAGGCGGAATTCCGCCCGAAGGCTCTGGGTCGCACTCACCCAGTGAATGACCCCAGAAGCCTTGCCCGCTTCGCCCAGCCAGGTACAGCGCAGCTCGCAAACCTGCCCTGTGGCATCCCGGAGGTATTCGTCACAGCGGATCAACCCTGCTCCTCGCAGCCGCACGGTTCCGCCGGGGGTGAGCCGCTTGAACCCTGGGGGGGGCTCGACCTCGAAGTCATCCGCTTCGATGTAGAGCTCGGGGGTGAGGGGTACCGGCCGGACCGCCTCCTCAGGCCTGACCCGCTCGCCGTTGGGCCGCGCCACCAGGCCATCGGGGGAACCCCGCACCACATCATCGGGCCAGTAGCGCAGGGAGAGGGTGGACTCGGCCTCGAGGTTGGTCAGCACCACCTTGAGGGGCCGGATCACGGCCATCACCCGGGGTGCCCGAAGGTTTAGGTCCTCGCGGATGGCATGCTCCAGCAGGGCGATGTCCACCGTTCGGTTGGTGCGAGAAATCCCCACGCTCTTCGCGAAGGTCCGCAGGGCTTCAGGGGTAACCCCCCGGCGGCGTTGGCCGGCCAGGGTGGGCATGCGGGGGTCATCCCAGCCGGTCACGTGGCCCCCGGCAATCAGCTTGAGCAGCTTGCGCTTGGAGACCACGGTGTACTCGAGGCTCCTCCGGCCAAACTCGTACTGCCGGGGCCTGGGTTCGCCCCACAGATGCTCCATCAACCAGTCATAGATGGCCCGGTTATCCACGAACTCCAAGGAGCACAGGCTGTGGGTAACCCCGATCAGAGCGTCGGTGGGGGCTTGAGCAAAGTCGTAACTGGGGTAGATGGGCCAGGTGGTTCCAGTGCGGTAGTGCTCGGCATGGACGATGCGATAGAGCACCGGGTCCCGCAGTTTCATGTTGGGGCTAGCCAGGTCTATTTTGGCGCGCAACACGTGGGCCCCGGTGGGAAACTCCCCGGCCCGCATCCGCTGGAACAGCTCGAGGTTCTCCTCAATGCTGCGCTGCCGATAAGGGCTGGGGGTACCGGGGACCTCTACGCTGCCGCGCAACCGCACCATTTCCTCATGGGGGATGCTATCCACGTAGGCCAGCCCTTTTTGGATGAGCCGGAGGGCCATCTGGTAGAGGTCTTCGAAGTAGTCCGAGGCGTACTCCACCTTCCCATCCCAGCGCAGGCCCAGCCAGGCCAGGTCGCGCACCAAGGCTTCGGCGTATTCCTGACGCTCGGTCTGGGGATTGGTGTCGTCCATGCGCAGCCGGAACAGGCCGCCGTAGTCCTGGGCAATGCCCCAGTTGAGGTAGCTGGCGATGGCGTGACCCAGGTGGGCATAACCGTTGGGTTCGGGCGGGAAGCGCGTCACGATCTGGGAGTAGCGACCTGCCTTTAGGTCTTCATCGATGATCTCGGTGATGAAGTTGGGGTTAACCCTGCGTTGGACGGTAGGCGTGCTCATGCAACTAGATACCAGCATACACGCCAGCCAGGACATGCCAAGGCGGGTTGGGCTTGGCCCCAAAGCGAAGGATCCCGACTTCGCGTTAGAATCGGTAGCACTATGGCACAGACCCTGGTTTGGGACACCGAGAAGCTGCTCGAGCAAGACCTGGCTCACCTGCTGCACCCCGTGACCAACCTGCACCGCCACCGCCAGAGCGGCCCGATTGTGCTGGTCGAGGGTAAGGGAAGCCGGGTACGCGACACCACGGGCAAGTGGTACCTGGATGGGTTTGCCGGGCTATGGAACGTCAACGTGGGGCATGGCCGCAGCGAGCTGGCCGAGGTGGCCCGCGAGCAGATGGCCCGGCTGGCCTTCCAGCCGACTTTCTTTGGCCTGGCCACCCCCCCGGTGATCGAGTTGGCGGTCAAGCTGTCTGAGCTGTTGCCACACCACTCCCACTTCCAGTTCACCAGTGGGGGGGCAGAATCCAACGAGACCGCGATCAAAATTGCCCGGTATTATTGGTCGCTCTCCGGTCGGCCCCAGAAGACCAAGATCCTCTCGAGGCGGATGGCCTATCACGGGATCGCCATGGGTTCCCTGGCGGCTACCGGGGTCCCGGCCTACCACGCGGATTTCGGGCCGCTGGCTCCGGGTTTCATCTACGCTTCCGCTCCGCTGGCCTACCGCAACAACCCCGGCCTTTCCGAGGCGGAGTTTGTGGCCATGTTGGCCGCAGAACTCGAGGAGATCATCCAACGCGAGGGGGCCGAGACCATCGCCGCCTTCATCGGGGAGCCGGTTCAAGGGGCCGGGGGGGTGGTGCCGCCGCCAAAGGGATATTGGCAGGCCATCACCCCTATCCTCAAAAAGCACCAAATCCTGCTGATCGCCGATGAGGTCATCACCGGGTTTGGCCGCACCGGCCAGATGTTTGCCCAACAGACCTACGGATTCCAGGCGGACATCACCAGCTTTGCCAAGGGCATCACCTCAGGGTACATCCCCCTGGGTGGGGTGGGGGTAACCCGGGAGATCTTCGAGGTGCTGGCCACCCCCGATCGCATGTTCATGCACGGCTTCACCTATTCCGGGCATCCGGTGGCCTGCGCGGTAGGGCTCGCCAACATCGCCATCCTCGAGCGCGAGCGGCTTTGGGAGAATGCCGCGGTGAGGGGAGAGCAGCTGCTGCGCCGATTGCAGGAACTGGAGACCCACCCGTTTGTGGGCAATGTGCGCGGCAAGGGGCTGATGGCGGCGCTCGAGGTGGTCGAGGATAAAGCCAGCAAGAAAACCTTTGATCCCGCTCGGGGGATTGGGGGCAAGCTGCAAGCCGCCAGCCGCAAGCGCGGGCTGATCGCCCGCTGCAACGATACGGGGTTTGCCGTAGCCCCCCCGCTCATCATCAGCGAGGCCGAGGTAGACGAGATGGTGAACATTCTGGCCGAGTCGCTGGATGAGGTGCTGGGGTAGGGTTTGGCTTTACAAACCACCCCGACCTCTGTATATTCGGGCTTAGCAATGCGTCCCGCTCGAGCTATCCGCTAACGGCTCTCTTTCTACGGAAAGAGGTCGTCGGATAGTACCGATGCGGGGCGTGTTTTTTTGGAGGAACCCCATGATTTTGCTGACCCCTGGCCCCAGCCCGATTCACCCTCGAGTCCAGGCGGCCTTGGCCCGCCCCCTGCGGGGACACCTAGACCCCGAGACCCTGGCCACCAACCGTCGGATCCGTGCGGCTTTGGGCCGGATGTTTGATCCCGGCCAGGGGGCCCTGGTCGCGGCCATGCCGGGCTCGGCCAGCTTGGGGATGGAGGCCGGGTTAAACAACCTGGCCGACCAAGGGGAGGCGGTGCTGCTCTTGGTCAACGGGGCCTTTGGGGAGCGGATGGTGGAGATCGCTCAGGCCTACCGCCACGACTACACGGTGTTGCGGGCGGAGCCGGGGCAGCCGATTGACCCCGAAGCGGTGGGCCGGGCCCTGGCCCAGCGGCCCTACAAGCTGGTTGCGCTGGTGCATGGCGAGACCAGCACGGGGGTGCTCAATCCAGCCCAGGCCATTGCCGATCTGGCCCGTGAGCATGGGGCCTTGTTCATGCTGGATGCGGTGACTACGGCCAGCATGATGCCCCTCTCGATGCAGCAGATGGGGGTGGATTACGCTTTTACCGGCAGCCAAAAATGCCTCTCGGCCCCGCCCGGACTGGCCCCATTTGCCCTTTCCCAGCGGGGGCGGGAACACCTGGGCAAGGCCCGAGGGTGGTACTCGGACTTGGCTCGAGTCGCGGTGTACTGGGAGGAGGAAGGGTATTTTTGCACGGCGCCGGTCTCGCTGCACTTTGCCCTGGAAGAAGCCCTGAACCTGGCCTTGGAGGAAGGCTTGGAGAACCGCCTGCGCCGGGCTGAGGCGATGCATAGGGCGGTGTTGGGGGTGCTCGAGGAGCTCGGCTTCCAGGCCTATGCCCCCCAGGAAGCCCGATTGCCCACGGTGCTGGTGGTGCGCCCGCCCCAAGGCTGGGATGAGGCAGAGCTGCGCAAAGGCTTGTACAGCCGAGGGGTCTCGATAGCGGGCGGGATAGGCCCTACCGCAGGGCAGGTCTTGCGCTTAGGGCTGATGGGGGAAAGCGCTCGAGTCGAGCCCTACCGGGTGTTTTTCCGCGCACTGGGCGAGGTGATGCACCAGAACAGGCTGGAGGAGACCTTCCTCGAGCGGGTCGGATGGGTGCAGGTGTAATTACTGCTGGGTCAGGTAGTAGTGCTGTAACTCCCCCTCGAGCTGGCGCACCGCTTCGGCTATGCTCATCTTTTGCAGGGGCAGCACCGCATAGGCTCGGATGGGGATATTTTGGCGCAGGCGGCGAAAGACAATCTGGGCGCCCTCAGTGCCGCTGCCTTGCAGGGCGATCAGGTAGTGCCCTGGCTCTAGGCTGAAGATCAGGTCGGGCTGGCGCAGGTAGGAGAGCAGGTCCGTCCCGACCTCTTTGGCGGTATGGAGGAGCAGCAGGGTTACCGGGCGCACCGCGGAGAGGGCCTCGAGGCTGGGGGCTAAAGCCTGTAGTTCAGCCTGATCTAATACGCTGCTCGAGGATCGGGCTGCGGCCAGGGCCGGATTGGGGGCTTTGCTCTGCCCCAGGTAGTACCAGCCCATCAGCAGCAGCCCACCGGCGATCAGGCTCCCGATGCCTGCGGCCACAGTGATTTCCCCAGGGATACGCGCCAGATCGCGGGCGGCCTCTACCCCCAATACGTTGGCCAGCACGCTAAGGCCCAGCACCCAGAAGAACCGTACCCGGGATTCCAGGGGGACTCGAGCATAGAGGCTAGCGGTGGCGGCCAGAACGAGCGCGGCCAGCAGGAAAACCACCCCAGGGTAGAGGCTGATCTGCCGAGGGAATAACCCCAAGGGCAAGAGGCCCAAGACCACAAAGCCCCATGGCACTAGAGAAAGCCACATGGCTTCAAGCATAGACCGAAACCGGGGGGAACTCCTGCCAAGGATGAACAACCGCGGGCCCTTATTCCGCCCTTCACAGACCAAGCCTTATAGGTGAAGAGCGCTCTAGACCGGCCCCGTCCCTTGACTCTGCTGCCCAAACCCCCGACAATTTCGCAGTGAGCCTACCGCCCTTGGCTGAACGGATGCGTCCTCGCTCGCTCGAGGAGGTGGTGGGCCAGGAGCACCTGACCGGCCCAGGTAAACCCCTGCGGAGGATGCTCGAGGCCGGGCGGTTGTCCAGCTTCATTTTGTGGGGGCCGCCGGGCACTGGAAAGACCACCCTGGCCCGCTTGATGGCGCAGGGGACCGGGCGAGGGATCGTGGCGCTTTCGGCGGTATCGGCAGGGGTTAAAGACATCAAGGAAGCGGTAGCCAAGGCCCAAGAGGAAGACGGTCTGGTGCTCTTTCTGGACGAGATTCACCGCTTCAATAAGTCGCAGCAGGACGCGCTTTTGCCCCATGTGGAGAGCGGGCTTCTGACCCTGATCGGAGCCACGACCGAAAACCCCTCGTTTGAGGTCAACCCGGCCCTGCGCTCGAGGGCCCGGGTGTATGTGCTCAAACCGTTGGATGAGGCTGCGCTTTTGCGCCTGCTGCGGCGGGCTCTGGAGCACCCGGAAGGCTTGAGGGTCCAAGGGGTGCAGGAGAAAGCCCTCGAGCTGATCGCCCGGGCTGCGATGGGCGATGCCCGCCGAGCCCTCTCGGCTTTGGAGCTGACCGCCAGCTTGGGCGAAGGCCAGATTGACCTCGAGGCCGCGCAGGAGGCTTTGGGCGCTGGCACGCTGGCCATGGACAAGGGCGGGGAGTACTTTTACGACCTGATCTCAGCCCTGCACAAGAGCGTCCGGGGAAGCCACGTAGATGCCGCCCTTTACTACCTGGCCCGGATGCTGCAAGGGGGGGCGGATCCCCTATACCTGGCCCGCCGCCTGGTGCGGATGGCGGTCGAAGACATCGGGCTGGCCGATCCCAATGCCCTGCGCCTGGCAACCGCGGCCAAGGAGGCCTATGAGTTTCTGGGCTCCCCCGAAGGCGAGCTGGCCCTGGCAGAGCTGACCCTCTATCTGGCCCTGGCCCCCAAATCAAACAGCGCCTATGTGGCCTGGAAAGCTGCTCAGGAGGCGGCCTCGGCCCATCCGGATGCCCCTATCCCGATGGTGCTGCGCAATGCCCCTACCGGTCTGATGAAGGATCTAGGCTACGGCCGGGGGTACGCCTACTATCACGACGATCCCGAGGGGAGTTTTGCCCAGCCCTACCTGCCGGAAGCTTTGCGGGGCCTCGAGCTGTATCAGGCCGCCGGTGAGGGCTGGGAGGAAAAGGTAAAGGAGCGGCTCGAGCGGCTGCGCTCGAGGTTCAGAGGCCAGCCGCCCCGACGTACCCCCTAGCGCAGCAGGGCCCGTACCGGGGAGGCGTCCGCGCCCTCGAGCCGCAAGGGGAGGGCGATCAGCTCATACGCTCCGGGAGGCACACCCTCCAGGGCTAGGCCCTCTAGGATGTAAATTCCGGCACGCGCGAAGGCCTTGTGTCCGGGCAAATCCTTGGAGTCCAGGGGGTCCACACTGGGGGCATCGGTACCAAAGAGCCTGACCCCCTTCTTGGCCAGGGCCTGCACCGCAGCGGGGGCGACGTGCATGAACTGCTGGGGGAAGCGTTCCCAGCGGTTGGGCTGACCGGAGTAGAACAGAACCCGCTCCGGCAGGTGGCCCAGGCTTTGGATGAAATCTTCTTCCAAGACCTGCTTTCCTCGAGCCTCCACCACCTGGCACGGGCCGATCAGCGCGGTGAGCGGGACACTCTCGAGCCTCCCCCCACCCGCGTCGTAGTGGTAGGGTGCGTCGAGGTGGGTGCCTAGATGTGTGGTGGTGGTGATTTTCCCCACATTGACTGAACTGCCTTCGGCCATGCTCCAGGTGAACTCGAGATGATAGGGGGTGTCCCCCGGCCAGACCGGATAACCCGGACCAATGCTGCGGGTGAGGTCAATCATGGCCTTACCATATCAGGGCAGCCCTGCGCTCATACGGGGAGGACTTGCCGCAACAGCGCCTCGAGCCCCTCGACCGCCTGTTTGACCCGCCACTGGGTTTTATCGCGCACCCCAGCCTGATTGGATACCGTACGCAGCTCAGCCCCAGGGATGCCCAACCATAAACAGCCTTGGGCAAAGGCAGCCCCCTCCATGTTTTCCAGATCGGCCTCCCAGCGCCGGGCAAACTCCTTGGCCTCGCTGGGGGTTTCGCTGACTAGATCGCGGGTTAGGAAGGTCCGGGTGGGCAGGCGGAGGGTTTGGCTGAGCTGGCCGGTAAAGCCAGGATCCAGCGGAAAGCGGTTGTGGTAGCGACTTTCCCCCGTCACCAGGGTGGGGAAGCCCAGCCCCTTCATCCCGCCGCCCCGTACCCCAAGATCAGCCTGGACCTCGCGCTCGGCCAGGGCGGCGTCTCCGATCCCCAGGCCGGAGTCGGGATAGGCCCCCGCAATGCCGAAGAGCAAGGCCCGCTCGAGCGTGTGCCGCTGGGCATAGGCGGCAAGGGTGAGGGCCATATTGACCTTGCCAATCCCCGCCTCGAGCCAGACCCAACCCTCCCCGCGCAGCCCAGCGCGTCCGCGGAAGGTAAACTTTCGGCCTTTCAGAAAGGCGGCTTCAAGCCGAGTCGGGCTGAGGAGCAGGAGAGCCATCAGGGCCAGTGTACTGCTTCCGCGATCGCTGTTTCCTACAAACTCAGTCCACCACCCTGAATCCCAGCGCCTCAGCCCGCTCGACGAAGAACTGAATGTTCTCGCTTTTGGTCTCGCCCCCCAAGCTTTTGCGGTCATACGCCCCTTCAGCCGCCAGGATCATGGTCTCGGCTAAGCAGGCCGGGACCAGCCCCTCGCCAAAATGCAGATCGAGGTTGCCGGTCATGTTGCCCGGAGGCCGCACCACCCCACCGGGGATCACCCGTACCCCCGGCACCCCTTTCACCGACTCATCCACATCCGGTGGTACGCCCTCGTCGTAGATCCAGGCGCCGGGCTTGACGTGTTCGGGAAAGATCACGGCCGAGGGGTCGGAAGTGGCGGTAAAAATCAAGTCCGCTTCTTTGATGGCGGCAATGTCCAGGGTGGTGAGCATTTCCGGCACCGGCTGGCCCTTGCGCTCCAGATTTTGCTTGAGGGTGGAAGCACTTTTTTCCAGGCGCTCTTGATTTCGCCCGACCAGGATGAGCTTGCGCACCAGCGGAGCGATCTGCCGAGCGATCCCAAAGGCCACCACCCCGTTGGCCCCCACGACCGCTGCGGTCGCCTGCTCGAGCTGCTTTCCCTCTCGCTCAAAGTGGGCCAGGATGCTGGGGATTGCAGCCCGTATGGTACCGGCGGTGTAGGCCCCACCATTGGTCACCTGAATCTCGGGGACCGCCTCTTGTACCTGCTTGCCTTTATCGCCTACTACGCTCCAGAAGGCCCCCAGGCCAATCACCGTACAGCCCAGCTCCTTAGCCAGCCGCGCAGCCTGGATGGCTCGGCGGGTCGCCAGCTCGGGTTTACCGGTGATCTGGTGGGGCAACAAAGGCGCTGAGAGCAGGTACACGCGAATTTCGCGCCCATCGGCGGTTTTGACCCCCCGCAGCTCCCCGTTTTTCATGGGGCGAAAGGCCTCGGCCAGGCGTTCCACCCATTCGGGCCGAAGCCAACCGCGCTCAGCCAGCGGTTTGGCCCAGCGAAAGCGGGGACTTTGCCACAGGTCCTCCAGGGTTAGGGCATGGATCATGAAGGCGCAGACCACCTGATTGGGCGAAGGCAGGGGCAGCGGATCTCCCAAGCGAGGCTCGAGGCTCTCCAGAATGCGCCCCAGGTTTTCCTTGTAGCGCCACAGGGCTACCCCCAGTAACCCCCAGGCAACTAACTTGCCCCAACTGGAAACCTCCGCGAAGGACACCATCAGGGCCAGGCTTAGGGGGAGGGCGATGGCCCCTAAGGTACCGTAGCGGGTAGCGACGAATACCGCCACCGAAACCGCCAGGACCGCCAGAGCAACCCCATAGGGAAGCCCCACGAAATACAGACCAAAGACGATTCCGATGAGCACCCCTGCTCCGCGTCCGCGCAGCGGCACCCCGGTGAAGATGCGCAGGGGATAGAGGTGGCCCAGATAGGCCAAGAGCGCGAAGAATAGAGCCCAGTCCAGCCCGAAAGGCTTGGCCAGGGCGACCGCAACATACCCCTTGAGGAAATCTAAGCCCAGGGCCACTGCGGCTGGGCCGGGGCCCAGGAGGCGGAGGGTGTTTTCCAGGCCCAGGTTGTAGGCGGAGGCCAGGCGGGGGTCTTGGTCGCTCAGGCGGCGGATGGCCCAGTACCCCAGGGGCAGCGACCCTAAAACATAAGCAAAGCAGGCGAAAACCAGCAGCACAGGCTTTATCCTGACATGAAAATGGGCTGGCAAGTAGTCCGGGGCCCACCTTGACGCGGCGAGGAAATGATGTCAGACTTTTAGTCCGGATAGGCCGAGCGCTCAGGCCTTGCAAGGCTTGGGGCTCGAGAGAAATCCGAGGCCGTATGCGGGAATAGCTCAGTCGGTAGAGCATCTGCTTCCCAAGCAGAGGGTCGCGAGTTCGAGTCTCGTTTCCCGCTCCAGATCAACCCCTAAACCAGCCCCCTCTTATGGGGGCTGGTTGGGTTTTAGAGGTCCGCTGACAAACCATCAAGGGCAGGAGCCCCGGCTTGTCGCGCCCTTCACAGGCTGTCCAGGACAAAGCTTTATGGGTGAAGGGCGCTCTAGGAGGGCAGCCATGGGGTGAGATCCGCGGGTCCAGCCCGCAGGAACTCCGGGCTGGGTAGGGCCTGCAGGCGAAACAACTCCTCGAGCACATCTAGCTCGTAATCCCGCCCCACCCCGCTCGCCGCCTGTAGCCGGCCAGCCTGCAGGTAAAAGGCCAGGAATTCCCGCCCCTCCGGCTCCCCCCAATACACCACCTCATCGAAGGAGTCGGCATGGCCCACGTAGCGCAGTTGCAGCCCGAATTGCCCGGTCCAGAAAAAGGGTACTCCCGTATAGGGCACCTCGCGGTCCAGCATGTTGAGCGCAGCAATCTGCCCATGCTGAAGGGCCACCCGCCAGTGCTCAATTCGGATGGGCTTTCCGCCTTGGGGGTTGGGGAAGCGGGCGATATCGCCTGCGGCGAAGAGGGTTGGGGTCACCCTCAACTGGGCATCTACCGGAACGGATCCGTCCTTTTCCAAGGGCAGGTCGGTGAGGAAGCCGGTGTTAGGGCGCACCCCGATCCCGACCACCACCAGCTCGGCCTCGAGCCGCTCCCCGCTCTCCAGCAGCACCTGGCGGCTTTCCCCCTCGCCCATGATCTCGAGCACCTTGGCCCCCAGATGGAAACGGACCCCGTGTTCCTCGTGCAGCTGGCGGAACATCTGGCCCACTCGAGCCCCCAGCACCCCCTCGAAAGGGGTGCGCTCTGGAGCTACTACCGTCACCTCTAATCCCCGCTCCCGTAGGCTGGCTGCGGTCTCCATCCCGATGAAACTGGCCCCGATGACCACCGCGCGTTTGCCTGGCTCTGAGGCTGCGATCAGCCGCCCTGCATCCGCCAGGCTGCGCAGGGTGAACACCCCGGCCCAGTCGCTGCCGGGCACCTCGAGCCGCCGAGGGACCCCCCCGGTGGCCACTAAGCAGCGATCGTAGGGGAGGGAAGAGCCGTCCTCAAACTCCAGGGTGCGAACTTCAGGGAGCAGCTTGCGCACCCGACAGTCGGCCCGCAGCTCGAGGTTTGGTTCGGTGTAGAACTCCGAAGAGCGCAGCGGCAACCACTCCGGCGGGGCTTCCCCCGCCAGGTACTCCTTGCTGAGGTTGGGTCGGTCGTAGGGGGCCTCCCTTTCCGCGCTCACCATGACCAGCTGCCCCTGGAAGCCCTCTCGGCGCAGGGTGAGGGCCGCACTGAGCCCGGCCGCACCCCCCCCTACGATCACGAAGCGGCGAGGGTCTTTCGTCGCGGATTGGGGGGGCTGGGGGGTGGGTTCGGGTTGGCTCGAGACCAGCACCGCATCCCCCTCGAGCCGCACCCTGTACCGGGGAAGCCCGTCTAGGGCCGGGGGCTCGAGGGGGGCCCCGGTTTTCAGGTTGAAGCAGGCATGGTGCCAGGGACAGATCAGCCGGGTTCCGTGCAGGAGGCCTTGATCGAGCGGCGCACCGTAGTGGGTACACCCTGCTCCCACCGCATAAAAACCCCCCTCCACCCGAGCCAACAAGACTTCATTTTCCCCCACCTTGACCCGCCGCATCTCACCGTCGCGCAGTTCATGGGCTTGAGCCACCACCAGCTCCTGCTCCCTCACGGCTGCCTCCTTTTGAAGCCTTAGGCAGAATTAGGGCGCTTCGTACTGCTCCACATAGGCCCGGGCCTCGGCTCCGGCTGCGGGTTCTTCGGCCCACCTCGAGCACCCGCTGCCCCCGCTCACGATCAGGGAAAACTCGACCAAATCTGGGTGCAAGCACACCGCGACCCGGGCCACCTGGCTCTGATCGCGCCGCACATCATCGGCGTCCCAGTACGAACAGGCCAGGCAGGCCCCGATCTGCTGCTTGTCTGCGGGTAAGGGGATGTGGTTTTTGAGCTGCTGAAAGTGTTCGAAGGTCGGCATAGCGGACTCCTTGGGATCGGGTTTATTGTATCCCCGTATCTGACCCTAAGGCATCTGGCAGAGAGGGGTGTGAGCTTTGCCACTCGATGGGGTCAAGGCTCCAGGCGCTCGATCTGCCGCTCGAGCCCCTCGAGGTACTCGAAAAAGAGCGGGCCGTAATGGGCCAGCTCATCCCCCCCGTTCACCACCAGGGGATATGGCCAGCCCCGCGAGGCCAGCAAGGCCTGGGCTCGCTCTGCCGGGCGCATGCGGTGAGGCTTGGGCTCGTAGATGACCAGCTCAGGATTGCGCCGGGGAACCTCGTCCAGGTCAGGGGTAAAGTAGCTTTGAGGGTGATCGGCGAAGAGGTTGATCAGCCCCAGGTGACGCAGGGCTTCGCTCACATAGCTGCCCCGCCCCACGCTGATCGGCCCCCCCAGATCGAACTCGAGGTAGGTGCGCAGGGGCGGGAGCAGCCCATACAGCCGGTTGTACCGCTCGGCCAGCTCAGCGCTGAGCCGGCTGGCTCGAGCCTCCACCCCCAGTACGCCCCCCAGCAGGACGATGTTTTCAAGAATTCCGTAGGGGCTGTTGGGCAGCGGGAGGGGAAACACCGGCAGCCCGGCCTCCGCCAGCTCCTTCAGCAGGTCGCGCTGGACCCCGGTGCTGATCAGGACTAAATCTGGGTTGAGCGAGCGCAGCAGCTCCCACCGCACCTTGGTGTAGCTCGAGACCACCGGCAGCGCCAGGGTAGCCGCCGGGCGGTAGCAGAAGGCGCTGCGCCCCACCACCCGTTCCCCCAGCCCCAGAGCGTAGAGGGTATCGGTGGCGTTGGGGGCCAGCGAGACGATGCGCCGGGGTGCATCGGGCAGCTCGAGAGGACCGAGCCAGTCGTGAGTGAGCTTCATGCCACCTGTTTATACCAGGCTCGTACCTGAGCGCGAAGCTGCTCCAGATCGCCGTCGTTGTGCAGCACCCAGGTGGCTCGAGCGATTTTCTCGGCCTGGGGCATCTGGGCCGCGTCTCTGGCCCTGAACTCGGCCTCGCTGAGCCCATTTCTGGCCTGCACCCGTTGCTGCCGCAAGGCCTCCGGCGCGACCACCACCAGCACCCCATCAAACCGCGCCTCCCCGCCGGTCTCGAAAAGCAGCGGGATGTCTTCAACCACCAGCGGGGCCCCTGCCTGTAGGGCCTTTTGGCCCTCCTCGGCCATCCGCCGTCGGACGTAGGGATGCAGAATGGCCTCGAGCCGCTTTCGGGCGTCCGCATCGCTGAAAACCCGGCGGCTCAGAGCGGCTCGGTCTATCCCGGTTGTGCGGCAGACCTCAGGAAAGGCCACACAGATCTCCCCTTGCAAGACGGTGGTTCCTTCCCGGGCGTAGGCGTCGGCATCCAACACCACCACCCCCAGCTCGCGCAGCATGGCTGCGACCGTGCTCTTGCCGCTGCCAATGCTCCCGGTCAGGCCGATCCGGCGCATGGGGCTAACTGCGCCGGCCACGACCTCGGCGGCGCCGGCTCGCGGCCTTGGGGGTTGCTCGAGCTGGGTCCTGGGGGGCTTCTCCGGCCTCAGGCTCCCAAGCCCCGAAATAGATTTTGCGGGCTGTGGCCCGTACCGGCTTGTCAAACTCTCGCTTTTTATCGGGCGGGCCTACCACCCGTGAGGCTTTATGGGGGCGGGCAGCCTCCCTACCCCGGGCCTTGGGTTCACTCTTGCTGGAGTGGGCTTTGGCCCGCCCAGAGGGCGGGGTCCGACGCTTGCGATCCGATCTTTGTTCGTCCATAGGTTGTTCCTCGTAGAATTTCTCGGTTGGTACCAAGTCAATTTGCCGGGCAGCGGGGTTGGCGGCCTGAATTTGCACCTCGAGGGCATCTCCAATCCGAATCCTTCGCTTGGTGCGCACCCCCTCCAGCGCCAGCAGCTCCTCATAATAGTGGTACTGATCGTCCTCTAAAGCTCCCAGCCGGATCATCCCCTCCACCCCACCGGCGATGGTCACGAACACCCCAAACTGGGTCACCCCCGAGACCACACCGGGGAAACGTTGCCCTAGACGGGCCTCAGCCCACCGACACTGGTAATACTTGGTCAGCTCTCGCTCGGCCGATTCGGCGGCTCGCTCCCGCTCGGAGGTATGCTCGGCGATTTTGGGAAAACGCGAACCCCAGTCGGCCTTATGCCGCTCAGAAATTCGGCCTCGGAGTAGGGTTTTGAGCACCCGGTGGACCACCAGATCGGGATAGCGGCGAATCGGGCTGGTGAAGTGCAGGTAGTGCTCGGCGGCTAGCCCAAAATGCCCCAGATTCTCGGCGGCATACCGGGCTAAGCGCAGGCTTCGCAGCAGCAAGGTGGAGACCGCTGGGGCCTCCGGTCTGCCCTCGGCCTGGTTGAGGATGGCCTGTAGGGCTTTGGGCGAGGGCTCACCCCCCCCAAGGCGGTACCCCAGTTTTTCCAGGGCGGCCACCAACTTCCCCAGGGCTTCCTCGCTGGGGTCCTCGTGCACCCGGAACAAGGCCGGAATTCCCCGCTCGGCCAGGTGGCGGGCCACGATGCGGTTGGCCAAGAGCATCAGCTCCTCGATCAGGCTGCGGGCCTGGGGTTCTTGCTGGGGGATCAGGTGCAGCTCCCCTTCCTCCCCCACCTCCACCTTGACCTCGGTGAAGTGAAAATCCAGCGCCCCCTCCTCCAAGCGGCGTTTCTTCAGGGTTTGGGTAAGGTCTAGAAGGGTTGCCAGATCGGCCTCAAGGGCGGCTCGAGCCGAGCCCGGTAGGTCGAGGCTGGATAAAGCTTCGGCCTCCCCGGCCCCTTTTTCCCGGGCCTGGGCCAGGGCCTCGACCTGGGGATAGGTGAGCCGGGCCAGGCTTCGGATCACCCCCCGATGAAAGGTGTACCTTTTGACCCTTCCTTTAGGGGTTAGCTCGGCCAGCACCGAAAGCACCAGGCGGTCCTCCCCAGGCTTGAGGGAGCAAACCCCGTTGGAAAGGCGCTCGGGCAGCATGGGCAGAACCCGACCGGGCAGGTAGACGCTGGTAGCCCGGGCATAGGCCTCCTGGTCGAGGGGGGTGAACTCCTCCACGTAGTGCGAGACATCGGCGATGTGGATGCCCACCTGGAAGTTGCCGTTTTCCAGCTTCGTCACGTGAATGGCGTCGTCAAAGTCCTTGGCGTCCGGGCCGTCTATGGTGAACACCCGCAAGCCACGGAAATCGCTGCGGCCCTCCAACTCGGCCCCCCCTTGCGCCACCTTCTCGGCCTGCTCGAGCGCCTCGGGCGAAAACTCAGGGAGCAGCTCGTACTTGGCGATGATCGCCTCGGTCTCGACTTCCGGGGTATCTTCCTGGCCCAAGAAGGTTTGGAACTCGCCATAAGGCTCGGCAGGGGTTTTTCTGCCCTGGGGGTACTGGACCCGTACCGAGATGCGCGCCCCGGCCTCGAGCCCCTCGAGCCCCTCCGGTCGAAGCTTGAGGTCAGGGAGCCGAGGGTCGTCGGGGTGCAGCAGGGCATAGCCCTTGCGAAAAAAGAGCCGTCCGATCAGGTGGTGATGGGCCCGCTCGAGGACCGCGGTGACCGCTCCCCAGGGGCGGCGGTCCCGCCCTGGGGGCTTGGCCTCGGCCCTTATTCGGTCGCCGTGCCAGGCTCCCCCCAGATAGCCCTTGGGGATGAATAAGTCCGGCAGCTCGGCCTCTATGGGGATGGCGAAGGCAAACCCCGAGGGATGGGCCTGTAACCGCGCCTCGAACCCCTTGCGGGCCTTGGCCTCCGGCAGTTGGTAGAGGCGCCGCTTGGTCTCCATCAGCTTGCCCTCGGCCACCAGGAGTTCCAGGGCCTCCTTGGCCTCGGGCTTGTCCAGGCGCAAGCTGCGGAGGATCTCGCGCAGGCTATGCGGTTTGTTGGGACGCTTGCGGAACAGCTCGAGAATGCGCTCAGGTTGGGTCATTGCACAGGGCCGAACCGACCCCTCCTATGGGAATCATTATGCAGGATTGCGGCTTCAGGGGAGGGTACTGGGTTACAAGACCCCTTCCAGGGCCACCTTGGTTGCGGCGAGGGCTTGGTCTAGCGCGGCCACGCACTCATCAATATGGGATTTCTCCACGATCAAGGGGGGCTCGAGCCGCACCACCTTGGGGTCGTTGAGCCCGAAGGCGGTGAGCACCCCACGCGTGGCCAACTCAGCCACCACCAGCCCTCCAATATCGGCATCGGTGAACTCCAGCCCCACCATCAGCCCACGCCCGCGCACCTCCTGGATGAACTCAGGGTAGGTGTTCCAGAGCTGCTGCAGCGAGCCGATCAGATACTGCCCTTGCTCGAGGGCCCGCCCCGGCAGATCCTGCTCGAGGGTGACCTCGAGGGCCGCCAGCCCGGCGGCACAAGCCAGCGGGTTCCCGCCAAAGGTGGTGGAGTGGATCAGGGGCTCGGTTTTGTAGATCTGCAGGATTTCCGGGCGGCACAAGGTGGCCCCGATCGGCATGACCCCACCGCCCAGGGCCTTGGCGCTGACCAGGATGTCGGGCTCGACCCCTTCCCAGTTCACCGCCCAGAGCTTTCCGCTGCGGCCCAGCCCGGTCTGCACCTCATCGGCGATCAGCAATACGCCCTTCTCGCGGGTAATTCGCCGCAGTTCGCGCAGGTATCCTTCCGGCGGGACTCGGATTCCCCCCTCGCCCTGGATGGGCTCGACGATCACCGCGGCGGTATCGGGGCCGAGGGCGGCCTCTACGGCCTGGGCGTCCCCAAAGGGCACCACCGTCACCCCAGGCACCAGCGGACGGGCGGGGTGTTGGTAGCGCTCCTTGGGGGTGACCGAGAGGGCTCCCAAGGTTTTGCCATGGTAGCCGTTCTGGGTGGTGATAAACCCAGGTTTGCCGGTATAGAAGCGGGCAAACTTCAGCGCGGCCTCCACCGCCTCGGTGCCGGAGTTGCTGAAGAAGACCATCTCGAGCGGCCCTGGGGCGACCTCGGCCAGCCGGGCGGCCAGCCGGGCGGTGGGCTCAGAGACCATCACCCGCACCGACATCGGCATCTTGTCGAGCTGATCTTTCACCGCCTGTACCACCCTGGGATGGCGGTGCCCCAGGGACAGGGTGCCGTAGAGCCCCAAGAAATCCAGGTAGCGCTTCCCCTCGGTATCCCAGACGTAAACCCCCTCGGCGTGGGACTCCACTTTGTCCAGTCCGGTGAAGCGCAACAGCCCGGCCAGGCCGGGGTTGACATGGCGTTCATAGAGTTCGAAAGCGTTCATAGGGCTGGCCTCGAGTCTAGCACGGGCCTTCATGGCCCCACAAACCCCGGCGCCTCACTGCGAATGGGCCTTCAGCCGATTCAGCAGATCGGTGGGGATGCGCTGGGCTTTTCCGGAGGCCTCCTGGCAGAGATGCCGCGTAAACCCCTCGGCCAGAAGGTTGGCCTCCTTCCATACCCGATACCGGTAGCGCAGGGCTCGAGACGAGACCTCCTCCAGCCAGGTCTCAACCTCCACCTGATCCCCGAAGCGAGCCGGATGGCGATAGGTCAGCCCAAGTTCGACCACCGCGAAGGCCAGCCCCTGCCGCTCAACCTCGGTATAGGGCACCCCCATTCGGTTCAACCACTCCACCCGAGCCGCCTCGAGCCAGGGCACATAGGCCGAGTGATGCACCACCCCCATGGCATCGGTTTCAACGTAGCGCACGGTGATTTGCAGGCGAACGATCATGACCCTATTAGAACCCAGACCCAGGTGATAAGGTTGAGGGCCTGCGGCCTCTAGGGTGGGGTAACTTAGATCATGCTGCGGATCCGCCAGCTCTCCACAGGTGCACCTTGTGGTCCGGTGGCTGAGGGGGTGTGGGTGGATGTGGAAACCCCCACCCCGGAGGAACTCGAGACCCTCAAGAAGACCTACCCCCTCAACCCCCTGGCCCTGGCCGATGCCCAGGAGATCGGCCACTGGAGCCGTTTTGAGCAGTATCCAGAGCACCTGTTCTTGGTGTTTCGGACCCTCGAGGCCCCGGACAAGGTCAGAAGCCGTACCGAGCGGGTTTCCTACTTCTATTACCCCGATCGCCAGGTGCTCCTCACCTGGCGCAACGAGCCGGTGGAGTACCTCGAGGACTTCTGGCAGCGTTTCTACCCGGTCAGCGCTACCGCGCTGTGGCACCGGCTGCTCGACCGGGGGGTGGAGACCTTTTTTACCCATGTTGAGGGACTACAAGAAAGGCTGGAGGACCTCGAGGAAGAGGCCCTAGACCGTGACGGGGCCGACTTTCCCCGGCTAATCCTGCTGGCTCGGCGCCGGGTGGTGGCAGTGCGCCGCCTGGCCTCACAGGCCCGAGAGGCCCTGCTGCACGTGGAGCGAATCCCGCTCTTGGGGAGCGATGCCTACCTCTTTCGCGACCTTACCGACCGCATGGGCCGGGTCTACGAGGGGCTGGATGCGGCCAGAGATGAGCTCTCCAGCATGCTCGATGTGAACCTATCTACCCAGAACAACCGCCTCAACCGGGTGGTGCAGCGCCTCACGGTGCTTTCGGCGCTGTTTCTGCCGTTGGCCCTTTGGACTGGGATCTTTGGCACCAATGTCAAACTGTGGGTCTACGAGCTGCCCTTTCCCGTCTCCACCCTCTTTTTGTGGGGCGGGCTGGTGGTGATTGCCACCGGGCTAGCGCTGTGGATGAAGCGGAATCACTGGTGGTAAGAGGCTCTGGAGCCTGGGCGGGCTCAACCGAAGCGCTCCCACCAGGTCTGCAAATCCCCCTCCCGGAGATTGACCCCGGGCACCGTACAGGCCAGGGCGGAGAGGTGACAGGCCGCCGCCAGCACCACCGGCAGGCGGGTGGCCTCCCAGGTGATCAGCTCGATGCGGGTGGCCAGCTCTTGCTTCATCAGGCCATAGATGAGGGCGGCGGTAAAGGTGTCCCCGGCCCCTAGGGTGTCCACCACCCTAACCCGAACTCCAGGTACCCGCATCATGCGGGTGCGAAAGGTGGCCATGGCCCCTTCCGCACCCAGGGTCATCACGGTGATGGGGGCCCCGAGTTCACTCAGCTTCTCCATCAGTCGGTGGGGTTCTGAGGGGACCAGGGGGAAGAGCAGCTTGGCGTCCTCGAGGCTGGCTTTGAGCACCGAGATATAGGGTAAATACTGGCGCAAACGCTCCAGATAGCCCTCATCCACGGCCATGCGCAAGTTGGGATCGAAGCTAACCGGGATACCGTACTCCTGTGCGATTTCCAGCAGCTCGAGGATGCCCGCGACATTGCGCTCTTGAAAGGCAAAACCAGAGCCGAAATGCAACCACTGGGCCCGGGCCAAAGACCCCTTGTCGGGTTGGAATTGGGTCGGGCCAAAGCTGCGGTAGAAACTGTAGGTGGAGTCCCCGCTGGACTCCACCTCGGCCAAGGCTATAGGGGTGAGGGCGCCCTCGAGCCGCCGCACAAAGCGCGTGTCCAGACGCTGTGCCTCGAGCTGCTGCAGGGCCCACTGGCCCAGGCGGTCATCGCCTACCTCGCCCACGAACCGCACCGGGCTGCCCAAGCGGGCCAACACCGAGGCGGTGTTGAGGGCCGCACCCCCCAGCCTCAGGTTGTACGTCGGCTCGGAATGCTCCCACCCATTCTGCCCGATCAGGTCGGCTTTGAGCTCACCGGTGAGGACCACCATGCCCTGTTTCCCTCCGCCCTATCATAGCCCCCTACTCCTGGCCCCAGACCAGGCCGCCCCCCTTGACCCCCTCCGCACGCTCGAGAAACCCCTCCACCAAGCTGGCCGCCTCCTCGGGGTTCTCCCAGGGAACCAGGTGCCCACAGCCCTCCAGGCTCACCCGCACCGCCCCCAAGCCGTTGGGGTTAGCCGGGGTCCACTCCACCACCTCCTGGCCATAGCGCAGCGGGGTAAACACATCCTCTGCCCCCAGCACCACCAATACCGGACACGATAGGCGCCGCAGATGCTTGCGCCCATCGGGAAGGGCCAGAAGGGCCTCGAGCCACCCTCCGAGGTCCAGCTCGGACAGCCCTTGTGTCCAGGCGCCCACCGCTTCCTGCCCGTGCTCGAGCAGGAAAGGGCCCAGCAGCCAGGGCTGGGCGGCTTGCGCAAAGGTCTCGAGCCCCCCCCGCAGCGCGGTTTGGAGGGATTCCAGGCGGGCCCTGAGGGCCGCATCGCTGCGCACAATGGGGCTGAAGAGCACCAGGCTTTTGGCCTGTTTTTCGGCGGCCAGCTGCACCGCACCCCAAGCCGCCTCTGCGAAGGCCACCAGGTGGGCTCCCTCGGGGACGGTGCTGCGCCAAGCCTCTAGGGCCTCTTTGGGGCGGGCCAGGCGGGGGAGCTCGAGGGGATGATGGGCAGACAGGGCCTTAGCCAGCGGTTGAAACCCTGCCGGGGGGGCCAGATAGCCGCAGAGCAATGCGGTGGTTTCCACCCCCCCATCTTGGCACGAAACCCCCGCCTTAGGGTGCGCTTAGGCCGATTCGGCCAATAGGCCAGCAGCTTCTATTTCCCTCACCCAGTCTCGAATTTTGGCGGCAATCTGGTCACGCACCTGGCGAAACCTCTCGAGGGTCTCTTCCTCTGAACCGTCGAACTGGGCGGGATCTTCAAAGGGCCAGTACAGGCGGTGGGTCGCGAAGGGGAACAGGGGGCACTTCTCCTCGGCTTTGCTGCAAACGGTGATTAAGTAGGTGAAGTGGTGCTTGCCTCCCCAGTAGGTCAGCAGGCTTTTAGCAGACTGCCCTTCCATGCTGAGGCCCAGCTCGCCCAATACCCGGCGGGTGTAGGGGTTGATCTGGCTGGGCTCTAACCCCGCGCTGAAGGCTTCAAAATGGTCTCCGGCGTAGTGCCGCAATAGGGCCTCGGCCATCTGACTGCGGGCGGAATTATGGCTGCACAGAAACAGAACCTTCAACCGTTTCACTCCGACCATCCTTTACCCCTCGAGCGATCCGAGGCCCATACATGTAATCAGCCGCCAGGGTGCCGAGCACCCCACCCAGCAGAGGACCAACCCAGTACACCCAACCATGCTCAAACCCCCCTCCCCAGATGGCTGAGCCAAAGGCTCGAGCCGGGTTCATGGTGGCCCCGGTGATGTTGCCCCCACACAGCACCCCGAGCGCTACCGCCAGACCGATGTAGGTAGCGGCATAGGGGTTTTTGAGGTGGATGGCGGTGGCCACAATGACCAGCACCAAAAAGAAGGCCAGGGTGGCCTCGACCAGAAATCCGGCCAGAGGGGATACCCCGACCGCTAGGCGCGGCACCCCGTACGCCACGCCGTTCATGGCTTCGCGGCCCAAGGCTAGGGTCAACAGGCCTACGGCCAAACTCGCCCCCAGCAGTTGGGAAAACCAGTAGAAAATCGCATCCTTGAGCGCGATTCGCCTGGTCAGGAGCAACCCCAGGGTAACCGCGGGGTTAAAGTGTGCCCCCGAGGCGGTTCCTAATGCCGCAATCATCGCCGCAATGACGATCCCGTTGGCGAGCACAACCCCCAGGGGCTCCATTTTGCTGGCGATAGCCCCCACCACCACGAACAGCAGGGCAAAGGTGCCGATGAATTCAGCCAGGTAGGCCCGAAGGTTCATACGGATGCCTCAATCCGGCTGGGTTCGGATGCTGGGCTCGAGGAGGGCCTCTGGATCCCCACCACATTGGACAACACGGTTTCGGACGGAAGCCTGCCCTGCAGCAGATCCACAACCAGATAACGGGTTGTCCACTTGAGCACATCCCGTACCTTACGCCACCCTTCTAGGGCCCCGTTGGAAGGATCTGGAATGCTGACGTGCAGGCGCTGGGTTTTGGCGGGGTAGACCGGGCAGGCCTCCTTGGCCCCGTCGCACACCGTGAGCACCACATCGAAGTTCCAAGGATCCGGCAGATCGAAGAGGGTTTTGGAGGTATGGCTGGAGATATCTACCCCGGCCTCCCTCATTACCTCTATCGCCTCTGGCTTGACCAAGGTGGCCTCTGTGCCGGCGGAGAAGATTTCCGCCGGTAACCCCAAGGCATCAGACCAATACCGGATCCAGCCCTCACCCATCTGTGAACGGGCGGAGTTATGGGTGCAGAGGACAAGGAGGCGCATCACCCAACTATACTGTTTGATCAACGTCGAATGGTCAAGACAGGGTCAAGCCGTCCTTGGATGGACGACTCAGAGGGTCCTTCCTGGGGGGTCAGCGGGCTTTGCGCAATGCCGTAGCCCTGTGGGTCGAGCGGAGCTCGCCCAAGGTGCTGAGCAGCCCCTCGAGCCCTGCGGGGTTGAGCCGATAGTAACTCCACTTGCCTACCCGCACCACCTCGATGAGACCGGCCTCACGCAGCACCTTGAGGTGGTGGCTCACGGTAGGGGCTGAGAGGCCTAAGCTCTCCTCGAGATGACAAAAGCACACCCCATAGACATCACCACAGCGCGGGTCACAGACGGTGTGTTCGTCCGGTAGCTCAGCCAGAATCTTCACCAGTCGCAGCCGGGCTGGATCGGCCAGGGCCTTGAGCCGGAGAACCGCTAAGGCTTCGTTCATACCTCTAGCCTATTTGAGATCTTTGCTTTGAAGATGTGTAGCCTGTTCCAGGTGAGCGCCGCTTCAGATTCCCTGGAGGGGGAAGTCAGCCAGGCTTCATTTCCTTTCCACAAAGATTGGATTAACTTAGGGGGTGGGAGGAATAACCATGAGAGGTTGGAGTTCCTTTGCAATCGGCTTGATGCTTGCGCTGGGGATGGCGTTTGCCCAGCAAGCCCCTTTAACCATCTTGCACTTCAACGACGTGTACGAAATTCAACCGGTGGATAAGGGGAAACGCGGGGGCGCGGCCCGGATTGCGACCCTGGTGGACCAGTACAAAGCCCTGAAGCCCCTGATCTTATTCAGCGGGGATGCCCTTTCCCCCTCGGTGATGTCCTCGGTATTCAAGGGCGAGCAGATGATCGCGGTTTTCAACCAGCTAGGGCTGAACGCGGCCACCTACGGCAACCACGAGTTTGACTTTGGCCCTACCGTGACCCAGCAGCGGGTGAAGGAGTCCAAGTTCCCTTGGATCTCAACCAACATCTTGGGGCCCGATGGCAAGCCGGTGGACGGGGCCGTGCCCTGGGTTTTGCTGGACTGGAACGGGGTGAAGGTGGGGTTGCTGGGTCTGGCCGACAACTGGCTTGACCTGACCAGCGCTGGCCCCGACGCCAAGTATCAGGACTTCATCAAAGCCGCTCAGCAGACGGTTCCTGAACTCAAAGCCAAGGGGGCGCAGGTCATCATCGCCCTGACCCACATGACCATGGCCGATGATGAACAGCTTGCGGCCAGCGTGCCTGGCCTGGATTTGATCCTGGGGGGGCACGACCACGAACCGATGTGGAAGGTGGTGAACGGAACGCTGATCTGGAAAACGGGTTCCGATTGGCGCAATCTGGGTTTGCTCAAGGTGTATCCCATGAAAGGGCTCAAAGCCCTGGTCATTCCACAGGAGTTGGTGGTCAATGCCAAGGTGGCGGAGCAACCGGCGATGAAGGCCCTGGTTTCGCAGTACAGCGACCAGCTCAGCAAGGGCTTGGCTGCGGTGGTCGGGGAAGCCAAGGTGCCGTTGGATGCCCGGGAGAAGATGGTACGGGCACAAGAAGCCCCCCTTGGCGACCTGATCGCGGATGCCATGCGGGCCTATACCAAAGCCGATGTGGCCATCACCAACGGCGGGGGCATTCGCACCGACCGGGTGTATGAAGCGGGGCCCATCACCAAGAAGGATATTCTGAGCATTCTGCCGTTTGGTAACACCGTGATCAGCCTCAAACTGACCGGCGAGCAGCTCAAAGCTGCCCTCGAGAACGGGGTTAGTCAGGTTGAAAAAGGGGCCGGGCGTTTCCCCCAGGTATCGGGGCTGAGCTTTACCTATGACCCCAGCCGTCCTGTGGGGCAGCGGGTGCTCGAGGTCAAGGTGGGTTCCGAACCCCTTAACCCCACCCAGACCTATGTGGTGGCCACCAACGACTATATGGGCAACGGCGGCGATGGCTACAGCATGCTCAAAGGGGCCCCCCGGGTGATCGCTGAGAACAGCGCACCGCTCATGGCACAGGTAGTGATGGACTACATCCAGGCCAAGGGCAGTGTAGCCCCCCAGGTAGAGGGGCGGATCGTCAAGAAGTAAGGCGGGGAGTACAAGCAAATCACCCGGTATCCTACCGGGTGATTTCTGTGTTTTTGGCGGAGAGGAGGGGATTCGAACCCCTGATAGACCTTACAGCCTATATACGCTTTCCAGGCGTACCTCTTCAACCACTCGAGCACCTCTCCACCTGGCCCATGCGGGCAAATGTGAGTGTACAAGCGGCATGGGCCACAGTCAAGGCAGAGGCGCGAGCCGCAAAAGGCTACTCGAGTGCGGCGGTTTTGGCCTTGAGCAACTCGGCCAGCCCCTCCTCATCCAGCACCGGTATCTTCAGCTCCTGGGCCTTTTGCAGCTTGGAGCCCGCGCCCTCACCGGCTACCACATAGCTGGTCTTCTTGCTCACCGAGCTCGAGACCTTAGCGCCCAAGGCCTCGAGCTCACGGCTGAGTTCCTCCCGTGGGCGGGAGAGTTCACCGGTGAGCACGAAGGTCAGCCCTTTGAGGGCGTTGCCCTGGGGTTTTTGTTTGGCCTCCAGGCTTACCCCAGCGGCCCGCAGCCGCTCAATGAAGGCCCGCATGGCCGGTTGGTGCAGGGTGTCGTGAATCAGGCGGGCGGTGGTCTCAGCCACATCCTCGACCTCGTCGAGCTCCTCTACGGAGGCCTCGAGAAGCCGATCCAAGCTGCCGAAGCGCCGGGCCAGCACCTTGGAGAGCGCATCGCCGACCTGGCGGATGCCCAGGGCGAAGAGGAGGCGTTCCAGGCCTCGCCCCTTGCTCTCTTCAATCTGCGCCAGCAGGTTCTCGGCGCTCTTCTCGCCCATGCGCTCGAGGTTGGCCAGCTGCTCTCGGCGAAGGTGATAGAGACCGCTGGGGTCTTGGATCAAACCCTCAGCGAGCAGCTTGGCGACCAGTTTGTCCCCCAGCCCCTGGATGTCCATAGCCCGGCGCGAGGCATAGTGCAGGATGGCCTCATAGGCCTTGGCCGGGCACAGCGGGTTGGGGCACACGTGAATTTTCCCCTCCAGTACCAGCGGGGTGTCGCAGCGGGGACAACGCTCAGGGTAGACCACCTTGGGGGCTCCTGCGGGCCGAGCCTCGGGGATTACCCGCAGCACCTCGGGGATGACCCCACCGGACTTATGGATCAGCACCGTATCGCCGTAGTGCAGGTCGAGGTCTTCGATGTAGCTTTCGTTGTGCAGCACCACCCGGGCTACGGTGGAGCCCTCGAGGGCCACCGGCTCGAGGAGGGCGGTGGGGGTGATGCGCCCGGTGCGGCCAACGCTAAACTCCACATCCAGGACACGGGTTTGCTTTTCCTCAGCGGGAAACTTGTAGGCGATGGCGAACCGCGGGCTCTTGGCGGTGAAGCCCAGATCCTGCTGCAGGTAGAGCTCCTCGAGCTTGACCGTTACCCCATCGGCCTCGAAGGGCAGTGTGCGGCGTTGGGCCAGCATCTCCTGATAGGCGGCCTCTACCGCTTGGGCCCCCCGTACGGAACGGTGATGGGCTTCGACTGGAAAACCCTTGTGCCGTAGGTATTCCAGCAGCTCGGTTTGGGTCCGCACCCCGGTTTCGGCCAATCCACTGCCGATGCCGTACAACAGGGCCCGCAGGCCGCGGGTCGCGGTTACCCGGGGATCTTTCTGGCGCAGGCTGCCAGCAGCAGCGTTGCGGGGGTTTTTGAAGAGTTTCTCGCCGGCCTCCTCGAGCTCGCGGTTGAGCTGCAGGAACGCCTCGATGGGCAAGTAGACCTCCCCTCGCACCTCGAGCCGCTCCGGGATGCCCTCGAGGCGGTGGGGGATGCCCTCAACGGCCAACAGATTGAGGGTGACGTCTTCCCCGACCTGCCCGTTGCCCCGGGTAGCCCCCCATTCCAAGACCCCGTTTTGATAAAAAAGGTTGATCGAGAGCCCGTCAATCTTATATTCCAAGGCGTAGTTGAACGGGGGTTCCTGACCTAGCCCTCGGGCAATCCGTTCCTCGAAGAGCCGGATCTCCTCGGGGCCAAAGGCGTTGTCCAAGGAGTACAGCGGGGTGGGGTGGGTGATGGCCGCGAAGGTGGTCTCGAGGGGCTTGAACCCCACGGCCTGGGTGGGGGAGTCGGGGGTCCGGAGTTCAGGGTGGGCAGCCTCGAGGGCTTTCAGCTCCTGCAGCAGCCGGTCGTATTCCGCATCCGAAAGGACCGGGTTGTCGAGGACATAGTAGCGGTAGTTGTGGTAGTTGAGTTCACGGCGCAGCTCGGCGGCGCGGCGAGCAAGGTCGGGCATGTCTCGATTCTATCGAGTTGGGGTCACCGGGTTGAAGCGTCGGGTTCCGGGCTATTTGCACAGATCGCTGCGGCAGATTTCCACCCCAGCCCAGTCGCGGTTGGGATCGGTATCGTACTGGCTCACCGTGGGGGGGATCCGCAGCTTCAGGTAAAGCGTGCTGCCATCGTAGAAATAGGCGCTGGTGGTGGAGGCTTCTAGGTCGGCCAGGCTTCCCTTGGGGCGCAGCTTGCCGCCGCACTGGTTGTCCTCGGGCTTGCAATAGCGTGGGTCCCCGTTGTTGATGTAGTAGTCGCGGTAGAGGTTGGGGGTGCCGCTAAAGGGCAGATTGACCCGCACGAAATCCCCGCGCTTGCGGTAGCGCAGGGTGATGCGGAGATGACCCGGCAGCGAACCGGTATACCCCAAACCGTAGGTGCGCCCCGCGATCAGGCTGGCCTGGAAGTTGGAGGATACGCCCCCCTCGGGTACCCCCCACATCCGGTAAACCGGGTTGCTCCCATCCAGGCGGGTCAGGGAGATCGGAGCAAGGGCCACATTGGCCCCATCCTCGTTGGAGACGTTCTCGACGAAGAGCCGACCGTAGGGGTAATCACAGACCTGGGCGTTCCAGTCGGGCTTGGCCACGCAGTTGCTGTCGAGCAAGAAGGGGGTGTTGATGACCACGCTGCGTCCGCTCATCCCGGAAACTGAGCCGTCGCGATCGGTAAAGACAGCCCCGCGATACCCATCGGCATGATCCTCTTTGGCCACCTGGTCGGGGGTGGGCTCGCCTCGAGGTGGGAAATACACCGGTTTGGCGTTGGTGAAGCGGGCCCCTTGGGCAAAGTTCTGGGGGCTGATGTTGAAGTCGGTGAAGCGCAGATAGCTCAAGGCCCCGGCTTCTCGAGTGCTGCCGTCGGCGAGGGCCAGGGGCTGGAAATTAACAAAGCTGACGTTCTTGAAGCCGTTGGTGCCATCGTAGAACTCGTAGCCTCGGATGGGGAAGAGGTGACCGCTGCCTGGGTCGTTGTTGTCCACATAGGGCTTTGGCAGTGTGCGCCCATCGGCGGCGGTTTTTTCCCAGCTCTCGGCCTGCCCCTTGTTGTCGCTGGTTCCAACGATCAGGGAATCCTCGAGGGTGGTCGCGTCGGAGGCAAAGGTCACCCCGATGGCGTTATCGGCCAGCTTGGCCCCGGTCACCTTGTGGTTGAGGCCACGCAGCCAGATGGCGTTGGAGCGGTTTTTATACCCGGTGAAGTTTTTGAATTCAGCCACCACCGGTGGGTTTTTGCTGTCGTCGCAGTGGGCGTAGGCCCCGCTGTAGTCGCACTGGTCGGGGAACTGGCGCGGGTTGTACACCGTACCGTTGCTGCGGGGTTTGAGCGTGACCAGATCCGGGCCGCGATCCACCATTAGGCCGTTGCTGTTGGAGTGGGCTACATTGCCGCTGAACTCCCCCAGCGGGGTTAGGTCGGGCCAGATGGTCCTGTCGGTCTCGGGGGTTCGGCTGGCCCCGGTGGGGTGCTTGGGGAAGGCCAGCCAGAAACCGTTGGCCCAGTCGGAGCCAGCCGCCACGTTGTTCCGTAGGGTATTGGCCGGATGGGTGACCCAGTAGGTGGCGGGCTCGCTGTCGGTGGGGATGAGCTCCTCGCCGGGTTGGGGCCGCAGCGTCAGGAGGCCCAGATTGCCCACCAGCAGGTTACCGGTCTCGGCCCCGTCCTCGAGGAAATAGCAGTGGCCCAGATCGGCATAGGCCACGTTGCCGCTGACCTCGGCGTTCTGGGTGCCGTGCAGGGTGACGCAGCGGTTGAAGCTGTTCCAGATGGAGGAGTTCTTGAGGTACTGCCCCTTTACATCCCCGGCCAGGTGCCAGTGGAGCGGGTAGCGCCCCAGCTTGCCCTTCTGCCCCATGCGGTAAAACTCCACCCCGGAGATGCGCGCCTGGGCTCCGCTCATCACCATCACGTGCCCACCGAAGCCATACCCGGCGGGCTTGGCTTTCCCGTTGCTGTTGTCCTTGACCTCACCCACGCTGGCATCGCCCTGGATGGTGATGTTGCGCGAGAGCAGACCCACCTCTCCGCGCTCATCTACCCCAGCGGTGATTTGCCCGAAATGCAGATACTTCAGGGGAGCATCCAGGGTTAGGGTGTTGCCGTTTTTGCCGGTGATGGTGCGTTCTTCGGCCTGAGCCGCGCTGTAGTCGGTGGAGGCCAAGACGATGCGGTCCCCAACCCGCCAGTCTCCGGCGTTCTCCACGCTGATCTGGGTGGCCCCTTTGGGGGCGGTGGCGGTGAGCCGGGTCCAGCCGTTGCGGGGTTCGCCGAAGACCTCGAGCACCCCTCCCATCATGACCCCGATGCCCTTGGTGCCCATCCCCATCACGTCCTCAGTGGGGTTGGTGGCGGTCAGGGTGAGGATGGCCCGCTTGGTGTAGGGCTTGTCGGCGCTACCGATCTGGAGCCGACCATGAATCATGATCCAGTCAGCGCTGAGGCTTAGGTCTTTATCGGCGAAGCTCAACCAGCCCAGCACGTTGAGCCCCTTGAGGGCGGGAGGATTAACGTCCAGGGTAACCTGCAGGCCGGCAGGGATGGTCACGGTATCTCCGGCTTGGGGAGGTTTACCGTTCCAGGTAGCGGGGTCGGACCACAGACCGCTGCGGGCCGGTGGGGTGCCCATACCGGGGTTTGTTGCCGTGGTTTTAGCACAGGCCCCAACCAGCAGCAACAAGGACAGCCAGAGGTAGCGCTTCATCAGATTCCTCCCAAGGGGGCGGGGACTTACCCCATTAACTGTATCCACCCCACGGACCCTGGGCGGTTTAGGGGGGATTAAGACCGCCTTAACCCTGAGGGAACAGTTTGTCCAGGGCCTCCTGAATGCGGCTGGTGGATAAGCCAGCGTTTTTCAGGGCCAGCCTGACCTTGTCTTGATCCAATAGGGGGCGCAGGGCCTCGAGCTCGCTGCGGGAGAGCTGGGTCCCGCCCAACACGTGCTCTTCAAAGCTGGTCCAGGCCAGCGGCACGGCTTGTCGAACGAAATGGGCTACCGCCTCGGCGTAGGCCCGGATCTCGGCCTGGGCGTGCCAGTCGAGGCGCAAGCGCAAGAAATGCAGCAGGTTGTGCAGGTTTTGCTTCCAGTAAAACTCGCTGTAGAGCCCCACCGGCAGCACCTCCCGGGCCAGTTCGCGCGCCACACCGAGCTCGAGCAAGGCCTGGTACTCCTGATAGGCCCGTTGCTGCGACTCGGCGATGCGGGTGTGGGCCTGGTGGGCGGCTTCTTCCGGCAAGCCCCCCTCCCCGACCTGTTTATTTTTGTTGCTCTGGGCCCGCAGTTCGGCAGGGGAAGGCAGGAAAAACTCATCCTTCATCACTGAGTAGCGGGCAGAGATTTCGTTGACACTGGCGGTGCGGTGGCGAAACCACTGGCGGATGACCAGGATCGGAGCCTTGATATGAAAGGTAAACTCCACCATTTCAAAGGGGCTGGTGTGCCGGTGGCGCATCAAGTAATCAATCAGGGCCGCGTCTTCCCGCACGGTTTTGGTGCCTTCGCCATAGCTCACTCGAGCGGCCTGCACAATTCGCGTGTCGTCGCCCATCACATCGATCAGGCGCACAAACCCCTTGTCCAAGACGGGCTGGCTGCTCCCCAAAAGGTGGGCTAGGGTTTCCATAGCCTGCATTGTACCGAAGTCTGCTCCCAGCCTTGACACCGGGTGCGAGTGGGGTCAAACTGTTTAGTCGGGCAGAACTGGGATCGAAACCCTGGGGCCACACAAAGCAACGAGGAGTAGCGCAGCCTGGTAGCGCACCTGCTTCGGGAGCAGGGGGTCGCTGGTTCGAATCCAGTCTCCTCGACCAATGGAAAAGCCCAAGCCGTGGGCTTTTTTGTTTGTCTAAGCGTGGGGAGGATGAGAAGCCTGGCCTTCCTCTCACCCCTCTCAAAGGCCCTAGGAGAAAGCTAAGCTCGAGGGCGAGCGTGTAGCCAAGCCTGCAAGGAGTTTGCTGTGAGAATCTTGCACGTGTGTACCGGTGTGATGTTGATGGCGACCAGTGGATTGGCGCTGCAAAGCCCATACCACCTCAAGGTGTTGTCTTGGAGTTGCCAGCTTTCTCCTCGAGACGCATGGGTGCGGGGTACCGTCAGGAATATTGGAGACCGTCCCCTGCAGGATGTGCGGGCCAGCGCTCGGGTATTGGGGAGGGGCTTGCGTGTGGCCACCAATTCGGCCCCCATACGGGCTCGCATTCTGCGTCCCGGTGAGACCGCCAGCTTTAGCGTGCGGGTTCCTACCTATTTCGACAGCAAGCGCCGCTGTGAGCTGGGGTTTCGTAACCCTGCCCTGATCCAGATCGCCTCGCTGATTCCCGATCCGCGTTAGGCGGCCCCCGGCCCGGTTTGTTAGACTTGGGCGATGAAACGCATCATCGCTTTGGGGGTGGTTTTGGGACTGGCCCTGGCCCAGGGTTCGGTGTACAAGCTCAAGGTTACGGATTGGAGCTGCCGGGTAGTGGGGCGGGATGTGGTAGCCCAGGGCAGGGTGCTCAACCGCTCGGGGATGACCCTGCGGGCGGTGCGGGTTAACTTGCGGGTGGTTGACCGGACGGTGAGCCAGGTCAACGGGGTCTCGAGCCACCGGGTGCGGGGCACCAACTCGGGGTTGATCCAGGCGCCTCGCCTGGCCAATGGAGCCTCGAGCGCCTTTGTGGTGCGAGTGCGCCCCAGCACTACCCACAACGTGACCTGTCAAATTTGGTTCCGCAACCCTGACGTGGTGCAGATCCCTACCCAGGTTCCCCTTCCCCGCTAAGCCCGACCATGCTGCGTATTCTTGGCGGTTCGGCCAAAGGGGTGTCCTTGAAGGTGCCTCAGTCGGCTCGGCCCAGTCCGGTGCGGCTGCGCAAGGCCCTTTTCGATTACCTGCGGTATCGCTTTCCACCCCAGGGGGACCCCCCCAGCCGAGGGCGCTTTCTGGACCTTTATGCCGGCAGCGGGGCCATAGGCCTCGAGGCCGCCTCCGAGGGGTTCGCGGCGACCCTGGTGGAAAAAGACCGACAAGCCATCACCTTGTTGCGGGAAAACATCCAAAAAACCCGGCTCCCTGCGCGGCTCGAGCCCATCTCGGTGGAGCAATTCCTGCTCCGGGCCGCCCAGACTGGTCAGCGCTTTCAGGTGGCCTTCATGGCCCCCCCGTATCCCCATGATCTGCTGCTCGATTTTGAACGCCTTTTAGAAGCCAGGGTGGTGGAACCGGGCGGGCTGCTCATCCTGCAGCATCCGGTTGAGCTTTCCCTGCCCCGCGGGGAGCGGCGGGAGTATGGCACCAACGCGGTTACAATGCTCGAGAGCGCAGGCTAAAGAGAGGAAGCCCCATGCATGTGGTCTACCCCGGTAGTTTTGATCCGCTCCACAACGGTCACCTCGATGTGATCCAGCGGGCGGCCAAGCTGTTTGGCCGAGTAACCGTAGCGGTGCTGGAGAACCCTTCTAAGCGGGGGCAGTGGTGGTTTACGCCGGAGGAGCGGGTCGAGATTATCCGCAGCGCGGTGGCTGAAGCCAAGCTTGCCAACGTTGAGGCGGATACCTTCAGCGGCTTGCTGGCTGAGTACATGCGGGTCAAGGGGTCTAAGGTGATTGTCAAGGGCTTGCGCGCGGTTTCCGATTACGAGAGCGAGCTTCAGATGGCCCACCTCAACCGGCAGTACGGCAACCACCCGGAAACCCTGTTCATCATGGCGGCTACACGCTGGTCCTTTGTTTCCAGCACCATGGTTAAGGAAATCGCCCGCTATGGGGGCGATGTGGGTAAGTTGGTGCCCCCCTCTACCGCTGAGGCGCTCAAAATCAAGCTGATGGTGCTGCCCTAGGGGGATTGAGGGACCATCGCTACTTGAGGAGGTATCTGAGCCGTTATGCACAGCATCCGCAGCAAATATGGGAAAGCGCTCGAGATCGGCCATTGGGTGGCTGGGGAGGAGCACTTCGAGGGCCCCGCTCAAGAGCGGCGCAATCCCGCCGATCATGAAGACCTGGTCTGCCGCTTCCCCGAGGCCTCCAAAGCCACCCTGCGCAGGGCAGCCCAGGCAGCCCGGAAGGCCTTTGAGGAGTGGTCGCGTACACCTGCGCCGGTGCGTGGGGGGGTGCTCTTGGAGCTGGCCCGGGTTCTGGCTCGAGAGAAGGAGACCCTGGTGCGCCTGATGGTGCGCGAGGTGGGCAAGACCCCCAAAGAAGCTGGGGGCGATGTTCAGGAGGCCATTGACACGGCGGTGTTCTTCGCCTCAGAGGGGCGCCGGCTCTATGGCCAGACCGTGCCCAGCGAGATGCTTTACAAAGAGCTGTTCACCTTCCGCCGACCGATCGGGGTGGTGGGGATGATCACCGCGGGCAATTTTCCCATCGCGGTGCCCTCTTGGAAGCTGATTCCCGCCGTGTTGGCTGGGAATACCGTGGTCTGGAAGCCCTCCGAGGATTCCCCTGGGCTTTCTTATGTGTTCGTCCAGCTTTTCGAGGAGGCGGGGCTGCCCCCAGGGGTCATCAACGTGGTGTTTGGTGGGGGCAAGAGCTCTACTGGGCAGGAGCTGGTGGAGCTGATGGACGAGGGGCTTCTGAACAAATTTGCCTTTACCGGCAGCACCGCGGTGGGCCGCTGGATCGGTGAGGTGGCGGGCCGCAACCTGCTGCGCCCCACCCTCGAGCTCGGCGGCAAAAATCCCTTAGTGGTGCTGCGCGACAGCGACCTCGAGCTGGCCGTGGAGGGGGCTTGGTGGAGTGCGTTTGCTACCGGAGGACAGCGCTGTACCAGTGCTGGGAACATCCTCGTGGATGCCCCCATCTACGGTGAGTTCAAAAAGCGCTTTTTGGAAAAGGTCGAGGCTACTGTGATTGGTAACCCCAGCGAGCACCCCGGTGTGACCTATGGCCCCTTCATCAACGCCCGATTGTTTGAGCGCTGGAATGAGCACTACGCCTGGGGAGAGGCCGATGGGGCCAGGCTCCTTCTGGGCAAGGGCCGAATTATGGGCTCGAACCTCTACCCCTTGTTCAAGGGGAACCCTGATGCCGGTATTTTCGGCTGGCCTACGGTCTGGGAGGCTCGGCCCGGTATGCGGCAGTTTGAGCAGGAGATCTTCGGCCCGACCATTAACCTGGTCAAGGTGGATGGGGTGGAAGAGGCCATCCAGGCCGCTAACGCCCACCCTTATGGCCTGAGCAGCGCGGTATATACCAACCGGCGCGACTGGGCCTACCGCTTTAAGACCGAGATTAGGGCCGGGATGACCAGCATCAACAACTCCACGGTGGGGGCCGAGGCCCACTTGCCGTTTGGAGGGGTGCGGGGCAGCGGCAATGGGGCCCGCGAGAGCGGGGTGTGGGTGTTGGAGGAGTACACCTACTGGCAGGCGGTGAACGAAGACTACTCCGGCAAGCTGCAACTGGCCCAGATGGATACGGCCTACACCCAGCCCAAACCGAGGACAGACTGGGGCAAGCTGCTCGAGTAGGCTGGGTTATTCCCCACCGGACCCCTATCGCCCATAGCGTAAGATTCTGGCAGGAGGAACCCTATGCGTATCCTGTTTGTTGCCTTATTGCTGGCTGTTGCCGCGGTGTTTTCTGGCTGCGCCCCCCAGACCCAGGCCAACCCAGGTGAGGTGGTCTATGACGTGCCTCGCCCAGGGGAGTTCAACCAGCCTCGAGCCGCCGGGAATCCCGTGGAGATCGCTCTGGCCCAGTCGGTGGCGGCCTATTATGCCCTCGGGGCCCAGCCCCTACCGGGGTATGGTCGTTGGGTTCAGCGCTTGAGCGAGGGCCCCACCGCCATTTATGTTTCTGAAAAGCGCGATGCCAGCGGCAAAGTGGTGGCGACCATCGAGATGCGGTGGAGCTTTGGGGTACGGCCAGACGGCTACGGGGTGGTTAAACTGCAAACCCTATCCACCGAGAAGATTGATGTGGGGGCGGTAGAGGGTCCGGCTTTCCGGTGGCTAGACCACGACTTTACCCGAGTGGCCGGTGCGCGCTAGGGTTAGCAGCGGAGCTGGAGTCCGTCGGCGAGCCTGGCCAGCTCTTGGGGGGTATGGGCGCTGCAAAACCGATCGAGGTAGGGAAGGGCGGTTTTCATACAGTTGGCCTGGGGGTTGTAGCCCGGCAGGGCAAGCAGTGGATTGAGCCAGATCAACGCGGCGCTGCGGCGGTACAAGGTGCGCAGGGCGGACTCGAGCACCTGCGGCTCACCGGTATCGAGTCCATCGCTTGCGATCAGCAGCACCGTGTGCGGGCCCACCAAGCCGCTGTAGTGACGCTCGAGGTGGCGCAGGCTCTCTCCGATTCGGGTTCCCCCGCCCCAGGCTTCCGCCATCCCCGAGAGCCGGGGCGGATCGTCGGGGTTGGGATGGGCCTCGAGTTCTCGGGTAAGGCGCTTAAGGTGGGTGGAGAAGCTGAACACTTCTACTCGAGCACTGCTCAAGCGAAGGGCGAAGGCAAACTGCAGCAGGGTCTCGGTATACGCGGCCATAGACCGGCTGGCATCCAAGACCAACACAAAGCGAGGTTCTTGATGGGGATGGGCCAGCCAGGCCGTATGGATGAACTCTCCTCCGGTTTGCAGCCCTTTGCGCAAGGTTCTGCGAAAATGCACCCGCCGGCCCTGGGCGGCAGGGTGCCAGCGGCGGCTTTTCCCCAGCCGAATCGTCCGCAGAAGGGCTCGAGCCGCGGCTAGCATGCCTTCCAGGTCGGTTTGGGGAACCTCTATGATGTCTTTCCCTGTTCCTGCCGGACTGAACAAAGCCTTGAGGCCCAGCAAGCCCCTGGCCTGAGGATCCTCCGCGCGCGGCTGGGAGAGCCCGGCCCCACCCTCTGCCCCCTCGAGCGGAGGGT
This sequence comes from Meiothermus granaticius NBRC 107808, assembly GCF_003574355.1. Lineage (GTDB taxonomy): Bacteria > Deinococcota > Deinococci > Deinococcales > Thermaceae > Meiothermus > Meiothermus granaticius. The sequence continues at coordinate 76 of NZ_QWLB01000013.1, read as the reverse complement.
GGTCTAGTTTTTTGGGTTGGGGGGCGGGGTCTTCTGCAGGGCCCTCCTCACCCGGAAGGGATGCCCGGGGCAGGGT
>NZ_QWLB01000012.1 GCF_003574355.1 Meiothermus granaticius NBRC 107808 | reverse complement strand
ACCGCGCTTACGCCCCTTCGCAGGTTGGGGCGGCAACAGCGGTGCGATCACCGCCCACTGTTCGTCGCTCAGTCGAGTGTCGTCCACTCGCCTAACTTACAACTACTCCCCATTCTTGGACTACTTGGAATAATTTCCATGCTAAAATCTCCGCAATGGAGGGTTTGGCCAAAGTCTACAGCGGTGTGCTTACCCTCGAGCTTCATGGGCAGTCGCTGCTAGACAACCTACCTGTCACGCAATCCGTTCATCTCGTGATGGATGCGCCCTGGGGTTATGCGCTTTGGGGGCTACGAAGCTGGCCCCGGCCTGTTTTGGTGGTCACAGGTAACCCTTCGCCCCACTACTTACGTGATTTACTGGATTTGAGTCCCGATGGACTGGTTGCCGATCCAATTGGACCTAGCGAGTTGAAGGAAGCCTTGGTGCGGATTTCTCAGGGCCACCACTTCTACCATTTACCAAGGCTCGAGCCCGATCCGTTATGTCCACGGGAACGCGAAATTCTACGGTTGGCTGCACTGGGCAGCACCAATCGAGAAATAGCAGACGGTCTTGGCCTTCAGGCCAAGACCGTCGAAAACTATATGAATACCCTACTCGAAAAATTGGGATTAAGAATTCGGGCTCAGATACCTTTATATTATTTCGGATTGCTCGAAAGTTGCCAAAAATGGAGTGGAAAGTAGGAGAAACACCTATCTCAAGGCAGGAAATATTCTCTTGCGCATAGAGAAAATGGCCGGTACTCTGCGCGCAAGAGGAGGTCAAGATGTCAACGATATGCAACCGTCTCGTTCCAACCGATGACGAAGGCAAAATGGACATGAAAAAGCTTCATTTGAGGAGCGCTGCTAGTGAATATTTTTTAGCACAGGCTGAATTGGCTATAGCCGCATACAATTTGGAGCAATTCGGAGCTTCACGTGAAACTATAATCCATCTCAAAAGCACAAAGGAACATTTAAGTCGGGCGGTCAAAAACTACTCTAGAGCAATTTCACTTCTTCAACCCGAGAGGATTTCTCAAGATTCATTAGTATGGCTAAAGAATTTTGATTATGATCGATTTTATAAACAAGAAATTGGGAAAAGCATTTTATCAAACCGAGCGGATCTCTGGAATCTGATTGCAAACCACAATCAACAGGGAAATCCTGTCAGATCACTCTTGATTTTTCAAGATCAGTTAGTCTCTATCATCAATATTCTGGAAGAAGCCCTTACTCAAACGGATTCTCCCAGTTTAGTAAAGTTTGTTCGCAAAGTGCTGGGCAATTTCGCAGATTCCCAAGTCTTTAGTGTAATGCTGGCAGTTCTCAATGATGTAGAACCCCTTGATCAACACTGGGTGGCTAATAAGGAAGCAAGTTTGCGCGAGAAACTTGAAGAGGTGGAAGCATGAGCGCAATTTGTAACAAAGATCCCAACCCTAGGCCAGTACCAAATAGGAACCTGATCAATCCAACATCTGAAGGTGCCTCTTTGTCAGAAATCACAGAGTATGAAGTTGAGCAAGGATCGGCAGCCCTTGCCAACAGTTTGAGGTACATCTTTTCAGCAATTTCTGCCATAGAATTACATGTAACTCCAATGGTGCCTTCTTACTTTGAAGCAGCGCTAGAGTCTTGTCGAACTGCTATATATCACTACAAAATGGTGTCAAAAATTGATCCCAATCGTGGTTCTGACACAAAAGAACAGATTGCCATTCGCTCTCTTGATTTATCAAACGCGTTAGAACGCTGGAGCAAGCACTGGTTAATTCCCGATTTACTACATGTGGCACAAGAGTTAGAACTTGCTGCAAGCAGCGGCCAACCCGCCAAGCTACTAGAAGTATTCACTTCGAGGCTTCAAAATGCTACCGAGTACCTAGAAAAGCTTGTAACATCCCCAATAATTATGGACAACCGAACTCTTCAGTGGAATACTTGGGTAGTTACATCCTTGCTAGTGGAAACAATGATAGCTGGGCAGATGGTCGCAATTATCAATCGTGAAGCTCAAGAGAAAATGGAATCAATATGAAGTTTTATGGTCTCTATCCAAAATCTCTGGAAACAATATTCTCATAGCAAAGAGCCTGCTCTTCGGGCCATCAACCTTGAACTCCAAGGAGGCCGATTTTATGGCCTCCTTGGTCCTAATGGATCAGGGAAAACAACACTGTCCCGACTTTTAGTGGGGTTGCTTCGACCCACTAAGGGTTCAATTACCATCAACGGTATCCCCATCAACAATGGTGGAAAAGTTAGTGTCCCCATAGGGTATGTGCCTGAGGCTGTACCCTACTTTCCTGGCCTCACTGCAAAAGATTTGATTGAGTTTGCTCTGGTTACCCAGGGTTACTGGGGAGCAGCTTTGCATAAAGCGCGCAAAGAAGTGGTTGAATTGCTAGACATAACGGCGCTTGAACAAAAATTGATCTGGCATATGTCAGGGGGACAAGCGAAAATGACTCTGATTGCTGCGGCACTTTCTTTTAAACCAGCAATCTTAGTGTTGGATGAGCCCAATTCCGGTCTGGATTTTAAGAATCGTCGAAAGTTATGGTCAGTTCTAGGGGCTCTGAAAGGAAGTTATAAACCAACCATTCTGCTTGTTACTCACGATATTAAAGAAGTAGAATCTATCATTGACGAGGCCATAATCCTGAGGAAGGGTCGAGTGTTCACTCAAGGCTCTGTGCCTGATCTTAGGCGCAAGTACTCTCCCCTTCTGGTTTGTACGGTTATTACTGACCAAATAAGCCTGGATCAGACAGTTTGGCAGCAGGTTTCCTCAGGGCATTATCAACGATTAATTCCTGAGGAACTCACCAGCTCTATACTCCAAGAACTAGATATGGCTCTGAAAACAGGTGCAGCGGAGATATCAATAAGAGCGGCTTCTCTTGAGGAAGTGGTTTTCGCTCAGGAAAAAGTGGTGATATGAAGGTTTTTCTCGCTTTGGTCAAGGTGCGATTCTTGGGCATGACGATGAGCGACGGGCTGCTTTGGATGATCCTATCAGGGGTTTTGTTTCCCTTTATCCTTCTTTTCTTCGTGAGCAATCTAGTTCCCAACATCAGCAGTCAGGCCCGTGTGCTGGGTGGAGCAATTATCGCAAGTGTGGTGCTTAACTCCATATATCTCTTTGGTCAGGCATTTGCTGCGCAGCGCGCTCGAGGCGAGTATGAGGTATACGCCACCCTACCCATTAACAAACTGGTCTTTATCAGCGCAACGCTTGGTACTAGCCTAAGCGTGAACATTATCAGTGCCTTTTTGCTGTTGCTGATTGCAATTCTAGTCTTTGGCTTCAAAATCGAATTCACCCTATGGCTCATACCCATTCTTATTTTGGGCTCTTTTTCGGTAGCGGGTATCGGGCTTTTAGTGGGCATCTTAAGCCGAGGACCAGGAGAAGCCGCCGTCATCACCGGCATCCTTGTCTATGTACTCTCCTACGCAACCCCCATCTTTTACCCGATTTATAATCTACCCCCATTTCTACAGTACGTAGTGTGGGCGCTTCCAACCACCCATGTCTCAGGGCTTATCACGGCCTCTCTCAATGGAGCGCCCCTATCTATGCTTTCGGTAGCGATATTGGCCTTATGGGCGGCTGCTTTACTGGGATTTACAGCCTATAAACTGGACTGGCGTTTACGCCAATAGCCCCCAGCGCAACCCCTACTGTCCTTGCTTCAGCCGCTCCACCACACCCCGATCCTCGAGGGTGCTGGTATCCCCTTTGATCTCGGTCTCCCCTGCCGCAATCTGCCTTAGCAGCCGCCGCATGATTTTGCCCGAACGGGTTTTGGGTAGGGCATCCGTAAAGCGAATTTCATCCGGTCGGGCAATGGCCCCAATCGCCTTAACCACATGGGCTTTGAGCTCCTGGTTGAGTGCTTCCGAAGGGGTTTGACCGGTCTTTAGGGTTACAAAGGCCACAATTCCCTCACCCTTCAGAGGGTCCGGACGGCCCACCACTGCGCTCTCGGCCACCGCTGGATGGGCCACTAGAGCGCTCTCAACCTCCATGGTTCCCAGGCGGTGGCCCGAAACATTGAGCACATCATCCACCCGACCCACAATCAGGTAATAACCATCCCGATCCCGCCGGGCACCATCTCCAGTGAAGTAGAACCCCGGATACTGGCTGAAGTACTGCCGCTCGAAGCGCTCGGGATCACCCCAGACCGTGCGCAGCATTCCAGGCCAGGGTCGCCGCAGGATCAGGTTACCGCCCTCGTCTGGATTGGCCACAAGATTTCCCTGAGCATCCACGATGGCGGGCTCAACCCCAAAGAAGGGCTTTCCGGCGTGCCCTGGCTTCATCGCGTGAACCCCGGGCAGGGTGGTGATCATGATTCCGCCGGTCTCGGTCTGCCACCAGGTGTCCACGATGGGGCAGCGCTCTTGGCCGATAACGGTGTAGTACCAGATCCAGGCCTCAGGGTTGATGGGCTCGCCCACCGATCCCAGCAGCCGCAAGCTGCTCAGGTCGGCTTTGCGCGGCCAGTCATCCCCAGCTTTCATGAAGGCGCGAATGGCAGTGGGGGCGGTGTAAAGCACGCTCACCCGGTACTTGTCAATGACCTGCCAGATGCGCCCGGCGTCTGGCCAGTTGGGAGCCCCTTCGTACATCACGGTGGTGGCTCCGTTTAGCAAGGGGCCATAGACCACATAGCTGTGCCCAGTAACCCATCCCACATCGGCGGTGCAGAAATACACATCCTCTTCCCGCAGATCGAAAACATACTGAGTGGTGAGGTACACATAGGTCATGTACCCCCCGGTGGTGTGCATGACCCCCTTGGGTTTACCGGTGGAACCCGAGGTGTAGAGGATGAACAGGGGGTCTTCAGACTCGAGGGGTTCGGCCGGGCAGTCAGGAGCGGCCTTCGCCATCAGCTCGTGATACCAGAGGTCGCGCCCTCCCCGCATGGGCACATCCTGCCCCGTGCGCCGCACCACCACCACCTTCTGAATGGTCGGGGTATCCGCCAGGGCCTCATCGGCGTTGGCCTTAAGCGGCACCACCCCACCCCGACGGTACCCACCGTCCGCGGTGATCAGCAAGGTGGACTTGGCGTCGTTGATCCGCTCGGCCAGCGCCGAAGCCGAGAACCCTCCGAACACCACGCTGTGGATGGCCCCAATCCGCGCGCAAGCCAACATGGCGATGGCCGCCTCAGGGGTCATAGGGAGGTAGATCGTCACCCGGTCGCCCTTCTGCACCCCCAGGCCCTTCAAGACGTTGGCAAAGCGCGAGACCTCCGTGTGAAGCTCACGGTAGGTTAGGGTGCGGGAGTCCCCCGGCTCCCCCTCGAAGATCAAGGCGGTTTTATCGCCTCGAGCCGCCAGGTGGCGGTCCACGCAGTTATAGGCCAGGTTGGTCTGACCCCCCAGGAACCACTGGGCTTTGGGCGGGTTCCACTCGAGCACCCGCTGCCAGGGCTTGAACCAATGCAGCTCGCCGGCCACCCTAGCCCAGAAAGCCTCGGGAGCCCGGAGGCTCTCGGCGTACAGGGTTTCGTAGGCTTCAATGGAATTGAGGCGGGCCTTGGCCCGGAACTCCGGGCTGGGCTCAAACACCCGGTCTTCCTTCAGTATGGCTTCGATGCGTTCGCTGGACATGCGGCCTCCTTCTTCGTAGATGGGGCTATGCAGCAGGTCAACCGGGCCTTCCCGTAGGTTTACCCTTCAATCCGGGTATGCAGATCGCCGACGCCCTCCACCGCGACAATGACCCTATCCCCGCGCTTCAGCTCCCCGACCCCCTCGGGGGTACCGGTCAGCACCACATCGCCCGGCTCGAGGGTCATGAAGCTGCTGATATAGGAGAGCACCCTGGGCACGCTGAAGATCATCAATGAGGTGGGGGCCTCCTGCCGCAGCTCCCCGTTGACATAGGTGCGGACGGTGGTCTGGGTCGGGTCCAGATCGGTGACCAGCCAAGGACCCAGCGGGCAGAACTTGTCGCTGGACTTGGCCCGCACCCACTGGAGATCGGTTTTTTGCACATCTCGAGCGGTGACGTCTAGGGCGCAGGTATACCCCAAGACATACTCCAGGGCTGCGGCTTCCGCCACCTGGCGCATCTGCCTGCCGATCACTACCGCCAGCTCCCCCTCGTAGTGCAGCAGGTGGGTGAAGCTGGGGTAGGGCACGGCCTCCCCGGTGCGCTCCGGGGAGCTGGGGTTGGCGGGATCGGCCAGGGTATTGAGCCCCTTGAGAAACAGCCCCGGCTCCTTGGGCAAATCGTTGCCGAAGTCGTGGCCCATCTCCCGGATATGATCCAGATAATTGCGGCCCACGCAAACAATCTTGCTGGGGGTGGCAGGCGGGCGCAGCTGCACGCTCCCCAGGTCGAAGGTCGCCCCGGTGGGGTTGCCCCCTGGGCTATCGGTCTCGCGAATGGTCTCTCCCTCCAAAATGCCCCACTGGCCTTGGTTAAAACGCACGATATTCATGAGGGCAAGTATACCGCTTTGATCCCGGCAAAAGCGGGGAACCTCACTGCGCCTCGAGCTGCCCCAGCACCTCGGCCCAACGTTCAAACGCGGTCTCCAACTCAGCCCCGAGCCGCTCTTGCGCCTGGGCGATGCGGGCATACTCGGTGTGGTGCAATCCAGGCTGCTCAGCCTGGGCGTGAACCTCGGCAAGCCGGGCCTCCAGCTCGGCAATCGAGGCCTCCAAACGCTCCTTTTCTCGCTCGAGGTGCCACCGACCCTTAATCCGTTTGGGCGGGAACCCAGGCCCCGGAGCCGGTGCTGGCCCAGGGCTTGGCTCAGGGGATCCCTGGGCGGCCACGCGCTCCAGATACTCCTGGGGCGGGCCCGGATAATCGCTCAGCTCCCCCTCTCGCAGGTGCCAGGTGCGGGTGGCCAGACGGTCAAGGAAAAACAGGTCATGGGAGACCAAAAGGAGGGTGCCCTCGAACTCGAGCAGGGCCTTTTCCAGGGCCTCTACCGTCTCCAGGTCGAGGTGATTGGTCGGCTCGTCCAGCACCAACAAGTTGGCCTGCTGCAACGAAAGCGCGAGCAGGGCCAGGCGGGCTCGCTCCCCCCCAGATAGCTCCCGAACCCGCTTGAACTGAGCCTCATAAGGAAACTTCCAAGCCCCCAAGGCCGCATGGGCCTTCTCGCCCAGCATTCGGTACAGGGTCTCGAACAGGGTGAGTTCAGGCTCGAAGCCGCTCAATTTTTGGTCGTAGTAGCCGACCCGAACCCCAGGCCCCGTGCGCACCCGGCCCGCCGGGCGATCCGAGGGGGTCAGGCCCAACAGGGTGCGCAGCAAGGTGGTTTTTCCCGCCCCATTGGGGCCGATGAGCGCAATGCGCTCCCCCTTGCGCACAAGGAGGTTCTCGAGCGCAAACAACTTGCGCCCAGCCAGGCTTTTTTCTAGGCTCCACCCCTCCAAAACCCGCTCGGTGCTAAGTTCCCGTTCCAGAGGAAAGCGCACCCGTAGCCCCACGTCCTCGGCCATGGGGGAGTCTGGGGCCCCCTCCAAGAACTGCTCCATCCGGGCCTCGAGGCTGTGCATCCGCCGAGCATGCTTGGCTGAGCTGGGAGCCCAGCGCCGGGCCTGCTCGAGGATGTCTTCGCGGCGCTCCTTCTCCTTGACCCAGTTGGCGTACTCTCGGGCTTCTTGCTCCTCCTGCAGGGCCCGCTGCTGGCGAAACGCCGAGTAGTTGCCCTGGTAGAGCGTGAGCCGGCCCTGCCGCAGCCAGGCCACCCGCTGCGTCACCCGGTCCAAGAAGGCCCGGTCGTGCGAGACGGTCAGGGTAGCCCCGCCATATGCCCCCAGGAAGCCCTCGAGCCAGTCCACCATCTCCAGGTCGAGGTGGTTGGTCGGCTCATCCAGCAGCAGGGCATCCGCCCCCGAGAGCAACAGCGCCCCCAGGGCCAGACGGCGCAGTTCCCCCCCGGAGAGCACCGCGGCCTGCTCCTCCTCCCGTCCCTCGAAGCGCAGTCCCTTCAATACCGCCGCATAGCGCGCGCGGCGCTGATACCCCCCCACCGCCTCATAGCGCTGGTGCAGGCGCTCCCAGCGCTCGTAGGTGGGGGGGTCGTCCAGCCTCACCTCCAGCGCCGCGAGCTGTCGCTCCATGGCTTCAATCCGAGCAAACCCCGACTGCAGCACGCTCTTTACGGTTGCAGCCGGCTCGTATTGGGGGTCTTGGGGCAGCAGCTCGAGATAAACCCCTTCGAGCCGGGCGATGCGCCCCCGGCTTGGCTCCAGCGCACCGGTCAGGAGCCGCAGCAAGGTGGTCTTCCCCGAGCCGTTGGCCCCGACCAGGGCCAGCCGGTCGCCATGGCGCAGCTCGAGGTTCACCCCCTGCAGGAGGTCTCGAGTGCCCAGGGCATACTCCAGGTTTTCCGCCAATACGATCCGCACCCCGACCCCTCAACCTGGGAGATTGTACGAAACTCAGCCCCGCCCGGCCAATCGCAGCCCGCGCAAGGCCACCACCACACTCACCAGTAAAAAAGCCCAAAACCCCTTGGGGTGGCTCCACAAGGCCAGCAGCACATACAAGTACCCCACCACCGCACCTACCGGAATGGGATACCAGTACCGACGATGGGTGCGCCAAAAGCCCATCCAGTAAAGCCCCGCCACCACCGCCATCCCCATCCCCGCCAGGGCCCAGCTCGAGGCGGTATGGGTGCTTAGCCAGGCCACCAAGGCCCCCTTGGCCATATCCAGCAGGGCGACCGCCACCCCCCAGCCCGGACCGAGCTGACGAAAGGTGCCCGAAGCCCCCGGTGTATCCCGCTGGGACAGATCAAACCCCCGGAGCCGCCCGGCCAGCTGACCGAAGCTGAGCGAGCCGATCCCATAGGCAACGAGCAGCAGAACCAGGTCCATCAGGGTTCATGCTAGCAAACCGCACCCAAAGCCATCGCGCCCTTTACCGACGGGGCCGCCCACGGGTGCTTGGATTTCGAGTTTCCCGGCGGCCAGGGTTTCAGGACAAGGATTTCCTAAAGGAGCAGGGCATGGGTTAGATCCAAGCCCAACAGGAACAAGCCCTGAATCAGAATGGCTGCGCCAAAGCCCTTATACCTGGGGCCCGGACGGCGCAACAGCAGCAAGCCTATCAGCACATACACCCCGTCCAGCCCAACGTTAATCCACAGTATCCGCCGCAGAGCCGCAAGCTGGGGTTCCGGCCCCAGCAGGCCCAGCAAGGCAATCCCGGCATCCACCCAGGCCCATATCCCGCTCATCAGCCAAAAGGCCCGCCATCCCTCTGCCCGAGCCCCCCAAAGCCCGAGGATGGCCGCCCCCAGCCAAGGAAGCGCCCAGGACAACAACCACAGGGCCAGTCCCTCGCCCATTCAACCCCTGCGGCAGCGCTCAGAGCAGTAGCGCACCTGATCCCAGTTCCTGGCCCAGCGCTTGCGCCATTGAAAGGGCCGCCCGCACCTCGAGCAAACCTTGATCGGTAGCCGCTGCTTGAACCCCTCGAGCCTCATCGTGCCCCCTTGGCGATCCGCTGCGCCGCCTCGAGGTAGCGTCGCCGGGCGGCCTCGAGGTCCAATACCGGCGGCTTATAGGGCTCAGGGTTCCCCCCGGACTCCGGCACCCATTTGCGCAGCCACACCCCGCCGGGGTCGTGGGTTAGGGCCTGATGGGTCAGGTTGAAGACCCGAAAATAGGGCGCGGCATCCACCCCAAGCCCCCCAGCCCACTGCCAGCCTTGTAGGTTGGAGGCGTTGTCCCCATCCAGCAGGAGGTCCCGGAAGGCCCGTTCGGCCGGGCGCCAGTAAATCAAGGCCAGCTTGACCGCAAACTGAGCCAGCACCATCCGAGCCCGGTTGGAGACGAAGCCGGTGGCCTGCAGCTCGCGCATCCCCGCATCCACCACCGGAATCCCGGTCTGGCCCTGGAGCCAAGCCCCATAGAGCTCAGGGTCATCGGTCTGGGGAAGCCCTTCCCAACGCGGATCGAGGGCGGCCTCGAGCATTCGGGGATGGTGGTAGAGCAGATCCCCGCTGAAGTCCCGCCAGATCAGCTCATTCACCCACTTCTGCGCCCCCTCGCCGCCAAGCTGGAGGGCCTGGTGTACCGCCAAACGCGGCGAGAGCACCCCCAGGGTGAAGTAGGGCGAGAGCCTCGAGACCCCCGAGCCGTCCAGGAGATCGCGCGCGCGCGGGTAGGCTGCCAATCGGTCGCGCAGGAAGCCCTCGAGGACCCGCAAGGCCGAATCCTCCCCGGCGGGGGGGAGCGGGACTCCCGCCTCCTCCAGGGGAATCTCCCCCTGCGCAATCTCAGCCGGCAGGCTCAGGGCGGGGAAATGCTCTGGGGCAGGGAGCACGCGGCCCTGCTCGGCTTGCCACCAGCGTTTGGAATAGGGGGTGAACACCGTATAGGGTGCGCCGTCCGGCTTGAGCACTGTGCCCGGCTCCTGAACATACTGCCCCCCAAACCACCGAATGCGGCCTGGAAGGGCCTTCTCGAGCTGCCCATCTCGAAACCGGGCATAAGGGGTGGAGTTGCGCACGGCAAAAATGCCTTGGGCTCCCAGCTCATTCGCCAAGCGCGGCAACACCTCCCAGGGGGAACCGGTACGCACCAACAAGACCCCTCCTCGCTGGGCATAGGCTGTGCGCAAAGCCTGGGTATTGGCATAAAACCAGGCCCGGCGGCGGGGCGAGGTGGCCCCCAGGATCAACGGGTCGAGGACCACCACCCCCAGCACAGGCCCCTGCTGGAGGGCCGCCGTGAGGGCGGGGTGGTCGTGAAGGCGCAGATCGGCGCGGTGCCAAACCAGGTGCATGGCTTTGTTGTATCGGCAAACCGGCCCGGCGGGGCTAGCCTACCCTACAAAGGGGGGAGCGATTCCCCCAGCCGCGCCAAGGCCAGCCTGGCCACCCGCACCCCCCCCATCGCCACCGCCGGAACCGACTGCCCAGGAAACACGGTATCCCCCACCCGCAGCAGGTTGGGGAAAGGCGTGCGAGGCGAGGGCGTGCGCAGCGGGTGGGTCTGGGGGTATCCTCCTACCCAACCCTCGGCCCTCGAGGTGTAAAACGCAAAGGTGTGGGGGGTCGCGCCCAAGATGAGCCCTGCGGCCTCCCGAAATCCCGGAAGGAGCCGCTCGACCTGAGCCACTACCCGCTCCTGCCAGACTTCCTTTTGGGCGGCATACTCCTCTTTGGAAAGCCCCCGCCACAGGCCAAGGGGGGTGTGGGCCGAGGCCGATAAGACCCGCATTCCCGCCGGCCCCCTCGAGCGGTCCTCGGGCTCGCTCAGGCTGATGAAGACCCAGTCGCCGGCCCCAGCCCATTGGCGGTAGGGCGGCCCCGGTGGAATGAGCCCTGCCGGGACCGCAGCGTGAAGCATGAAAGCCCCCCAGCCATCCTGGGGCGGGGCCTGGGGTTTGAACACCGGGTGCAGGGCGGCCAGGTCAACGGGGGTTAGGTTGGCCAGGAAAAGATCGGCTTCCAGCCGCTCGCGCTCTCCCCTTCGGCGTCCACCCAGCTGTACCTCCACCGCCCTAACCCGTCCCCCCTCAACCACCAACCGCTCGGCACGGTGGCGGTACAACACCCGCCCACCGCACTGCTCCACCGCCTGGGCCAGGGTCTGGGCGATCGCTCCCATCCCGCCCTGGGGCATGGCCGGGCCACGGTGGGGCAGATCCAACGCCGCCGCCCCAAACAGGCCGTAGGTTTTGGCCGCATCGGCCTGGGAGGCAATGAGCAATTGGGCATCGAGAAAGCGGCGAAAGCTGGGGAGGTGGGGGGCATGGCTCGAGGTGGGCCGCAGGAAATCGGCCAGGATTCCCGGCAGATCGGGCCCGTTGTGCAGCAGCCAGGGCGAGGTCTTGCGCAGGAGCTGGAGGAATTCCCAGGCATCCGCAGGGGGAAAGGGCAGCCCCTCGGCCACCGACCACAGGGCTTCAGCTCGGCGCTCCTGCCACTTCCAGAAACCGCGCACCCTGGGGCCAAACGCCTCGAGCTGGGCCTCGAGTTCATGCGCCCGGCCTACCGGCCGGTCCACCCAGCGTCCCCCCGGCAGCCAGACCCGCATCAGGCCCTCCCCTTCTTCCAGCCGGCGCACGGGAAACCTCACCCCCAAGCCCTGCTCCAGCCGCGCAAAGACCCCCTTGGCCTCAAACCCAGCCAACAAGGTAGCACCCGCATCGAAGCGATACCCCTGGTGGAAAAAGGTACCCGCCGAGCCCCCGGGGTAGATATGGGCCTCCAGCACAGTGACCTCGAGCCCGGCTCGAGCCAGCAGCACAGCCGCGGTTAGGCCGCCCACCCCGGCCCCAATTACAATCGCCTTCATGCTTTTCAGGGGGTTCGGTCTTACTTACCCAGTTTGGAGCGGAGGTACTCGAGCACCGTATCCGCGTCCTTAAAGGGGTTCACCCCCCGCCAGACCCGCTCGATCCGGCCCTGCGGGTTGATCAACACCGTGTCTCGGTTGTAGAACCCGAACAGTCCGCCCACCTGGAACGCCTTGGCAATCCGGCCATCGCGGTCGGGCAACATTCCCCCCTTGAGGGCCAGTTGTTCGATAAACGCGCACTGCTCCGCCGCGGGATCGTGGCTCACCCCAAACACCGCCACCTTGAGCCGCTGGAACTCCGGGTAGAGCTCAGCGTACCGCTTGCCCTGAGCGGTGCAGCCGGGCGATTTGGCCTTGGGGTAAAACCACAGCAGAATGTACTCTCCGGCCGCCGTGAGCTGGGCAAAATCTACCGGTTTACCGTAGGAGTCCTGCACCTTGAGCAGCGGAGCAGGCTCCCCCTGGGCCAGCCCTCGAGCCCCCAGGGCCCCCAACATCAACACCGCAAACGCCAGTTTCATGGCCTCAGTATGGGACCAAGAGCCGTCCGCAGCTGTGGGCTGGGGTAAAAACCGGCGGGGTACAATGCCGTTATGAACCCTTATGTGAGCCGGATCCTGGAGCGGTTGGGCCCACGCGACCCCTTGGCGGTGCTACAGGAAACCCCCAGGCGCCTCGAGGCCCTCGCCCCCGCCCTGTACGCCCGCGCCGAACAAAGCTACAGCCCCGGCAAGTGGACCGCCCGGCAAATCCTCTGCCATCTGGCAGATACCGAGCTTGGGCTGGGGTTCCGGCTGCGGCAGATTGCCGCCGGGGTCGAGACCGTCCAAGCATTCGACCAAGAGGCCTGGGCCCAGCGCTACAGCGGGCTTTCCCTGGAGCTTGCCCTGCGCAGCTTCCTGGCCCTACGAAGCTGGAATCTGGCCTGGCTCCAGGGCCTCGACCGTGCCGTCTGGGGGCGCAGCTATCACCACCCTGAGCGCGGGCTCGAGAGCTTCGAGCTGGCGGTGCGCTTGTGGGCCGGGCACGATCTCAACCATCTGGAACAGCTCGAGCAGATCACCGCGCATCCCTCAGCCTAAATCTGCGTGAAACCCCCCTTCCAAGAGACTTTTTACCGTACTGCTCTGATAGAATCAAAGCACAAAGCGACTGAATTTGAGGAGATTCCCTATGCTTACCGCACAAAAAATCAACCAACTGGCCCAGGATCAGGTTCTCGAGGGGTTAGGCAAGCACGAAGGCGATACCCTACGCGTGGTGATCGCCCACACCTCTCCCAGCCATTTTGAAGCCGTAGGCGAGTTTCAGCTCCAAAGTGGCAAGCTACACCGGCCCTGCTCGGGCCCGATGACCTCCGATTTGCTGGTGGAGTGGCTCAAAACCCTGTTGGAACGCTGGCCGTTCGAGCGAGCCATCTCCTGGGCCGTGCACCCCCTCGACCCCAAAACCCAGCAGTTCATTCAGCAGACCAAGAGCCAGTCCAAAGCCGATTAGGGCTGCGGGGCGGTATCTGCATACAATCGAGGGGTGCAGGTACTCCCCCATCCGTTCGTGCCCGCCCAGGCCTCCGAGGGGGCGCTGCTCCGGGCCAGGGCCCTGCAGCGCTACCTGCTCGAGCTGCGTACCGCTCTACTCTCATATGGCGCGGTGCCTCCGGTGCACCTCATGGTCTTGAGTGAATCCGACTGGAGGGCTCGAGTTCACCATCCTTACGGCTTTCCTTTCCAGCGCACCTCGCTTAAGGAGGGGCTGTATGTGTTCCTGCCCAAACAGTATCCAGAGCGCCTGATTTGGCGCCTGCGAGAGGTTCTCATCCCTGCGATCAAGCGCGTCGGGCGACCCCCTGGGCAACCCGATGATTTCCTTGATCTCAACCTGGGCCACGAGTATGCCCATGCGGTAGCGGTGGCCTGGAAGCTGCGGGTGCGGGTGCGTTGGATTGACGAGTTCATCGCCAATTACCTGTATCTGCTGGCCCTGCGTCAAGCCCTCCCCGAGCTGTATGCCCAAGCCTTGGCCTGGGGACAGCTGCTGGCCCAGCTCACCCCCAGCCAGCCCAGTTTGAGCAGCTATGAGCGCAAGCCCAAAGCACTGGTTGACCAGCTATGGTTCCAGGGCCAGTTCACGGTTAAGGCCGGGGCCCTGATCGAGGCGCGACACGACGGCTTGCTCAAAGGCCTGCTGCAAGCCAGCCCGCTCAGCAAGGGCGGTGTGCATAAGGTGCTGCTGGGCCTCGAGCCCGGCCTCAAGGAGTGGTTTGCCCAGTTCGCCCCGCCGCGAAATTCACCCAAAACCTCTCCGGGTGGAATCCCTCTTGAGGCCTCAAGCTGAAAGGCCGTTTGACAGGCTGAACCGCCCCCCCAAATCAAGAAGTCGAGTTGGCCGACAGTGCGGGTCGAGCAAGCGGCAAGGGCTGGCGCCGACTGAGCCAGTAGACCCCCCCATAGATCAGGGCAATGCTGAGCAGGGCCCCCAGGCTTTGCCACTCGCCATGCCCCAGCCGGTTCAGGCTGCCGATGCTGCCCATCATCAAGCCCCCCAGGGCGATGGCCCAAAGGCCGGGGGCCCGCTGTACCGAGCTGCGAAGGGACAGAAGCGCCCCCAGCACCAACCAGACCGTTCCATAGAGGTTCAGGAGCGGGGTATAGCTGCGGGGGGTGAGCAGCCCGGCCTCGCCCACCGAGGGGTAGGCCTGGCCACTCAGGAGGTGCTCCAGCCGGGCCAGATCCACCGGGGCCCACAGGGCCACCAGCACCGCCAGCCCAGCATAAGCGAGCAATAGAAGGGTCAGGCTGCGGCGGTAGCGGGGCAGCAGGAGCACGGCGGTGCCATGCCCCAGGAAGGCCGCCGCCAGCAGGGCCCCGGCGCCATACCACAGCCGATAGGCCCAGGGCTGCCAGCCCTGGGGAAAGAGGGCCTCGAGGCCGGTCGCAAGGGCAAACGCGCTCACCCCCAGGGCCCACCACAGCAGCTGGGGCTGACGGGCGCGCCGGTAGCTGCGCCACAGGAGGCTGGCCAGCCAGAGGGCCACCAGCGCGGCCAGCGGGCTAAACAGGGCCGGGGGCAGAAGCTGAACCTTTCGCTCAGGGGTCTGGGGCGCGGGCACCAGGGGGGGCAGGGCAGGGTCTACCTCGAAGTAGTACTCGACCTGCCCGCCGTAGGGGCTGGCGGTCTGCTCGGCCTGGAGCAGGTAGCGCCCCGCCGCCAGGGCCTCAACCGGGCGAAGCTCGAGGCGCTCGAGGCCGCCTTCGCGCTCCCGCTGCACCACCCGCAGCGCCACCGGGCGGGCGGAACCCAGGGCGATCAGGCGGTAGCTGCCCAGCTCCCCGGTGCGCTTTTCCTGCACCACCAGGGCCGACACCCCCGGCAGCCGTGCCGAGTCCGGGGGGAAGCCGGGGGGCGGGTTATACCAGGGGTAGGGCTTCAGGTAGGCCGTCCCGCTGTGCAGGTACACTCCCCGCCCTTCTGCCGGGGGGGCCGCCACCGGCAGGTACTGGGCCTGGGCCGAAGGAGTACCCAGGAGCGGCACCAGCAGGGTGGAGAGCAATATCGCGCCCACAATGAAGATCCCCAGGCCCACCCCCAGCCGCCGGGCCCGGCGTACCGAACGCAAGGCCGGGCGGGGACTGGGGTGGCCGCGGGAAGGCCGGGCATTGTGTCCCCGCAGCCGGTAGGCCAGGGCCGCGGTGCTCAGCAGGGCGCTGAGCGGGAAGTAGACCAGGTAGCTGTTCACCCCGTAGGGCGAGAGCAGGGTAGCGCTGTAGGGGCTGAACAGCGCCGGCAGCAGGGCCCAGGCGATGCCGGGCCCAATCATGGCCAGGCTCAGCCCCACCACCGGCGCCCCCGAGAGCAGCCAGCCCAGGCCGGGGAACCCGGTCAGGGCCCCCAGGCCCTCGACCCCCAGAAAGACCGCTTTGGGCACCTTCCGCAGCGAGGTGGGCACCGGCCCCATCACCTGGGCCGGATAGGCCCGCAGGGCCGCGCCCACCTGGGCCCGGAAGGAGGCCGTCAGCGGCCAGACCAGCCGTACCAGGGCCACCGCCCCAAACAGGTACAGGCCAAACCCCAACAGCTCGAGCAAAATCGCCGGCGGGGCGAGGCTCTGCAAGACCTCGGGGTTCACCCAGTAGATGGTGCTGCGGTTGGCCAGGGCCATGGCATGCAGCCGCTCGGCCTCACTCATCCCACTGAGCTGCCCGGCCAGGCCCGGCATACTCAGCACCGTGGGCGGCAGCACCGAGGGGGCCGGGGGCCGGCTGGCTGCATCCCAGACCCCGGCCAGCAGGGCGGCCTGGGCCCCCAGGTAGGCCAGCCCGGCGTAGATGAAAAATGCCCCCCGGCCCAGCCAGACCGCCGCACCCCCCAAAGCCGGCAGGTTCATGCCGGGGACGCGGCTCAGGGCCAGCAGCGCAATCAGCGGGGTCAGGCCCCCCAGAATGTTCAGCAGGGCGTGCGAGCTGGGCCAGAACTCCCCCAGCCCCCCGGCCCGCACATACCACTCCTTGACCGGGGCAATGGCCTGGAACGGCCCCAGAAAGGTGCCCACCAGCAGCGCAGCCGCGCTGGTGTAGACCGTAGCGCGCACCGCAGGTGCGGCCTTGCGGGCGCTCCGAATCAGCAGGAAGAGGAAAAACCACAACCCGCTGCCCATCCACAGCCCCCCCAGCATCAGCGGCAGGGTGTGCCACAGGCCCATGCGCTCCAGCACCTGGCTGTAGCTGAGCCGCCCGTCCACCACCATGTAGCCTTCCACAAATCCCAGGGTGAGGGCGGCCAGGTAGAAGGCCAGCGAGCCCAGCACCAGCGAGACAAAGAGCCGGTTGGCCGTCCTTGGGCGCACCGGCTCGAGCCCCAGCCGGGGCCCCAGGAACAAGAAGGCCGCCACCAGCAGGGCGACCGAGCCGGTGACCAGGTTAATGTGGGCATGGCTGACCGGGTCAATCAGGGCCCCAGCCTGTCCGGCGGCCTGAATCCAGTCCTCGTTGGCCGGGAGTACCTGCAAAACCCCCTGCACGGTGCCCACAAACAGCCCCAAAACCCCCACCGCGAAGAACTTCAGCAAGTAGCCATAGGGCTTGGGCCCCTCCACCTGGCGGGCGTAGTACAGGGTGAGCAGGGTGTTGAGGGTATAGGTCCAGTACCCCAGGCCCAGGAAGAGGGCGGTGCTGCGCAGGGGAACCCGGTGCCACAGGCCCATGGCCTCTTTAGCCTCGGGATAGGACATCCCCTCGTGCACCAGGCGGGCCTCGAGCACCCCCAGCACCACCCAGGAGAGGTAGAACCCACTCACCCCGATGGCCGTAAGCCAGAAGGAGGCGTTGGCCAGGGCCGCCGAGTAGAGCGGGCGCCGGGCGATGCGGGGCAGGATGTACCAGGTCAGGCCGGTCAGCAGCACCGTGCCAACACCCACCACGAAGATGTGGGTGTTGGAGAGGTCGCGGGCCATGTGCCCGCCGTGGTCACCCAGAATCAGCCACTGGAAGGGGCCGGGCAGGTTCTTCAGGAGGCCCTGTATCGCGCCCACCACCAAAGCCCCCAGGGCAAAGAGGGCGTAGTAGGGCAGTTGCCGGTCGTAGGCGGTGATCTCGGCCCCGCTGAAGCGGCGGGGTGCGGCCTGCTGGCGCCTGGCCGCGGGCACCAGCCAGGCCACCAGCCCGGCCAGGGCCGTCGCCACAAACAGGGCCAGCACGATATCCCAGTTGCTCAGGTCACGTACCCACATAAAACCCCTAGCGGTAGCCGATCCCGGGCTCGAGCAGGTAGATCAGGCCGAACCACAGCACATAAATCACCATCAGGCCCACCAGGATCAGCCAGTCCCGCCGGGTGTCCTTGGGATCCATGCGTTCATAGCCTTCCCAGGCCTGGTTCACGTCCTTATTGCGTTCAAAACGGGCCATCGGGTCTCCTTTCAGGCCAGTTCGGCCAGGTAGCGGGCCTCCAACCGCAGGGGCGGGGGCTCCATCAGGGTCAGCACGTCGTAGGGGGTCTCCTGAGTTTTGAGCCAGGCCTCGAGCTGCTCGGGATGCTGCCAGCGGCTGATCACCACCAGCTTGACCTGTTCCTGGGCCTCGTCCAGCTCGCCCAGCACCTCCATCCCGCTGAACCCCGGCAGGCTTTGCAGCAAGCCCTTGACCGCGGTGAGGGCGAAATAGGCCTCATCCCAAGCGGCCAGGGGCAGCTCGGCCTCGAGCACTTGAGCGACAAAGGTGGTCTCCGGCATATCAGTACACCTGCCCCTGAATGAGCTGCTGGATGGTCAGGGTCAGCATCCAGAAGAACATAAACCAGTAAAACCAGGTCATTCCCCCGCCTACCGGCCCCACGTGTTCCTGCAGGTAACCGCTGTATTCCTCCGGGGGGTAGAGGTCGTTCTTCCAGCGGGCGCGGCTCTGGTAGCGGGTGTAGCGGTACAGACCCCAGGCCATCAGGATCAGCCAGCCAAAGAAGATCAGGACATAGCGGGCGTTGTTGTACAGCGAGAACCACTCCCAGGTCACCGGCCAGTGGTTGCGCAGGTAAAAGCCGAAGAGGTATTCGTAGTAGGGTTGCATCTGGCTAGGCACGTCCACGGGACACCTCCTGGGCCCAGTCGGGCAGGGTTTCCCACTCGCTGGGCGGGGTTTCGTAGTCGGGGTCGGGCTCCTTTAGAAAGTAGCGCTTGGACTCGCCCTCGAGGTCGTGAAAGTAGCCCTTGCGCCAAGCGATGACGGTGACGATCAGGGCCGGAATCATGAACCCAAAAAAGGAGCTCAGGATCATCCAGTCGGTCATCACGAAGTCGCCCACCGGGTCTTCGGGCTGGTCGTGGGCCAGGGCCAGCCCAAAGAACAGCAGCAGTGCCAGCCAACGCCTCATGGCTTGGCCTCCTTCCAGACCTGCGGCAGCGTGGCCGGGCTAATGGTGCTGGGGTCCAGCCACTTCCTGGGGATGAAGGGCGTCTGATCCACCCCCTGCACGGCCCAGCCGGGGGTGGTCTTTTGCCGCTCGGTGGCTTGCTGCATGATCACATCCAGGGTCACGTTCTCGTAGCCCTGGCTCGAGGCCGGGATCACCCCGGGGTGCTCGAGCATCCACAGCGCCACCGCATAGGTGGGGTTGATGCGGCCCTCCTTGACCATGGCCGCCACCGGGCCGCCCACCGCCTCGGAATCGTAGGCCTTGAGGGTGGCAGAGCCCAAAGGATAGAATTTCTCGGCCCAGGGGAAAAGGGCCCCATAGCCCTGCCAGGTGATGTACTGTTCAGGCTTGGGCACCGAGCCTACCTCCTTGAGGGTGCCGTTGGGGATGGTCTTGATAAACAGGGTCAGGCGCCAGGTATCCTCCACGGTCAGGCGGTTGCCGAAGTTCTCCATCAGGGCCCCCGGCACCCCACGCAGGATGCGCCAGTAGTAGGCCCCAGGGCTAGTGTCGGAACCGTGCATTTGGTCGTTGGCCACGTTGAACCCCGGCGGCTGGGGGTTGGCAAAAGACCGGGCAGGCCCCTTGCCATCGCCCTGCGGGCCATGGCAGCCGGTGCACATCTGCAGGTAGAGCACCTTGCCCCGCAACAGGTTCTGCTCGTTCACCGGCAGCGGATTCTCGTGAAACCAGTAGCCCCGCTCCATGGTCATTAGGTTGTGGATGGCCCCTGGGGTCGGGCCGTTGCCCGGCACCCCAGCGGGCCCCCGGTTGCCCCCCGGCAGGTTGTTCACCGCCACGTTGAGGGCCTTCATGTTCTGCTGATGCAGGCGCCGGGCGGCGGCAGCCTTGCCCCCAAGTTCCTGCATGAAGGCGGTCAGATCGGCCACCTCGGCCTCGCTCAGGAACTTGAACTGCGGCATCAGCGAAGGGGGGTTGGCATAGCGGGGGTTCCAGAAGTGGGCGTAGTGCCAGTCGTCGGGGTGGAGCCCCCCTTCCTGCGAGAGATCCGGGCCGGTACGCACCGTGCCAAACAGGTTCGGGGTCCATTTGACGCCGGGCCAGTCACCGGCCTCGGAGATGCGGTTATACACGTAGTACTGCCCCACCTCGTAGTCCTGGGGCCGGGAGAAGTTCGAGTGGCAAAGGAAACAGCCGTTCTTCTGAAAGACCTGCTTACCCCGCCAGGCTGCCTCGGAAAGCTCGGTGGCGTTGGCGTTGGCCGAGGGCTCAAAGGTGGTCAGGGGCAGCACCACTACAAACCCCACCACCAGAAAGAACACCGCCAGGGCCCCCAGGCTCACGATGCCGGGCCCCATCTGCATCAGCTTCTTAGGCGGGCGGCGCCAGGTTTTGGGGTGGCGCGGAACCCCGGGATCCATGGGCTCAGGCATGGCTACCCTCCTGGGCGGTTTGAGGCCCTGCCCCTGACCGGGCTACCTGTTCGAACTCCCGTAAGGCCAGGGCCCGGGTATCCTGGCGCACGGTCTGCCAGAGGTTGTACATCTGCACGATCCCAGACAGCACGATCATCCCCCCGAAGGCGGCCCGGGCGATGTACCAGGGCCTTAGCCAGGCGATCAGGTTGATCTCTGGGACCCCCTGCAAGAAGGCTTGGCCCTGGATGAAACCTGCAATGGTGAGGGACCAGAAGAACCCGCTGAACCCCACCAGGATCAGCCAGTAGGTCCACTCCGAGAGGGCCCGGCTATAGATGGGCTTGCCATAGATGCGCGAGAAAGCATACTCAATGAAGCCCATGCCCACAAAGGTGAACGCCCCCAACAGGGCCAGGTGGGCATGGGCCACCACGAAGTTGGTGAAGTGGGTGAAGCGGTTGAACTGCTGGATGGCCTCAAAGGAACCCTGGATGTTGACCAGCAGGTAAAAGATCAGGGCGGTGAGCCCGTAGCGCAGGGGCATGTTGGTGAAGAACTTGCCCCAGTGCCCGCGCATGGTCAGCACGATATCGGTCACGAAGGTAAACACCGGTACCAGCAGCATTACCGAACGATAGGGTGGCATACGTTTTGAGCCAGCCGGGGATGGGAGCTTGCAGGATGTGGTGATGCCCCACCCCGGTATAAAAGAAGGCCATCCCCCAGAAGGAGATGAACGAGAGGGTTTGCGAGTAGAGAGGGGTATTGGTGATGCGCGGCACCAGGTAGTAGAGCACCGCCAGGAGCATGGGGGTCAGCCAGAGCCCGAAAAGGTTGTGAGCGTACCACCAGTTGAGCATGCCGTCGGCGATCCAGGTCGGGGCTGCCCCGGAACCGCCGGTCCCGGTCAGCAGGTTTTGTATGGGGTCTCCCACATAACCCTGGGGCCGCCACAACACGTTTCCGATGATGTAGTCGGCGGCCAGCCAGAGCGGTGAGGCCACCATCCACCAGACCGTCACGTACAGGGGGCGCACCCGGCGGGTCAGCACGGTGGCGATCACGTTGTAGATGTTGAGCAGCCAGGCTATCACCAACAGGACATCCAGCCACCAGACCAGCTCGCCGTACTCCCGACCCTGGTTCCAGCCCAGGATAGCTACCGTCACAAAAGCCCCGATGAACATCAGATTCCACAGCACCGCGCTAAACCGGGCCAGGCCAGGACTGTAGAGGCCCCGGCCCAACAAGCGGGGCAGCATGAAAAAGACCGCCCCCCAGTACATGGCCGAAAGCCAGGCAAAAATCACCCCGTTCACATGCAAGATGCGGATGCGCGGAAAGGTCAGAAACTCGACGCCCGCGAAGGTCTGGGGGGCCACCAGCTCGGTGGCGATGATGAGCCCGAACAGGTCCACGATGGTCAGCCAGACCACCCCGCTCACCAGCCACCACAAGGCCGCGCGGTCACCGTCGCGCAGCTCCTCCCTCGAGACCAAGCGATTAACCGGCAACAGCTTCTCCAACCAACCAAACCCCTGTGCCATCCTGGCTGCCAAGCTGATCACCCCCAGTTGAATGGTGTTGCCGACCTGCGTTTTTGTTTGTTTTGATTCTTCCGGCAAACCCTACCACTTTGCAGGGCGCCAATGCAAGGGGGGGTAAGGGCCTACCCAGGCGGCTTGATCTTCCCTTTTCGGGAATCCCATAATCGGAAGGGAGCACAGGCATTATGGCTCCAAAGGAGGCCCTTATGGACGAGTACGTGGTTAGCGCGGTTTTCCAAACCCATTCGGCGGCAGAGCAGGCGGTAAGGAAGATGGGAGAGGCCGGTTTGCCCATCAAGCAGGCCTCCATCGTGGGACAAAATCTCCAATCCACCGAGCAGGTGCATGGCTTCATTACCACCGGGGATGTGGCTAGAGGCAGCGCGGGGGTTGGGGCCTGGGTAGGCGGTATTTTTGGCCTGTTGGTGGGAGCGGCTTTCCTGTGGATTCCTGGTGTAGGGCCCTTGGTGGTCGCGGGACCCTTTGTGGCCAGCCTGATTGCGGGCTTGGAGGGTGCGGCCCTAGGAGCCGCGGGCGGGGCTTTGGTCGGCGGGCTGGTGGGCTATGGCCTGAAGCGGGATAAAGCCCTCAAGTACGAGACTGCCATCAAGGCCGGCAGCTACTTGGTACTCATGCATGGCAGCGAAACGGAGTGCAGCCAGGCCAAGGAAATCCTGAGCGCCCAAGGGGGCCAGGACATCGCCCTCGAGGCCAAGGGAAAGTAACCCCCAGATCGCCGGGTATATACAGAGATACGGTATAGCCGGGGTTCGGCTAACCCCGCCCGGCAAAGAAGCCGCCCCAGGTTTGGCCCTGGGCGGCTTTTTTAGAAGATTTGAAACCCCCTCAGGCCGGTGGCCTCGCTCCACTGCACCTCGAGCTGATTCACCCTCGAGCCCCGAGGCCCCTGCCGCAAGTGGTGCAAGAGGTGCTCCAGATCGGCCCGGGAGCCCTCCGCCACCACCTCTACCCGCCCATCGCTCAGGTTTTCGGCGTAGCCCACCAAGCCCAGCTCGAGGGCTCGAGCCCGGGTGAAATGACGATACCCCACCCCTTGAACCACCCCACCAATCAGCACGGTCATGCGCTCCATACCCCCAATCTAACAAGTCGAAAAGCCTTGTGGCTTGAGCGGAGAGCCTAGCCAACCCAGCACATCTCTGGAATTTCGCGGAATCTTTGGGGTATATCCCTGAACTTCCCGTTTTGCTTTCTCCTAAGCTCCCCTCAGTTTTTTCCGCTATCCTGAAAGCCGAGATGCGATTTTGGCGCTGGATTCCGACGGTTGTGTTGCTGGTATTGCTAGCGCTGCCCGCATTCCCACCGCTCATCCAGTATGTGCTCAGCGAAGGCTTGAAGGCTGGAGGGTTCAAGGGCCAGTGGGGAGGGGTCGGGGGGTATCTGCTCACCGGCATCCACGCCAAGGATGTGCAGCTCGAGGGGGGCGGAATCAAGGTACAGGCGGCCCAGCTACACCTGAGCTACAGCTTGCTGAGCCTGGCCCGCAAGGAGCTGCCGCTGCGCATCTTTGCCCAAGATGGGGTGGCCTCGATCGGTTGGGACACCCTCATCCCCAGCAAACCGCCGGGGCCACCGGGGGCGCTCAAGCTGCGGGTAGATGAGCTGCGTTTGGAGAACATCCAGGTCTCGATCAATGAGGGCAAGCGCTTCCCCATCCCCACCCTAAAAGCCCAGATCAACGGGAACGGCCCCTATCAGGTGCGGGTCGAACTGCCCGAGGGGAAAATTAGCGCGGAGGTGCGCCGCACCGGGCGGGAATTCGAGGCTTGGGACCTTCAGGCCAAGGGGGAGCTGCGGGCCGCACGCTACTGGTACTCCGGGATCGAGGGCGGAACCTTCACGGGGCACTGGGTGGTTAATTCCAAAGGGGTTCGCGGGGACAATCAGATCAGCGGGGGCGTGGTGCGCTTCCCCGGCCCCATCACCGCCAGTGCGGTGGCTGGACCGGTGCGGTTTGATGGCAACGTGGTCAGCGCCAACCTCACCGGATATGGGCTGGGCGGGCCACTCAAAGCCAGCGGAACGGTAAACCTGCGCAGGCAACGCTACACCTTTCAGGTCGAGGGCAACCCCACCCTACCGGCCTTGGCGGCCAATTGGAACCTCAAGCTGCCGGTTGAGGGTTCGGGGCCGCTGGTGCTGGAGGGTCATGGCTGGCGGGAGCTGATCCTGACCGGGCGCTACCGCGGGGTGGGCAGACTGCTGGGGGAACCCCTGAACTACCAGGGAACCCTCGAGTTCAATAAGGTCTTTCGCCTGGATGCGGCTGCCGAGGGGCGTTTTTTCGACCGAAGCTTCAGCGCGGAGGTCTCCCTGGTGGGCAGTGGGTATAAGGTAGGCCTGACCGACTCCCTGGGAAGCCAGCTCCAGCTCAGGGGAGCGGGCTCCGACACCACCGGCAGCGGCACCCTGGTCTGGCCCAAACCCCTCCAGGGCAGCGCCGATCTCAAGTTTGAGAGCACCGGCAGCCGGTGGAGGGCTGCGGTGACCTCAGAGGGGGTGGGGTTACCGGCGGCCAAGCCCTTCCGCCTTTCCGGAAGCCTGAGCGGCAATGGCAACCAGGTGGCCGGACAGCTTGGCCCCTTGGGGTTAGATGGATCCTGGAGCAACCTAGGCCTGCGCTTGAGCAGCCTCGAGCTGCTGGTGGGGAGCTTGAGCGGAAGCGGTGCGCTGCGCGACGGTCGGCTAACCGCCCAGCTCAACTACGCCTCGCCCTACACCCAGTTTCCCCTCGAGGTGCGCCAGGAAGGCAAAACCTGGCGGCTTAGCAACCGCTATGCCGACGGGGCCTACCAGAACGGAGTCTTTAGCCTGAGCCTGAAGGCCTTACCCCTACAGCTCGGCGAGGCGCTGGCGCTCTCGGGAAATCTACGCTACGCCGATACCCGCCTGAGTGGAAGCTGGGATCTGCAAAGTCCGCATGCCCGCGTGCAGGGGGTGCTCGAGGGGCTCGGCACGCGCTATCAGGGCCAGTTGCGCACCCCGCTGGGCGATCTTCCCCTCAGCGGAACCGCCGACAGCAGCGAGGTCCGGGCTACCCTCGACACCCTGAGCCTCACGGCCAGCGGAACCGAGGGGGTCCGCATCCGGGGCCCGCTCAAACTGGGGGTGGTGAGCGCACAAGCCGACCTCAGCCTTAAAGGGGGCGCCTACCTCGGTAGTGCGCGGCTTTCCACCCCTTGGCTACAGGCCGACCTCGAGGGGCAAGGCCGCACCCTTTACGCCACTACCCGTGGTTACGCTGAGCTTTCGGGACCCCTGTGGCCTACCCCTGCACTGGCCGGCCAGCTCACCCTGCCCTTCCGAGGAGCGGTAGAGGTGCCGCCCCTGCCCCTGGAGGTGAACCGGGAGGGGGTCCGCCTGCAAGGCGGGAGCGTTCGCTTTCAGGGTGACTTTCCCTTTCAGCTCAGCCTGCCCCTGCGCATCCAAGGGCAGTCGGCCCAGCTCGAGGCCAGCGGCAATCTGCAGGGCGGACGCGTCCAGGCTTTCACCCCCTATGGCTCCTTGGCCGGAACGGGGCCCTGGAGCAGGCTGAGCCTCAGCGGTGCGGTACAGGCTGCCGGGTACAGCGGCCAGCTCTCAGGCCAGGCCAACCTGCTGGAGGCCCGCTACACCCTTGGCCTGGACCTGCCCCAGCTCGAGGGAAGCCTCAGGGCCCAGGGCAAGGGTACTGAGCTGCGCTACAGCGGGCAGTTTCAGGGGGGTCGGCTCTCGCTGTCCGGGGAATATCGCCAGGTGAGCGGAGACCCTTTGGAGGGGTTGCGCTTGCAGGCGGTTGCCCGCAGTTTTGACACCCAGCGCCTGGGGTTTCCCGCCCAGGTTTCTGGGCGCTGGAGCGACCAAGGGGGACAGCTGCGGCTCGAGAGCCCCTATGGGCAGGTGCTGGCTAGCGGCAACGGCCTGCTGGGGCCGCTGAAGGTTGAGGTGCAAAGCCTCTACGGCCAGTTACAAGGCCGGGCCAGCACCGAGGCCCTCGAGCTGCGGGGCAGCCTGCGGTTGCCCTACCTGAGCGGCAGTCTGGCGGTACAGGGCCCCTGGGAACGCCTGGAGGCCAGCGGCAGCGGTGAATACCGGCTCCCTTACCTCGAGCCCCGGGCCTGGCGGCTTTCGGCAGATGTGTTGAAGCAGACCTGGCAGCTCGAGGGGCCCTTGCAGCTCGAGGGCCGGGGCCTTGAGTATCGGGGCCAGGTGGACTGGCCCTACACCTTCCAGGGCCGCTCGGGAACCCTGCGGGGCCAGATGGAGGGCCGCAGCCTGAACCTCGAGGCCCAGTTCCAAACCGAGTACAGCGGAATTCCCCTGAGCGCCGAGCTCCGTGCACAAGGGGCCGACCTGCACAAGTTGGTCGGGGCGGTGCATCTGCCCGAGGGCCAGATTCAGATTGCCAACGCCCACGCGCGCTTCGACCTCGAGACCCGCAGCCTGGCCCGCGCGTTCAACGTCGAGGTGGCCGGCCGGATTGCGGGAAACCTCAACCTGGAGGGAAACGGCGAGGCCAGCGGGCACCTGCAGGTTTATGGCCAGGAGGTCGAGCTGGCCTACCGGGATCGGGTGGTCTCGGCCTTCCTCCCCAGCCTCTCCGCTGGCCTCAGGCTCCAGCTTGGCTCGTCGCTTCAACTCACTGGCCTGGGGGATCTGTCGGGCAGCGTGCGCCTGAGCGAGCCGCTCAGTGGCCGCCTGACCTATCCGCTGGGCCAGACCCGGCTCGAGGCTGAGTTCAGTGGGCCGCGCTCCCGGCCTGGGGTTCAGCTCTCGGCCAGCGGCCCTTGGGGACAGGCCCTGGGCCGCGGCAGCTACCGCCTCGAAGGGGCGCAGGGGCAGGCCAGCCTGGAGGTAAGCACCCCCTACGCCAAAACCCAGCTCGAGCTCTCCAGCAGAGGGACCGCCTACCAAGCCACGGGGCCGCTCGAGACCCTGCAATACCTGAAGCAGCGCGGCCCACTGCGGATCAGCGGGGACGGAGCCCGGTGGAGTGCGGTCTGGGCAGCGCCGCTGCAGCTTCAGGCCGGTGGCCAGGGTGCCGAAATCCTCTCGGCACAGGCTCAGGGGCAAGGCACCCTCGAGGCCGCCGGACGCAGCTTCTCGCTGAGCGGGGAGTTGAGCAACCAAGGGGAGGATTTCAGGGGCCTGATGACCGTCTCCAGCCCCAGCATCGCCTTGGAGCTGAGGGGCCAGGCCGGGGGGGTTCGGGCCAGCGGCCAAGCCTACGGGGTTTCGGTAGCGGCCCAGGTGAGCCGTCGGGGCGATTTGGGCGGCACCCTCTCCTATGCCCAATCCCTGGCCTCCAGTCGCCTCAGCCTCGAGGCCACCCTGAAGGGCAGCGTGCTCAAACCGTTGCTCCAGGGACAGGGGAGCTTGGCTGGAAAGGGCGCCCAGATCGCCCTGAGTTTTGCTTACGATGGCCAGGTACAGGCCAGTGCCCTGGGGCCGGGGCTCCAGGCAGAGTACACCAACGGGGTACTCAAAGCGCAGGCCGAGACCGACCTCGAGCCCTTCCTTGGCCTGCCGCTCAAACTAAAAACCTCGGGCGAAGGCCCGCTCGAGACCCTGGAATTGCCCCTCAAACTGACCGGTCCCCAGCTCGAGGCTTCAGGAATCCTGCTCCCCATGCAGTTGCGTGCCAGTCTGAGCGGAACCTACCAAAACCAGGGGTTTGAGCTGAGCTACGACCGCATCCTGCAAGCCCGGCTCTCCGGCCCCTATGTCACCGGGGTGGTGCGCTACGACCAAACCCCCTCGGGTTCGCTGCTGCTGGATTTACCTGTGCCAGGAGGCCGGCTGGTGGGGAGTGCTGAGGTAGCGACCGGACGCCTCAGCCTGGCAGGTCAAGGGAGCTGGAGCGGCACCCTAAATGCGAGCCTGGCCCAGGGCTGGTCACAGCCCACCCTTTGGCAGGTCGAGGCGGATCTCGGGGGTCCGGTGGGGCTGGAGGGACGGTTTGGCCTCGATCTTTCACCGCTCCGCCTGAATGGAAGCGGCCAGGTCACCCTGCCCGGCTGGGGGCGGGTAGCCCTAAGCGCACAGGACACTCAGGTCAGGCTCCAGGGCGCGGAAGGGCTGGAGCCCTTGAAGGGCACCCTGCGCCTGAACCCTCTGCAGCTGAGCTGGTCCTATGGGGGAGCGCTTCCCAAGGGTCTGGGCCAGCTCGAGGCCTCCGGTACCTATCCTGGGTTATGGGCCTCCGGCACTTACCAGGCCTTGGGCCAAACCTTGATCCTGCGGGGCCAGGATACCCAGCTCAGCCTGAGCGGTTCAGGGCTTCAGGCCCGTCTCACCCCTGAGGGGGTAGAGGCGAAGCTGGACAACTTCAACCTGAGCTCGCTCCGACTGAATGGAAACCTCTCCGGCCCCTGGAGCGCCCTTCAGGCCTCGCTGGACTGGAGCGCTTTGGGGCGCGGGGGACAGATCCAAGCCCGCTGGGAAACCCGCACCCTCCAGGCAAGCCTCGCGGGGGATTTAACTGGTTCGCTCCGCTATGCCCAGGGCTGGAGCGGGGTTCTGAGTTTCCGAGAGGGGCAGGCCAGCCTGAGCGGGGACGGCCTGCCGATCCTGGAAGGGCAGGTGCTGGGCTTCGGGGTACGGCTGGCCTATCCGAGCCTCGAGGTCTTCAACCCGACCCCTTCAGGAGGGTCCAAGCCGGCCCCCCCCACCCTCAACGCCCGTACCGCTTCATCCCAGGTGCTCCAGGGGGCTGGAGGGGCTCCGGCCCAGCATCTCAGCCTCAATCTGGCGGAGCGCAGCGCCTCGGGAAGCCTCGAGGTGCGGGGAGTGACGGTGCAGGGCCAGGGAAGGAGTCTCGAGGCCGCTTATCCGCTGGCGGAGGGGCAGATCACCGCTGGGTTCAACCTCGAGACCTATGCCCTCACCCTGGCGGCTCCAGGGTTGGGCCAAGGAAACCTGGTCTACAGCGGGGGAAAGCTGAGTGGCCGCCTGGACGCCGCACTGTACGGCCTCGAGCTAAGCCTGAAGGGCGAGGACCAGCAGGTGAGTTTCAGCGGCAGCCACCCGGCTACCGAATGGCTGCCCTGGGGGGATGGAACGCTGAACGGGCGCGTGGGGCTGGATGGAACCTATCAAGCCACCTACACCGGTGCAAGCGACAAGCAACCCCCGCAGGTGTTGGAGCTTCAGGGTAAGGCCCTCGAGGCCCGCTTGAAGGCCAAGGGGCCCTGGCTGAACGGGGGTCTCGAGTACGGGTCAGGCGGAGCCTGGGCGGGCTCACTCTCCGTCAACCTACCGCTCCCTGCCCTCGACAGCAACGCGGCCCTCCAGCTACAGGGCAAGGGGGAGCTCAGCGCCCAGGGCAAAGTGGAAGGCGGGGTCGGCACCCTCAACCTCAGCGCTTCGCTGGGGGGCTCCGGGCCTAGAGCCAGCCTCCGCTTCAGCGACCTCAACCTCAGCGAGATCCCTCTGCTGGCCAGCCGAATCCCCTATCTCGAAGGACGGGCCAGCGGGCAAGCAGAGTACAGTGCCGACAAGGCCACATTCAGCCTCAGCAGCCCCGGCCTCTCCATCAAGAACGATGGCCTGAGCCTGGCCACCCGGCTCGAGGGCCACTATCAAGGGGGGGTTTTCCAGGCGGATCTAACCTTCGACCAGGTGAAAAGCGAGGGCCTGTTCCGCCAGGATACCGACCTGGGCTCGAGCCGCAGCCGCATCCACCTGCAAAGCGACGGCCAACACCTCTCCGGCGAGGCCAGCGCCTCCGCCTTCCCTCTGCACTGGCTGCTCTCAGCCTGGGTGGGCGATCTCTCGGGACAAGCCTACTGGACGGGCAAAGCCAGCTTCGACCTCGATTTGCGCAATGCCTGGGCTTCCAAAGGGGTGTTTGTCGGGCAGAATCTGCGCTTCGAAGGGGGCGGGGACGCGCTCTCAGGTCAGGCCGTGCTGCGGTTTGAAGGCGAGCGGCTCTACATTGATGAGCTAGCCCTGGCGGGAAAGGGAACCTGGAAAGGCAGCGGATACTGGGGCCGCAACCGGAGCAATCTCCGGCTCGATCTGGAGAACACCACATTTACCCCAGTCCTTCAGGTCATTCCCAACCTCAAACCCTATGCCCCCGAAGGGAGCGGTACCCTGCGGCTGCGCTCGGATGGCCAGGTTTTTGACCTGAGCTTGGAGAACTTCCGCTTCAAGCTGGGGCCGGTGCGGGCCGAGACCCCCCGGGCTACCCTCCAGGTTGGCAAAACCGCCACCGCTACCGGACGCCTCACCCTGACCGCCCCCTATCCTGCGGTGGCCGATCTTTCCGGTGAAGGCGACGCTGAGGGGTTTACGGTGAGTGCTAAAGGCAGCGCCAATCTGCCCTTGTTATCGCCCAACGAACCGTTCGCCCTCAGCTTCAGCTATCCCAGTTATGTGCTGGACGTGCGGCTGGTCAATCAGCAAGCCCGGCTCAACGGAACCCTCTTCCCTCGGCTGGCCCTGGCCCTGCAAGGCCCGGTCCCGGTGAGCTACCCGCAGTACTTCTTGCTGGACGGCCTGGTCAACACCAACCTGGTGCTCAACTACACCGATGGGGTTTATCGCATCCTGGGCTCGGTGGAGGTCATGCGGGCCCGGTTGGGGCTCCCCCAAGGCCAGCAGGAGGTCTCCATCCCGGCCTCGAGCCCGCCCAGCAACCCCGGCCAGAGCCCGCCGATCCCTGTGCAGTTCGTCAATGTGGAAATCCAGGCGGAGCGTGGAATTCTGATCCAAGAACCGCTGGCCCAGGGCGAGCTGGCCGGGGACCTCTACCTCAACGGTGACGCCTCCAACCCCTACCTGTCCGGGGAAGTGGTGCCCTTGCGCGGGAGTTTCAGGCTGTGGAACCGCGAATTTACCCTGCATGATCGCAGCAGCACCGAGCGCAGCTATGCCCGCTTCAGCCCCGACAACGGCATCCTGCCGGAGATACAGATCACCGCCGATACCCAGGTGCAGGATCAGGCCAAGAACGAGACCGTCAAAATCTACCTCACCCTCAAGGGGCAGTTTGTGCGGCAGAACGGCAAGATCAAGATCAACCTGGACCCGACTTTCACCGCCCAGACCTCGAGCGGCCCCTTGAGCCAGGCCGAGATCTACGCCCTCCTACTGCTGGGGCGCTCCGACCTCTCGGTGCTGCCCAACGATATCGCCCAGTCGGGCATCCAGGGGGTGGTGCAAAACTTCCTGTTGGGGCAGCTCGAGACCGAGCTCTCCAAGGTTTTAGGCCTGGATCAGGTCAAGGTAGATATCCCGCTCTTGAACGGAGGCAAGGTCGAGGAAACCAAGTTCACGATTGGCAAGTACCTCTCCCCCGAGCTGTTTTTCGCTTACTCCGTGGATCTGCGGGGCTACCAGACGGTATATGCCGAGTACCGGCAGGGCGACTACAGCTTCCGCTTTAGCAGCGACCTCATCCCTTACCTGCGGCCAACCTTCAGCTTGGGGTACTCCATCCGGCCCATCGGAGCCGATCTGACCTTAGACATCTCCACCCCCTCGAGCAGCGACAGCCAGACCGATGGATTCCGCTTTGGCGTGGGGTTGACCTTTAGGTTTTAAGCTGCATACCACTTGAATACCAAATCGCCCCACCGTAGAATGGCCCGACAAGCCGGCTAAGGCTCAAGGAGGCGGTATGCGCTGCAGATGGTGGGGAATCTCATTGGCTCTAAGCCTGATGTTCGGTCTGGCCCTGGCTCAAACCCCGGTGCGGGGTGGAACCCTGCAACTGGCCGTAGACTCTTCGCCCGCTGGGTTGGATCCCCAGGTGGCCACTGCCTTTGCCACCTTCCTGATCACTGGAGAAATCTACGAGGGGTTGGTCGAGGTCAATGAGCGCCTGGGCATCCAACCCGCACTCGCCGAGTCCTGGAAGGTCAGCGACGATGGGCTCAGGTACACCTTCAAGCTGCGCTCCGGGGTCACCTTCCACAACGGCCAATCCCTGACCAGCGCGGATGTGGTGTACTCCTTTGACCGGGTTAGGGATCCCAAGACCGGCTCCCCCTTGGCCAGCCGCTTCAATTTGGTCAAAGAAGCCAAAGCCACTGCTCCCAATGAGGTGACCTTCGAGCTGACCCAGCCCTTTGCCCCCTTTCTCAGCGAGCTTGCAGGGCTTTCCATTGTGCCCAGCGAGTATGTCAAGGGCGGCGGCGATCTTCAGCGCAAAGCGGTCGGCACCGGCCCCTTCATGCTCAAGGAGTGGGTGCCCGACACCTTCATCCTGCTCGAGCGCAACCCCCGCTACTGGCGGGCAGGGCGGCCTTATCTCGATGCACTCAAATTCAACATCGTCCCCGATGCCGCTACTCGGCAAGTGGGCCTGGCCAGCAGCACCTATCAGTTCCTGCCCAACATTGACCCTTCGCTGGCGGTCACCCTCAAGGACACCCCTGGGGTCAAGCTGCTGCAAACCCAAGACCTCTCCTACAGCCTGATTGGGATGAACGTCAGCCGCAAGCCCTTCGACAACCCTAAGGTGCGCGAGGCCCTCAACTACGCAATTGACCGAAAAGCCCTGGTCCAGGCGGTGTACTTTGGCAATGGCACCCCTGCGGGGCCGCTCTCCCCCGCCCTCAAGAGCTGGGCTTCTCCCACCAGCGCCTGGGCTTGCTATGACTATAACCCCGCCAAGGCCAAGGAGCTCCTGGCCCAGGCGGGGTACCCCAATGGGGTGGACTTCACCATCCTGACCCTGGGTTCGGTAAAAACCGTGGTGGACGTGGCCCAAGTGGTACAGGCCCAACTCGCTCAGGCCGGGTTCCGTGCCAAGCTCGAGGTGATGGAGTTGGGCAAGTTCGTGCAGGATTGGCGCAACTCCAACTTCGACGCCTTCGCCTCGCTTAACGGCGGCAGCATTGACCCGGACGGTTACTTCTTCCGCACCTTCTCCACCGGGGGCAGCACCAACGTCTTCAAATACTCCAACCCCCAGGTAGATCAGCTGCTCAACCAAGGCCGCACTGCCACCAGCCTCGAGGCCCGGCGCAAAATCTACACCCGGCTCCAGGCCATCCTGGCCTGCCAAGGCCCCATCGCCCATCTGGTCTACGGAACCCTGTTCTCTGCCGCTCGGGATAATGTGCAGGGCTTCCGTCCGAACCCCACCCGCTCGCTGGCCTCGCTGCGCGACACCTGGCTGGCCAAATAAAGTGTTTCCCCCACATGATTTCCTACTTCCTCAAGCGCCTACTAGACCTGATCGTGGTCATGTTTGGGGTCTCGCTGGTGGTGTTCTTGATGATCCGGTTGATCCCGGGCGATGCCGTGGAGATCATGCTGGGGGCCAACACTGAAATCACCCCTGAACGCCTGAATGCCCTGCGCGACAAACTGGGGCTTAACCAGCCCTTGCTGGTGCAGTACGGGCACTGGCTCGGCCAGGCCCTGAGGGGCAATCTGGGCCAGAGCGTGTGGACCGGAACCCCGGTCACCCAAGAGATTGTGCAGCGCTTGCCGCTGACCCTCGAGCTCACCCTGCTCTCGTTGGGAATCGGCTTGTTGTTCGCCATTCCGGTGGGCATTCTCACCGCCTACTGGCGCAATTCGCTGGCCGAGATGTTGATTCGCATCCTCTCCATCACCGGGGTAACCCTGCCTTCGTTCTGGCTGGGCACGCTGTTCATCTTTTTGGCCTTCAAGCTGGCTCCTGCCTGGCCCACCCTGGGGTATGTGCCCTTTAGCGAGAACCCCATAGGCCATCTACAGCGGATCATCCTACCGGTGCTGACCTTAGCCCTTCCCCTTCTGGCGGGGCTCTCGAGGCTGTTGCGCAGTTCGCTGCTCGATCTCTTGAATCAAGACTTCATCCGCACCGCCCGGGCCAAGGGGCTCTCCGAGCGGACGGTGGTCTACAAACACGCCCTGAAGAACGCCCTGATCCCCCTGGTCACGGTGGTGGGCATCCAGGTCGGGTACCTGTTTGGAGGGGCCATCGTGGTCGAGCAGGTGTTCGCTCTACCGGGGATGGGCCGGCTCATCGTAGGGGCCATCAATGAGCGCAACTACCCCCTGGTACAGGGCTCAATCCTGCTGATCACGACCATCTTCGTCCTGATCAACCTGCTGGTAGACCTGTTGTACGCCCGCCTAGACCCTCGAGTGGAGTACGCCTAAACCCACCTATGACCCTGAAGCGCAGCCTTAAGCCCCTTCTGCATAGTCCCCTGGGACTGCTCGGATTGCTGCTGAGCGTATTGGTTATCGGGGCGGCGCTGCTGGGCCCTCCCCTGGCTCCTTTTGCGCCCACCCAGCAGGATATCCTGGCGCGGCTTTCCGGCCCCAGCGCGGCCCACTGGCTCGGCACCGACCAGTTTGGTCGGGATGTGTTTTCAAGGATTCTCTACGGCTTTCGCAGCTCGCTCGAGGTGGCTTTTGCGTCGGTGGGAATTGCCCTGATCCTCGGGGCCCCCCTGGGCATCCTGGCCGCCTACAACGGCGGTTGGCTCGACCGCGTCACCCTGCGGGTGATGGACGTACTGCTGGCCTTCCCTATCATCCTTCTGGCCATCGGCATCGTGGCCCTGCTCGGACCCAGCCAGTGGAATGCGGCGCTGGCCATCGGCATCGTCTACATCCCGATTTTTGTGCGGCTTACCCGCGGGCCAGCCCTGGTACTGCGGGCCTCGGATTACGTCCAGGCCGCACAGGCCTTGGGGGCAGGGGTTGGGCGGGTGGTGCTGCGACACATTCTGCCCAACCTGGCCTCGGTGATCTTGGTTCAGACCACCTTAGCCCTCTCCACCGCCATCCTGGTGGAGTCTTCGCTGGCCTTCCTGGGCCTGGGCACCCAGCCCCCCAATCCCTCACTGGGGCAGATGCTGGCCGAGGGGCGGGCCTACCTGACCCTCTCCCCCTGGACCTCGCTATTTTCCGGGCTGGCCATCCTCCTGGCCTCGCTGGGGTTTAATCTGCTGGGGGATGTGCTCCGCGATACTCTGGACCCCCGACTTCAGGGGCGCTAAGCCTCGCGGCCTCCCGCTTAGCTCGAGCGCAGCTCGGCCACGAAGTCGTAGCGATCGCCGCGGTAGTGGCTGCGGGTGAACTCGAGCACCCCACCGTCCGGCAAAAAGCTGAGCCGCTCGATGTACAGCAAAGGGCTTCCCGATCGCACCCCCAGCAGACCGGCTTCTTGGCGCCCCGCGGCTACCGCCCTTAGCCGCTGTAGAGCCCGCCAAGGCCGCAGCCCTCTGCCCTCCAGATGGGTGTATAGCGAATCCTTCACCGCTTCCGGCTCGGGCAGCAGGTGGGCGGGGATTGCCGCACGCTCCACCGCCATCGGCTCCCCTTGGGCGCTGCGTACCCGCTCGAGCCTCGCCACCCGCTCGCCCGGCGAGAGCTGAAGGGCCAAGACCTCCTCGGGACTGGCAGCGAAAAGCCCCCGCTTGAGCCAACGGTCGCTGGGCTCCAGACCGCGGGCCCGCATGTCCTGGCTGAAACCGGTCAGGGCTGAAAGGGGCTGCTCGAGCCGGGGCGCCACGTAAGTGCCCGAGCCTTGGCGGCGCTGCACCAAGCCCTGGGCCTCGAGGCGCTCCAGAGCCTTGCGCAGGGTTAGCCGCGAAACCCCGAACTGCTGGGCCAACGCCCGCTCAGGAGGCAGGGCCTCCCCGGCTTTCCAGGTGCCGCTGCTCAGGGCATCGCGCAGCCTGGCCTCGAGCTGCAGGTACAGCGGAGTGGTTGCGGTCTGGTCCAGGGTGAGGTACATGTGGCCCAGATTATACCATTCACATACCAATCGGTTGCCAAGGTGGGCCCTGAGCCGTATACTCAGCCTCGAACCTCAGCAGCAGCGGCCCGGGAAGCGGGCAGGTTCGTCAGCTCCTCAAGGAGGCACCATGAAGAAAACCCTTTGGCTCCTGGCTGCCCTGGCGAGCGGTGTAGCCCTGGCCCAGACCAAAACCGTCACCGGCTATGACAGCCTGGGGGTGGTCATTGGCAAGCCCGGCGGCACCCTCACCCTGGCCCTAAGCAGCGCTCCCCAGACTTTTTTTTACTATGGCGCCATAGACAACGCCGGCTCCACCATTGCCAACCAGCTCTTTGAGGGGCTGATCGAGTACAACCTGGCCAACTACAAAATCGAGCCGGCCCTGGCCACCTCCTGGACCATCACCGGGGGCAGCAAAATCTACACCTTCAAGCTGCGCCAGGGGGTTAAGTGGTCGGATGGGCAGCCTTTCACCGCCGATGATGTGGTGTTCACCTACACCCAGGCGGTCGCCAACCCCGAGGCCAAGGGGGGGGATCCGGGCAACTTCGCCGGGGTCAAGGTCGAAAAGGTGGACGCCAGCACGGTGCGCTTCACCTTGCCCAAACCGGCTCCCGCTTTCATCCAGTACATGCGGCTGCCGATACTGCCCAAGCACAAGCTGCTGAGCTTTAGCCAGGAGGCGGGTAAGCCCGCGGCTGAGATCAACAATGCCTGGCCCACCAACGTAGATCCCAAGGAGGTGGTGGGCACCGGGGCCTTCCGCTTGGTGAGCTACACCCCTGGCCAGAAGGTGACCCTCGAGCGCAACCCCAACTATTGGAAGAAGGACGCCGCGGGAACCCCTTTGCCTTACCTGGATCGGCTCGAGTATCTGGTAATCCCTGACTCGCAGGCCCAAGTGGCTCAGTTTTTAGCCGGAAACCTCGGGCAGCTCAACATCACCGGAACCGATTTCCCCACCCTCAAACAGCGCGAGGTCAGCGGGGCCCCCATCAGGGTGGTGCAGTTCCGCGCCCTCTTCGGCTCACCGCCCCACCTGGCTTTCAATTACGACGACAAAAACCCCGAGCTGGCCAAGCTGTTCAAGGAAACAGGCTTCCGCTTGGCAATCCAGTCCGCGGTGAATCGCAAGCGCATCATTGACGATGTTTATAACGGCCTGGCCGAGCTTCCGGGCAATGGGGTGGCTCCAATCAGCGAGTGGTACTACAACACCACCAAGCTGCTGGGCGACTTTGACCTAAAAGCCGCCAGCGCAGCCTTGGACAAGTTGGGCCTAAAGCGCGGACCCGATGGAATCCGCCTTTTGCCCAGCGGTAAACCCCTAGAGTTCACCCTTACCTACGGCTCCAACAGCTCCACTTTTAGCGCCATCGCCACCATCATCCAAAACGACCTCAAAAGCATCGGGGTTAAAGCCGATCTGCAAGGTGTGCTGACCTCCAACCTACTCTCTACCGGACGCGGCAAGGATTGGGATGCCATCATCCTGGGCTTCGGCGACCAGCCCGACCCCGAGCTGCGCACCCCCATCTGGAAACCGGGCGGGGCCCTGTACTACTGGCACCAGAGCACCATGCCTCTCAAAGAGGGGGACCCGCCCCAGTTCAACAACTTCCTGCCCTGGGAAAAAGAGATCTACGACATCTGGGATAAAGCCGCCAGCACCACCAACTTTACCGAACGCAAGGCCCTCTATGACCGCTGGCAAGCCATCTTCGCCCGCCAGGCCATGGTGATCATGATTGCCAAGGCCAACGCGGTGGGCGCCGTGAGCACCAAGTATGGCAACTATATCTACGACCTGGGGGTGATCCCAGGGTACTATCCGGTTCCGCTGATGTACCAGAAGTAAGGATGGGGGTTCGAGGCCTGAGGGCAGCCTCAGGCCCTTCTCTATGTGGGTCTTCCTGCTCAAGCGTGTTCTTATTGCCATTCCCACCCTGCTCTTGATCTCGGTGCTGGTCTTCGCCGTGATCCAGCTCCAGCCTGGTGGGTTCTTGGAAAATATGCTGGACGATCCACGGGTCTCGAGGCAAACCGTGGAGCACATCCGGGCTCAGTATGGCCTGGACCAGCCGGTCTGGGCGCAGTATCTGAACTGGCTTAAAAACATCGTGTTGCACGGAGACTTTGGCTTCTCCTTCCTGAACAACCGCCCGGTCTCGGGGTTGATCTGGGAGCGGATGGGGTGGACGGTGCTGTTGGCCGTGCTCACCATCCTGGCCACCTGGGCCATAGCGATTCCGCTGGGCATCTACACCGCCATCCACCGGCGTGGGCTGGCGGCTACCCTCGCCAATCTGGTCGGATATTTTGGCCTGGCCACCCCGGACTTCCTGGTGGCCCTGCTGCTGATCTACGCGGTGCTCAGCCTGGGGGGAACCAACGTGGGCGGGTTGTTCAGCCCCCAGTACATCGATGCTCCTTGGAGCTGGGCCAAGCTGCGCGACATGCTGGGGCATCTGTGGATCCCCTTGATCGTAATTGGCCTCGAGGGTGTGGCCGGATTAATGCGGCAAATGCGGGCCAACCTGCTGGATGTACTGAATCAAGACTATATTCGTACCGCCCGCTCCAAAGGCCTGGCCGAGCGGGTTGTGCTGTGGAAGCACGCGGTACGCAACGCCATTAATCCCATGATCAGCATCGCGGGCCTGAGTCTGCCCAACCTCATCAGCTCCACGATCATCGCCTCGATCGTGCTCAACCTCCCCACCATCGGGCCCTTCCTGTACCAATCGCTGCTGGACAAAGACCAGTATGTGGTGATGGCCCTGTTGATGCTCTCGGCCCTCCTGCTCATGGTGGGCAACCTCCTGGCCGATCTCACTCTGGCCTGGGCCGATCCCAGGATTCGCTATGAGTAAGGCCCTTCCTGCGTATGGCTGTGGGCTCGAGGTGCTCCCATGAACTCCCCCGTCTCCTCCAGACCGCGCCTCATAGATCGCAACGGCCCGCTCTACCTAGCCTGGCGCCGCTTTAGCAAGAACACCCCTGGGGTGATCAGCGCAGCCATACTCCTTCTGCTCTATCTGATGGCGCTGTTCGCCGGGTTCTTGGCCCCCAACAACATCACCACCCAGCACCCCGAAGCGGTGTATCAGCCGCCTCAACGCCCCCATCTCATCCGCGATGGCAGGCTCACCTGGCCTTTCGTGTACCAGCTTAAGAAAGAGCGCGACCCCGTCACCTTCATCACCCGCTATGTGGAAGACACCGCCCGTCCCACCCCCATCCGCTTTTTCCTGCGCCAGGGAGAGCCTTACCGCTTTCTGGGTCTCAAAACCAACCTGCACCTCTTCGGGGTCGCCGCTTCGGAGGGATATCTGTTCCCTCTGGGTACCGATCAGTTCGGGCGCTGTCTGTTTTCGCGGATCCTGGTGGGATCGCAGGTCTCGCTCACGGTGGGGGTGGTTGGGGTATTCATCTCCTTTGCCCTCGGCATTCTGCTCGGCGGCATCTCGGGCTACTTCGGCGGCTGGACCGACAACCTGATCCAGCGGATCACCGAGGTACTGCTCTCCATCCCCCGCATCCCCATCCTGATGGCTCTTTCTACCGTAATTCCCGCCCGCTGGCCCA
Organism: Meiothermus granaticius NBRC 107808; assembly: GCF_003574355.1. Lineage (GTDB taxonomy): Bacteria > Deinococcota > Deinococci > Deinococcales > Thermaceae > Meiothermus > Meiothermus granaticius. The sequence continues at coordinate 33,636 of NZ_QWLB01000012.1, read as the reverse complement.
GCACCTGGATTTATCTGGGCATCATCGCGGTGCTGGCCTTTATCGGCTGGGCAGGGTTAGCGCGGGTGGTACGGGGGCAGGTACTGGCTTTGCGCGATGTGGACTACGTTACAGCCGCACGCTCTCTAGGTTCGCCCGATCTGCGCACCATCCTGCGGCACATCGTGCCCAACTTGACCTCCTACCTGATCGTTACCGCCACCCTGGCCTTGCCCGGCTACATCATCGGTGAGTCCGCCCTCTCCTTCTTGGGGCTAGGAATCAAGGAACCGATGGCGAGCTGGGGTTTGCTGCTCAAGGATGCACAGAACTTTCAGGCCCTGGGTCTGTACCCCTGGCTCCTTACCCCAGGCCTTCTGATCTTCCTCTCGGTGTTGGCCTACAACTTTCTGGGCGACGCGCTGCGCGATGCTGCCGATGTGCGCAGCCTAGACTAGCGCCGGTTTCCCCTCGAGCCGAGAAGCGCAGAGGGATCGGGAGGGTGGAGGCGTCTTACCGTCACGAAATAACGGGTATATGTGTAAGGCGTAACGCTGACATAACCCCTTCCGTTCTAGAATTAGTTCCATAATCTGAGGTAGGAACTGGAGGTAACGAGAATGCTCTGGGAACACATCGATGAATACGCGGACTTCCACCTCGGGGACGCGGTCATCTGGCTCACCGAGGATCGCACAGAGGACGGGGTGATCACCGAGATCGCGGTGTCGCCTGAAGGCCCGGTATTCTGGCTTTCCTGTGCCCCCTTTTGGGTGCGCCCCGAGGAGGTTCGGCACAACACGGACTTTTTCTCGAGGGGCCTGGCCAAGGTCTGAGCTTTAGTGCATCCCCCTGAGGGTCTGCTCCAAGAAGGCATTCTGGAACTTGCCCTCGGGGTCGTAGGTTTTCATCAACCTCTGAAACTCGGGAAGCCTGGGGTACAAAGGCCCAAGCGCCTCCGGGGGTAGGGTGAAGAGCTTGCCCCAGTGGGGGCGCGGCGAAAAGGGGCGCAGCTGGGCCTCGATTCGCGGCAATACCTCGCGCACCGCGGGCCAGTCCTTGACCCAGGTGAAGTGCAGCCCCACACAGGGCTGCTGATAGTAAGGGCTCATCCAAAGGTGGTCGGCGGCGATGGTTCGCACCTCGGAGGTCTGTAGAACCGGTGCGATCTGGTCGCCTAGCTCAAAGAGGGCCCCCATGGCCTCCAGGGCATGCTGGCGAGGCACCAGGTACTCGCTTTGCAGCTCCTCTCCGTTGCTGGGGGTGTGACCCAGGCGAAAGTGCGGCAAGCGCTCGAGCCAAGGCCCCGGCACATCGAGTTGCGGGGTGGTGTTTTGAGGGGGGCAGCCGGGGAGCATGTGGAGTGGCTCGGTCGCGGCCTTGGCCCCAAACCAGATGGGCTCAGCAGGGGCTGAATCCGCCAGGCTCTTGCGCCACACCTGAGCAAAGCGCCTCCCGCGCCAGTCGGTGAAGAGGCTTAGGCTGTAGGCGCTCGAGGTGATGGCTTCGAAGTGTTGCTCGAGCTGGGAGAACGGCAGGTCAAGGTAGACCCTTTGGCGCAGCGCGAAGCTGGGCACCAGATCCAGGGTTAAGCGGGTGACCACCCCCAGGGCCCCCAAGCCCACCACCGCGCCCTCGAAGGCCCAGTCCTGCCCCCGGCGCAACCACACCACACTGCCATCGGCCAGCACCATTTCCAAGGCCCGCACCGCTGAGGCCAGGCTGGGGTTGGTGTCCCCCGAGCCATGGGTGGCGGTAGCACAGGCCCCAATGAGCGAGATATGGGGCAAGGAGGCCAGGTTGAACAGGGCATATCCGGCGGCCTCGAGCGGCAGGGCCAGCTCGCCATACCGCATCCAAGCGTTCACGGTGACGGTGCGCTCCTGCGGGTTGATCGAGACCTCAGGCGGCATCGCCTCGAGCGAGAGCAGCTCGCCCGAGGTATCGGCGATGGAATTGAAGGAGTGCCGCGAGCCCAGCACCTTCAGCTTGGAGGAGCGCCTCACCCCCTCTTGGAGTTCCTCGAGCGACCTTGGCCGGAGCAAGCGGGTCGCCGAGTAGGTGAGGTTGCCGGCCCAGTTGGTTTCAGCAATGCCCATGGGCTCTCATTCTACAAGGTTAGGCCACCCCATCCGCCCGCCGGGCGCGGTAAGCTGCAGGGGTGGAGGTCTTGACTTGAGCCAACCCGCTGAGCCATCCCCCCCCAACCCCGCCACTGGCACGATATTCCTGCTGGATGTAGACGATACCCTGCTGGACAATGACCAAGTAGAGCACGACCTCCGCCGGCACCTCGAGCGCGAGTTTGGCCGGGAGCGCAGCGAGGAGTACTGGCAGATTTTCGAAGCCCTGCGCCAGGAACTGGGCTATGCCGATTACCTGGGGGCCCTGCAGCGCTACCGCCTAAAGCATCCCCATCAGCCACACCTGCTGTGGGTCTCCTCCTTCTTGCTGGACTATCCCTTTCACCAGCGGCTATACCCCGGAGCCTTGGAGGTCATCCAGCATCTACGCCCATACGGGCCCTGTGTCTTGCTCACCGATGGCGACGTGGTGTTCCAGCCGCACAAAATCGAGCGCTCCGGGCTGGCCCAGGCGGTAGACGGACACGTGCTGATCTACATCCACAAGGAACAGGAGCTGGCCGATGTAGAGCGGCGCTACCCCGCCCGGCACTATGTGTTGGTAGATGACAAGCTGCGCATTCTGGCGGCAGCCAAAGCCATCTGGGGGGAGCGGGTCACCACGGTGTTCCCCCGCCAGGGGCATTACGCCCTCGACCCCCAGGCAACCCAGTATCCTCCGGCCGATCTAAGCCTGGAGCACATCCGCGAGCTGCTCGAGCTGCCCCTAGCTCGGCTTACCCCTGCGGCCCCAGGCGGGTAGAGCGGTGCCGAACCCTTGCACCGCTCGATACTGGGCTTGCGGCACTGGCCGCACAATCTAATCCAGTCAGGCGACCTAAGCTGGGGCAAGGTCGGGCCGCAGTTTCAAAAGCCCCAAGGAGGACCCTATGAAGGCAACCCAAGCCCTACACAACCTCGGCCAAAGCCTTTGGCTCGATACCATCACTCGAGCCCTGCTCGACTCCGGTACCCTCGAGCGCTACATCCGCGAGCTCTCGGTCACCGGGCTCACCTCTAACCCCACCATCTTTGAGGCCGCAATCAAAGGCAGTGCCGATTACGACAGCAGCATTCGGCAAAAAACCCAGGCCGGGCTCTCCGAAGACGCCCTGTTTTTTGAGGTGGCCCTGGAAGACCTGCGCCGTGCCGCCGACCTGTTCCGCCCCATCTATGAGGCTACCGGTGGGACCGACGGGTTTGTCTCGCTCGAGGTCTCCCCGCTGCTGGCCTACGACGCCGCCCAGACCATCCGCCAGGCCAAAGCCCTCCACGCGCAAGCTGGCAAACCCAACCTGTTCATCAAAATTCCCGGAACCCCCGAAGGGCTGCCGGCCATCGAAGAGAGCATCTTCCAAGGCGTGCCGGTGAACGTGACCCTGCTGTTCTCGCGTGAGCAGTACCTGGCCGCTGCCGAGGCCTACCTACGGGGGCTCGAGCGCCGCCTGGCCGCAGGGCTCAAGCCGGACGTGCCCTCGGTGGCCTCGGTGTTTGTGAGCCGCTGGGACCGGGCCGTCGGCGATAAGGTGCCCGCCGGGCTGCACAACCACCTGGGGATTGCCATGATGGGCCGCACCTACAAAGCCTACCGGGACCTGCTCGAGTCCGAGCGCTGGCGCAAACTGGCAGCCGCCGGGGCCAAGCCACAACGGGCCCTATGGGCCAGCACCGGCACCAAAGACCCCAAGGCCTCCGATGTGCTTTACATTGAAGCCCTGGCCGCTCCCGATACGGTGAACACCATGCCCGAGGCCACCTTGCTGGCTTTTGCCGACCACGGCCAAGTTTCCAAGACGATGCCCCGCGATGGCGGCGACGCCGAGGCGGTGTTGGCGCAATTTTCCCAGGCCGGGATTGACCTAGAGGCCCTGGCGGTGCAGCTGCAAAAGGAGGGGGCCGAGGCCTTCGTGAAATCCTGGAAAGGACTCTTGGAGCAAATTCGGCAGAAGAGCGCACAGCTCGAGAAAAGCAGCTAATCCGCCCTAAAAACAGGCCTCCCACACACTCATGTGGGAGGCTTTCCAATCTGGGTTGGGGTGCAATTCGCGAGCTTAGCTGCCCTCGCTCACGGTAGCCCCGTCCCACAGGGCCCCCACCGGCGAGACAATCACCGGGGTACCCAGCTCGAGGCCCCCCGTAATCACCTGGTACGGTGTGCCCGAGGCATCCTTGCCGGAGAGCCCGAGCTGGACCGGGGTTCGGACTGCTTTGCCCTCAACCACACGGTACACGTAGTTCTGGTTGCCGATCTGGGCGATGGCCGAAAGCGGGACCACCGGCACAACGGGCCGGTACTGCACCTGAAGGGTTCCGGTAGCGATCATCCCCACCCGCAGGCGTCCCTGGGGATCAAACACCCGCACCTCGAGGGGAAAGAACTGCCCGGTGGCAATCGAAGCTGGGCCTACCGCGCTGATCTTGCCTTCAAAAGACTCTCCCGGCAGGGCATCGGCGCTTACACGAACCGCCTGCCCAACCTTGATCAAATCGGTCTCGCTGCCAGGCAAGGTGGCCATCAGCTTCAAGGGGCCCGCATCCACAATGGACATCACCGACTGGCCCGGAGCCACCACCTCGCCCACGTTGACCGAGCGGCTGGCCAGGGTGCCGTCCACCGGGCTGGTGATCACGGTTTTGGCCAGCTGGAGCTGAAGGTTCTGTACCTGGGACTGGGCGGCCTGAAGGGCCGCAGTGCTGGCGGTTTGGTAGGCCACCTGAGCGTTGGTGAACTGGGTCTGGGCGTTATTGAGGTCCTGCCTCGAGGCCCCCCCAACCTGGTACAAAGCCCGAATGCGGTCCAGGGTAGAAGCTGCCAGGTCAAGGTTGGCCTTGCTTTGCCGAACGGTGTTTTGAGCCTGTAGGAGCGCGGCCTGGGCCTGCTCGAGCTGCGTGCGCAGGGTGCTGTCATCCAAACGCAGGAGCACCTGTCCCTTCTTCACCGCCTGGCCCACATCCGCTCCCACATAGGTTGCGGTGCCGGAAAGCTGGGGGATGATGTTGAGGGTCGAGCCCGCGGTGAGCGTGCCCACCAGACTCAGCGAGAGGCTCAGCGGTCGTTCATCGGCCTTAACGGTCTTTACCGCAATCGGGTTGAGGGGTGGATCCCCCAGGGTGATCTTGACCGAGGCGCTCATCCCCGGCAGCAATTCAACCGGCGGCTTCTCGACAGGGTAAATCTTGACTGGAACCACCTGGACTACCTTGGTGAAGTTGCCGGTATCGGCGTTGGAGTTGGGCAAGATCGAAAAGGTCGAGGCCGTAGCCTGGCCAATCTCCTGTACCCGGCCCTGGAAGCTGCGCCCTGAAGCATCCAGCCGCACCGTAACCCGCTGTCCCAGCTTAACCCGCCCGATCTGGGTTTCTTTGACATTGGCCGAGATGTAAGCGCTGCTGGTATCCGCCACCACCGCCAGGCTCTGGCCGGCGCTCACCAACTGTCCCACGAGGGCATTCGACTGGATAATGCGTCCGCTAATCGGCGCGCGCACCAGAGCCCGACTCGCCGTGAGCGGGGCCACCTGGCTCAGCGAGTTGAGATTTACCGCGTTTGACTGCGCCACGGTATCGGTATCCAGGCGGCCAATGATCTGCCCCGCCTGTACCACACTCCCTACCCCCACGCTCCAATCCAAGATGCGTCCGGGGATCTGCGGGGTGACCTGGGCGGTGTTGGCTGCGACTCGAGCATTGTCGGTGTTGACAAAATGGCTGCCTTCGTACACGTAGTAAAACACAATCCCAGCAGCCCCCAGTACCATTAGCGCCAGAACCGCAAACACCACAAAGCGACGGCGAAGCGGCGGGCGCTGGGTTGCTGCGGGGGGTTGTGGGGTGGTCTGTGGAGGCTGCGCAGCAGCTTGAGAATTGGCGTTCTCACTCATACCTTCTCCTTACTCTGCAATAGCAGGCGGCTGACCTCGCCCCGCCACCTTACCCTTCTTCAAGAAAAAGGCCGGAATGACGGTCAGCAGCAAAATGAACGACAAAAACACAAACACGTCGTTCAGGCTCTGGACAAACACCTGTTTACCTTCCTGGTTGAGCAGCAAAGCCTGTAGCCCAGTACCGGCTAAGCTGGGGGGGATTCCGCTGGCCACCAGCGCCGTCTGGGTTTGCTGCAGGCTCGCTTGCACCAGGGGATCGTTGCTGTTGATCAAATCGGCATAATGCGCGGAATGCAGATCGCTGGCATGGGTTGCGACCAGCACGGTCATGGTTACCCCAAAGCTGCTGGCGACATTGCGGATGACGTTGCTGATCGCTGCCGCTTGCCCAGCCTGATGCGGGGGAATTTCCGAGATCGAAGCGCTTTGTACCGGGACCAGAGCGAAAGCCTGTCCCACTGAGCGCAAGCTGTTCCACAGGATGATGGTGCCGATGGCCATATCGAGGCTGAGGTGACGAAAGAGCGAGGTGGCGTAGGCCACGATCAACAGGCCAACTGGCACCATTACCCGCGGGCCAACCCGGTCGTAGAGGGCTCCCGCAATCGGCAGCAACGCCCCCGCCACCAAGGCCGGCGGGAACAAGGCCAGGCCTGCCTCAAAAGCCCCCAAGCCGCGCACCGCCTGCAAAAAGAGCGGAAGATAGAAAAGGCTTCCGAACAGTCCTACGGTGATGGCCACCGTGATCAGATTGCCCAGCGTAAAGGAGGGGTACTTGAACAGGCGCAGGTTAAGCAGGGGATGTTCTGTGGTGAGTTGATGCCAGACAAACAGCCCTAAGCTACCGATACAGGTATAGAAGAGCAGCACGATCGGAAGCGAGGTCCAGCCCCAGCTCTGGCCCTCGGTAAGGGCCAGCAGCAGGCAAACCAGCCCCGTAGCAATCAGCCCAGCCCCCAGCCAATCAAAAGGCCCGACCTTGAAACGGGGTAGGTTGGGGACCAGGAAATATGCCATGAAAATGCCCAAGATGCCCACCGGCAGATTGATGGTGAAGATCCAGCGCCAATCTATATACTCCACCAGATAGCCACCCAGGGTGGGGCCGATGGCCGGGGCCAGCAGCACGGTCAGTCCGAAGATGCCGCTGGCCGTACCCAGCCGCTCCCGTGGAACCAGTTGGATCAAGACCGCGTTGACCGCCGGCATGATCAAACCGCCCCCAATGGCCTGAATCACCCGGAATGCGATCATCGCATCTAGGTTCCAAGCAAACGCACAGAGCACTGAGCCCAAGGTGAAGATGGCCAGCGCCGCGATATAAACCCGCTTGAGTCCATAGCGGGCTCCCAGCCAGCCCGACAAGGGGGTCACCACCGCCAGGGTTAGCGAGTAGATCGTGCTTACCCATTCAATCCCGGTCTGGTCGGTGCCGAAGACGTTAATCATCTTCGAGATGGCCACGTTGACGATGCTGGTGTCGAGGATGGCCATAAACGCCCCGATCACCACCGTCAACAGGGGAACAATCCAAGCATTGCCCTTAGCCTGGGTAGGCAACGCCGGAGCCTGGGTGCTCATCCCCGACCTCCGGTTCCTGGTCCGGCCAAGAGGGTGTAGTACGCGCTCAGGTAAGCGTCTCGAGCCTGCTGCGCGGCCAGTTCGGCCTGGGCTGCGCTGAGATCGCTTTGCAGGTAGGCCACCTGGCTGATCAGGCCATTTTTATACCGGGTGGTATCGGTGGCCAACTGGGTTTGAGCGTTCTTGGCTGCATCCTCCTTGACCGCCCGGTTTTTGGCCGCCTGCACAACCTGGTTATAGAGCGACTGGGCCTGGATGCGAAATATGCGTAAAGTGCTGTCTCGAGCCGCCTGGGCCTGGGCCACAGCGGTCTTGGCCTGATTGATCTGTGAAATCGAGGCGTAAAGGGGGTCCAGAAGGTCTACCTGGAGCTGGGCCGCCTCTACCGCCTGGTTGGCCTGAACCAGGCCTGGATTGGCCTGGACCACCTGTTCAACCAACCCGCTGTCTGGGGGTTTGGGCAAGGCCGACGGGGCCACCGGGGCGATTTCCTTGTACTCCCCGACCAGGCTCTTGAGGTTGGTGGTAGCCAGCTCGAGGCCATCCTGGGCAACCCTTAGGGCCTGCTCCGCGGTTTGCTGCCGGTTTTGCGCGTCCAATAGGGCTTGTTGGGTGGCTCCCCCTTTCTTGAGCTGGGTTTGGGCCACCAAAACACCTTTCTCAGCCAGATCCACCCCTTTTTGAGCCACGCTCACACCCATCTGGGCATCAAGCACCTGGGCATACGCGCTCGCGATCTGGGCTCTAGCCTGGGCCAAGGCCTGATTGAGGTTGGCCTGGGCCAGATCCGCGGCCTGCTGGGCCCTGAGCAATACCGGCTTGGTGCTCATAGGGTCTACTTTAGCCCGCTCGAGGTCGGCTTTTGCGGTCTCGAGCACCGCCTTGGCCGAGATCACCGCAGGCTGAAGATCGGCTTTGGCTAAAGCCGATTCCAAAGTAAGGGTTTGGGCCAGAGCCAAGGTCCCTCCAAGCCAGGCCAGGATCACGAATAGCAACTGTTTAACCTTCATAACGAGACCTCCACCAACGGCTGGGCATAAAAGATGTAAAAGTTGAGGACGCTGGCCAGCAAACCCAACCGGGCCTGGTCCAAGGCCAGCGCGGCTTGGTATTGAGCTAGCGCGGCCTGTGCCGTGGCCAAGGGCGTTCCCAGGCCCGAGGCTTCACGGCTCTGGGCGTCCTGCAACGAACGCTGAGCCAGGGCAAAGGCGTTCTGGGCCAGCTCTACCTGGCGTTGGGCCTGAGCATGGGCCAACCGGAGGCTTTCGAGCTGCAGAGCGGCCTGGCGTTGGGCGGCCTCGAGGGCGGCTTGGGCTTGGGTAACCCCTTGCTGGGCGGCATCCAAGGTGGGCAGCGTGCCCGCCGAAAAGTTGACGGCCAGCCCGATATTGAACTGATCGTTGATGCGGTTGTAGGGCTCAACCGTTTGGGAAGGGTTTTGATAGGTCACGCTGGCGCTTGGCTGAAACGACCGGCTGTTGACCCCCAGGGTGAGGCTGGCGGTACTGCTGAGCTTGTGGGTATACCCCAGCTGCACGACCGGGTAGGCATTCCACTGGGCGTTGTCCAGCCCTGCCTGGGCCTTCTGCAGCGCCAGCTCAGCCTGGGCCACACTGGCCGCTTTGCCATCCGCTGGCAAGCCTGGCAACGGCAGGTCTGGAGCCTCCTCTATCCCCACCAAATCTTTGAGGGCGTGCCGGGCTGCCATGAGGTTTTCCTCAGCCTGTAGGCGATTGGCCTGGGCTTGGGCCACACTCTGCTTGGCCTGATCGAGCTCGAGCCCGGTTACTCCCCCTTTTTCCAGACGAATTTGGGTGGCCTGCAGGCTCAAGTTGGCCACCTCTTCCCCCTGCTTGGCCACCTCGAGGGCATTTTGGGCCAGCCTGACCCGGTAAGCCGCCTGTACCGCCTGGGCCTCTAGGCTGGCCAGGGTTTGCCGCTGGCTCAGTTGGGCCTGGGCTAAGCCACTGCTGGCCTGGGCCACTCGAGTGCCCACATCCCCCAACAGTACCGGGGTAAAGCTGAGCCCCACGCTGGCCTGCGAGGCGGAAGTGGGTAAGGGGAAACAAGCCGGATTGGGCTGGTAGCTGGGGTCTATAGGGTTACAGGGCCCGGGGGCATCCGGCGGGCTTACGTTGAGCAACGAATAACCCACACTGGCCTGCACCCCAACCGGGTTCTTGAGCGCCTCAACCTGATCGGCTGCAGCCCGTACCCCCGCAAGGGCCTGCTGTAAGCCCGGATAGGTTTTGAGTGGGGCCAAAAATGCCGCCAAGGGGCTGGTTTGCTGGGCTAGGGCGGTAGCCCCCACCACGGCAAGCACCAGCAGCCCTAAGCGCCGCATGGCCCACCCCGCTCGAGGTATGAATGTGGCTTGATCCCAATCATCGCTTCCTTTCACTTTCGTCAACCCTGACCTGTACCGTAGCTGGATCGCGCTAAGTCCACGCTGGATTCAGCGTGAAGCACCCAAAGAGCTTATACCCTTTATTTGCATAATGCAACTACCGCAAAAAGCAATTTATGCTAGACTGCAAGCATGACCTCGAGCCCCGACCCTGACCCCCTACGCCTGATGAACGCCTTCTGGCAGCTACGAACCCTGCTGGCAGTGCGATTTGGGCGGCGGGTCGAGGGGGAGACGGGGATCAACCCCAAGGATTTCTTCGCCCTAATGGCCATCGATTCAGGGTTCTCCTACCCCAGCGACCTGGCCCAACACTTCATGCAGCCCACCTACAGCGTCAGCCGGATTGTGGAGGGGCTCACCAGTGCAGGGCTCATCGAGCGGGAGTTTGACGAGAGCGATGCCCGCCGTACTCGGCTCTCCCTAACCCCCAAGGGGCAGGAAAAACTCCAAGCGGCCAAAGAGGTCTGGCGGAATGAAATTCGAGCGGTGCTCCGCCGACTGCCCCTCGAGCACCAGGAGCAGCTCATTCAGCATTTGGAAACCCTGGCCCGCCTCAGCCGTGAGGAACCAGAAGGTTAGCTCCAGCCATCGCGATGAAGAGCTGGTGGATCCGGGGATCGTGGGTTAGCTCTGGGTGAAAGGTGCCTGCCAGCAGTTGTCCCTGCCGGGCCAGCACAATTTCCTGATCATGCTGGGCCAACACCTCCACCCCCTCTCCCACGCTCAAAATCACCGGGGCGCGAATGAAAAAGGCGTGGAAGGGGCGATCCAGGCCCTTGACCTCCAAGTCCTCTTCAAAGCTGTCCACCTGGCGGCCATAGGCATTGCGCTGCACGGTTATGTCCATCAGGCCAAGCCGGGGCTGGTCGGGGTACTGAGGGATCTCCTTGGCGATCCAGATAGCCCCGGCACAGGTTCCCCACAGGGCCAGGCTGCCTTCTTGGACCCGCTGACGCACCGCGCTCTCCAGGCCATATTCCCGGGCCAGCATGCCAATGGTGGTGGACTCGCCCCCCGGTACGATCAAGCCGCTGAGGCCCTCGAGGTGCCTGGGCAACCGCACCTCGACCGCCTCCACCCCCAGCGTCTGCAGCATAGCCTTGTGTTCCCGAAAATCTCCCTGTATCGCCAGAACCCCGATTTTCACATCCCTCATCGTCTGGGGATCAAGGGCTCAAGTCAAGGGCGTGGGTCTCTATCTTCTTCGGCTCGCTGAGTCCAGTCTCATACCCGGCGATGATCGGGCTCAAACAGCCGGGCATACTCGTCTAGGGCGTAGCGGTCGGTCATCCCCGCCAGATAATCACACACCGCGCGATGGATCCCCTCCACCTCGGCAGCCTTGCGGGCCTGGGGGGGCAGCATCAGGGGGTCTTCGACATAGCTCACGAACAGTCGCTCGAGCACAAACTTGCTCTTCCCCACCTGACGCACCACATAATGGTGGTGGTACAGATGGTCGTAAAGAAAGCTCCGCAACTCCTCCAGCCGCAAGGACAAGTCCGCGGAGTAGGCCGCCAGGGGGGCCGGGTGGCTGCGCACGGCCTCGAGGCTCTCAATTCCGTTCTTCTCGAGCAGCTGGTGTGTGGCCGTGATGGTGTCTTGAATGAGCAATCCCAGCAACTCGCGGATGAACACCCGGCGCTCCCGCTCCGCAAACCGATCGGGGTGGAAGCCCAGCTCACCCATCAGGTCTCGGAGCAGCGGCACCTCAGGCAACTGCCCCGGTCTCAGCAACCCCGAGCGCAGCCCATCGTCAAGGTCATGGGCGTTGTAGGCGATCTCATCGGCCAGGTTGACGATCTGGGCCTCGAGGCTAGGCCGTAGGCTCGGTTCGTAGCCCTGAGCATCGGGGAGATCGTAGCGGGTCTCGTGTTTGACAATCCCCTCCCGGGTCTCCCAGGTCAGGTTCAGGCCGCGAAACCCAGGGTACCGCTCTTCGAGGTAGGTCACCACCCGCAGGCTCTGCTTGTTGTGGTCGAACCCGCCCGCGCCCTCCATGAGGCCCTGCAACACCCGCTCTCCGGAGTGTCCAAAAGGCGGGTGGCCCAGATCGTGGGCAAAGGCGATGGTCTCGGCCAGATCAGGGTTGAGCCCCAGGGCTCGAGCGATGCTGCGGGCCACCTGGGCCACCTCCAGGGTATGGGTCAGGCGGGTGCGGTAGTAGTCGCCCTCGTAGTTGACGAACACCTGGGTTTTGTACTGCAGGCGCCGAAACGCGGTAGTGTGGTTGACCCGGTCACGGTCCTTCTGGAAAGCGGTGCGGTGCAGCGACTCCCGCTCGGGGTATTCGCGTCCCCGGCTCCTTCCAGACTGGGCGGCATAGGGCGCGAGTTGGGCGGCCTCGAGGCGCTCGAGTTGGGTGCGGTCAAACAGCATGCCCTCAGTCTAAATCTCGGCTGCCCATTGCACCTGAGATAATAGGGGCATGAAGCGCCTTCTTGCCCTCTCCGGGGGCCTCCTGGTCCTCACCCTGGGCTGCGCCCCTACCCGCAACACCGGGCCGCTGGTTGAGTCCAAATCGAGCTACACCCTCACCGTGGACAACAGCCGCTGTCCGGGCACCTACCGCAGCCTTTTCATCTACCGCAACAGCGTGATTCTGGGGCAGGTTCAGGGGGAGCCTCGAGCCTTCCTCGAGGTGCCCGCGGGCAGCGCCGATTACAAAGCGGTGCCCGTGCTGGGCAACAGCCGTCCCATCCAGAAAACCCTAAAGCTCCAAAGCAACGAGCTCTGGATCATCTGCCCTTAGTCGGTTCTAGGAAAACTCTAACCTTTGCCGCGCATGCTTGAAACCAGAGGTTGAACGTGTCTCGAGCCCTTGCCCTATGCCTAGGCCTGGCCTTGCTGGCCGCCTGCGCCCCTACCCAAACCACCGCGGGCCGGCGCTACACCCTGATCGTGCAAAACCAGTGCAAAGGGAGCAATGAGGCCGTATATCTGTACGTAAACGGGCAGTACTGGGGGGTGGTGCAGGGCAGCCGGGCCATCCAAGACCTAGCCCCAGGCAACTATTCGCTGCGTGCGGTGGGCACCCAGCCGGGGGGTCTACCGCTGACCCGTCAGCTCCAGCTCGACCGGGACCAGGTCTGGACCCTGTGCCCTTGAGGGGGTTTGAGCGGTTACTCCCCGGCTCGAGCCCGCTGGATGGCCTCCGGCCACTCCCCTCCTAAGGCCTCCCAAGCCTGCACCATGTCGGGGGGTACAGGGGCCACCCAGTGCAGGTATTTACCGGTGCGGGGGTGTTGGAGGCGCAGTTCGTAGGCATGGAGGGCCTGTCGAGCGATGAGCGGACTCGGCCGGCCATAGGTTAGGTCTCCCAGGATGGGCGCATGCAGGTGCTTGAGGTGCACCCGGATCTGGTGGGTTCTGCCGGTATGCAACACCGCGCTCACCAAAGCGGCATCCCCGGCTCGAGCCAGCACCTCGAACTCGGTCTCGGCATACCGCGCCGCCACCCCCCCCACATGCATCCGGGTGCGCTCTACCGGGTGTCGCCCGATGGGGGCCGAGATCCTCCCCTCTTTGGGAACCCCTTCGGTGAGGGCCAGATAGCGCTTATACACGCTGCGCCGGGCAAAGGCTTCTGCCAGTCGGCGATGGGCTGCTTCGTGACGGGCAATCACAATCACCCCGCTGGTGTCCTTGTCCAGGCGGTGCACGATGCCCGGACGCACCAGCTCAGGCTTATCGGCTTCTGGGACCTCGAGCCCATATCGCCCCAACACCGCATTGACCAGGGTTCCGCTGAAAACGCCCGGAGCGGGGTGGGTAATCATCCCAGCGGGCTTATTGACCACAATCAGGTCGGAATCCTCGTAGAGGACCTCGAGCGGAATCGCCTCGGCCGCAACCGTGGCTGGGCGTTCCGGTGGGGGGTCTACCTCTACGATCTCCCCTTTCAGCTTGTAGGCCGGCTTGGTCTGGGGCTTGCCATCCACCCGCACCCATCCCCCCTCAATCCACTCCTGGGCCTTAGCCCGACTGGTCTGGGCCTCAAAGGCCACCGCCTGGTCCAGACGAACCCCCTGGGCAGAAAACCGCAACACAAGAGCATTGTCAAAGACCGGTGGGCCAAAATCAAATGGAGCGGCCCGGCCAGTCCAGAGAATGTTAGAACAGGGGGCCACCCTTGGCCCCCCGTCTCGAGCAAATCCTCAACGGAAGGACGCGCCGAAGAGCAGCCGGCTACGGGGCGGGCTATCAAAGGGGAAAATCCCCTGCCCACCGATAAATAGGCCGGTGCTTCGGTCCAGGGCGAACTCCACCCCTGCATCGAGCGTCAGGGCAAAGCTGACCGTGCTGGGAAACTCTACCCCCAGCCCCCCCCCGAAATAGGGGCTAATCCCCCGCAGATCACGGTCAAACTGGCCTAGATCCGGCTTAAACAGCACCTCACCCCCCAGTATGAAGGAAGGCCCTCGGAACACCAGATCCCCGTAGATGTTGGCCACCAGATTGCGCTGCAGATCGGCCTCAACCCCAAACCCTAAGGAGGGGCCGGGAACCCCGATGCGCAGCTGAAAAGCGCGTTGAGCAAACGCTGAGGAAGCGGCACAAAGGGCGAGCAGGACAAGCACGATAGATAGTCGCTTCATTCGATAACCTCCAGAGCGTACCCTAAAGCATAGGGCGTTAAAAATACCAGGGGGGTAGCTCTCACCTTACCCTAAGGCCCGGCCCGTACAGTACGGGCGTATGAAGCGCGGTATAGTCTTCGCCCCGGTGCTGCTGGCCTTGCTCTGCGGAGGATGGCTCATGGCCCAGAACAAGTCCGTCCCCACCGAGGTGGGCTATGTGGATAGTGACCTTCTCCTGCAAGCGCATCCAGGTTTTTCCAAGGTGAAGGAGATTCAGGGTCAGGCCCAGGCCGAGCTCAATCCGCTGAGGGAACAGCTTCAAAGCCTCGAGGCCAAGTCTCGAGCCGGCAACCTCAGCGCCAAGGAACAGCAGGATTTCCAGTCGCTGTCCAAAGCCTATCAGGACACGCTCAACCGCTGGCAAGACAAGGAGGATGCGGTCTTAGGCCCCATCACCGATCAGGTCAATCAGGCCATCGCCAAAACCGCTCAGGAGCAGGGCTTCGCTCTGGTTCTGGATAAGCGTGTGGCCGGAACCAGCGGTCTTGTAGTATATGCGGACGCTAGCCTCGATCTCACCGACGCTGTGGTCAAGGCGATGCCCAAATAAGCCCACGTAAGGAGTGATGCATGAAACGCAGTTGGTTCTTTGTACCCGTTCTCGCCGGCCTGTTGCTCGGCGGCTCGCTCGTCGCCCAAAACAAGGCCGTTCCGACCAAGATTGGCTATATTGATGCCGAAAAGGTGGTACAGGCCTACCCAACCTATAAAAACATCAAGGACATCCAAACCCAAGCGCAAAATGAGCTGAAGCCCCTTCAGGACAAGCTCACCCCCCTCCAGGCCAAGATCCAATCCGGCAGCGCCACCGCTAAAGATCAACAGGACTACCAGGTGATGCTCAAGGCCTATCAGGAGGCCGCGAAGAAGTGGCAGGACAAGTCTCAAGCTGCCCTCAAGCCCATCACCGAAGCGATTGATAAAGTGATAAGCACGGTGGCTCAACAGCAGGGCTTTGCCATGATCTTTGACAAAAAGGTTGCGGCCAGCAGCGGGCTGGTGGTCTATGCGGATGAGAGCCTGGACCTTACCGAGGCCGTGATCAAAGCGCTACCCAAATAACCCGGATTAGACCTTTACGCGGGGAGGCCATTCCCCGCGTTTTTGTCTTTCGGTCAGGATAACCCGGTGGGATCCTCTTTCCAGCGGGGGGCTCGAGGGAACTCCAGGCCGAACAAATCCAGAATGCGTTGGGTGAGAAACCCCAGCAGATCCTCTATGGAGGTCGGTTTGTGATAAAAACCGGGGCTGGCCGGAAGAATGGTGGCCCCAGCCTGGGCCGCTCTGAGCATGGCCTCGAGGCTCGGCAGGGGCAGCGGAGCCTCCCGCGGCACCAGCACCAAGGGGCGGCGTTCCTTGAGGGTGACATAGGCCGCGCGGGTCAGGAGGTTATCGGCCAGTCCATACGCAATCTTGGACAAAGAGGTAGCACTGCAGGGCACCACCACCATCCCCAAGGTGCGAAACGAACCAGAGGCCACCGCGGCGCCCAGATCACTGCTGCGGTGCACCACATGGGCCAGGGCTTCCGCCTCCTCTACGCTGAGCCCGGCTTCTTCTACCAGTACCCGTTTGGCCCCTTGGGTCATGATCAGATGGCTCTCTACCGTGGGGATCTGGGCCAGAGTCCGTAGCAGATCCAGGGCATAGGGCATCCCCGAGGCTCCCGAAAGGCCTACCACCAAGCGCTTGGGTGTGCTCACAGGCCTGAGTTTACCGGAAGAACCGGGCCGGGGGCCGCATTTGGCCGCTCAGGCGATGTACACTACCCTCAACCACCATGCCCAGTGTTCTGATCCTTCACGGCTTCACCTCCCACCCCATCTTGACCATGGGGCCCCTACCGGAGGTGCTGCGGGCCGCCGGCTACACCCTAGCCCAACCCGCCCTTCCCGGTCACGGCACCAAGCCCGAGGACCTCATCGGCGTGCGGTGGCAGGATTGGGAGCGGGTGGCTCGAGAGGCCTATCTCTCCCTGCCGGAGCCCCGCGGCATCGTGAGCCTCTCTATGGGTGGCTTGCTGGGGGCCAAGCTGGCCGCGGAGTACCCATGCGCTGCCCTCGTAGCCCTGGTTCCGGCCTTAGGCTTTGTGAACCCAGCAGCCTACCTGGCCCCCTACATCCACTGGCTAATGCCCTGGGCCGGAGGCACGGCCTCGGTCCGCGACCCAGATCAGCGCAAGCAAAGCCCCAACTACCCCCGCTTTCCCACCGTTGCCCTGGCCGAGATGGTCAAGCTCCAGCGGCAAATCCCAGCCCTGTTGCCCAAAATCAAAGCCCCTGCCCTGGTCGCGCAGGCTGCCCATGACTCCACCATCCCCGCCAGGGCGGTGCGGCACTACTACGACCTGCTGGGCAGCGCCCAGAAGGAATATCGGGTCTATGACAGCGAGCACGATCTGCTGCTGGACACCCAGGCCGAGCAGGTAGCGACCGAGGTGCGGGACTGGCTGGCCAAAACCCTACCGGGGCCGTCAAGCCAAGGCTAACCCCCTTATCCTCACAGATTCCCCTGCGTTGCTCCCCACCAGCGGGTTAAGTAGACTCCTACCAAAGGAGTCCTTATGTCTTTGAGCCCTCTTGCTGGCCAGCCTGCCCCCCAGGAAATCTTGAGCAACATCCCCCGCCTGATCAGCGCCTACTACTCCCTGCACCCCGACCCCACCGATCCCGGCCAGCAGGTGGCCTTTGGTACCAGCGGGCACCGGGGCACCTCCTTGAACGGTACATTCAATGAGGCCCACATTCTGGCGATCTCACAGGCAGTGGCCGAGTATCGCGCGGCCCAGGGCATCAGCGGACCGCTCTACCTCGGCATGGATACCCACGCCCTCTCCGAAGCCGCCTGGGGTACGGCCCTCGAGGTTCTGGTGGCCAACGGGGTCAGGGTGTGCTATCAGTCTGGGCGGGGCTACACCCCTACCCCGCTGATCTCCCACGCCATCCTCAGCCACAACCGGGGCCGCCGCGACGGGCTGGCCGATGGAATCGTCATCACCCCCAGCCACAACCCCCCAGCCGATGGCGGCTTCAAGTACAACCCCCCCAGCGGAGGCCCCGCCGATACCAGGGTCACCAAGGCCATCCAGGAGCGGGCCAACACCCTGCTCGCCGAGGGGTTGGGGGCGGTCAAGCGGCTCTCGCTGGCAAAGGCCCTGGGCCGTGCCGAGGCCTTTGATTTCGTCTCCCCCTATGTGCAGGGGCTCGAGCAGATCGTGGATCTGGAGGCGATCAAAGGGACGGTGAAGCTCGGGGTAGACCCTTTGGGGGGCAGTTCGCTAGCGGTTTGGCAGCAGATCGCTGAGCACTACGGGCTAGACCTCAGCGTGGTCAATACCCGCATAGATCCCAGCTTTGCTTTCATGACCGTGGATAAAGACGGCAAAATCCGCATGGACTGCTCCTCTCCCTACGCCATGGCCTCGCTGATTGGGCTCAAGGACCGCTTTGATGTGGCGGTGGGCAACGACCCCGATGCGGACCGGCATGGCATCGTCACCCCAGAGGGGCTCATGAACCCCAATCACTATCTGGCGGTGTGCGTTCATTATCTCTTTCAACACCGCCCCCAGTGGCCACAGACCACCGGCGTAGGTAAAACCTTGGTCTCCAGCAGCATGATTGACCGAGTCACCCACAGCCTGGGTAGGCGGTTGGTCGAGGTGCCGGTAGGGTTCAAGTATTTTGTGGAAGGGCTCCTGGACGGCAGCTTAGGGTTTGGAGGGGAAGAGAGCGCGGGGGCCAGCTTCCTGCGGATGGACGGCTCGGCCTGGAGCACCGATAAAGATGGAATCATCCTGGGGCTACTGGCCGCGGAAATCCTAGCCAAAACCGGCAAGAGCCCCAGCCAGCACTACCGTGCGCTCGAGGCCCGCTTTGGCTCGAGTGCCTACAGCCGCATGGATGCCCCGGCTAACCCCGCGCAGAAAAAGGTTCTGGCCAACCTCAACCCGGAGAGCGTGCAGGCGACCGAGCTGGCCGGCGAGCCGATCATCGCCAAGCTGACCCGGGCACCGGGGAACGACGAGCCTATCGGCGGGCTCAAGGTGAGTACCGAAAACGCCTGGTTTGCCGCCCGGCCTAGCGGCACCGAGGATGTGTACAAAATCTACGCCGAGAGCTTCAAGGGGCCGGCCCACCTCGAGCAGGTCTTGCTCGAGGCCCAGCAGGTCGTAAGCGCAGCCTTCCACGCCGCAGGCGTTTAGACAGGCTACCAGGGAGTTCAGCCCTCCGGTCTCCTTGGGGTGGCCTGGGTTCAAACTATGAGCCAGGCAACAACACGGGGAGGCCCAACCGCCATGATGGAAGGCAGGGGGAGGGTTGAGTCTGAGCCAGGCACTGCGCACCTTACGGGCATTGGATCCGGTCACAGCGGTGGCCTTGCCCCTAAACCGCGGTCGAATTTCGGGCAAATGGCCCCCTCGATGGGCCTTGGACCGGGCTTGGGGGCATGAGCCTGGGGAGTGAATGTGGCCCTACGTCTGCGCCTCGCGCTTATCTATGGTCTCTTGGCCAGCCTGGCCCTGGTGCTGGCCTTGCTGGTAGGATATGGGTTTTACGAGCGAGCGGCCTATCGCAACCTTGATGAGCTGTTGCAGCTCTTCGTGCGTCAAAACGCGGCCCACCTCGCCAGTGGAATCCCCCTCGAGCCCCCCCGCATCGGTTCCCCCGTGGCGCTGCGGCTCTTCAGCCCAGAGGGGGAGCGGTTGGACGCGGTGGGCGATCCTCAGGCCCCGTCCATACCCCCCTTGCCCGCCCTCAGCAAGGGGGTACCGGCTTATGCCCACTGGATCCACTGGCTCCCCCCAATCAATCCCGTCTTCTCCGACTCATCCCAGAGCGCCGAGATCGGGTTTGGGCTCACGGTAGCCGAAGGCAGCCGCTGGCGCAGCTATACCCAGCGCTTGCCCGACGGGCGGCTGCTCCAGGTAGTGGTCTCGCTCTACCCCACCGATCGGGCTCTAGGAGTGGCCTGGCGTAATTTCTTGGGCCTGGCCGCCCTGGGAACCCTGCTGGTCATGCTCCTGGGTTCGCTCTTGACCGGCCCCAGTTTGCGCCCTTTGACCCGCCTGGCTGCCCGCGCACGGGAGATCGCTCGAGTCACCCGACACAGGCCCGGAAATCAAGGCCTCTCGCAGGACGAGCTGGGCCTGCTGGCCTCTACGCTGCAGGCCACCATCGGCCACCTCGAAGAGGAGCAGGACCGGCTCGAGCTGGCCCTGGGTGCAGCTCGGATGGGCTGGTGGGAGTGGGACGCCCAGCACGACCGGCATCGCTGGTCGCCCGAGTTTGAACGGCTGTTGGGGCTGGAGCCCGGAACTTTCCGGGGGGGGATCGAGGCGTTTCTCGAGTGCGTCCACCCCGAGGACCGGGCCCGGGTCGAGGCGCTGATACGCGGAAGTGGGACCGCAGACCGTCCGCCTACCTTTGAGTACCGCGTGGCCTTGCCCGGCGGCGGGGTACGCTGGATCGAGAGCCGGGCCCAAGTCTACCGAGGCCAAAACGGCGCGGTGCTGCGACTGCTGGGGCTCGACCTGGACATCACCGAGCGAAAGCAGAACGAGCAGGAATTGCGAGAGAGCGAGGCGCGCTTCCGCCAGCTCGCCGAGACCATTCCCCAGCTGGCCTGGATGGCGGATGAGCATGGGTCTGTCTTCTGGTACAACCAGCGCTGGTACGAGTACACCGGTACCACCTTTGAGGAGGTCGCGGGGTGGGGGTGGCAAAGGGTTCACCACCCTGAGGTGTTGCCTCAGGTGCTCGAGCGCTGGAAAGCCTCTTTAGAAAATGGGGAGCCCTTCGATATGACCTTCCCGCTGCGCGGAGCCGATGGGGTATTCCGGCCCTTCCTGACCCGCATTGCCCCCTTCAAAGATGCCAACGGGCGGCTCCGACGGTGGTTCGGCACCAACACCGATGTCACCGCACAGCTCGAGGCTGAGGCTCGGCAGGCCTACTTGGTACAACTCTCCGACGCGGTGCGCCCGCTGACCGATCCAGCGGCAATTCAGATCGAAGCCGCCCGACAGCTTGGCCAACACCTTCAGGTGGATCGCGTGGTCTACTTCGAGGTGCGGGGCGAGGAGTATATAGTCGGGCACGATTGGTCCAAAGGGGGAGGTTCCCTGGCGGGGCGCTATCCGGTCGCTTCGTTTGGCCAGTGGCTCCTGGATGAATACCGCTCTGGGCGTACCGCCGTTTTGGCCGATGTGACCGCCGAGGCGCAGCGGTCGCCGGAGGAGCAGCAGACCTATGCTGCGGCTGAGATTCGGGCCTATATCGGGGTGCCCCTGGTCAAGGGGGGTCGCCTGGTGGCGGGGCTGGCCGTACACAGCGCGCAGCCTCGGAACTGGAGCCAGAGCGAGATCACCCTGGTCGAAGAGACCGCGGAGCGCACCTGGGCCGCCCTCGAGCGGGCCCAGGCCGAGACCGCCCTCCGCCAGAGCGAGCAGCGCTACCGCGAGCTTTCAGAGGGCCAGAAGCGTTTTGTGGCCGACGCCGCCCATGAGCTGCGGGCCCCCCTCACTGCCATCCAGGGCAACCTGGACCTGCTCGAGCGCTTCAAAGACATGAGCGTGGAGGATCGGGAGGAGGCCATCGCCGAGGCTGCCCGCGAAGCCGGGCGGCTGGCCCGCTTGGTCAACGACCTGCTGGCCCTGGCCCGGGGCGACGCGGGGGCTCGGGTGCGACAGGAGCTGCTGCAGCTCGAGGAGGTGTTGCGTGAGGTCTTTTCCAGCGCGCAAGGGTTGGCTCGAGGGCACACCCTCGAACTAGGGAGCCTGGAGCGCGCACATGTCCAGGGCGACCCCGATCGCCTTAAGGAGCTGTTCCTGATCTTGCTAGACAACGCCCTCAAATACACTCCGCTCCCCGGTCACGTGCGGCTGAGCTGTGCCCTGCAAAAAGGAGCCGCAGAGGTCCGGGTGGAGGACAACGGCATCGGCATCGCCCCTCACGACCTGCCTCGAGTGTTTGAGCGTTTTTACCGTGCCGATCACGCCCGCACCCCAGGCCGTGACCCTGGGGGTACCGGATTAGGCCTCTCCATCGCCCGCTGGATCGTCGAGCAGCACAGCGGAAGCATCTGGCTCGAGAGCGCGTTGGGTCAGGGCACTACCGCGGTGGTAAGGCTGCCGCTGGCCGCTTCCAGCCCCCAGGCTTAGGCCCCCTGGCTGGGTGGCGTAGACTGGGAGCCATGCGACTCCAGCAGTACCTCGCCCGAGCCGGTGTGGCCAGCCGCCGCAAGGCGGAAGCGCTCATCCGGGCTGGACGGGTTTCGGTTAATGGGCAGATCGTGGAGATCGGGGCCACGGTAGGCCAGGACGACGTGGTGCGGCTCGACGGGGAACGGGTACGGCTGCCCCAAAAAACCGTAACCATCGCCCTGAACAAACCCAAGGGCTACACCACCACCCACGAGGATGCCCACGCCGAGCGGCTGGTCTACGAGCTGGTTCCCGAGCATCCCGGCCTGCACTCGGTGGGGCGGCTCGACAAGGATACCGAAGGGCTTTTGCTTCTGACCACCGACGGCGAGCTCACCCACTTCCTCAGCCATCCCAAAAACGCGGTTCCCAAGCTCTATCGCGCCTGGAGCAAACGGGGGCGACTCTCTCGGGAGGAGTGCCGGCAGCTCGAGCAGGGCGTGCTGCTGGGGGATGGGCTGGCCAGAGCCCTCGAGGCCCGCCCCACCAAGGAGGGGGTTCTGCTGGTGCTCACCGAGGGGCGAAAGCGCGAGGTGCGGCGCATGTTGGGCCGAATCGGCCACCCGGTACTCCGCTTGGTGCGCCTGGCGGTGGGTCCGGTGGAGCTGGGGGAGCTGAAGGAGGGGGAGTGGCGTTACCTCGCTCCGGGCGAGGTACAAGCCCTCTTGGCCAATGCCCCAGTGGCCTGGTTGAGGCACCCGGAAGCCCCCGCCAGGCCACACTCCCCCAAGCCCAAAGCCCGGGCGAGCAGGCCCCCAGCCCCCAGTCCGAGGGGAGGGTCGGCCCATGGCCAAAACACCGGGGGATCCAACCCGACCCCTCGAGGGGAGCAGGGTAGCGTAAAATCTTCCCGTGAGCATCTTTCAGACCGGGAAAGGCCCGGTTCAACTCAGCGAGGCGCAGATCGCAGCCCGCATTCGCGAACTCGGCGCGCAAATAAGAAGTGACTATGCAGACCAACAACCGCACCTGATCTGCGTCTTGAACGGGGCGTTCATCTTCATGGCCGACCTGGTGCGCTCCATAGACCTGCCGCTCTCCATGGACTTCCTGGCGGTCTCCTCCTATGGCAACGCCACCAAATCCAGCGGCGAGGTTGAGCTGATCAAGGATCTGCGCTACCCCATCTCAGGCCGCCCCGTCCTCATCGTGGAGGACATCGTGGATACCGGTATCACCCTCAACTACCTGCTGCGGATGCTCGAGGCCCGTCTGCCTGCCTCGCTCAAGGTCGCCGCCCTGCTCTCCAAACCCAGCCGCCGCAAGATCGAGGTGCCCATCCACTACCTGGGCTTCGAGATCGAGGACGCCTTTGTCTACGGCTACGGCCTGGATCGCTCCCAGCTAGATCGAAACCTCCCCTTCATCACCTCGCAAGCCGGGTAACCCTTTCCCCTACCCTAAACCAGGGCTCGCTCATACTGCGGGGGCCAGACTTTCCCAGCGTTTAGGGCTTTTGCCGCCCGGTATCCCCAGTACGGATCCCGCAGCAAAACCCGCCCCAACAAAACTACCTCAGCCTCTCCCCGCTGCAGGATCTCCTCGGCCTGCAGTGGGTCGGTGATCAGCCCCACCGCTCCAGTCGGAAGACCGGTCTCCTGGCGCACTCGAGCCGCAAAGGGAACCTGATAGCCTGGAGCAGCCGGAATTCGAATTCCTGGGGCAATCCCGCCGGAGGAACAGTCCAGCAAATCCACCCCACCCCCGGCCAGCTCACCGGCCAGGGCTACGGTGTCTTCGATGTCCCACCCCCCCTGCACCCAGTCCGAGGCCGAAACCCGTACCCACAGGGGCAGTTCGGCAGGCCACACCTCCCGCACCGCAGCGGTCACCTCGAGCACAAAGCGCATCCGGTTCTTGCGGCTTCCCCCATATTGATCGGAGCGTTGATTGGTTAGAGGGGAGAGAAAAGAGTGCAGCAGATAACCGTGCGCCGCGTGCAGCTCGAGGAGCCGAAACCCAGCCCTGAGCGCTCGCCTGGCGCCCTGCACAAAGGCCTCACGAACCTGCTCCAAGCCGATCCAGTCAAGCTCGCGGGGGGTGTCCCAGCCCTCGGAAAAGGGCAGGGGGCTCGGGGCCACAGGGGTCCATAGGTGCAGGGGCTGCCCCCCCTTCCAGGGGCTCGAGACCCCCGCCTTGCGCCCGGCGTGGGCCAGTTGAATCCCCGGCACCGCTCCAGCCTCTGCAATATCTCGAGCCAGGGCCTCTAAACCCGGCAGATGCGCATCCGACCAAATGCCCAGGTCATCCGGGCTGATCCGGCCCCGACTTTCCACCGCGGTCGCCTCCACCAGCACCGCCCCGACCCCGCCGATGGCTCGGGTGGGGTAGTGCAGCCGGTGCCAGGCCTTCACCAGGCCGTCCTGGGCTGAATACTGGCACATTGGGGACATTACCATGCGGTTCTTGAGCTCGAGGGAGCGCAGCTTCAGCGGAGTAAACAGCAAGCTCATGGGGCGGATTCTATGCCCTCAGACTCCCCCCGCTTTGTGATCGAGACCATTTAGAACGCTTTTTCGCCGGGAAAGCGGTGATACGATAGGAAAGCCGCCTTGCAAGGGGCGAGGCGAAAACTTATACTTGGTCAAAGAAAGTGCAGGATTTGTTGTGCCGATGTGAAAAATCAAAGTCTACCGAGGAGGTGAATCAACGCTGAATGCCTAAAGCCCCAGGCCCTTGGCCTTCAGCCTTCCATGTATGGCCATAGACTTCACCCTGAGCGAGGAACAAAAGCAGTTGCAGGCCCTGGCGCGGCGCTTTGCGAAAGAGCAGATCGCCCCGGTCGCCGCGCTTTACGATGCCAAAGAGGAGATGCCCTGGCCGGTGATCGAGAAGCTGCACGGGGTTGGACTCTTGAACGCGGTCATCCCCGAGGAATACGGTGGGCTCGGGCTCTCGATGGTAGACGAGGTCATTTTGGGGGAAGAGCTGGCCTGGGGTTGCATGGGGATCTACACCATCGCCATGGCCTCCGACCTCGGGATCACCCCGGTGCTGCTGGCCGGTTCCTCTGAGCAGAAGGAGCGCTTCCTCAGGAAGCTGACCCAGAAGCCCAGCCTGGCTGCCTTTGGCCTGAGTGAGCCCGGCAACGGTTCTGATGCGGCCGCCTTGCGCACCCGGGCGGTGAAAAGCGGTGATGGGTATATCTTGAACGGCAGCAAAACCTGGATCACCAACGGCGGGGATGCCGAGTTCGTGGTGGTCTTTGCTACGGTCAACCCCGAGGCCCGGCACAAGGGCGTGGTGGCCCTGGTGGTCGATAAGGGTACACCTGGGTTTAGGGCCCATAAGCTGCACGGCAAGATGGGCCAGCGGGCCTCGGCAACCTACGAGCTGGTCTTTGAGGAGTGCTGGGTTCCGGCCGAGAACCTGCTGGGCCAGGAGGGGGACGGCTTCAAGCTGGCCATGAACACCCTAGACAAAACCCGCATTCCCGTAGCCGCGGGGAGCGTGGGGGTGGCGCGGCGGGCTTTGGAGGAGTCCACTAAATACGCCAAAGAACGGGAGGCGTTTGGCCAGCCCATCGCCCAGTTCCAAGCGGTGCAGTTCAAGCTAGCCGAGATGCTGATGGGCCTCGAGACAGCTCGAGCCTACACCTACTACGCGGCCTGGCTCACCGACCAGAAGCTGCCACAAGCACACGCTGCGGCCATCGCGAAGGCCTATGCTTCAGAGATCGCCTTCGACGCCGCCAATCAGGCCATTCAGATTCACGGGGGCTTTGGCTACATGCAGGAATACCCGGTGGAAAAGCTGCTGCGCGATGTGAAGCTCAACCAGATCTATGAGGGCACCAACGAGATCCAGCGTTTGATCATTGCGCGGCATATCCTGAACAGTTAAAGTCGCCCATGAAAGAGAGGAACAATGAAATTCATCGCAGTCCTGCGGCAGGTTCCTGACAACGAAGCAAAGCTCAAGATCGAGGGCGGCCAGGTGAGCCTCGGTGGGGTAACGCTGATCCTGGACGGGATGGACGAGTGGGCCGTGGAGGAGGTCATCCGCCTCAAAGAAGCCCACGGCGGCGAGGCGGTGGTGATGGCGCTGGGCCCCGAGCGCTTTGAAGAGGCCCTGCGCACCGCTTTGGCCATGGGAGCAGATCGCGCGGTGCACCTAGTGGCTGAGGGATACGTAGACCCCATCAGCCAAGCCCAGCATCTGGCAGAAACCATTCGCGAGGAGGCCCCCACCTTGGTGTTTACCGGGGGGCAGCAAGCCGACTGGGACTCTCAGGCCCTGGGCCCGGCCCTGGCCGAGGCCCTGGGTTGGCCGGTGGTGACCTGGACGACCCAGCTCGAGCTCGAGGGGGAAACCCAGGCCAAGGCCAAACACGACCTGGACGAGGGGGCTGAGCTGGTGCGGGTGCCGCTTCCAGCGGTATTCACCAGCCAGCAGGGCCTGAACGAGCCCCGCTACCCCACCCTGCCGGGCATCATGAAGGCCAAGAAGAAAGAGCTGCGCAAGGTGCCCCTCAGCGTTCAGAGCAAGGTGGAGGTGCTCGAGCAAACCATCCAGGAGCGCCAGCGCCTGAATCAGGTCATCGATGGCAGCAAAGACCCCGTTGCCGCCGCCAACCAACTGATCCGGCTCCTGCATGAAGAAGCCAAAGTCATCTGAAGCCCCTCAGGGCGGGGGCCTGCACCCCCCCTGAAACGTGTCCTGGAGGTTTGCATGATTCTAGTCATCCTCGACCACGACGGAAGCCATTTGCGCAAGGGAGCCCTCGAGGCCATCGCTCGAGCCCGGCAGCTCTCGAGCCTGGGGAATCTCGCCGGCCTGGTGATCGGAGAAAATCTGGGAGCGGTGGCGGAAGAGGCCAGAAACTACCTCCCCACCGTCTACACCGCCGAGGTTGGAAGCTACACCCCCGAACGCTGGGCGGCGGCAGCCTATGCGGCGGTGCAAAAATCCGGGGCCCAGGTGGTGGTGGTGGCCTCCAGCCGCCAGAGCCGTACCTGGACCGCCCGGCTGGCCCTGAAGATGAACGCCGCCCTCTTGGAAGACACCCTGGAGAGCAGCACCGATGGCTCGAGGGTTCTGGCCAGCCGCTACAGCTTTCTCAACCGCGTCACCGAGAAACAGGCCGCCCACCTCCCGGTGGTGCTGACCGCCAAGCCCAACACCACCCCACCGGCCGAGCCGCAGGGCCAAGGGGGGATTGAGGCCCTAACCGTAGAGCAGCCTGGGGCTCAGGTCGAGGTGCTCGAGCGCGTAGCCGAGCAGAAGAAAGGGGTCTCGCTCTCCGAAGCCACGGTGGTGGTTACCGGCGGGCGTGGGCTGGGAAGCGCGGAAGCCTTTGCCGGGGTGGAGGCCCTGGCAAGCGTGCTGGGGGGGGCTGTAGGGGCAACTCGAGCGGTGGTGGATGCGGGCTGGCGTCCCTACGGCGAACAGGTCGGGCAAACCGGTAAAACCGTCCAACCCAGTGTTTATATCGCCCTAGGGGTTTCCGGCGCGGTGCAGCACCAGGCCGGGATGAACAAGAGCAAATACATCGTGGCGGTGAATAAGGACGCCGAAGCCCCCATCTTCAAAATCACCGATTACGGCGTGGTGGGAGACGTACACCAGGTGCTTCCGGCCCTGCTCGAGGCCGCAAAAAAGCTAAAGGATTAGGAGCCTTGAGGCCTCAGATCCGCTTGGCGTCGGCCCAAAACCCCTCGAGGTCGTAGTAGTCGCGGGCCTCGGGGCTCATCAGGTGCACCAGCACCTCACCGTAGTCGAGCAAAACCCATCTGGGGCTGGGGCCTTCGACCTTGTTGGCCCGTATCCCCTCCCCCTCGAGCCGTTCGCGCACGGCCCGCTCGAGGGCTTGCAGGTGCGGCTGTGAGGTCCCGGTAGCGATCACGAAATAGTCCAAGGAATCGGAGGCTTCTCGCAGATCGAGGGCCACCACCTTTTCCGCTTTCTTGTCCTCGAGGGCAGCACGAATCTCAGCAATAAGGGCCTGGGCAGAGAGGGTTTGTGTCATCCGACCTCAGTGTAGCAAATCTCCGGACGGGCTCGGCGGCTGGAGTTTGGGCGCGGTATGCTGCTGGCATGAACCCTTTGGTTGGCCTCATCATGGGTTCGCACTCAGACTGGGAAACCCTGAGTCACGCTGCCCAAACCCTCGAGCGCTTGGACATTCCCTTCGAAACCCGGGTGGTCTCGGCCCACCGCACCCCCGATCTGCTCTTCGAGTACGCGGCCACCGCTGAGGGCCGGGGCCTCGAGGTGATCATCGCCGGGGCCGGTGGAGCCGCCCACCTGCCTGGGATGTGTGCAGCCAAAACCCCCCTCCCGGTGCTGGGCGTACCGGTTGAGTCCAGGGCCCTCAACGGGCTCGACTCCCTGCTCTCCATCGTGCAGATGCCGGCAGGGGTGCCGGTGGGCACCCTGGCCATTGGGCGGGCCGGGGCCGTCAACGCCGCACTCCTGGCCGCCAGCATCCTGGCCGGCAAGTACCCCCAGTTCAAGGCCGCCCTACAGCACTACCGCGCCGAGCAAACCCGCCGGGTGCTCGAGCACCCCAACCCCCAGGAGGGCCGATGAGAATCGGGGTGCTGGGGGCCGGACAACTGGGGCGGATGCTGGCCTTGGCGGGGTTGCCCCTGGGCCTCGAGTTCCGCTTTTTTGACACCACCGCCGAGGCCCCGGCTGGACAGTTGGCCGAGCTCCAGGTGGGTTCCTATGACGACCCCACCGCCCTGGCTGGCTTTGCCGAAGGCTGCGACTGCATCACCTACGAGTTTGAAAATGTCCCCGTGGGTGCTACGCGTTTTCTGGCGGAGCGGGTTCCGGTATACCCGCCGCCGCAGGCCCTCGAGGTGGCCCAGGATCGGGTGGTGGAAAAGACCTTCCTGGGGGGGTTGGGTCTCCCCACCCCGGTGTTTTACCCGGTTCTGAGCAAAAACGACCTGTTGGACGGGCTGGAGCGCACCGGTCTGCCCGCCGTGCTCAAAACCCGAACCCTCGGCTACGACGGCAAAGGGCAGCGGGTGTTGCGGGAGCAGGCCGACATTGACCCGGCCTGGACCGCGCTCGGTGGGCAACCCTTGATCCTCGAGGGCTGGGTTCCGTTTGAACGGGAGGTCTCGAGCCTGGCGGTACGAAGCCGAAGTGGGGAGACGGCTTTCTATCCGCTGGTGGAAAACACCCACCGCGAAGGGATTCTGCGCCAGAGCTGGGCCCCGGCCCCGGCCCTCTCCCCTGAATTGCAAGCCCAGGCCGAGGCCTACACCCTGCGGGTGTTGGAGCGGCTTGAGTACGTAGGGGTGCTGGCCATCGAGTGGTTCCAGGTAGGAGGCCAGCTCCTGGCCAACGAGATGGCCCCACGGGTGCACAACTCCGGTCACTGGACGATCGAAGGGGCCGAGACCAGCCAATTCGAGAACCATCTGCGGGCCCTGCTGGGGTGGCCCCTGGGGGCTTCCCTCTCCAGGGGCCATGCCGCCATGCTCAACCTGATCGGCCAGCAGCCCGAGGCCGCTCGAGTGTTGGCCGTTCCCGGAGCCCACCTGCACTGGTATGGCAAGGCCCTCAAGCCTGGGCGCAAGGTTGGGCATATCACCGTGCGGGCCGACAGCGCTGAGGTTCTGGCGGAGCGGGTCGCTGCGGTTGGGGCCCTGCTGTAGGGAGGGATATGCTCGAGTGGATCATTCGCCAAGCGCAGATTGTCCGCCCACAAGGGGTTCTCCAGGCCGATCTGGGGATCGCGGAGGGAAAAATTGCTCGGCTCGAGCCCGAGATCGCTGAGCCGGCCCGCCAGGAGATTCGGGCCGAGGGGCTGCACCTATTCCCTGGGACCATTGATGTCCATGTCCATTTCAACCAGCCCGGTCACACCGACTGGGAGGGGATCGCCAGCGGCAGCGCGGCCTTGGCCGCAGGGGGTGGGACGCTGTTTGTGGACATGCCGCTCAACTCCGTGCCCTGTACCCTGGACGCCGAAAGCTTTGACCTCAAGCTGGCCGCGATGCGCTCGCTCTCTGCCACCGATTTCGCGCTGTGGGGCGGGCTCACCCCTGGCAACCTGGAGCACCTGCCCGAGCTGGCCGCGCGGGGGGTGGTGGGGTTCAAGGCCTTCATGTCCAACTCCGGGCTGCCGGAGTTCCCCTCCTGCGACGTGGCCACCCTCTACGAGGGCATGAAGGTTGCGGCTGAACTGGGGCTGCCGGTAGCCGTGCATGCCGAGAGCGATGCACTGACCGCCCACCTCACGCGAACCCTGCGCGCACAGGGCAAGACCACCTGGCACGACTACCTGGCCTCGAGACCGGTCTTCACCGAGCTCGAGGCCATCGCCCAAGCCCTGATCTTGGCCCGGGAAACCGAGTGCAAGCTGCACATCGTGCATATCAGCTCCGGCAGTGGGGTAGCCCTGGCTGCCGAGGCCAAGGCCCAAGGGGTGGACGTGAGCCTCGAGACCTGCCCCCACTACCTGGCCTTCAGCGAGGCCGACCTCGAGCGCCTGGCCTCCAGGGAAGTGGCCGGGCTGCGGTTTAGCGCCCTCACCAAGTGTGCCCCGCCCCTGCGCAGTGAGCTCGAGAGGGAGCTGCTGTGGAGCCAGGTGCTGGAGGGCAAGGTAGACCTCATCGGCTCCGACCACTCCCCCAGCCCGGCCCACCTGAAACAAGGCCAGGATGCGTTCGCGCAGTGGGGTGGGGTGGCCGGGGTCCAGTCTACCCTGGGGGTGTTGCTCCGCGAGGGCTGGCACCGCCGGGGGCTGCCGCTAGAAGCCATCGCCAGCCTGCTGGCCGAGGCCCCCGCCCGGCGGTTTGGCCTGGAGGGGAAGGGGCGGCTCGAGCCCGGCTACGACGCCGATTTCACCCTGGCGGACCTGCAGCAAAGCTTCACCCTGCAGCCCGAGGATCTGTTCTATCGGCATAAGCTCAGCCCGTACCTGGGCCAGAGCTTCATCGGAAAGGTGCAGCGCACCTTCATACGCGGCCAGCCGGTGTTCGCTGACGGCATGGTGCGCCCGGTAGCAGACCCCACCCTAATCCGCCCAAGGGTAGAATTGCCCCCATCCCCAGCGAGCTTTGACCCTAAGGAGAGCCCATGAGTCTGACCGGAGCCACCCGCACTCGAGTTCAACCTGACCACGCCCTGCTCACCCCCGACACCTTTGTTCGGGTGCCCCTCCCCGGTTGGAGCAACACCCCCTGCATCGTGCACATCTCGCCCGAGCTGGGGGCTCGCTTCAAGATGTACACCGCCGAGATGCCCGCCGGCGGTACGGGGGAGATGGCCCTCGCCGGGATCGAACGTTTCGCCTATGTGCTGGAAGGGGCGGTGAGGCTCGAGGTCGCAGGGACCACCCATCGCTTAGAAGGCGATGGGTACGCTTACCTTCCCCCCGATGTCCCTCACCGCCTCGAGGCCGAGACGGCGGCTCGAGTTTTGCTGATCGATAAGCCCTACCAGCCGTTGGTGGGCGCGGATCTACCCGAGGTGATCGTAGGGGCCGAACCCACCCTGTCCAGCACCCCGCTGATGGGGGATGAGGCCCTTCAGGTGCGGCAGATGCTGCCCGACCACCTCTCCTTTGATATGGCCGTAAACACCATGGCCTACGCACCAGGAGCCCACCTGCCTTTTGTAGAAACCCACGTGATGGAGCATGGGCTGCTGATGCTCGAAGGGGGCGGGGTGTACCGCCTGGCCGAGCAGTGGTATCCGGTCGTGGCCGGGGACGTGATCTGGATGGCCTCTTACTGTCCCCAGTGGTTCGGGGCGCTGGGTAAGACCCAGGCCAAATACTTGATCTACAAAGATGTAAACCGGCATTCGCTCGAGGCCCTGCTCTGACCCCGCATTCCAAGTGCAGTCTGGGAAACGAAAAACGCAGTAGACTGGAGGCGCCGTGACCATTTCACCTCCGCAGACCCTGCCCGAGGCCGCGCTATGATTCCCAAACCCTCCCTGGATCCAGAACGCTTGTTGCAAGAGCTCGAGCAGCTCGCCACCTATTCCGACACCCCCAAACCCGCGGTCACTCGAGTGGTCTTCAGCCCACCCGACCTGGAAGCCCGGGCCTATCTCACCAGGCTGTGCCGGGAGGCTGGGCTTAGCCTGCGCGCCGATGGCCTGGGCAACCTTTTTGCCCGCTGGGAAGGCACCGCGCCCGAGCTTCCAGCGGTAGCCACCGGCTCACACTACGACGCCGTTCCCTATGCCGGGATGTACGATGGCACGGTAGGGGTGCTGGGGGGCCTCGAGGCCATCCGTTCTTTGCAGCGAGCAGGATTCCAGCCCAAGCGCAGCATCGAGCTGATCCTCTTCACCGCCGAGGAACCTACCCGTTTCGGGATCGGCTGCTTGGGTTCGCGCGGCCTGGCGGGGGCCTTGGTCCCCGACTCCCTGCGTGAGCTGACTGACAGCGAGGGGCGCAGCCTCGAGGAGCTTCGCCAAATCGCCGGATATACCGCCGATCTGGATGAGGTGCTCTTGCCCGAGGGGTTTTATCACTCCTTCGTGGAGCTGCACATCGAGCAAGGGCCCACCCTGGAACAGGAGCAGGTACCCATTGGAATCGTCACCGCGATCGCGGCCCCGGCTTCGCTGCGGGTCACCCTAGAGGGGCGGGGAGGGCATGCTGGAACGGTGCTGATGCCTGAACGCCGGGATGCCCTGTGCGCGGCGGCCGAGATCATTCTGGGGGTGGAGGCCTTTGCCAAGAACAGCGGCAGCATCAATACCGTGGCCACCACCGGGCTGTGCGAGGTCTACCCCAATGCGGTCAACAGTGTGCCCAGCCAGGTACGGCTCGAGATCGACGTGCGGGACGTGGATCCTCAGCGCCGCGACGGGGTTATCCGCAGCATCATCCAGGGGGTCGAGCAGGTCGGAACCCGTCGGGGCATAGACTACAACGTGCAGATCGTCAACCTGGACCCACCGGCCAAGTCCGGCACGGAGGTGCTGCGGGCCCTGGCTTCAGCCTGCGGGGAAGCCGGGGTCAAGTTTAAGCCCATGGTGAGCCGAGCTTACCACGACACCTTGTTCATGGCCCGGGTCTGCCCTACCGCCATGATCTTCATCCCTTGCCGCAACGGGGTTAGCCACCGCCCCGATGAATACGCTTCCCCAGAGGATATCGCCCGGGGCACCTATATCCTGGCCCTGGCCCTGGCCCACCTCTCCTACGCCGAGGACAAGCCCAGCGAGGAGAAACCGGGCGCACCCAAAGACAGCCCGCCGATCTTCATTGACTGAAGCGGTCGCCGCCGGACCCCTCGAGGGGAGCCCGTACCCTTAGGGTTCTGGGGGCTTTGCCGTACAATTGCCCCATCTCAGGAGGCGTGACCGGGTGTTTAGCTTTAAGCTCAACGGAAAGACGGTAGAGATCTCGGAGGTGGATCCCCACACCACGGTGTTGTCCTGGCTGCGGCACAACGGCTTGACCGGCAGCAAGGAGGGCTGCGCCGAGGGGGAGTGTGGGGCTTGTGCGGTGCTGTTGTTGCGCCCGGACGGCAACACCTCGAGGTTCGAGTCGGTGAACGGCTGCTTGTTGCTGCTGCCGAGCCTGGCCGGGCAGGAGGTCTGGACGGTAGAGGGGCTGGAAACCCACGGGCTGCACCCGGTGCAAACCGCCATGCTCCAGGGGGGTTCGCAGTGTGGGTACTGCACCCCGGGCTTCGTGGTGAGCATGGCAGCGGAGTACTACCGCAAGGAACGCCAGGGCTTTGACCTCGAGGCCCTCTCCGGCAACCTCTGTCGCTGTACCGGTTACCGCCCCATCAAAGACGCGGCGGAGTCGCTGGGTAAGCCTGATCCCAACGACCCTTTAGCCCAGCGCCTGACCCAGCCCGCCCCCACCCCCGCCCCCCTGAAT
>NZ_QWLB01000011.1 GCF_003574355.1 Meiothermus granaticius NBRC 107808 | reverse complement strand
GAAAAGACCCCCACACCCCCGCCCGGCTAGCCCCATAACGCTTGGCCCCGATCAGCCCAGCCGTGTTGTCCACCAACCACACCAGCGCGGTCAGCAGCAGCAGGGTGATCCATAACCACTGCGGGATCTGGCTAAACCCCACCAGTAGCTCGTGAATCAGGGCCGCCCCCAAGATGATCAAAGTGGCGGGCAAAAAGGGCACAAACGTCCCGATCAACCCTACCAGCCACAGCAGAACGAACAGCCCATCCGCAAGAGCGTTCACGCCGCCAATCTAGCATCTTGATGGGCCCTAGCGCAGCCCCGAAGGTTCGGACGATTTACCCCAGAAACTTTTTTCCTGGGCCTGCTCGAGGTAGTGCAGCAGGGCCTCGAGGTCCGCGAAGTGCCGGGTCTCCCCGCCTTCGGCACCCTTGACCGAGGCCTTGACGCTCCCGTCGGGCGCCTGCCACATTCGGATGATGAGGGTGATTGCCTTCGGGCGCATGGCTATCCGTTCCCTCCTGGCTTTAGGCTAGCCAACCCAGCGTTATATCCGCGTTACGCGGGTATAAGCACGTCTGAATCGAACATCTACCTCCTGGGCATCTGTCCCGAGCGCGGCAGGCTACCATAGGACCATGAACCCGACCTCTCGTACCGGCAAAGCCCTGCGGCGCAGCGATGTGGAGCGGTTATACGACAGCAAACTGGTAGATCTAGAAGGAGCCGCCGCCCTGGTGCAGAGCGGCTCGAGGGTCTACATCTCGGGGAACGCCGCCACCCCCACCCCCCTGCTGCAAGCCCTCGCCGCCCGCAAGGACCAGCTCGAGGGGGTTGAGCTGGTCCACGTGCTGCAACTAGGGTTCGACCCCTTCAGCTCTCCCGATATGGAGGGGCATTTCCGCCGGCGCAGCCTATTTGTAGGGCCCGCCGACCGTGAGGCTGTCCAGCAAGGCCGCGCGGATTATGTGCCGGTATCGCTGCACCAGATCCCCTGGCTGTTCAAGCGTAAGATTCTGCCGCTGGACTACGCCCTGGTACAGGTTTCGCCGCCCGATGAGTTCGGCTTTGTCAGCTTGGGGGTCGAGGTGATCGCCACTCGAGCCGCCGTCGAGACGGCCAAAAAGGCCATCGGTTTGGTGAATCCGCGCATGCCCCGAACCCTGGGCGACACCTTCGTGCATGTGTCCAAATTCGCGGCCTTCATCGAGCACGAGATGGACCTTCCCACCTTGGAGCGGGACCCCTTCGGTGAAGTGGAGGCCCAGATCGGCAAATACGTGGCCGAACTAATTGACGACGGCTGCACCCTGCAGCTTGGGATTGGGGCCATTCCAGATGCAGTGTTGGCCAACCTCGAGGGCCGTCAGGATCTGGGCATTCACACCGAGATGATCTCCGATGGAGTGATGGAGGCCCTGGAACGGGGCCTGGTGAGCGGCAGCCGCAAAACCCTGTTGCCGGGAAAAGTGGTGGGCACCTTTGTGCTGGGCAGCGAGCGGCTCTATCGCTTTGTCCACAACAACCCCCTCTTCGAGATGCGCCCAGCCGACTGGGTTAACAACCCCTTCAACATCGCCCGCAATGACCAGATGGTGGCCATCAACTCCGCTTTGGAGATAGACCTGACCGGGCAGGTTTGTTCCGACTCCATTGGAACCCGCATCTACTCCGGGTTTGGTGGGCAGCTCGACTTCATCCGAGGCGCAGCCGCCAGCCAAGGCGGCAAACCCATCATTGCCCTGCCCAGCAGCGGCAAAAACCAGGCCTTCTCCAAAATCGTCCCCCAGCTCAAGCCGGGGGCCGGGGTGGTGACCACCCGCGCCGATGTGCACTATGTGGTCACCGAGTATGGGGTGGCCGATCTTTTCGGTAAAAGCCTGCGTGAACGGGCCAGGGCCCTGATCGCCATCGCCCATCCCCACTTCCGTGAGGAGCTGAGCCAGGCCGCGCTCGAGCGGGGCTTGCTGCCCAGGGCTTACCCTGGGTTTACCCCGCAGGCCTAGGAGTGCGGCGGCAACCCTTCAGTTCAGCAGGCGCACGGCAGGGGCCGCCAGCCCCAAGGCCGAGTAGAGCCGGCTCAGATCCCGCGAGAGGTAGTGCACGCTTTCCTCGAGGTCATCGAGCAGGTGGGGAAGTCGAGGGTCGTTTTGCTCTACCGCCTGCCGGAAGCGCTCAAACACCCGCCGGGCCCGCAACACCGACTGGTGCAGGCTTGGCTGTTGGCGGACCCAGCCCCGGTAGGCCGGGTGGACCTCGAGCTGGCCCCAGCGGGTTTCGTGGGCTTCAATCTGCCCCAGCAGGTGTTGGATGCGCTGGAGGAGTTCGTCGGGCATGCCTGATGGTAGCAAGGCCCGGGCCCAGCGCGGGTGCATATTCACCTCCACTCAGCCCAAGGCCGGATGGGGGATCTTGACCGGGGCCTGGGCCTGGGCCGACTGGTAAGCGGCCAGGGCCACCCGCAGAGCCTGATAACCGTCGTTCCAGGTCACACTAGGGGCGCGATGCTCGCGCAGGCTGGATAGCCACTCCTGAAGCAGGGCTGCATCGGGATTGGGCCCAAACCCCGGCCAGCTGTATGGCCGAGCGGCCCCCCGGCTGTAAAGGTGCAGGTGCTGGGCAAAGGCATCCATCACCACCGTACCCCGCTCCCCCACCACCTCCATCTTGAGGTGCCCCCAGCGGGGATACCAGGTGGGGCGGCTCCAGGAGCAGTCTATGCTGGCTTGCACGCCGTTCTCGAGGGCCACCAGAAGCAGCCCGGCGGTGTCTACCGCCACCTCCTGGGGGTAGAAGAGGTTGTCCACCTCGGCGTACACCTCGGTGACTTCGGCCCCAAAATACCAGCGCAGGAGGTCCGCCAGGTGAACCACATGATCCATTACCGCACCCCCACCAGCCCGCTCTTTATCTGCAAACCAGGCCCGATGGGCTTTGGGTATCTCGGAGTGGTTGATCCCGTTGACCCCGTAGATGGCCCCCAGCTCCCCGCTGCGCACCGCAGCCTGTACCGACTGGGCCGCTGGAGCAAAGCGCATGGGGAAAGCGGTCATGAACTGAACCCCGTTGCGCTCACAGGCCGCGCGCATACGCTGCGCAGCCTCGAGGCTGACCTCAATGGGTTTTTCGCAGAGAATCGAGACCTTGGCCTCCGCTGCCTGCTCGACCAGTTCAAGGTGCCGGGCGTTCTCCGAGCAAACGATCACCCCATCCAATCCCTCCGTCAGCAGATCCTGGGGACGGCCAAACCAGCGCAGCCCATACGCTGCTGCATAATGGCGGGCCTCCTCAGCCCCCTCGTGCGAAAATCCAACCAGCTCAACCGAGGGCCAGGTCTTGAGCAGGGCGGCATAGCCCTCAGCGTGCAGATGAGCAAAACTCAGGATACCGATGCGCATAGGGCTCCTACAGAGATACGGGCTGACCGGTAAGCATAGACTCCCGCGCTGCCAGCGCAATGCGCAGGGCCTCGAGGCTATCTTCCGCGGTTACGCTAAAAGGCTCGTTGCTTACGATGGCCTGGTAGGCGTGTTGCAGCTCGAGGGCATAGGGATCGGTAGCCAGCCCGGCGGTAGGTAGCCCCACCGCCGCAGCGCTGCCATCGCGCGAGAGGGTGAAGCTGCGCACGGGGGCCTGTTCATCGGAGCTCCACTCAATGAGCCCCTCGGTGCCCGAGAGGTCCAAAGCGGTACGGAAAACCCCTGGCGGGTAAGCCCACCCCCCCTCAATCAGGGCCATCGAGCCCTCTTTGAAGCGCAAAAGGGCTTGGGCATACTGCCCCGGCCCATCGGTAGCCCGGTTGACTCGAGCGAAAATCCGCTCCACCGGGCCGCCCAGCCAGCGGGCGTAATCAAAGTCGTGGATCATCAGATCCACCAGCATTCCGCCCGAGCGGGATTCATCCAGATACCAGTTATCGGAGAGTTCTGCCCGGGGCACATAGGCCACCCGCTTGAGCCGCATCACCCCCAGCTTGCCAATCTGCCCCTTGCTCACCAGCTCTTGGGCCAGGCGGTACTGCGGAAAAAACCGCACCACCATAGCCACAAAAAGCCGCACCCCGGCCCGCTGGCAAGCCTCGATCATCTCCTGTCCGTCCTGTAGGTTCAAGGCCAGGGGTTTCTCGCAGACCACATGTTTCCCCGCAGCGGCTGAGCGCAGCACCATCTCCTTGTGCAAAAAGGTGGGGACGCAGACATCCACGATATCGGCCTGCTCGAGCAGGGCCTCCAGGCGGTCGTAAACCCCAATGCCAAACTCCTCCGCCACCCGACGGGCCTGCTCGAGGTTGGCCGAATGCACCCCGATCAGCTCAGCCTCGGTCTGCCGCCACCCCGCCGCGTGTACCTCTCCCATGACCCCGCTGCCGATGATGCCTACCCGCATGGACTCTCCTTCTATCCCCAAGCTTATTTCACGGCCCCCGAGGTGATCCCCCGGATCAGTTGCTGCGAGAAGATAAAATACAGCACCACCGCCGGAACAATCGCCAGGGTCAAAGCGGCCAACACCGCATTGTAGTCGTTGACGAACTGACCCAAGAACACACTGGCCCCCAGCACAATGGTTTTGGTGGCTTCACCCGGGGCAAGGATTAGGGGGAACCACAGGTCGTTCCAGATCGGGATCATGGAGATCGCCAGCACCGAACCGATGGCCGGACGCACCAGCGGCAGGGTTAGCCAGTAGATGCGGTACTCGCTGGCCCCGTCTATGCGGGCGGCATCCTTGAGGTCTTTGGGCAGTTGCCGCATAAACGCGGTCAGGACGAACACCGCCAGTGGGATGCCTTGGGCGGTGTAAACCAGAATCAAGATCCATAGGGTATTCACCAGGTGCAGGTCT
This sequence comes from Meiothermus granaticius NBRC 107808, assembly GCF_003574355.1. Classification (GTDB taxonomy): domain Bacteria; phylum Deinococcota; class Deinococci; order Deinococcales; family Thermaceae; genus Meiothermus; species Meiothermus granaticius. The sequence goes on along the minus strand of NZ_QWLB01000011.1, from coordinate 71,538 downwards.
ACGGCCAGCTGCAAAATGCCCACGGTCCCCAAGCGGATCGGCACCATAATCCCCAGCGAGAGGTAGAGCGCGGTTAGGGGGTTGAGGCGAAACTCATACTCGGCCAAGGCAAACGCGGCCATCGAGCTGACCAGGAGGATCAGGAGCAACGCACCCCCGGTCACGATCAGGCTGTTGAGGAAAAAAGCCGGGAAATTAGCGGTGGATTGAAGGGTTTTGTAGCCCTCGAGGGTGAAGCTCTGGGTCGTGGGCAAGCTGAAGGGCGCGCTAAAAATCAGTAGCTTGTCCTTGAATGAGTTGATGATCACCAGGAGCACTGGGAACAGCGCCAGGGCAGAATAGGCGATGAGCACGGCATGGATCGCCAGAAGTTGGGGCCAGCGAGGTCTCGCCATCAGGGCTCCTAGAACTGGATGTTTTGCAGCCGCCGCTGCCATCCCAGAAGGTAGATCAGCACCCCCACCAGAATGATCAAGAGCATCACCCCGGCCACCGTAGCGCCCATGTAGGGGTCTCCCGGCTGGAGCTGATATCCGAAGAAGGTGCGGAAGAAAAAGGTCCCTAAAATGTCTGAGGCAAAGTTGGGCCCGGCCAGCGCGCCCTGGGTGGCATAGATCAGGTCAAAGGCATTGAAGTTGCCCACAAAGGTCAGCACCGCCACGATGCCAACCGTAGGGAAGATCAGCGGCAATTGAATGCGCCAGAACACCGTCCACGCACTGGCCCCGTCCACTCGAGCCGCCTCCATCAGCTCCTCAGGGATACGGATCAGGGCGGCCAGAAACAGCATCATCGGGATGCCCACATTTTGCCAGACCGAGATCAGGGCCAGGGTGGGCAGCGCAGTGGACTCCAGCCCTAAAAACGGCTGATTAATCCCAATGGGGTTGAGCACACCCCACACGGGGTTGAGGATCAGCTTCCAGATAAAGCCGATGATGACCACGGAGAGGATGGTGGGGGTGAAGATTAGGGTGCGGTAGAGGGCGGTGCCCCGGATCCGAGTGACCAGCAGCGCCGCCAGCAGCAGCCCCACTGGGTTTTGCACCAGCATGTGAATCAGGAAAAACTTAATGTTGTTCCAGAGGGCGTTCCAAAAGGGCTTGGACCAGGTCTCAGCCGAAAAGAGCGTCCCGTAGTTCTGCAATCCCACGAACACCTGGGCTCCGCTGCTGGCTTTGTTGTTGAGCGAAAGCCACAACGAATCCACCAGGGGATAGATCATAAAGGCGGTATAGATCAGCACGGCGGGGGCTAAGAAAACCACGATGTGCCAGGGAAAGGGTTTGCGGTTCATAGTCTGTGTATAAGGAAGGGGTGCAGCCAGCGATAGCCCTACGCTCTGCACCCCTGCGGTCGGTGAGGTTACTTGTTGCCCTTCTGCGGAGCGTACCACGAGGCCAGCCGCGACTGCACGAAATCAGCAGCTTGCTGGGGGGTCATGGTGCCGTTCAGGACCTGAGCCGAGGCGTTCCAGAGATCGTTTTCGTTGTTGGGGTTGGCGTTTCTCGAGAGGATCTGGTAGGAGGAACGGAAGGTGGTCTTGCACTCCTTGCGCCAGCTCAAAAACTGCTGAGCCACCGGATCGTCCACCTTGTAGCTCACATTGGCCAGGGGGAAGAACCCTGGCAGGGCGTTGGCGTACAGCTGCGCGAACTCATCGGAGGCCACCCAGCTCAAGAAGGTACGGGCGGCTTCTTTGTTCTTGCTAGCCGCGTTGAGGCCGATGGCAATATCGGGATGATCGTCAATCACGCACTGGGTGATCCCCAGGCTGGGAAAGGTATAGGGCTTGAACGCGCCGAGCTCGAGCTTGGGGTTCATCTGACGGAAGGTGGCGATGTCCCAGGAGCCCGCAGGGTAAATGGCCCCACGCCCAGCCGCGAAGAGGTTTTGCGAATCGGGGTAGGCCTGAGCTTGGTAGCCGTTGCCCAAGAAAGGCCGCCACTTGGCCAAGGCCTCAAAAGCCCGGAGGAATCCCCCCTTGTTGTAGGCCTCCTTACCGCTGATGAGCCCCTTGCGGCCCACCTCACCATTCCAGAGGGTAGGGCCGATGTTCTGGTAACCCATGGTTGCAGCCTCCCACTGGTCTTTGGTCCCCATAACCAGCGGGATGTACTTGCCATTGGCCTTGATCTTCTCGAGCACCGCCAAAAACTCCGCCTCGGTCTTGGGCTCGGAAAGCCCCAGCTCCTTAAAGATGGCCTTGTTGTAGAGGAAGCCGTGAATCACCGAGGCCATCGGCACACAGAAGGTGGTTTTACCGTCGTCGGTACTCCAGGCCGCTTTGGCCACCTCAGAGTAGTTATCCATCCCCTTGAGACCCGTGAGGTCATCTAGGTATTTGGACTTGAACAGCTCGAGGCTCTGATCAAAGGGACGGCAGGTGATCAAATCACCCGCGGTACCCGCCTTGAGCTTGGCCTCCAGAACCGCGTTGTACTCGGTGGGCGCGGTTGGAGCAAAAACCACCTCGATGTTGGGGTACTTCTTCATGAAAGCAGGCAAAATGGTGTTTTGCCAGATCTTAAGGTCATCGTTGCGCCAGCTCTCGATGGTGAGCTTGGTTTTTTGGGCCAGACCCAGGCTGGCCGCTGCCGCAATTGCCGTCATCAAAAACACCCATCTCTTCATCGTCGCCTCTTTTTGTAGCTTTTCAGCTTCAACCAACCGCTCACTACAACCTGAGATAACCTGTGGGCCAACCGTTTGCTAGGGTCTCACCTCCTGCAAGAATGCGCTGCTCGCCGGTTTTGGAGCTACATCATATACCCGCATAAGGTTGAAATATTACGCCATATTTTCTATCACTCCATGTAGTTTTTTGTCAAGCTGACAATTCAATGAAGCATTTTTTCATGAGGTGGTACTCCTCCATTGGGGTGCCCCAGAAGCGCTCTGGGCGCCATTTTCTAACCCATCGGCGATGGGTGGGTTGTGCCTTGCGCCCTTGACAAACTCCACGGGACCCCCTCTATATACTGAGCCCTATGCCGGAGCAAACCCTAGTTGTGGTCGAATCCCCCGCCAAGGCCAAGAGCATCGCCAAGATGCTCGGCGCGGGGTTCGAGGTGAAGGCCAGCAAGGGCCATGTGGCCGACCTCCCAGAGCGAGACCTGGGGGTAGATGTCGCCCATGACTTCACCCCTGCCTATGAAGTTAAGAAGGATAAGAAGCCGATCGTGGACGAGCTCAAACGGGCTGCCCGGGGCAAGCGGGTTCTGATCGCTACCGACCCCGACCGTGAGGGCGAGGCCATCGGCTGGCATGTGGCCCGGCTACTCGGCCTCAACCCCGGCGATCCGCTGCGGGTTGAGTTCCACGAGATCACCCCTCGAGTGGTGCGCGAAGCGGTGCGCAAGCCCCGCCCAATTGACCAAAGCCTGGTAGACGCACAGCAGGCCCGAAGGGTATTGGACCGGCTGGTGGGATACCAGCTTTCCCCCGTCCTGAGCATGGAGTTTCGCCGCCGGGCGCTTTCGGCGGGGCGGGTACAGTCGGTGGCCCTGCGGCTGATCGTGGAGCGCGAGCAGGCCATTGAGGCCTTTGTGCCGCAAGAGTACTGGACCCTCGAGGGTCAGTTCGAGTCCGAGGCCGCGCGGTTCAAGGCCATGCTCTACAGCATAGGCAAGGAGCGGGTCCAGCAGGGCGAGAAGTTTCTCATCACCCATGCAGACCAAGCCCAGGAGATCGCCCGGCGAATTAGAGGCGTTCCGGCCTACCGCATTGCCAGCATCGAGCGGCGCGAGCGCAAGCGCAACCCCGCGGCCCCCTTCACCACCTCAACCCTGCAACAAGCCGCCAGCAGCCGAATGGGCTGGACCGCCAGCCGCACCATGCGGGTGGCCCAGCGCCTCTACGAAGGGGTGGATTTGCCGGAGGGCACGGTAGGGCTGATCACCTATATGCGCACCGATTCGGTACGGGTCTCCCAGGAGGCTTTGGATGAGGTGCGCAAGCTGATCCCCGATCGCTTTGGCAACGGGTACCTGCCTGAAAAGCCCAACTTCTATAGCACCAAAAAAGCCGCCAATGCCCAGGATGCCCACGAGGCCATCCGCCCCACCTCGACCCTGCGTGCCCCAGAGGGCCTTCGCAAGCACCTCGAGGACGACGAGTACAAGCTTTATACCCTCATCTGGCAGCGCTTTGTGGCCAGCCAAATGACCCCGGCCCTCTTCGACCAGACCACCGTAACTGTAGAGGGGGGTGAGTTCACCTTCCGTGCGGTGGGCTCGGTCTTGAAGTTTGATGGCTTCCTCAAGGTGTATGGCCGCGAAGAGGGTGACGACGCCGAGAACCTGCTGCCCCCGCTGCGCGAGAACGCCCCAGCCACGCTCTTAGACCTCCAATCCGAGCAGCACTTCACCGAGCCCCCCCCGCGCTACAGCGACGCCAGCCTGATCAAGGTGATGGAGGAAATGGGGATTGGGCGTCCCTCCACCTATGCCCCTACCATTGATACCCTGGAACGCCGGCAGTACCTCGAGCGCCACAACAAATCCCTGCGCCCGACCCCTTTGGGCCGCGAGGTGATCGCCTACCTCACCAAAACCTTCCCTGATGTGGTGGCTTACGAGTTCACCGCCCAGATGGAAGCCCGGCTCGACGAGATCGAAGAGGGCAAAGCCCAGTGGCCCAAGGTGGTGCGCGAGTTCTACGATCCCTTCCTCAAGGACTACGCCAAAGTCCCCCAGAAGCTCTGTCCGGTTTGCGGTAGGCCGCTGGAGCTCAAGGTCTCGCGCTTCGGTCAGTTTCTGGGCTGTACCGGTTACCCCGAGTGCAAGTACACCGAGCGCCTGGAGGTCAAAAAGGCCCCGGAGCCGATTGGGGAGGAATGCCCCCAATGCCACCAAGGCCAGCTGGTCCGCCGCTACGGGCGTTATGGCAGCTTCATCAGCTGCAGCCGCTACCCGGAGTGCAACTACACCCGCGACGAAAGCCCCTCCACCGGGATCGAGTGCCCTAAGTGCCACGCTGGAGAGATCGTTCAGCGCATCAGCAAGCGCGGCAAACCCTACTACCGTTGCAACCACTGCGATTTCCTCTCCTTTGACAAGGTGCTCGAGTCCAAATGCCCGCTCTGCGGTTGGAACGAGATCCAGAAGGGTAAGGACAAAACCGCCTGTTCAAACCCGGCTTGTGAGCGCTACGGTGGGCCGGATTTGCAAGCCCTTAACGAGCGTCGCGCAGAAAGAACGTCGAAGGCCAAGGATCGAGGGTCAAAGGCCAGAGGCAAATCCGCGGCTGCCAAGAAAGCGGCTAAGGAACCCGCCGGGCCGCCTGCCACTTGGGCCGACCTCGAGCCCCTCATCGCCACCGTCGGTTTGCCCGCTGACCAAGCCGAGATGGCCCGCAGGACGCAAGGCGCTCAGTCTGCCGTGCCTGCTGCCGCTAAAGCGCTTGGGCTGGACGAGGCCGCCGCGCTCAAGCTGTTCCGGCAGGCCCTGTTCAAGCTGCGGATGGAGTATGGTCGCTCACGCAAGCCGACCCGCGCGAAGCCCAAGGCTGCGAAGGCCGCCGCGACCTGGAAAGACCTCGAGCCCTTTCTGTCCAAAGCCAAGCTGCCGCCCCAGGAGGCCGAGGTGGCCCGCCGCACCCAGGGTCAACAAAAAGCCGTGCCCCAAGTGGCCAAGGAGCTCGGGCTCCCCGAGGACCAGACCCTGACCCTCTTCCGCAAAGCCATGTTCAAAATTCGCATGGAGTACGGCAAAGCCAAAAAGGAGCCGGTGGGGGCATAGCTGCCCCTCCTTCCACTCATGAAGCTCCACCTGATCCGTCTCAGCAAAGCCCAGGGCGAGGCCCGGTTTCCGGGGGTCGAGGGGTTCCGCTCCTACTTGCTCAAGGAGCCGGAGAGCGTGCAAGAAGCCCGGATGTACGTGCTGCTCGAGGGGGAGGTGGTCATAGACCTGCCCGACCGCACCTACTTGCACCTGCGCCGAGGGGAGGCCGCGCAGCTCCTGGGGCCGCATCTCCTGACCCCGATTGACCCCAGTGTCCTGGCGGTATGGAAGCTCTGATCCTAGGGCTCACCTTAGGGCTTTCGGCCGGGGTTAATCCTGGCCCCCTCACGGTGCTGGTGGTGCAACAAACCCTAGGCCAGGGCTTGCGGGCGGGACTGCTGGCCTCGACCGCCCCAGTCCTCACCGATGCGCTGGTGGTGTTGCTGGCCCTGGGGCTGGCTCGAGGCCTGCCCCCGGAGTTTCACCTCTGGATGAACCTGGTCGGAGGCGGGGTATTGGTCTATCTGGGGCTTAAGGGGTGGCTCAAGCAGGAGGGGGTGGACCCGCCAAGCACACCGACCCAGGGCTTGCGCGATGCCGTCCTGCTCAACCTCACCAACCCCAACGCCTATCTGTTCTGGTTTACGGTAGGCCTGACCCAACTCAAGCGACCCTTGCCGGAGCCGTGGCTCTTTATCCTTGGCTTTTATCCCGGCATCGTGGGCGCCAAGGCTGGGATCGCCCTGCTCACCGCCCGGTTTCGTCACCTGCCGTGGCTGCGGCCAATGGCCCGCTGGAGCCACCTGCTCCTAGTCGGAATAGGGATATACCTCCTGCTCCATGCTGCGCGCCCGTAGCCGCTCCCAGGGCAGCTCGTCTAGGGGAAAGTAGCGGTCGGCCTGCTGGGCCAGACGATAGGAGGAAAGGCTTTGGAAGGTGGTGTTCTCGGCCTGCTTGCCCATGTCCTGAATCACCCGCAGCACCTCGGCAAAATCCCCGTCGCCCGAGACCAACACCGCCACATCATAGGCATCCGCGTAGGCCAAGCGCAGCAGATCAATCGCGATCTGGATATCCACCCCCTTCTCCACAAACCCCTCCCCTCGGCGCTCGAGCCGCCCCAGCCGCACTGTTACATAGGGCACCCGCTTGAGGTAGTTGAGGAAGCTCTGGTGGGCCTTGGCCGCCGGATCCTCACCGGGCAGAGGCGCGTTGTAGTAATAAGCCCGCAGCAAGCTGCGGCCACCGGCCAGGGCCTGGACGAACTGCACGAAGTCCAGGCGGTACTCCGTGCCCAGGGTGGACACCAGGCCTTTGTATAAGTTGCTGCCGTCAATAAATACCGCGACCCGGTCCATAGTGAGCCTTAAGAATAGAGGCAGAAGCTCGAGCTAAAAGTGTGCTCCCGTGACTTTGCGGCAATTTTACCCTATTTCCTAAGCCTCTTCATCCGCCCCGGCCTGCTCCAGGGCCTCGAGAAAGCCCCGCTCCAGGCTGGACAGCCGAGCCAACTGGCCGCCCACGCGCTTGCGGACCCGACCAGGTCCCACCACCCCCCGCCGACCCAGGGCTCGAGCAACCTCCTCCAGGGCCTGGGCAAAATCCCCGGTGGGCGGGTGAAAAGTCTCCCGCTGGAGCTTGCCCAGGCGGTCAAAATACTCCACCCACACCACCACCCGTCCGTTTTCCGCCCACACCACCACCTGATCCAAGCGCGGCTGCATAGCCTAATGCTGGCATAGCTGCTGGCGTGCGTAAAATCAGGCCCCAAGACCCCCGCTTGCCCGCGGCTTGTAGGGCCTTTGGCGCAGTAAAATGGGGGTCATGCGGCCGGTTTGCACCTTTTCTTTAGTGGCCCGCGACCCCCAGACGGGCGACCTCGGGGTGGCTGTGGCCAGCAAGTTTTTAGCGGTGGGGTTTGTGGTGCCTTGGGCCAAGGCCAACGTGGGGGCGGTAGCCACACAGTCCTACGCCAACCCCGAGTTTGGCCCCCAGGGGCTCGAGCTCATGCAGATCGGGGCCGGCCCGGAAGACATCCTGGCGGTGTTCGCCCGAAACGACCCGGCCCTGGCCAAGCGACAGTTTGGGCTGGTGCTCTCGAACGGCGAGAGCCTCAGCTACACCGGCGCCGAGTGCCATGCCTGGGCCGGGGGTCGGTTTGGGCCCAACTACGCGGCCCAGGGCAATCTGCTCACCGGGCCAGAGGTGGTAGAAGCCCTCGAGCACACCTTTCTCTCGCGCGGCGATCTGCCCTTTGGGGAGCGGCTGGTGGAGGCTCTGGCCGCGGCGGATCAGGCCGGAGGGGACCGGCGCGGTCGGCAGTCGGCTGCGCTGCTGGTGGTGGGGGCGGGCAAGGGCTACGGCGGCATGGAGCGCTGGATTGACCTGCGGGTAGACGACCATCCACAGCCGGTGGCCGAGCTGCGGCGGCTGCTCTCGATCCACCGCCTGCTCTTTGGGCCAGAGGAAGCGGCTCGAGCCCTGACCCCGGAGGAGGTTCGCTGGCTGCAAACCCTGCTCAAGGCCCAAGGCCACTACGCCGGTGAGGTCAGTGGGCGGTGGAACGCAGCCACCGAAGAGGCCCTGCACACCCTGATCGGTATGGAAAACCTCGAGGAGCGCTACCGGGGCGGCCCCATGCTGGATGAGACCGCACTAACCTACTTAAAGGAGCGTTATTCATGAGCGTCTTAGGGGCAGGTGGGGTGCTGTTCAACCGCGAGGGTGAGGTGCTGCTGCTGCGCGATCGGCAGGGGTTCTGGGTCTTCCCCAAAGGCCACGTGGACGAAGGGGAAAACCCCCAGGGGGCGGCCCTGCGCGAGGTCGAGGAGGAGACCGGGATTCGCGGTCAGATCCTTGGGGAGCTCTCCTCTACCCGGTACACCAACAACACCGGGACCGAGCGGGAAATCCTGTGGTACCTGATGCGGGGCAGCGGAAAGGTACGCCTCGAGCCCGGCATGAACGGGGTGGGGTTTTTCCCTCCCGAAGAAGCCCGGCGGATCCTGGCGTTCCCCGAGGATCTGCGGCTGCTCGAGGAGGCCTTGGGGGCTTTGCAAAGGCATCCGGGGTGAAGCCCGCTCCACCGCTGCAGGGAATCGGCTAGGATAAACAGAACATGCCTGTATACCGCCTGGATACCCTCGAACCCCGGATTCACCCCTCAGCCTTTATCGCCCCCAGCGCCATCATCGTGGGCCAGGCCGAGATCGCCGAGAACGCCTCGGTGTGGTTTGGCGCCACCGTGCGCTCCGATACCGAGCGGGTGGTGATTGGCCCAGGCACCAACGTCCAGGACGGGGCCATCCTGCATGCCGACCCCGGTGAGCCCTGCCTCTTGGGGCCCAACGTGACGGTGGGGCATCGGGCGGTAGTCCATGGGGCAACCGTGCTCGAGGGGGCCCTGATCGGGATTGGGGCCATCGTGCTGAATCGGGCCAGAATCGGCCGGCATGCGGTCATCGGCGCCGGGGCGGTGGTTCCACCCGAGATGGAGATCCCCGACGGGATGCTGGCCATCGGGGTTCCGGCCAAGGTGCGCGGCCCGGTCGAGCCCTCCCTCAATGCCCCCCGGTATGTGGAGCTTTCCCGGCACTACCTGGCCCATCTGGCCCCCATCGCCCCGATTGGGCGATACCAGGTCACCCTGCGCGGTCAGGACGCCCTCAACCCCTTCAGTGACCTGCACCTACAGCTCAAGCGCGGGGAGCCTGAGGCCCTAGGCGCGCTCAAGGCCGTGGCCGAAGGGCGTACCGGGGATGTGGCCCCCCAGATCCTGCAGGAGTTGATGCGCGAAGGCTTGATCCGCTCGATTTAGTGAGGACCTTTATCCCCTCCCCAGTCTGCTAAGCTAAGGGTTGAGTCGGCATGCGCTTGGGTCATCCTCAACCCATCCCCCTCCACCGCGCCATGGTGGCGGGGCTGGTGTTGATGCTGCTCCTGACCTCCACCCTGGTGGCCCTGCGGGGCATCGCCATGATGAACCACATGGCCCTGCTGGACCAGGCCACCCATTGCTCAACTCCGCAGCCTTCGGCGCATGCCCCCTCGAGCCTGCCCAAGTCCCATCTCGAGCACTGCTCGCTGTGCTTTGCCCAATGGATCGAGACCTCTAGCGCAGAAGACCTGACGGTGAAGCGGCTCGAGGTGACGCACCTGCGGCGGCTACACCTCTACGCGGCCCAGGCCAAAAATGAATTTCTCCAAACCGTGGTTCCTCGAGGCCCGCCGGTTTTGCTCTGATCCTTCATCGGCCTAAACCCTCGAGCGGTCTCAATAACCCAACAGCGGTTGGATGTTTTGTGGAGTGTGTTCATGCGTTTACTCACCCCTTTGATCTTTTTGGCCTTCGCCCTGGTTCCGGTATTTGCCCACGAGCACGCCGAGGTCGGCCCGTATAGCCTGGCCATCGGGCAGCGGCTCGAGCCGGCCATGACCAACATGGTCAACGGGCTGGACCTGATCATCACCAACAAAGCCGACAACTCCCCGGTGGAGGGTGCGGAAAAGGGACTCACCGTAGAGATCATCGCCCCCAACGGCACCAAGCGCACCTTTAGCGCGGACGGGAAGTATGGCCCCAACAGCCTGTGGGCCCAGTATGGGCAGAAGGGGCGCTACACCACGGCCTGGATTCTCACCGTTCCCGGGCAGTACCAGGTCCATATCTTTGGGCAGATTGGCGAGACCAAAGTGGATGTCACCGTGGGCGGTCGGACCTGGCTCATCCCCAACAGCGCCGACTACACCTTGAAGTAACATGCGACGGCTATCCCTCTGGCTTTGGGCGACCCTGGCGCTGACCGGGGCCGCCCTGGCCCACGCCTATCTGGACCGCTCGAGCCCCGCCGGTTGGGAACGGGTGCAGAGCCTGCCCAAAGAGGTTCGCCTGGTTTTTACCGAACCGGTTGAACTCCGACTCTCGACCTTCAAGGTCTACCCGCTTAACGTGCCCAAAGAGGCCCTGAACGACAGAACCCAGCTTGGGGCCCTGGGGGGACAGCTCTACGCTCAGGTGCTGGGGGTCAAAGGCGACGAGGCCCAGCGCGCCGACACCGGGGTGAAGACCCCCGGTCAGAGCAGCGATCAGGTCGTGATCGGACTGAAAGACGGGCTAAAACCCGGAGCCTATGTGGTGATGTGGCGGGTGCTCTCGGTAGATACCCACATCACCCAAGATTTTTTCATCTTCACCTACCAACCTTAGGAGGTGTCATGTTCAAACCTGCAGTTCCCGCCTTAGCCCTACTCCTGAGCGGCGCGGTTTTGGCCGCCCCGGTAGAGCTCAAGGTCTCGCTCAAGGTAGGAGACCAGCCTTTGGTCCTGGGGCAGACCTACCAAAACCCTGCCGGTAATGCCTACTCGGTCAACCTGCTGCGCTTTTACCTCTCCAATGTGGCCCTGGTGCGGCGGGATGGCACAGAGGTTAAAGCAGGGGGCCTCACCCTGGCCGAGTTCAAGCCGGGCGGCCCCACCCAAGAGGTAACGGTCCTGAAGATGGAGGTCCCTACAGGAGACTATGCCGGGATTCGCTTCAGCGTGGGCGTTCCGCGAGAGCTCAACCATCTGGATGCGGCCAAGCAGAGCGCCCCGCTCGGCGTGGGCTCGGGGATGTACTGGTCCTGGAATGCCGGGTACATCTTCTACCGCTTCGAAGGGCGGTACATGCGGGCAAACACCCCCACCCCCTTCTTGCTGCACCTAGGGGGCGACGCAGCCATGCAAAACGTCAACCTGGCCGACCTCGAGAGCTACAGCACCCCCATCCCGGTGAGCGAGGGCGGGGGTACCGTCCAGGTCAACCTGGACGTGTCCAAGGTGTTCAGCGCAGGGGTCGGTGGGGAGCCCTATGATCTCAGTGTGGCCAAATACACCCAGGTTCATGGGGGGCCGGTGGCCCTGCAGGCCTACACCAACCTTCAGGGGGCCTGGTCGCTGGACACCCGCACCCAGGCTTCCACCCAACCCTCCATCAGCGGGACGGTAACGGTACCCGCCGGTATGCCGCTGGAAAAGGTGGTGGTCTGGCTCTGTCCCGCCAAGGACGCAATGTGCCTCGAGCCCCCCCTCAAGGCCCTGCGGCTCTCTGGCTCTGGGCGCAGCGCCGGCTACAGCTTTACCGATCTGCCTCCAGGCCGCTACGCGGTCTGGGCTTTCTACGATAAAGACGGGGATGGGGTGTACAAGCACGGTAGCGACACCATGATGGTCCCCTATTTCAAAGGCAGCCCCATGACCATGCCCATGGGCAACCACACCATGCTTCAACCCACCTTGGTGATGCCCCCGGCCCAGGGCATCAACCTCGAGCTCAAATAAAGGAGTCCCCTGTGAAATACCTGTGGATCTTAATGACTGCGGTGGCTTCGCTGGCCATGGCCCATGAGCTCACCGTACAAGACGCCTGGATACGGCTGCTGCCCGGCAGCACCACCTCGGCCTACATGACCCTCATCAACCCCGCGGCCAAGACGCCTGCCCAAATCGTGGGGGCCAGCAGCCCCGCAGCAGCCAAAGTCACCCTGCACACCACCATGGAGATGTCGGGGGGCAACGCCGAGATGACCACCATGAAGCCGCTGGCCTCGGTGACGGTGCCCCCTAAGGGCAAGGTGGTGTTCAAGCCGGGGGGGATGCACCTGATGTTGGAGGGGCTCAAGGCCCCGCTCAAGGTGGGACAGAAGATCAAGATCGTCCTTAAGTACAGCGACGGGGACACCCAGACCGTGATCTTCACGGTGCGCAACCAGTAACATGCGACCGCTCCTGGCCTTTCTCCTGTTGGTCAGCGGGTTGGCCCTGGCTCATGCTGAGCTCGAGAGCTCCATCCCGGCTATGGATTCAACCGTCAAAATCCCGCCCCAGAGCGTCTCCATCACCTTTACCGAAGCGGTGGAGGTCAAGCTCTCTGTCTTCAAGGTGTATCCGCTGCCCGGCAGCGGCAGCCTCGAGCGCCTGAACCAACAGGCCCAAGCCCTGCTGCCCCAGGTCATCGGGCTGAAAGGGGACCAGGCCCGGCGCGCTGACAGTGGCCTGCGCACCACCGCCAAGACCAGTTCACAGGTTGTGATCGGGCTCAAACCCGGTCTGAAGCCGGGGGCCTATGCGGTGCTGTGGCGCAACCTGGCCACAGATGGGCATACTTCGAGCGATTTCTTTGTCTTCATCTACCGGCCCTAGCCACAAAAAGGCGCTCGAGCCCCGCAGGTCCCCCAAAACCTATGCACCACCAAGGCCACGACCTAACCCAAAGCTACATTCAAGCCGCGCTCTACCTCGGCGTGTTTGCCCTGCTGGGGGCCGGGTTTTTCGCCCGCTACATCGGGCCCGAGGTGGCGCGGGCACAGGCCTGGCGGCTATGGTACCTGCTCTCCCTGGGGTTCCTGCTGGCCCTGGGGGCCACGGTTTATGGCTCCTACCATGCGGTCTGGATGCTGGGGGACCCCTCGCTGCTGTTGGAGTACTGGACTGAGACCAGCCAAGGCAACCTGCTGGCCGCTCGAGCGGTGCTGATGCTGGCCTTACTGGGGCTTTCGCTGGGCTGGGCTCGGTTTGACCGCTGGCTCTGGCCCCCGCTGGCCCTGGCCCTGCTGCTGTCTCTGGCCCTGAACTCCCACGCCGGGACCAAAGGCCCAGCCATTTACCTCACCGATCTGGTACACCTGGCGTTCGGCGCGGCTTGGGCTGGGAGCGTATTGGCTTTAGCCCTCACCTGGCCCAGGACGCGCTTTGAGGCGGTGCGGGTGGCGCTCGAGCGTCTTTCCAAGCTGGGGTTGATCTCGGTGGTGGGGGTGGGGTTGGCTGGGGTGGTGCTGGCGGTGGTTCAGCTGGGGGGGTGGGATAACCTCTTTGGCTCGAGGTATGGCCGTACCCTGCTCCTCAAGCTCGGGGCGGTGGCAGCGGTTCTTGCTGTGGCTGCGGTGAACCGGCGGTGGCTGATGCCCAGGGTCAGGCAAAAGGCCGTGCGCGGCCTGGGAACGGTAAGCCTCGAGGCCCTCCTGTTGGTGCTGGTTCTGGCCCTGAGCGGCCTGCTGGCCAGCACCGAGCCCCCCACCCCCGCTCCACACCGGCTCAGCCTCGAGGGAAATACCGGGGCACAGCGCTACAGCGGCCAACTGTACGCCGAAGCCGGCCAGGTGCAGCTCCAGTTAGAGCTTAGGGATCTTCGCGGTCAGCCGCTCAACCCCGCTCCGGCCATTCCCCTGCGCCTGGTCAAGGACGGGGAAGCCGTTGAGCAAACCCTCCAGCCCCTACAAAGGGCCCAGTACCGCACCACGATACAGGTGCCGCCAGGAACCTATGAGGTCACCCTGGCCCTGCCCGAGGAGACGCTCGAGTACACCCTGGTGGTGCCCGCCCGGTAGTACCGGACATCTTTCACTTGAACCCTCACCAACCTTTGATACCCTCAAAGAGGGACAGAAGCTATGGCCAAACGGAGTTTACTGGGCATCGTGCTGACCGGGGTTGCGCTGGCGGCTTCAGCCGGCTATGTGGTCAAAGTCCCCGACCACTTCCCCCCGATGCCCATCCCCGACGACAACCCCATGACCATCGCCAAGGTAGAGCTGGGCCGCCAGCTTTTCTACGACAAGCGCCTGAGCAGCGACAACAGCGTGGCGTGCGCCTCCTGCCATAAGCAGGAATACGCCTTCAGCGATGGCGGCCATGCGGTCAGCACCGGAGTGGAGGGTCGAAAGGGAACCCGCAACGCCCCTTCCCTAGCGGATGTGGGGTACCGCGACAAGCTCTTCTGGGAAGGGGGTTCCCCTCGGCTCGAGACCCAGGCCATCGGTCCCCTCACCGATCCCAACGAGATGAACATGGATCCGGCCGCGCTCGAGGCCAAGCTGCGGGCCATCCCTGAATATCAAACGGCCTTCAAAGCGGTCTTTCCCGACGGCATCACCATGCTCAACATCGCCAAAGCCCTCTCGGCTTTTGAGCGCACCCTGGTCTCGGCCAACAGCCCCTGGGATCGCTACCGAGAGGGGGATCTAACCGCCCTCTCCCCGGCTGCCCTGCGGGGGATGCAGCTCTTTTTCAGCGAACGCGGGGACTGCTTCCATTGCCACAACGGCCAAGACTTCACCGACGATTCCCTGCGCAACACCGCCCTGGCTACGGTATATGAGGATATCGGTCTGGCCCGGATCACCGGTAAGGACGAGGACGTGGGCAAGTTCAAGGTGCCCACCCTGCGCAACGTCGAACTGACCGCCCCCTACATGCATGACGGTTCATTCAAAACCCTGCGTGAGGTGGTGGAGCACTACAACAACGGGGGCCAGGCCAACCTCAACGCCGATCCGCTGATGCGCCCGTTGGGGCTCAGCGAGGCCGAGGTGGATGACCTGGTGGAGTTCCTCAAGGCCCTTACCGACCGCAGCTTCACCCAAGACCCCCGGTTCGCTCCCCCCAGCCCCGCCGCATCTCGGTGAGCCATGCGACTCCAACGCTTTCCCCTTCTGCTCTTGGTGTTGGCCCTCGGGTGGGCCCATCCCCTCTCCGGGAACGGGCCGGTCTCGGGAGAGGTCAAGTTTGAGCCCGACGACCAACCCATTGCCGGTAAGACCACCGTCACCTACCTGACCTTTGTCTCAATCAATGGGGTCAACCTCAACCTCAGCGACTGCTACTGCCGGATGCTGGCCTATCAAGGCCAGGCCAGCGCCCAAGCCAAGCCGGATGTACAGCTCACCTTCAGCGATACCGGGAAGCGCCTCGAGAGCAAGATCACCTTTCCCAAACCCGGGGCCTACGTGGTGGTGGTGATGGGGCGGGCCTTGCCGGGGAAAAACCTGCCCCCCTTTATCCTGACCGCCTTGATCGTGGTGAACCCCCCGGCCAACTGAAGCGGCACGAGTAGCCCCAGACCCAAACTCCCAGCCGCCTTGCGGGTAAGCTTAGGGGAGACCCCCTTTCAGCTCAGGTTCTAATTTGGAATTAGACTACAAAGTAGATAGTATGAGAAAAATCTGTGTAGGACACCCCTAATTGCAGCGGGAAGGGGCTGCATACACTGGGCATGGTCTCACCATTCCTAACCGCTCGAGACCGTAAAGGAGAGCTCCGATGAAACCACGCATACTGTTGGTCCTCGCAGCCCTAGCCATCGCTGCCCTTGGATGGGGTCAAGCCCAGAGCATGAGCAACCGCACCATCGCCGAGATCGTCGCCAGCAACCCCCAGTTCAGCACCCTGCTCACCGCCCTCAAGGCCGCCGGCCTCGAGCAAACCCTAGCCGAGAAAGGCCCCTTCACGGTGTTCGCCCCTACCAACGAAGCCTTCGCCAAGATTCCCAAAGCGACCCTCGAGGCCCTGCTCAAAGATAAGGCCCAGCTCACCAAGATACTTACCTACCACGTGGTGGCCGGGGTCGTGAAAGCCGCAGATGTGGTGAAGCTGAGCAAAGCCAAAACCCTCGAGGGAAGCGACATCACCATTGCGGTCAAGGATGGCAAGGTGGTGCTCAACGGCGACTCCACCGTGATTCAAACCGATATCGAGGCCAGCAACGGGGTCATCCACGTGATTGACACCGTGTTGATGCCCCCGATGAAGTAAACCCCATCCACCCCCAAGCCCCTCGAGCGGCTCGAGGGGCTTGATCTATAAAAGGCTATTCCTCGTCCTCGGTGGCCACCGCCTCGCGCCGCCCGGCTTTCCACTCCAGCCCCGCCCAGATCAGGCTTTCCAGGTCCCCATCCAGCACGTTCTCGGGGTCGTGGCGCATCTCTCCGGTGCGATGGTCTTTGATGTACTGCTTGTCCAGCACGTAGCTCCGGATCTGGCTGCCCCACTCGTTGGGCCGGGTCTCCCCACGCAGCCGGGCCAGCTCCTCCTGCTTTTTCTTATACTCGATCTCGAAGAGCTTGGAGCGCAGGATGTTCATGGCCATCTCTTTGTTCTTCTGCTGGCTACGGGTAACCTGACACTTGACCAAAATTCCGGTGGGCAGGTGCACCACCCGTACCGCACTGTCGGTGGTGTTGACCCCTTGCCCACCCTTGCCCTGCGAGCGCATCACGTCGATGCGCAAATCCTCGGGGTTGATCTTCACGTCCACCGATTCATCCACCTCGGGCATCACCTCGAGGGCCGCAAAGCTGGTCTGGCGCTTGCCCTGAGCGTTAAACGGCGAGGGCCGTACCAGGCGATGCACCCCAGCCTCCACGCTGAGCAAGCCGTAGGCATTCTCCCCCCGCACGATGAACTGGGCGTAGTCTATCCCGGCTTCAGCACCCGGCTCCAGGTCAATCACCTCGAGGCTAAAGCCATGCCGCTCGGCAAAACGGGTGTACATGCGATACAGCATCTCGGCCCAATCGCAGGCCTCGGTGCCCCCAGCCCCCGGCTTGAGGGTGAGGATCGCGGCATTTTCGGCATAGGGAAACGAGAGCAGGGTTTGGTGGTAGAGTTCGTCCAGCTCGCGCTCCGCCCGCTCGAGCTCCGGTTGCATCTCAGCGTGCTCCTCGGCGCTCATCTCCGGCCAAAGCTCCAAAAGCCCCTGCAGATCGGATTCCAGCCGGCGGTATCCCTCTACCGCCTTGCGCAAGCGGCCCGCCTCTTGGGTGAGCTTGCGGGCGTTGGCCGGATCATTCCAGAGGCTGGGATCGTTGATTTTGCTGCCGAGTTCGCTCAGGCGGGCTTCTTTACCGGGGATGTCAAAGATACCCCCGAAGGGCCTCGAGTCGGTGTTCCAGGGTGGCTAAGTCCATAGCGCAGCAAAGTATAGCCGCTACCGCCCAAAGACTCAACCAACGGGACCGGCTGGGTTCAGCCCAGCCCCAGGAATTAGGCGCAAAATACACCCAAGGAGGCCAGACCATGGAGACCACGGCCCTAAGAGCCCAGATTCAACAACTCCTGCGCGGCGGAAACGCCCACGTCCCCTTCGCCCAAGCGGTGGAGGGTTTCCCCCTCGAGCGGGTCAACCAGCGGCCCCAGGGTCTGCCCTACTCGGCCTGGGATTTGCTCGAGCACCTGCGCATCGCCCAGCGGGATATCTTGGACTTCATGGTCAACCCCCACTACAAGGAGCCCCATTGGCCGCAGGATTACTGGCCGAGCCGTCCAGGCGATGCCCAAACCTGGCAGGCCAGTGTGCATTCATTTGAGGGGGACCTCGAGCGCATAATCCACCTGGCCCTCGACCCGCAAATTCAGCTCGACGCGGCAATCCCCCACGGCCAAGGGCAGACCTACCTGCGGGAGTTCCTGCTTGCCGCCGACCACAACGCCTACCACATCGGGCAGTTGGTCTTGCTGCGGCGGCTCCTGGGGGCCTGGGGTTAGATACCCTCTGAGAACGGGTTAGTCTGCTGCCAGCGAGAGTTCGGGGACCCGAACTCCGATCTGTGCGCCCAGGCTGTGCAGGCGATTCTCGATATCGTCATAGCCACGCTCGATGTAGCGCATCCCGCTGATGTGGCTTTCCCCCTCTGCGGCCAAGGCCGCGATGATCAAGCCCCCCCCCGCCCGAATATCCTTGGCCTCGACGGCCGCCCCAGTGAGGGTACGCCCCTGAATCATCAGGGTGCGGTCTTTGAGGGTGACCTCGGCCCCCATGCGGGCCAGCTCGCTGGCGTGGGTAAACCGATCGGGGTAGATGCGATCCGAGACCAACGAGGTGCCGCTGACCGTAGCCAGATAGGCCGAGACCGGCGGCTGAAGGTCGGTGACAAACCCAGGGTATTCCCGAGCCTCAACGTTGAAGGGCTGTGGATGGGGGGTGGCCTCGAGGCGCACCCAATCCTTCCCCGTCTCAATTTTGTGGCCTGAGTGGGCCAGCTTGTCGAGCAAGGAGTCCATGTGGAAAGGCTCCACATGGGTCAGGGTGACGGATCCCCGGGTGGCCGCGGCCGCCAAAAGGTAGGTTCCGGCCTCGATCCGGTCGGGGATCACGCTGTAGGTGCCCCCCCCCAGCACCGGCTTGCCCTTGACCTGCAGGATGCTGCTGCCACACCCTCTGACCTCCGCTCCCAGCTGGGTTAGGAAGTTGCACAAGTCCACGATCTCCGGCTCCTGGGGGGTGTTGACCAATACCGCCTCACCGCCCAGCGCAGCCGCCATCAGGGCCTGCTCCGTGCCCCCCAGGGTGGGCAGGTCGTAAACCACCCGGCCCGAGGCCGGCTTGTGGCGCCTTGCAGTGTAAGCCACGCCCTGCTCCGTAATCTCGGTGGTGACCTCAAACCCCAGCGCGCGCAGGGCTTTGATGTGCTGATCCACCGGTCGCTCAGCAAAGTTGCAACCGCCCGGCAGCGGCACCGTCCCCTCTCCCGCCCGCGCCGCCAGGGCTCCCAGCACGTTGAAGCTGGCCCGCATCTTGCTGACCAGCTCGAAGGGGGCATCGGTTCGGATGATTTCGGGGGTGTGCAGGTGGAGGGTGCGCCCTTCCCAGGCATGGCGGGTGCCCAGGTGGCCCAGAAGCTCGAGCAGCACCTCGATGTCCCGCAAGCGGGGGACCTCGGTGAGGGTCACCGGTTCAGCGGTCAGCAGGCTCGCAGCCATCAGCTTCAGGGCTGAATTCTTAGCCGGGAACACCCGCAGCTCCCCCTGCAAAGGCTGTCCACCACGGATGGTTAGGGTTCGGTCCATATCGGCGAGATCATCTCCAGGTGCAGCGTACCGCAAAAAATGTGTAGATCCTGTGATCCTTGGAGTCTTACACATCTTACTCACTTTGAGTATGAATAGCATCTCCCACATTGTCAAGCGCAAACGTACCGTGCTAAAGTGTAGGCATAAGCGCACTTGAGTATTCGTGCAGGGTCATACTCAGGGTCGCGGGTTCTTATGCCGAAGAAAGAGAAAAAACGGCTCCAGGTGGTCATTAGCGACGAGCAGGATGCCCTCCTAACCAAGCTGGCCTACGAGCTTTCCAGCCCCGAGCAGCTGGTCTCGAAGTCGGAGGTCATCCGGCTGCTGATCGCCACCGGCAGCCAGGAAACCGAAGGGCGCAAGGAGGAACTGCGGGAGCTGTTGAAGCGGCTCGAGGCCGAGGACAGCGAAAAAGGCTCTTGAGGCTGAGGGATCCGTTTATAGCCCGGTCTTTCCTGGACGCAGGATCCCGCCCTTGAGTTTTCCCCATCCCAGTGGGAACTCCCCCACCTCGGTTTGCAGGGCCGCCAGCGCCCAGCCTGGCTCCCCTTCCGCTTCCACCGGCTCGCCCAGGGCAAACTTGAGGGCTCGAGGGTCCTCCGCCCCCAACCGCACCACCGGCCCCACCTCTGCCGGCCTTAGCGCGTGGGCCAGCGACTTGGCCGGCAGAAAGCGCCCCGAACCCCGGTGTTGTCCGGTGCGGGCCTCCCCCAGATAGAGTCCGGGGGCCGGGGCCTTGAGGCCGGAGAGGCTGGGTAGATCCTGGGGGAGAAGGTACAGGTGGCCGGAGCGCTGCCAGATTGGGCCTTCAGGAGGGGTTTTCAGATGCTCCGTGGCCCAGGCGCGCCAAAGGGCCTCCACCTCACGCGGGAGCGGGGAAGGGCGCTCGAGGGGCGGGCGATTCTCTAGGCCCTCGGTCTTTCGTAGCCTGGCCAGAAAATGCCCTTCCCCCCGCAGTTTATGCGGCCACAGCCGGGCCGTGCGGGAGAGGGCGGGGTTCCCATCGCCCCACTGGGGAACCCCAGGGGAGAACGACGGGTCAAGGTGGGCGTTCTCCAGTTCCCAGCCTGGATTACCCCGCAGGAAGGCTGCGATCACCTGTTCGTTTTCTTCCGGTGCGAAGGTGCAGGTCGAGTAGACCAAAATTCCCCCAGGGCGCACCAGATCGCCCGCCGCCCCGAGCAGGCCGCGCTGAACTCGAGCCGCCCGGGCCGGAGCCCCCGGCCCCCAGTGGCGCACCACCTCGGGGTCCTTGCGAAACATCCCCTCCCCTGAACAGGGGGCATCCAGCAACACCCGGTCAAAAAAGGCCCCCCACTGGGCTGCCAGCCGCTCGAGGGGGCTCGAGACCACCGCCACCCCCATCCCCCAGCGTTCCAGGTTTTCCAAAAGCCCCGGCATCCGCCCGCGATCCACCTCATTGGCCACAAGCAACCCCTGCCCCTGCATCCTCGAGGCCAGATGGGTGGTCTTACCCCCCGGAGCCGCGGCCAGGTCCAGCACCCGCTCGCCCGGCTGAGGATCCGCCAGCACCCCTACCGCCTGAGCGGAGGGCTCTTGAATGTAGTAAAGCCCCGCATAGTAATAGGGATGGGGTCCGGGCCGGGCCTCCGCCGGATAGTAAAAACCTTCCGGGGACCAGGGAATGGGCTCGAGCCGCCAGGGGCTGAGCTCCTGCAGTTGTGCTGGGCTGAGCTTGAGGGTGTTGGTGCGCAGGCCATAGCTGCGGTCCTCTGAGGCCAGCGCCGCCCTAAACGCAGGATACTCGGCCCCCAACAGTTCAGCCATGCGGCTTAGAAACGGCTTGGGCAACTCCACAGCGTACAATCGTACCCGATGGCCATCCTCGCAATTGGAACCGATCTTGTGGCCCTGGAGCGGCTACGCGGGGTCTGGCAGCGCCACCCCCAACGCTTCTTGCAGCGCCACTTTACCCCCATAGAGCTGGAGTACTGCCTGAGCCAAACCGACCCGCTGCCCTCGCTGGGCGCTCGATTCGCCGCCAAGGAAGCCTTCCAAAAAGTCTGGCCCCAAAGCTTCGGTTGGCGTGAGGTTTGGGTAGAAAATCGGGGACGAAAACCCGAGCTCAACTTCAGCACAGCCATCGCTCAGCACATGCGCTTAGAGGGCTTGCGTGCGCACCTCTCGCTGTCACATGAGCGGGCCTACGCCCTGGCCGTCGTGGTCCTGGAGCAGCCATAAAGCAGCCGCTCCCCATCTACCTAGTAGGAGACCCCCAAGCGCAAGCTCAGTTTGCCGGTGGGATTTCTCTGGCTAAACCCATAATCTATGCGCAGCGGCGGCAGCACCGCCCCCAGCAAGTCAAGGTTAAGCTGAACCCCTACCCCAGCCCCCAGATAGAAAGCATCCGGCTGGGTCGTCGCCGGCCAAATGCGGCCAAAATCAGTGAACACAAAACCGTAGAGATTGGTTCCACCCTGGGGGTTAAGGCCAAAGTCATAGCCGTATTCGACCGTCCCGGATACAAGCGAGGTCCCCTTGTCCAGGAAGCGAGGATCATAGCCCCGCAGGGTGGTGATGTCGGAACTATTGCCGCCCAAGCTAAACTTCTGGCTATCCTGGGCGGTCCCCAAAATGGTACCCAGCGAAAGCCGTACCGCTATAGCCTGCCGCGCCGCCTGGTCCAGGCGGAAATAGGTCTTTCCCGTAATCACTACCGGCACGTACTGAGTTGGCGCGCTTCCGCTGGGGAAGGTGAGGCCATAACCGGTGCTGACCCCCACCGAGAACCCCTGGGTGGGGAAGTCGGGCCGATCCACATCCGAGTAGGTGGCCGAAAGGTTAAGGCTCAAGCTGCCATAGCTATTGGGCAGGAGGGCCTGGGCCGCATCCTGGAAGGGCTGGCCGATCTGCACATCGGTGCGGGACTGGAGGAAGTCGGTAACGTACTCATAGCCAAACCCAGCCCCTATGAGGAGTTTGGGCAAGCTCGCCGACCAAGGGCGGCTGGCGCTGATTCGGAAGCCGGTGCGCCGCTCGGTGTACTGCCAACCGGTGTTGTTGTTGTTGGCGTCGTAAAGGGTAATGTTGGGATTAAGGCTGCTGTAAACACCGAAGGTCAGCGAGGTTTTAACCTCCTTGAGGTCGGCGAAATCGGTGTAGAGCCAGGGTATGGTGTAGGAAGCGCTGAAGGTGAAGAGCTGTCCGGTGGGGTTGGGGTTAGCCCCTATGGTGATGTTGTACTGGTGGGCCAGCCCCCAGAGGTTAATATCGTTCACCCCAAAGCTGCCTTCCCAGCCCGTGGTGCTGCTCCAGCCAATCGCCGGCTGAAAGGTACCGGTTCGGGCTTCCTTGAGGCTCAGCACCACCGTAATTTGTCCAGGCTGGTCGGTGCCCTGGAAGGTTACGGTAGGGGGTTCAGAGAATAGACCGGTACGCAAGAGGTTGGAGATCCCCTGCCGCAGCGCCGGGACCGAGAGCAGGGTTCCCGGTTTGGGCAGCTCACGAAGCACCACCTCCGGTTGGGTACGGGTCAGGGGTGGGTCTATGCGGTAGCCTGCGATGTGCAGCTCAGTGATCCGCTGGGTATAGGTTCCGTTATCAAAGCTGGGACTGGGTTGCTGCACCAGGTCATAGCCCGCGTCCCGGTACAGGCGCAGGATACGGGCGAAGTCTTCTTGGGCCAGGGTGGGGTTGTACTCGTCCCCAGGCTTGAGCCGTAACACGGAGAGGATCTGTTCACTGGGGATTGCGGTATTCCCTTCGATCACTACCTTGTTGATGGTGCCGTAGCGCTGTGCTCCAGCCTGGAAGGTCAGCCGCACCCCATCCTCGCCGACCGGCTCGGGGGTAAAGTTGACCACCCGGCCAATCTGCTTGGACAGGGCGTTCACCCCGTCTAGGATCTGGTCTACGTTAAAGGGATCACCCACCTTGAGGCCCAGCGAGCTGATATTGAGGTCTGGAGCGTTGATCTCAGCGATCTTCAACTCTTTAAAAGCCACCTTGAGGACCCCGTCCTCGAGCGCCGTTTTGGCCAGATCCACCCCGCTGCCCCGAAACCCGGCGTTGGCATAGATCTCCCCGACCTGCTGTACCGCGCTGCGGAAGCGCTCAAAGCTGAACTTGCCGTTCTCGGGAATGTTCTGCAACAGCCCTTCCACCTTGTCTTTGGGCACATAGGTGGGGTTGGCCACCTGGACGCTTTTGACCTCGGGGCTCTCGTTCACATTGAAGTTCAGCTCCACCCCCTGAGGGGTGTCCTTGGCCTCGGGGGTGATGGTGGGAACGAAGGGGAAACCCTGGTTTCGGTAAATCTGCGCCAGGGCATCCGCAGCCTCAGTGGCTTTCTTGGCGTTGAAGGTCGAGCCCACTCCGATGGCCTGCTCGGTCTCGAGATACCTGAGCACCGCGTCGGGCGGAAAGGCTTTGGAGTTGGTGGAGACCTTGACGATGGGCGGGTTGGGGGTTACCTCGACAATCAGTTTTTGACCCTCGAGGCTCACCTTGACGTCTTTAAAATACCCGGTCGCCAGCACCGCGGCTTTAGCCTGGGCTAGATCCCCCGGCTCGTCACCCACCCCAAAGGGCAGGGCAATGCGGGCAAGGGCCTGGAGCACGGGATCAGCCCCGCGCACCTCGACCTCTTGAATCGGCGCTGCGAAGGCAAAGCACACGAGTAGCAGCAGCGAGGATAATCGCTTCATGGCTTCAACAGTATTGAACTCTGGTGAACGCGGTGTGAGAGGGAGCAAAAGCCTGTAGTACCCTATATGAGGTTGGAGGCTATAGACATGCACAAAATCGTACTGCTGCGGCACGGAGAAAGCACCTGGAATCAAGAAAACCGTTTCACCGGCTGGACCGACGTAGACCTAACCGAGCGGGGGGTCGCTGAGGCTCACGAAGCCGGGCGGCTGCTGCGCGAGGGGCAATACACCTTCGATGTGGCCTACACCTCGGTGCTCAAGCGGGCCCTGAAAACCCTCTGGATCACCCTCGAGGAGCTCGATCAGCTTTGGATTCCCGTACACCCCTCCTGGCGGCTCAACGAGCGGCACTACGGGGCCCTGCAAGGGCTGAACAAGGCCGAGACCGCGGCCAAGTACGGCGAGCAACAGGTGCTCGAGTGGCGCCGCAGCTACAGCATCCGGCCCCCCGCCCTGGAGCCCTCGGATCCCCGTTATCCAGGTCACGACCCACGCTACGCCCACCTAGACCGCCACACCCTGCCCCTCACCGAGTGCCTGGCCGATACCGTGGCCCGCTTCCTGCCCTATTGGCAAGACACCATTGCCCCCGCGGTGCGCGAGGGCAAACGGGTGTTGATTGTGGCTCACGGCAACAGCCTGCGGGCACTCATCAAGTACCTGGATGGGATCTCCGATGAGGAGATCGTGGGCCTCAACATCCCCACCGGCATCCCGCTGGTCTACGAGCTCAACGCGCACCTCGAGCCCCTGCGCCATTACTACCTAGGGGACCCCGAAGAGGTAGCCAAACAAATGCAGGCCGTGGCCAACCAAGGCAAGGCCCGGTAGGTCACCGGCCTAACCTTAGGTCGCTGCTCCGGCTTGGCCCTCAGTGGGAACCCGTTCCATTCTTGAGCCGGCGGTAGGCTTCCACGGTGCGCGGGTGCGGGGTGATGCCTTTCCCCTGCAGATAGGTAACCTTGCTGACCACGGCCCGCTGATAGGCCTCGAGCAACGCCCCCTTCAAGGCCAGCTCGCGGATGTCCTCGTTAACCCCACGCCCCGGCTCACTGCTGTCGGCCACATAGACCGCCATGCCAATCTGGTGGGCCGGGTTCACCCCGTACACATGCCCCTCGATGGCCTCGAGCACCTCTGGGTCGTGTACCCCCCACCCCTCGGCCAGCCGCCTCGAGACCCGACCGTGCAGGGCCAGCGGGTGGCTGCGCTCCACCTCGTTTTCCGGAGGGGCCTGCTCGATCAGCTCCTCAGGGCTCATATCCCGGGCCGCATCGTGCAGAATCGCCGCTAGGTAGGTTTTCTCTTCATCGAGGCCATTGGCCCGAGCAATCTCCAGGGCCAGATCCGCTACCCGCAAGATGTGCGCAAAGCGGTTCGGGCTTACCCGCTGCTGCACCTGCTGCAACAGCTCAGCGGTAGAGACGGTGTTTGACAATGTATTCCTCCACCAACCGGGGCACCAGGTAGCGGATGCCCTGGCCTTCTCGTAAACGGGAGCGTATCATACTGCTGGAAATTTCCAAACCGGGGATCTCGAGGGTGTGCACCCGGCTGGAGAAAAAGGGATCCATCCGGTAGGTATACCCTGGACGGGTCACCGCCACCAGCTGAGCCAGCTCGGTCAGCCGCTCGGCCTGGTGCCAGGTGTTCACGTCGTTGTAGGCGTCTGCCCCGGTGATGAAAAACAGCTCGAGGGGGGGGGGCCACCCCCGATGGAGTCCCTCCAGGGTGTCCACCGTGTAGCTGGGGCCTGGGCGGTCCAGCTCTAAGCGGCTGGCCACCAGCCGCTCATCGTCGGCGGTGGCCAGCACCGTCATTTCATGGCGGGCCTCCGGCGGGGCGATGGGGGTTTTGTGGGTGGGGCGAGCGGTGGTGATAAACAGCACCCGCTCCAGCCTCAGCGCTTCACTGGCCTCCGAAGCCACCAGCAGATGGCCGTTGTGAATGGGGTCAAAGGAGCCGCCGAATATCCCCAGTCGCATCGCGCCCATCCTCCCCATTCCGGCCCTCAAGCCCCCGAGCTTGTGCGGGCCTAGTCCACCTCAGGAATATACTCGAACTCCTGATCCCCCAAGCGAACGGTATCCCCCGCACGCACCCCATGCCTTTTGAGCACCGCCTCAATGCGGTAGCGCTTGAACAGATCCTGCAGGTAGCCGCTGGCCTCGAACACATCGCCTTTGAGCCGGCTCAGGTGGCGCTGAAGCTGAGGGGCCTCGAGCTCATAAACCCCCTCCTCGACCTCGGTCACCTTGACATAGTCGGCCTCGGGCGGCTGGGGCACCGGCGCCTCGAGCCGGGGTTTGGGGGCCGCCTCAACCAATGAGAACAACACCCCGACCAGCTCGGGCAACCCCTGGCCTTGGGTGGCCGAGACCGCCAACACCGGCAGGCCAAACCCGGTCAGCTCCGCGATACGCTCCTGTAGTTCCCCAGGCTCCAACAGATCGGCCTTGTTGAGGGCGATCACCGATGGGCGGCTCAGCAGTTGAGGGTCATAGGAGCGCAGTTCAGACCGCAGCAGCTCGAGGGTCGCCCGGGGCTCCTGGCTGGCGTCCAGCACATAGAGCAGCACCCGGGTCCGGGCGATGTGTCGCAGGAACTCCAGCCCCAACCCTTTCCCCTGTGCGGCCCCCTCGATGATGCCGGGGATATCGGCCATGGTGATCCGCCGGTCCTCCCGCTCGATCACCCCAAGCTGCGGGGCCAGGGTGGTGAAGGGGTAGTTGGCGATCTTGGGATGGGCTGCGGTCAGCGCCGCCAGCAGGCTGCTCTTACCGGCGTTGGGGTACCCCACCAGCCCCACATCGGCCAGAAGCATCAGCTCGAGGCGTAGCCTGCGCTTTTCCCCCAGCTCACCCGCCTCAGCAAAGCGCGGGCCCTGACGGGTGGGGGTGACGAAGTGCAGGTTACCCCGTCCACCCTCCCCACCCCGGGCGGCCACAAAGGTCTGCCCCTCTTCAATCAAGTCGGCCAGCAGTTCACCGGTGGCGGCGTCAAAGACTCGAGTGCCTCGAGGCACCTCTACCACCAGATCTTTACCGTCGCGGCCATACATCCCCTTGCCCAGGCCATGCTCCCCCTTTTCGGCCTTGTACACCCGTTTAGACAGGGTAGAAAGCGAGTCAACCTGGCCCAGCGCCCGCAGGATTACCGAGCCGCCTCGGCCCCCATCGCCACCATCCGGCCCCCCTTTGGCAATGTAGCGCTCCCGGCGAAAGCTAATGCTGCCGTCACCGCCATTTCCGGCGGTGACGCTAATTTCTAGGGTATCGCGAAACATACGCTCAAAGATAAAGGCCGAAGGCAGGTGCGCGGCCCAGGGGCCTCTCGCCTCGGCTTTCGGCCTTTGGCTGGATTAGTCGCTGGCAGCAGCGGGCTCAGCGGCCTTCACGGTCACATAGCGGCCCATCCGGCCCTTGTCCCGAAAGGCCACCACTCCATCGGTCAGGGCAAACAGGGTGAAGTCGCGGCCCATCCCCACCCCTTCCCCAGCCTTGAACTTGGTGCCTCGCTGGCGCACCAACACATTCCCCGCCAACACCTGCTGCCCCTCGAAGCGCTTGACCCCCAACCGCTTGGACTGAGAGTCGCGCCCGTTCTTGGTCGAACCTAAACCTTTTTTATGTGCCATATCAATCGCCCCCTATAGGCTAGGCGCGGATCTCCTTGACCAAAATTTCGGTGTAGGGCTGACGGTGGCCCTTCTTACGGCGGTAGTGGATCTTGGCCTTGAACTTGGCCACGATGACCTTCTTGCCCTTGCCCTGCCCCAGCACCTCGGCCACCACCTTGGCCCCAGGAACCGTGGGGGTACCCCAGACCGTTTTTTCTCCGCCCAGCATCAGGGCATCGAACTCCACGGTCTCGCCGGGGTTGGCCTCGAGCTTCTCCACCCGCAGCTTGGCCCCAGCCTCGGCGCGGTACTGCTTTCCACCTGTTTTGATGATCGCAAACATAATCACTCCGTAAGGGTCGCCGCTGGGGATGCTATAGCAATCGAAACCAGCGGCTCGGGCCTTTCAACCCAGCCAACTGACCACTATAGCGGCTGCCGGGAGATCCTTCAAGCCCAAAGAGAAAAACCCCGGCTTGCACCGGAGTTTTTATGAGGTGGTGGAGCTGAGGGGATTCGAACCCCTGACCTTCTGAATGCCATTCAGACGCGCTCCCAACTGCGCCACAGCCCCGCAAACAGCAAAGGTAATGTTAGCGGCCCTGCTGGGGGTTGTCAAGCCTGAAACTCGGGATCGGGGCGCTCGAGCGGCACCTCCAAGCCCTCATACACTTCGTCTAGGCTGAGCTCCATCTCTGGGCAGGGCACCGGGAAGCGGCCCTCCCCCGCCACATCCAGGTAGAGCCACCGCTTGCCCTCGCGGTAGTAGCCCTCGACCCTGCGCGAGAGCGAGTCCACCAGGATGTACGCTTTGAGGCTGGCCATCTTCCGATACTTGTGCAGCTTTTCGCGCCGGTCGGAGCCTTCGGTGCCTTTGGAGAGCACCTCCACAATCAGGCACGGAGACTTTTTGTAATAGGTCTCGTTGTCATCTGGGTCGCAGACCACCATCACATCGGGGTAGTAGCCGGTAAGCCGGTCTACCTTGAGCTTCATGTCGTTTGCATACACCCGGCACGGCCCTTTCCGCGCAGCCTGCCAAAGATGCCCGGCGATGTTCATGAGCACCCGATTGTGCCGGTCGCTGGCCCCCGCCATCGCGTAGAGGATCCCGTCCACCAGCTCGTGCTTGGTCTGGGCCTTCTCCTCAAAGGCCAGGTACTCCTCGAAGCTCACCGGCTTCAAGACCTTAGCGAGGCTCATGTCCTCAGTCTAGCCAGGCCTGAGGCCATGTCAAACCGCCTTCCTGGAGGGCATAACTTACACCCGTGACCGAAGATTAAGACGCTGTAACGCCGGAGGCCCCAAGTTGGGTTATTTGCCGCATCGCCCCTGAAGTCCCCAGGCTATACTCATCCTCGGAGGTCGGGAAGAGCCCGGCCCCACCATAGGCAAACCGGCCCGAAGCCCTCTTTAGCACTACCGCAATACCGCGCCCATATAAATCATCTCGCGCGGAGCCCAAGGAGAACCATGAAGAAGCAAGGCTTTACCCTGATCGAGCTGTTGATCGTGATCGCCATCATCGCCATCCTGGCCGCGGTGCTGATTCCCAACCTGCTCTCGGCTCGCCAGCGGGCCAACCTGACCGCCGCCCAGGCCTACGTGCGCAACGTAGCCACCCAGTTGGAGGCCCAGCGTGACCCCTCCACCGGCGCTCTGCCCACTGGCATGAACACCTGCGCTCTGGCCAACCCCGGGGCTGCTGTCCCGGCTGCAATCACTCCTGGCAGCTGCACCATTACCTTTACCAACAACAACAACGACTTCACCATCACCGCGAGCAGCTTGAGCAACGCCGGCAAATCCACCATCACCTACCAAAGCCAGAACGGGGCCTTCAGCTTCAAGTAAACCGCAGGCCTTTCCTGGGAGGTGGGGCAGCCAAGCCTCACCTCCCTTGCTCTAAAAAGAACCCGGCTATGAGCAAACATGGCTTCACCCTGATCGAGTTGCTCATCGTCATTGCGATCATCGCGTTGTTGGCGGCGGTTCTGCTCACCAATGTCCTGGCGGCCCGCCAAAGGGCCAACCTAACCGGCGCCCAGGTGTATGTGCGCAGCGTGGCCACCCAGCTCGAAGCCACCCGGGACCCGCTGACCGGCGCACTGGACCCATCGGTCCAAACCTGCACGAGCAATTTCGGCCCCAAGCCTTCATCGGTTACCGCTTGCAGCATTGCCTACACCAACAACACCAATGATTTCGTCGTCACCAGCACGCTGAGCAACGCCGGCAAATCCACCCTCACCTACCAAAGCGAGAGCGGGGCCTTCAGCTTCCAGTAAACCACCGCCGGCCCCAAAGCCCCTGGGAAAGCCCCCAGGGGCTTTTAGGTCATATAACCCCACTGAACCCCCAGCCAAAGCTAAATTGGGCTCGATGCCCTCTACCCAGTATCTGCCCTTTGCCCAGCGCAGCCTGTTCATCTTCGCCCTGGTGTACCCTTTGGTTTTGTTTCCTGGGGCCCCCTTCATGCCTTTGGCCCAGTGGCAAAACTCCGGTTATGACTCCGCCGAGCTTTTCCAGCTCTTGCCCAAGATTTGCTTTCTGTTTCTGGCTGGGCTGATTGGTTTTATGGTCTCCCGCCCGATCCCCTGGCGGGAGCCTCTGGTCTGGCTGCTGGGGGGGCATCTGGGCTTAGTGGTTTTGGGGGCGATGCTCTCCGGAGATGACTTCACCTTCAACTTCCTGGGCCCTCCCCGAAGGATGGACGGCATCTTCTATCATCTTGGGTTGGTGCTCCTGGGGATCTTCGTGTACTCCACCCTTCGCCGGGACCCCCAAAGGGGGCTGCGCATCGCGCTGTTGGGGCTTTTTTGGTCGGGGGTCGTTCAGGCCGGGGTGGCCCTGCTCCAACGCCTCGGGGTAGATGTGTTTAGCCCCCTGGTGCGCTACTTTCCCTACAACGCCCCGGTGGGGACCATTGGCCAGCCGGGAATGCTGGCCGGGTTGCTGCTGGGCAGTTTTCTGGCTGCATTGGTTCTGTACCGGCTGTCTGAAGGAAAACCCCGCTGGGGAATCCTGCTGGGGGTGCTGGTGATCGCCGCGGCCATTGGGGTCAGTACCAATCGCTCCGCGCTCATTGCGCTGGTGGTGGGCCTGGTGGGGCTCAACCTTTCCCAGCGCTCGCTGGGGCTTTTCGGGGCCTCCATTCTGGCCATGCTGGCCCTGTTGGGGGGTAAATACCTCCTTCCCAACCCGCATGGATTTGCACGGGGATACGGGGATACCCTGACCTTTAAGATCCGGCTGCAGATCTGGCAGATCGCGCTCGAGGAGATCCAGAAAAACCCCCGGCTGCTCCTGACCGGCGGAGGCCCCGATGCCTTCAAGCTGGCCATGCTGCGAAATCCCCCGGTGGATCGGCTAATGGAGGCCTATCGCCAGGAGTTGAACTGGCCCTCCAACGCCACCATCTCCAAGGTGCAGGTCGTGCAAGACCCCGATGCCCCCCTCCGCACCAAGCAGCTCTGGGTCACGTTTAGCACCTATGGGGAATATAAGAACCACACCGTCGTCTACGATTTCCTTCTGGATAAAGCCCACAACTTCCTCTTGGACCGGCTCCTGGACTATGGTTTGCTGAGCGTGCTGATCTGGATACTGCTGTACCTATTCCCCTTATGGCGGGATATCCCCCACAAGACCTCGAGCTTTGGAGGGTTGGCCTGGATTCTGGTGGGGTTGTTTGTGTACTACCTGGCCTGGTTCCCTGTGGTGCAGGTGGAGCCCCTGCATGTCCTCCTCATCGCCGTCACCTGGGCCCTGCTCGTGCCAGAACGCATTTCTATCCGCTCGGTGAGGACGGTAGCGGCCAAAGCGGGTTAGTCCTCCTTTCGCCGAGCGATTCCAAGAAACAACCCACTTCCCACAAGGCACAGCAGCGCAGCCAGCACCAAGGCCTCGCCAAAAGGCGCTTGCCCCGGCCTCCCCAGGCGCTCGTAGATCGCCAGCGATAGGGTCGTCCATTCGGGCCGCTGAAGCACCAGCGTGGCCCCAAACTCCCCCATCACCGCGGCCAGGGCCAGAGCCAACCCACCCCGAAACCCCGGCTGCACCAAAGGCCATTCCACCCGCCAAAAGCGGCGCCAGGGGGTGGCCCCCAGCACCCGGGCGGCCTCGAGCAGGCTTTTGGGCATGGCCCGTAGGGAGGGCAGCCAGGCCCTGGCCAGCAGGGGATAGCTCAGCAGGGCGTAGGCCGCAATCAAGAGGAAGAGCGAGCCGCGCAGCCCAGGATAGGCCAGCAGGTATCCCAACCCAACCGCTACCGGCGAGACCAGAAGGGGCAGTAGCCCCAGCCCATCCAGAAAACGGTTGCCCCGCCAAACCGCATAGGCGTATAGCCCGGCCAGGGGCACCCCCATCAAGAGCGCAAGCCCCGCAAAAGCCAGGGTGTGGCCCAGGGCCAGCCCTGCCGGGGTGAAGTCTGTGCTGTGCCAAACGCTCTCCCAGGCCCCTGGGTATTGTAGGGCCCGGAAGAACAAGCTCAGCAGCGGGCTGTAGAGGAGCAGAAAGACCATCCCCAAACCCCCGGTAAGGGCCCAGGCCCCTCGAGCCGAGACGGGCCTGGGCGGCCCAAAGGTTCCAACCTGCAGGGCGAAGCGCTCCTGCAGGCGCAGGTAGAGAAGGAGCACCGGCAGGCTCACCGCTAGCTGCATCAAAACCAGGGCCGTGGCCTGGGGAAAGGCCAGCCGGTAAGCCAGGGCGGTGTAGGTCTCGACCTCGAGGGTCCCCCAGCGTATCCCGCCCAACAGGAGCGGCACCCCAAAGCTGGTGAAGCTGTAGAGGAACACCAGGCTCCCACCGGAAAGCAACCCCGGCATCAGCAGCGGAACCCCTACCCGCCAATAGGCCCGCAGCGGGGTGGCCCCCAAGGTGCGGGCTGCCGCCAGGGGGGGCTCGAGACCCGGCAACAGGGCTACCAAGGGGCGCAGCACCAGCCCCAGGTTGTAGAGCACGCTGGCCCAGAACAAAATCCCAGGCGTACCGTACAGGTTAACCCCCAGCACCCCCCTCGGCCCGACCAGGCTCAGAAACCCGATCGCCACCACCACCGTAGGGAGCACAAAAGGCACCGTCGAAGCGGTCAGAAGGAACGCTCGCCCCGGAAAGCGGTAACGAAAAGCATAGGCCAGGGGCAGGGCCAAGAGGATGCACAACAGCGAGGAGCCCAGCCCATAAACCAGGCTCCAGCCCAGGCGGCCCCAGTAATAGGGATTGGAGAAGGTCGCCCCTATCCCCTCCCCCAGGCCTAAAGCCAGAATCCGGCCCAGCGGATACAGCAAGGCCCAACCCAAAAAGGCCAGTACCGGGAGGGCCAGCAACCAGCGCGACATTCAGCGGCTCGGGGCCTGACCTTGCAGCACGGTGCGGGTCCACTCCTCGATCCAACGGTCGCGGTTTGCGGCAATCCACTCCGGGGAGAGCCGGACCGGTTGGCTCGGGGTCTCGGCCCATTTGAAAACCTCGGGCAGGGCCGCCCCGCGCAGGGCCGGAAACACCCACATCTGGGTGGGAATGGCCTCCTGCACCGGCTTGGAGAGCAGCCAGTCAATGAACTTCTGTGCCGCGGCTAGGTTCTGGGTTCCTTTGAGGATCCCGGCAAACTCAACCTGGAAAAACGTGCCCTTGGGGAAGAGCAGGTTTCCGGTAGGCGGGGTGCTGGGCTTGGGCCGGGCCTCGCTGTAAAACAGTTCGGCGGCGGGGCTGGTGGTGTAGGAGACCACCAACGGGCGGTCTCCCCCGGCTCGAGTGAAATGAGTATAGTAGGCCTCGCTCCAACCGTTGGCCACCAGGACCCCATTCTTCCGCAGGTCGGCCCAGAAACCCAGGTAGCGATCCTCACCAAACGCCGCCACCGTAGTCAGCAAAAAGGCCAGCCCCGGCGAACTGGTGGCCGGGTTTTCCACCACCAGCAGCTTGGCGAACTCCGGCTTGGCCAGATCGGCCAGGCGGGTGGGCAAGGGCTTATTCCTGAAGTAGTCCTTGTCGTAGTTGAGGGCCACAAAACCATAGTCCACCGGGGTGGCGTAGCCCTGGGGGTCAAGGAGGGTCTCTGCCCGCAGGTTTTTGAGCTGGGGCGAGAGGTAGCGCTGCAAGATTCCCGCAGCCAGGGCCCTCGAGAGCAGGGTGTTGTCGAAGCCGTAAATTACATCGGCAATGGGCGCCCCTTTGCTCAGAATGGCCTTGTTGAGCATGGCCCCTGCGTCGCCGCCTTTGAGAAACCGGAGCTTGATCCCGGTCTGGGCCTCGAACTGGTCCACCAGGCCCTTGTCCATGGCCCAGCTATCGTGGGTCAGAACGGTCAGGGTGGTCGCCTGGGCCCAACCGGTCATGAACCCCTGAAAACCGATCCCCCAGAGCACCGCCCCGAGCAGCAGGGACCAACCTCTAACCTTTGGCTTTACCAACATAAATCCCCTCCGGTCACCGGGGAGGGGATGAACCCAAGCGTCAGGCTTTAGCCTGTTGTCACGCTCCCTACGTCGGTGCTAACCGATTCAGGTTCCAAGGGACTCTCTCAGCCGCCCTTCCGGGCAGCACCCCCGATGACTCCCCCAGTATACCAAGCCCCCCTGAGCCACAAAACCCCTTACCCCACGGTGCGGGTGGCCTGAACCCAGAATCCGGGGTGGCGCTTTCGCAGCCCCTTGGCGATGGCGGCAGCCTCAGCCGCATCGCGGGCCAGCCCGAACAAGGTCGAGCCCGACCCCGACATCAAGACCCCAAAGAGTCCGGCCTTTTGCAGTTCGGATTTGAGCTGGGCCAGCCCAGGCTCGAGCCGAAAAACCGGCCCCTCCAGGGTGTTCCAGTAAGGCGGTGGATCCCCGGCGCGCAGGGCCTCGAGGATGGCCGGCACATCCAGCGCGGGCTGCCACTCCCGAGGTTGCAGGTGGGCATAGGCCTGCGCAGCAGAGATGGCGATTCCGGGATTGATCAGCACTAGGTGCAGCCGAAGGGGCTCGAGCGGCCGCAGCCTCTCCCCCACCCCACGCCCCTCCGCCAGGCCAGGGTTGAGGAAAAAGGGCACATCCGCCCCCAGCCGAAGGGCCAGGCCCGGCAGGTCGAGGGGGGCGGGATAGAGTTCGGCCAGGGCCCGCAGCACCGCCGCAGCATCCGAGGAGCCTCCCCCCAATCCCGCCGCCAGCGGGAGGTGCTTCTCCAGCCGAATCCGCACCCCCCCAGGCCGACCGGCGGCTTTCAGGTAGGCCTCCGCGGCACGGTAGGCCAGGTTGGCAGGCCCCGGGTCCAGCAGGGCCTGGGTCACCTCGAGCTCGATCCCCTGGGGGGTGGGCTCGAGCCACAGCCGGTCACCCACCTCCAAGGCGGCGAAAACCGTGTGCAGTTCATGGTAGCCGTTGGGCAGCCTACCCAGCACCGACAAGCCCAGGTTAACCTTGGCTGGGGCTAAGACCTCGAGCATGCCCTCAGCCTTCCCACACCTGGGCCAGCCCCTCGGCCAGCAGCAAGTCTTCGGGATAGGTCACCTTGAACATCCGCCGATCCCCCTCCACCAAGGCCACCGGGTGCCCCAGCGAGATCACCAGCTGGGCATCATCGGTGAACTCTGTCGAGGCCGCCTGAGCCGCCAGATGGGCTCGCCAAAGCAGCTCGCGCTCGAAGCCCTGGGGGGTCTGCACCAGGCGGTAGCGCTCGCGGGGAAGGGTCTCCCCGTACTCGTGGTGCAGGTTTTCCACCAAGGTGTCCGGAACCGGAGCCACCAAGGTGGCCGCACCCCTGCCGCGCACCGCTTGCAAAAGCCGCTCCACCGCTGCCCGCACCACAAAGGGGCGGGCCACATCGTGCACCAGCACAAGGGTGCCGCTGGCCACCCTGAGGGCGTTAAACACGCTCCCTTGGCGGGTCGGGCCTCCTACGACGGTTCGCACACCCGGCCGGGTAAACCCCGCCCCCGGCGGCAGGGCCACAATCCGCTCGTCGGCCCACTCGAACCCCTCCAGAGCCCATTCCAAAAGGGTTTTGCCCCCGACCTCGAGGAAGGCCTTAGGCCCCCGCCCCAAGCGTTCTCCAGAGCCCGCAGCGGGAAACAGTACCGAAATCTTCACGGGGGAATCGTACACCATCCACCGCAAAGCCCGGTTTAGGCGGCGGTGAAGTAATTTTCACCGACCCTTCACGCTGGGCATGGTATCCTCGCGCTCGTGAATGTCTTGGATACAGTGGTCTTGGGAATTGTTGAGGGGCTCACGGAATTCCTGCCGGTTTCCTCCACCGGGCACATGAACCTGGCCCGGCACCTGCTGGGCATTAACCCCTCCAGCGAATTCGCCAACAGCTTCGAGGTCATCATCCAGCTCGGCGCTATCCTGGCCATCGTGGTGCTGTACTGGCCCCGCTTGATCCGCGACGGTGAGGCCTGGAAGCGAATTATCGCGGCCTTCATCCCCACCGGGCTCATCGCCTTTGGTTTGCGCCACCAGATTGACCACTGGATCAGCAGTGTGCCCCTCACCGTGCTGATGCTGGTGCTGGTGGGGGTGGTGTTGATCATCGCGGATCGCCTGCTGGCCGGACGGATACAGTACAAAGACATCAACGAGGTGCCCCTGGGCTGGGCTGTGGGCATCGGGGTCATCCAGGCCTTCTCGGTGATTCCAGGCACTTCGCGCTCAGGGGCCTCCATTTTGGGCGGGATGCTGTTTGGGATGAACCGCACCGCCGCGGCTGAATTCTCTTTCCTGCTGGCAATTCCCACCATGATTGCCGCCAGCGGCTACAAGTTCGTCACCGGAACCCATGCCTTTACCGCTGGGGAATGGGGCTTGCTGGGTTTGGGATTCGTCATTGCCTTTGTGGTGGCTATCGCCTCGGTGCGCTTCATGATGGGGCTGCTGCCGCGCTATGGTTTTGTCCCCTTCGGCTGGTACCGGGTCATTTTAGGGGTTCTTTACGCCGCGTTTTTCTTGCGCTGAGTCCCCTCGAGCCAACCGCCTTTTATTCGTGCTTCTCTCGGCAATTCCGCAATATGTTACAATCGTAAGCGATGGCGAAGCCGAAAACCAAAGGCGACAGGGCTAAACCACCAACTCCAATCGAACGCAAGCGAGACCTCGAGGCCCTCTCCCTGCTTAGCCTGGGACTGGCGGTGGCCAGCGGGGTGGCCATCTACACCGGCTCCAGGCTAGCGGGGGGGCTGGGAGCCAGCCTGCAAACCCTGCTATGGGGCAACCTGGGGGTGGTGGCCTGGCTGATCCCCCCGGCGCTGGCGATCCTGGGCGGGCTGCTGCTGCTGGACCGCCCCTTGGGGGGGTTCGTGCGCACCAGCGGGCTCATCTTTGCGGGAGGGGTTGTGGCGCTACCGCTGGTGGCGCACGTCTCCAAGCCTCATGGGGGGACACTGGGAACGCTGAGCCACGGCTTTCTGTTGGCCAACCTGGGGCCCTTAGGGCTGCTGCTCCCGATGCTGGCCCTCAGCGTTGTGGCGGACCTAGCCCTGCGCCAGCGACCGGGATACCTGCTGGGGCGGGGGGCCCGCCGGGTGGCGCTGGCGGGGCACCGCCTGGTACGCGCCTTTCGGTTGGCCCAGGGGGCGACCCGCTTACAGGTTGAGGCTCGAGCCCTGGCCGAGCGCTATCCAGAGCACAAGGCCCTGCACACCCTGGGGGAAGACCTGGAGCGCTTCCGCAAAGCCCCCCGCGACGAGGCCGAGCTGGCTGGGTTTGCTGGGGTGCTCGAGGGCTTCCGAGCGGAACGGGCCCGGGAGCTGGCCGAGAAGCTCCAGGCCGAGGTGCGCCCCCTCCCGGCCCGCCTCGAGCGCCTGGCGGCGGCCCTGGCCGCCCCCTTGAAGGGAGAAGGCCTGGCTCAGGCCCTGGAGGAGCGCCGGGCCGCCTTGCTGCTAGAGATCAACACCCTGCAGGCCAAAACCCAAACCCTGATCCGCCAAACCGACCAGGCCGCTAAAGGGCTGGGGCATCCCAGCACCAAAAGTCTTCTGGAGGCCTGGGATGCCCACAGTGCCCGACAGGAGGAGTGGCGCAAGCTGGAAGGCCTCACCGGCGACCTCGAGGCCCGGGTAGATGCCTGGCTGCGCTGGGCGGAGTGGGCCGAGGCCGCCCCCACGGAAGCCCAGCCGGCTGGGCTGCGGGCCCTGTTGGAGCGGGGCCTCTCCACCGACCCACCGGCCTTCGAGGTGGCTACGGCCAAGCCCGAACCGGTGATTGACTTCGATTTCGTATTCCCTGAACCGGAGTCAAAAGAAAAAGTTAGCCAATCGGCGATCCCCGTTCTGGAGGTGAAACCGCTCGCGCAGCCTAAGCCCTCCAGCCCGCAGCCCGCTCCAGTCCCCAGCCGCAAGAACTCCACCGCCCTGGCCCTGCCTGGCTTCGACCTGCTGGACAAGCCCGAACCCCCCAAATACGACCCTCGAGCCCTCGAGGCCAGCACCCGCCGCCAGGTAGACCTGATCAACGAGACCCTCAAGCACCACGGGGTGGAGGCCAAGGTGGTGAGCTGGTCGCGCGGCCCCACCGTGACCCGCTTCGAGCTCGAGCCCGCCCCCGGCGAAAAAATCAGCCGGGTGCAGAACCTCCACAACGACCTGGCCCTGGCCCTGGCGGCGGGCTCGGTGCGCATCGAGGCCCCCATTCCCGGCAAGAGCGTGATTGGCCTCGAGGTGCCCAACACCGAGCGCGAACTGGTGCGCTACAGCGAGGCCATCCAGTCCAGCGCCTTCGCCCGCAGCAAGGACACCCTGCCGATGGTGCTGGGCAAGAGCATTGACGGCGAGGTCTGGGTGAAAGACCTGGCCCGCATGCCCCACCTGCTGATTGCCGGCTCTACCGGCTCGGGCAAGTCGGTGGCGGTGAACACCCTGATCACCAGCCTGCTCTTCAAGTACCTCCCCACCGAGCTGCGCTTCCTGATGATTGACCCCAAGATGGTCGAGCTGACCCCCTACGAGGGCATCCCCCACCTGGTGCGCCCGGTGGTCACCAACCCCGCCGACGCCGCCGGGGTGCTGCTGGGCGCGGTGGCCCACATGGAGCGGCGCTACAAGATGCTCAGCCAGGTGGGGGCGCGGAACCTCGAGCAGTTCAACCAAAAGATGAAGTTGGCTGGGGAACCCACCCTGCCCTACCTGGTGATCGTGATTGACGAGCTGGCTGACCTGATGATCACCGCCCCCAAGGAAGTCGAGCAGGCCATCCTGCGGCTGGCGCAGATGGCCCGGGCTACTGGGATGCACCTGATCTTGGCCACCCAGCGCCCCTCGGTGGACATCCTGACCAGCCTGATCAAGGTGAACGTGCCGGCCCGCATGGCCTTTGCGGTCTCCTCGGGCTTCGACTCGCGCACCATCCTGGACACCTACGGGGCTGAGCGATTGGTGGGTCAGGGTGACATGCTCTTCCACCAGCCGGGTCTACCCAAACCGGTGCGTCTACAGGGGCCTTTCCTGTCCGAGACCGAGGTGCACCGCATCGCTGAGTTCTTGCGCACCCAAAGCTTTGAAGACGCCTTCGCCCAGCAGTACGCTTCGGATTTCGAGGGGCCGCTGCAGGTAGCGGGTGAGGGCGGGGGCAGTGGGGAGGTTGACTTCGGCGACCCGCTCCTCAAGAAAGCCGCCGAGATCGTGATTGAGGAGGGCTACGCCTCGGTCAGCAGGCTCCAGCGCCGCCTCTCGGTGGGCCATGCCCGAGCGGGCAAGCTGGTAGATGCCCTCGAGGCCATGGGCATTGTGGGGCCCCACCAGGGCAGCAAACCCCGCGATGTGCTGATCACCCGCGACCAGCTCCCCGAATACTTCGGTGGTGAAGCCTAGCGTGTAGGGCTCCCCAACCCACCGAAGCTCAACAATGGCCGGTGGGGCGTGAGGTGTGGCATGGAAACCCCCACAATAGACGAAGTTCAGCAAGCGCTTCAGCCCATCGCTTCGCTCATCAGCAAGTCGGAAAAGGCCCAACAGAAGCTCGCATCTGGAACGTAGCAATACACGATGTTAGGGGATAACCTCAAGGCCCTACGCACCGCGTCTGCGCTGATGAATAAGGCAACGGATGCTGGCGAGAAATTTACCCGGGACGACTTGCAAAAGGCTCGGAGGGCCTTTGCCTCGATGATCAGCAGGGTCGAGGAATCGCAGGCAAAGCTCGCACCCGGAACCCCTCAGCACACTTTGCTGCAAAGTAGGCTCAGGGCCCTGCGGGTGGCAGAAGCCCTGATACGGGCGGAGTTGGGTAGGGTCTCAGAACAAGCCAAACCTTGAACGCAAAGAGCAAGCCGGCCCTCGAGCCAGCCCCAACATCCGCCGAGGAATTCAAACTCGAGGGCGCGGTATTTGAAACACCCATCCAAAACCGCACCCTGTACCGGGCCGCATTTGGCGGGGAGAAACCCTAAGCCACCAGCCTCGAGGTCTTGAGACTGTGCCAAACCCCGGGGGTACACCACAGTTCGGCCTGACCCTTGAGGTAGAGGCCCTCCAGGACTTCTCGAGGGGCATAGCGGTACAGCCAGGAAACCTGAACCTCGGCGCGCTCGCCCGAATCCTCGTGGATGAGTTCTACCCGGTCAAAGGTGGCCGGAACCCAGCGACAGCGCAGACGAAACTCCAAGAACGAACCCATACTTCCTCCGTTCTCGGGTCTGGCCCTTGTGTCCAGCGCGGGCTGCCTCTAGCAACCGTATTGACGCAGCAGGACTCCCGTTTCGGGCGGCTACTCCCCCAAATATTAAAGCTCAGGATAGACCGGCGTGCGGTGAGAAGTTTTAACAGTTTACCCAAGCCAAGGGAATCCCCGTGGGTCTGTGGTAAATCTTCGCACCAGGGTTTCATCATCATGGGCTCGAACCTGGGCTAGAAAGGGAAAGTCCTCAGGCCGAACGCGGAGCTTGGCTCGAGGTTTGACCGGCTTGAGGCTGGCCCAATGCGGATCGTGAACAGTCCAAGCTTGCACCCTGTAGGGCGGCTGCTGAACAAAGCCTTCACGGGGTAAAACGTATACCACCCCTTCGCGCCAAGGTTTCTTAGCCAAGGCGTGGTCGCTAATGGAGAAAAAATAATGGGTATCGCTCAAAGTCCCGTTAGGTAGCTCAAAGCGCAAGGCGGAATTGAGCATCCGCATGGGTCCCCGGGTGCGATCCAATATCGCGTAGAACATCGGCCAGATGCCATCTGATGAGGCAAAGACCGCCGTCTGCTGGCTAAACTCATCGTCATCCGCTGCATTGGGTAAACGCGGCTCAAACGCGGTGATATCTGAGTCTACCGAGCCATGCAGCAGCAAGTCTTTAGACTCAGCCAACCAGTTCAAGAAAACCCATTTGGGGACAGACAAATCTTCGGGCAACCAATCCCCCTCGGGCACGCTGGCGAGGACGGCCTCGAGCTCCCCCTCTAACTCAGGGCTCAGCCTGAACTCGGGCCGGGGTAGCCAGTAGTCAGGAATTTCCACCCTTTCAGAATAAACCTCACCCTTGGCAGCTACACTGGGCTTATGCAACGGAGGCTTTTTATCGGGGTGCTGCTGACCGCACTGGTTCTGGCTGGGGTGCTGCTGTTTGTCACCCGCCCGCGCCCCACGGCAGCATCCACCCCCACAACAAGCACAAACCCCGCCGAGGGTGCCCGTTTCGCCTTCGGTCCAGAAGGCGCCAAGGTGACGGTGGTGGAGTTTTCCAACTACCTCTGCCCGCACTGCCGCGACCACGATAACGAGGTCTTCCCCCAGATCCAGCGGGACTACATCAATACCGGCAAGGTGCGCTACCTCTTCCGCGACCTGCCCTTTAGCCTCCCAGATGGCTCCCCCCAGCCGAATGTGGTTCGAGCCGGAGAGGCCGCAGCCTGTGCCGCTGAGCAAAACCGCTACCTCGAGTACCGTGAGATCCTGTTCCGCTCGCAAACCCTCTGGGGAGGGCTGAGCCTGGATAACCTGGACAAGTTCCTCGAGGACCTGGCCCGGCAGCTCAGCCTGGACACCGCCAAGTTCACCGCCTGCCTGACCTCCGGTAGCCAGCGCGCCGGGGTGCTGGCCGACCAACAGCTAGCCGGGCGGCTGGGCATCAGCGAGACCCCCACCTTTATCGTCAATGGCCAACAGTATGTCGGGGCCCGCAGCTACGAGGAGTGGAAGGCCCTACTGGACAAAGCCCTGGCTCAGAAATAACCCCCTTCCCCGGTTCCTCGCAGCTCCTGTCGAGCTCTCACCTGAAGCTGCTAGACTACTCTTCATGCAACGAACCCTCTTTATCGTGGTCGCTGCCGTCGCGGTCATCCTGGCCGGGGTGCTGTTCTTCGCCCTGCGACCCAAGCCCACCGTTTCACTCAACGACGCTGCCCAAGGAGCACGATTTGTCTTCGGCCCAGCGGATGCCAAGGTCACGGTGGTAGATTTCTCCAACTACCTCTGTCCCCACTGCCGCGACCACGCCCTCGAGGTGCTTCCGGTGATCAAGAAGGAATACATCGACACCGGAAAGATCCGCTATGTTTTCCGCGATTTTCCCTTCACCGGGCAAGACAGCGTCATCCGAGCTGGGGAGGCCGCGGCCTGCGCTGCCGATGCCAACCTCTTCTTTGAGTATCACGAGGCCCTGTTCCGCTCTCAGGCCCAGTGGGCCAACCTCTCCGGCGACGCCCTGGATCAGTTCTTTGCCGATGTGGCCGGGCAGCTTGGGATGGCCCCGGCCACCATGCTGGAATGCCTCAAGTCCGGCAAGAAGCAGGCCGGGGTGCTGGCCGACCGCGACATGGCCGCCAAGCTGGGGCTGGACTCCACCCCAACCTTTATCGTGAATGGGGTCAAGTTCAGCGGAAGCCGGGGCGCCGACTCGCTCAACGGCTGGCGCAAGATGCTCGACGACGCGCTGGCCGGTAAACCGGTACAACCCCCGCAGGACGGGGTCTCGAGCCAGCAGTAACCCCCCAGTAACCCCCGATTAGGCCACTGCCTGGGCCCGCGCCACCGCTTGGCTAAAGGCCTGAACGGCCTTATCCACCTCGGCCTCGGTGCTGAAGCGCCCCAGGCTGAAGCGCACCGAGGCTTTGGCCTCGGCTTTGCTCCGTCCAATGGCCAGGAGCACATGCGAAGGCTCCAGGCTGCCCGCCGCGCAGGCCGAACCTGAGGAAGCCGCGACCCCCATCAGGTCGAGGTTGAGCAAAAGCCCCTCCCCATCCACACCCTTTGCGGTGACGTTGACGTGCTTGGGGCTGCGCCGGCTGGGGTGCCCGTTGCGCTCAA
This sequence comes from Meiothermus granaticius NBRC 107808, assembly GCF_003574355.1. Taxonomy (GTDB): domain Bacteria; phylum Deinococcota; class Deinococci; order Deinococcales; family Thermaceae; genus Meiothermus; species Meiothermus granaticius. The sequence continues at coordinate 28,718 of NZ_QWLB01000011.1, read as the reverse complement.
CCCCAGGGATGCCCAAGAGGCCCTGCTCGAGCCGATCCCGCAGGCTCAGCAACCTCGAGGTCTCCTCTTCCCACAGCCGCATGGCTTTCTCGGCGGCTAGCCCCATGCCGTAGACCCCAGGCAGGTTTTCCGTGCCGCCGCGGTAGCCCTGTTCCTGCTTACCCGGCAGCAGCGGAAACAGCTCGAGGCCCTTGCGAACGTACAAAGCCCCCACCCCCTTGGGGCCGTAAAACTTATGGGCGGCGATCGAGACCAGGTCTGCCCCCAGATCCTCGACCCGGCTGGGCACAACCCCCACGGCCTGCACCGCATCGCTGTGGAGGGGGATTCCCCTGTCTTGGCAGATCTGGGCAATCTCTCGCAGCGGATACACCGTTCCTAGCTCGTTGTTGACCGCCATCACGCTGACCAGGAGGGTCTCGGGGCGCAGGGCCTCGGCCACCTGCTGGGGGTAGATCATGCCAGAGCGGTCGGGGGGCAGAAGGGTCACCTCAAAACCCAGGCGCTCGAGGTTGCGGAGCGCGCCGAGGACCCCCGAATGTTCAACCTGGGTGCTGACGATATGCCCCCCGCGCGGGGCCTTGGCCAGGGCCAGCCCGAGAATCGCCAGGGCGTTGGCCTCGGTGCCCCCGCTGGTGAGGATCAGCTCGCGAGAACGACACCCCAGCGCCGCCGCGACCCGCTCCCGGCCCTCCTCGAGCAACCGCCGGGCCTCGCGTCCGGCCGCGTGCACCGAGCTGGGGTTGCCATAGACCTCGAGCACCCCCTCCATCCCCGCCTTCACCTCGGGGTCGAGCGGGGTGGTCGCGGCGTAATCCAAGTAGACCATGCCCACCCTAATGACCGGCCTGCAGGGGCGAGGGCTGAGGGCTTGGCTCGAGCTGAACCAGCCTGCGCTGCTCGATCTGCCGGCGCTCCTCCACCAAATCCTTCAGCGAGGTGCTGCCCAACACCCCCCGCATGGCCAGGTCAACCTTCTTCCAGAGCATTTCCGTAGAGCAACTGCCGGTCTGCCAGCAGGACTCGGGATCGCTCACGCAGATGACCGGGGCCAGGCTCCCCTCGAGGGCCTCCACTACCTCCAGGGCAAAGATCTGGTCGGTGGGGCGGCCCAGCTTGTAGCCGCCCTTGGCCCCCCGCACACTGCGGATAAACCCGCTGCGGCGGAGCTGAGCCGCGATCTGCTCGAGGTAGTGCTGCGAGATCCCCTGGGCCTCCGCCACCACCTGCAGGGGCACTGCTGCCGGCGCCCGCAACCCGATCTCCACCAGGGCCCGAAGGCCATACTGCGCTTTGGTCGAAACCCACATGCCTCTACTATAAAATGCCAAATCCCGTGTGGAAATCCAGGGATTACATTTAGGTGTGGAGCGCTTTGAACCCTTCGCCCCGCTCGGCGTATGATTGGGGATGGTGCCTGGACCCCAGGCTATTCGAAAGGAGTTGCTGATGAAATCTCCCGTCCGTGTCGCTGTTACCGGGGCCGCCGGTCAGATCGGCTACAGCTTGTTGTTCCGCATCGCTTCGGGCGAGATGCTGGGCAAAGACCAACCGGTGATCCTCCAGCTGCTGGAGATTACCCCGGCCCTCAAAGCCCTTCAGGGCGTGGGGATGGAGCTCGAGGATTGCGCCTTTCCGCTGCTCGCGGGCGTAGTGCAGACCGATGACCCCAACGTGGCCTTTGGCGACGCCGATTATGCCCTGCTGGTGGGGGCTATGCCCCGCAAGCAGGGCATGGAGCGCTCGGACTTGCTGCAGGCCAACGGGGCCATCTTCACCGTACAGGGCAAAGCCCTCTCCGAGAATGCCAAGAAGGGGGTCAAGGTGCTGGTGGTAGGAAACCCGGCCAACACCAACGCCCTCATCGCCTATCACTCGGCCCCCAACCTCTCCCCCCGGCAGTTCCACGCCATGACCCGCCTGGACCACAACCGGGCCCTCTCCCAGCTGGCCGCCCGCCTGCACAAACCAATCTCCAGCATCAAGAAGATGACCATCTGGGGCAACCACTCGGTCACCCAGTACCCCGACCTCTTCCACTGCGAGGTAGATGGGCAAAACGCCTATGAGCTGGTGGGCGACCACGAGTGGTACGCCAACACCTACATCCCCACCATCGCCAAGCGCGGTGCCGCCATCATTGAAGCCCGGGGGGCCTCTTCCGCCGCCTCAGCCGCCAATGCCGCGATTGACCACATGCGCAGCTGGGCTCTGGGCACCCCGGAAGGGGACTGGACCAGCATGGCCGTAGCCTCCGATGGTTCTTATGGCGTGGAGGAGGGGCTGGTGTACAGCTACCCCTGCGCCTGCAAGGACGGGGATTTCCGCATCGTAGGGGGGCTCGAGATCAACGAGTTCAGCCGGGCCAAGATGGACGCCAGCGCCAAGGAACTCTCCGACGAGCGCGATGCGGTGAAAGCCTTGGGGTTGATCTAGTCGCCCTGCCCCCCTGCACGGACGCACCCTGGGTGCGTCCGTGTTTGCTTAGGCCTGACTGGGGGCCTGGCCCAGGCTGGCCCACCCCTGGGCCGGGTCCCAGGGGTAGACGATCCAGGCATCGGTCTCGCTGGCATAAAGGTCGGGGCCGTCGCCGGGGAAACGATTCTTCTTGGGCTTGAAATGGAGCACCGCCAGAGTGGGCTTCCCCCCGGCCAGCTTGACTCGAGCCCGCACCGCCACCGCGGTCTTGCCCGAGTCCCACACGTCGTCCACAATCAACACCCGCTTGCCCAGCAGAAGGGTATCGCCGGGGAACTGCAAAAAGTGAGGTTCCTCCAAGGTCTGGCCCTCTGCGGTGTAGAACATCACCGCGGCGGTAAGGATATCGCGTAGGTCGGTGGCTTCAGAGAGCAGACAGGCCGGGATCATCCCGCCTCGGGTCACCGCCAGGATGCAGTCATACTCGCGCGGGTTGATCTTGCCCAGCAGCTTGTGGACCAGATGGGTGATGTCCTGCCAGGACAGATATTGCTTGCCGGTGTAGCCCTGTAGCTCTTCGGACATGGCTAGGCCTCCACCGGCTTGTCCAGCTCAAAGGCCCGGTGCACCGCCCGGAGCGCGGCCTCGGCAAACTGGGCAGGGATGACCACCGAGATGCGCACCTCGCTGGTGGCGATCATCTCGATGTTCGCCCCCACGCTCGAGAGGGCCGTGAACATCTTGGCTGGGATGCCCGGGGTCGAGGCCAGGGCTTGCCCCACGATGGAAATCTTGGCGATATCGCGGCGCAGGTTGGCCTCCCCCCCGATCTCGCGCAGCAGGGGCTCGAGGGCCTCCAGAGCGTCTTCGGCGAAGTCCTGGTTCACCGTAAACGCCATCTGGGTGCGGCTGGGGTCGTGCCCAGGCACCCCCTGGATGATCATGTCCACCGCGATCCCAGCCCGTCCCAAAACCTCGAAGACCTGCGCGGCCACCCCAGGCCGGTCAGGAATGCCCACCAAGCCAATCTGGGCGTGCTCATCGTCGAGGGCCACGCCGGTCACTGCCCGTCCAAGTTCCATCTTTGCCTCCGTTACCAGGGTTCCAGGGTTGTAAGAAAAGCTGCTGCGCACGTGAATGGTCACCCCATACTTCTTGCCGTACCAGACCGAGCGGGGATGCAGTACCCCTGCGCCCAAGGCGGCCATCTCGAGCATCTGGTCATAGCCGATCACCGGAAGCTTCTGGGCCTCAGGAATCATGTGCGGGTCGGTGGTGTACACCCCTTCGGTATCGGTGAAGATCTCGCACTCCTTAGCCCCCAGGGCCGCAGCCAGGGCCACTGCGGTGGTGTCCGAGCCACCCCGGCCCAAGGTGGTGAGCTCCCCCTCGGGGGTGGTCCCCATAAAACCGGTGACCACCGCCACCTCCCCCCGCTCGAGGGCGGCCTGAATGAGCCTGGGCTCAACCTTCAGGATCCGGGCGTTGCCAAAGCGACCGTCGGTGGTAAACCCGAGCTGGGACTGGGTGAAGGCTCGAGCGGGGATTCCCATCGCCGCCAACTGGATGGAAAGCAGGGCCGCCGACTGCTGTTCGCCGATGGTGACCAACATATCCAGCTCGCGGGCCGGAGGGCGGGGATTGACCCGCCTGGCCATGGCGATCAGCTCATCGGTGGTGCGGCCCATGGCCGAGACCACCACGGCCAACCGGTTGCCGCGTTCACGGTAGTGCTGGATGCGCTGCGCGACCTTGTGGATGCGCTCGAGGTCGCCCACACTGGTTCCGCCATATTTTTGCACGACCAAGGCCATAATCTCGGGAATACTACCATGCCCAGCGGCCCCCTCAACAGCGCAGCACCTCGGCCAGAGGGGGTTCGCGGCGGGTCTTGTGACCTGTACTCCCCGACGATTTATACTCGGGACAAAGGAGCGTTCTTATGCCAACTTTTCCAGAGTGGTTCAAAGCCTTCAAGCACGTCGAGCTGTGGCCGGGGATGGAGATGGCCGTCCTGTCCGGGCACAATGGGCAAATCGGGTTTCAGGAGATCCAAGAGGAAACCCTGGTCCCCGAGCACGCCCACGGTGGACAGTGGGGAGTTGTCCTGGAGGGCCAGATCGAGTTCACCATTCAGGGCCGGCCCCAGGTTTATCGCAAAGGGGAGTACTACCATATCCCTGCGGGAGTCCCCCACAGCGCCAAGCTCGCCGCCGGAACCGCGTTTATTGACGTGTGGGAGGGCCAGCGCTTTCCCCCAGAGCGGATGAAGTGATGACTGACTCGAGGCTCGCGCTTCTCCTGAAGTTGCTCGAGCAAGCCTACGACGCACGCACCTGGCACGGGCCAAACCTGCGGGGCGCCCTGCGCGGGGTGGACGTGGAGACCGCCCTGTGGCGGCCCCAGCCCGGACGGCACAACATCTGGGAACTCACCCTGCACTGTGCCTACTGGAAGCACCGGGTCAGCCGGGGCCTGCGGGGGGAGGAATCCGGAGGGGAGTTTCCGCGCAAACCCGCCAATTTCCCGGCAATTCCCCAAGCCCCGACCGCCAAGGCCTGGAAGGAGGACCTCAGGTTGCTGCAGGCTTGTCACCTCGAGCTGCGCCAGGCGGTTGCCGGGCTAAACCCTGAAGACCTCGAGCGAACCTCGGGCCGCTGGACCCTGGCCGATCAGGCCCTTGGGGTAGCCAACCATGACATCTACCACGCCGGGCAGATTCGGCTGCTGCGGCGGATGAAAGAGGACGCATGAGCGTTTTACTTTCCGAATTCCAAAATGGCATCCTGACCTTGACGCTGAACCGGCCCGAGGCCATCAATGCCTTTACCACCGAGCTGCTGCGCAGCTTGGCCACAGCGTTAGCCAAAGAGGCCTCTGGGCCGGAGGTTCGGGTGGTGCTCTTGCGCGGGGCCGGGCGGGGGTTTTGCTCCGGGCAGGATCTGCGCGAGTTTGAGGGCCAGGAGATCTCCTACAAGGGGCACCTGAAGAACTATCAAGCGGTGATCGAGAACCTGGTCAGCCTCAAAAAACCGGTTCTGGCCGCCATTCACGGGGCAGCGGCGGGGGCTGGGCTGTCCCTGGCTTTGGCTTGCGATCTGCGCATCGCCGCGGCGGACGCGGTGCTCAGCACCGGCTTCAGCCGGATTGGCCTGATCCCCGACGCCGGGATGAACTACCACCTTCCGCGGATTGTGGGGCACGCCAAGGCCCTGGAGCTCGAGCTGCTCTCCCCACGCCTCAATGCTGAACAGGCCCTGGCTCTCGGCTTGGTCAATCGCGTGGTGCCCACCGAGGGGTTTGCCGATGAGGTCTCCAAGCTGGCTGCGGAGCTGGCCAACGGCCCCACCAAAACCTTTGGGCTGATCAAGCAGGCCCTGTACAAAAGCCACCACAGCACCCTGGAGGAGATGCTCGAGTACGAGGCAATTCTGCAAGACCTTGCAGGCCGCAGCGCCGATCATAAAGAGGGGGTACAGGCGTTTTATGAAAAGCGCCCCCCCCAGTTCCACGGAAACTAGGCCGGGAGCAACCCTCCCCCATCCTCCGGTAAACTGGGCCCAATGTTGGTCAAAGATGTCATGCACCATCCAGTGCTCACCCTTGATCCCACGGTGAGCTTAGGCCAAGCCTATACGCGGATGTTAGAGCACAACATCCGCCACATCCCCGTACTTCAAGCCGGCAAACTGGTCGGGATGATCACCGACCGCGACCTCCGGCTGGCCACCAGCAGCTTCCACCCTGGGGGGCCCAAGCCCCCTGAAACCCCCGTCGGGGAGATCATGAGCCGGCCCCCTATCACCGGCGACCCCCTCGACCCCGTGGAGGAGGCCGCCCGGACCATGCGTGAGCGCAAGATTGGGGCCCTGCCGATCCTCGAGGGGGAAACCTTGGTGGGGATCGTCACCGGGATTGACCTGCTCGAGGCCCTCTTGCGCCTCACCGGGGTGACCAAGCCCAGTGGGCGGCTCGAGGTGCGCCTCCCGGATCACCCCGGTGAGCTGGCTCGGCTCACCGGATTCCTGGCCAATAAGGGCCTCAACATCCACTCCCTCCTCACCTACCCCTCGGGCCCGGAGGGGGTGCTGGTGGTTGCTCGGGTAGGGACCCCGGAGACCCGCGCCCTGGCGGAAGAGCTGCGCCACAATGGCTTCGAGGTGCGTTGGCCCCCGGATAAGTTCTCGCCGGGGTCCTCTGTGAGCTAAAACCGATGAGCGTACCCGTCTTTTACAGCCCCCACTACCTCGAGTACAACTTCGGGCCGCAGCACCCCTTCAATCCGATGCGGCTGGAGATGCTGCTGGACCTGCTGGGCACGCTTGGGCAGGCCCCCCTTTCAGTAGAGCCGCCTCAGGCCACCCGCGAGGAGGTGCGCGGGGTTCACCTGGAAGCCTTGGTGCGCCGGGTGGAGGCCGCCAGCCACGGGGTGCCGCTGCCAGACCTGGCCGCCTATGGTTTGGGAACCGGGGATACCCCGATTTTTCCCGGTATGGACGAAGCCACCCGCTGGCTGGTAGGGGGAACCCTCGAGGCCGCCCGGTGGATCGCACGGGGTGAGGCCAGGGAGGTATTGCAGCTGGGCGGAGGGCTCCACCATGCCCAGGCCGATCTAGCTTCAGGGTTTTGCGTCTACAACGATCTCTCCATCGCAATTCGGCACCTTAGCTCCCAGGGGCTGCGGGTAGCCTATGTGGACATTGATGTGCACCACGGGGATGGGGTGCAGTGGATTCACTACGAAGAGGAAAACGTCCTGACCTTCTCACTGCACGAGTCCGGACGCTATCTCTTTCCCGGAACGGGCCAGATCCACGAGATCGGCAAAGCCGCCGGGACCGGGCGCAAGCTCAACCTGCCCCTGGAACCCTTTACCGAGGACGGAAGCTACCTCGAGGTCTTTCAGATGGCCCTCGAGCCCGCGCTGCGCTGGTTTCGCCCGGATGTGATGGTCATTCAGGGGGGGGCGGATGCCCATTACCTAGACCCTCTGGCCGAGCTTCTGCTCACCACCCGGGGCTATGCCCAGCTCTTCCGGTTGCTCCGGCAGTACAGCGCCGAGTTCTCCGGCGGGCGGGCCCTCTACACCCTGGGGGGAGGCTACAACCTCGACTCCAGCAGCCGGGTCTGGGCCCTGCTGTACCTCAGCTTGCAAAACCAGCCGCTCCCCGATCACCTGCCTGAAGACTGGCTGCGGCGCTGGGGGACCCGGTTGGGCCACTTCCTGACCCACACCCTGCACGACCCAGAAGGCGGGTATGCGGAGATCCCCCGCAGGCTCGAGATCGAGGCCAGAAACCGCCAGGTAGCGGCCCGGATGCTCGAGACCGTCCGGCCCTACTGGCGCTAGGCAGCCCCCTGCACCCATCGAGCAGAAAGCATGTCACAATATTCGGGGGACGCTGTGCAGCTACAATCCGGTCTCTACGAACACTACAAAGGCAAGCGCTACTGGGTGTATGGCCTGGCTCGACACTCCGAAACCGAGGAGTGGCTGGTGGTCTATGAAACCCGCTACGGCCAGGAGCCCGAGACCCTTTGGGTGCGCCCCCTGAGCCTGTTCCTCGAGGATGTTGAGGTCGAGGGCCGCAAGGTTCCACGCTTTCGCTACTTGGGGGCCTCAAGCGAGTCCTAACTCAATTCGACAGGTTTTTGACGTACCAGCTCAAGCTGGGCCCGCCATCATGGGCATGGGTGTAGCCTTGTCGCTTCCAGAAGGCCTTGGCCTTTTCATTGTTGCCGTAGACCACGGCGAACAACCGCTCGGTTCGGCCCGAGAGCAGCTGCTCGAGCTGCTCCACCACCAGCTTTCCCAACCCTTGGTTCTGCAATCGCTCATCAATCAGCAGCAGGCTCACCGTAGCCGAATGCAGATCGGGATAAGCCACTTTGTAGTCCAGAAAGCCAATCACCTTCCCCTCCTGGAACAAGAGGTAGGCCTGGCGGCGGGTATCGTGGCGCAGGGTCTCGAGCTCGCGCTGGATATCGTTGAGGGTCGGGGTATCCCCTCCGATGAGGGCAATGTAGGTAGGGCAACGCAAATACAATTCGTGAACTACGGCGGCGGCCTCAGGGGTGACGGGCAGGAGTTCTAGACGCGCAGCAGTCTTCATGGCTTTGTTCCCATTTTAGTCCGCTAAATGAGGAGGGTGTGCTAGCTTGACCATTCAGCGCCCTTCCCCATAGGAGGCACAAAAAAGCCCCCACCCTTGGGGGCCAGACTGGCTTGGGAAAGCCTACATGCGCTGGGCAGGCTCAACCACGCTGACATTGGCGGCCTGAGGGCCTTTGCCGTTCTTACCGGGCTCTACCTCAAACTCCACCACATCCCCTTCATTGAGCGAGCGAAAACCGCGCGACTGAATGGCGCTGTAGTGAACGAATACGTCGGCATCCCCTTCCCGCTCGATAAAACCATAACCCTTCTCGGCATTGAACCACTTCACCTTACCTCTTTGCATACCGCTCCTCGTTCCAGGGGCTACCCTGATCCGGGACTGAGCTGCTTTAACTGCCTCGGCCTACGACCTCCCGAAAGGGCGCAACAAGGGCCAGCTCAGATTCCTCCCAGATGGCTTAACATTAGCACCCCCAAGCCAGAGGTGTCCAGCCAGAAGGGGCCTCAAGAACTCAGCCCCTAAATACCCGCTTGACCTTGTCCCAGAAGCCGTCCGGGGCAACCTCCTCGCCCACCTCCTCGGCGTACTGGCGCAGCAGGTCTCGAGCCCGGCTCGAGAGGTGGGTCGGCACCTTGATGTTCGTCACCACCTGCAGTTTGCCCCGCCCCCGTCCCCCAGGGTAGGGCAACCCCTTGTTGTCCAGCTCGAACACCTCGCCGTCGCGAGTCCCCGGCGGAACATGCAGCTCTATATCGCCTTCAAGGCCCGGGATCCGGGTATTGAGGCCCAGGGCCGCCTGGGCCAACCCCAGCTCGAGGGAGTAAATCAGGTTGGGGCCTTCGCGCTGCAGGTGTGGATGGGGGCGCAGCACCGGGCGCACAAACAGGTCTCCCGCCCCCCCCGGTCCCCAATTGCCCATCCCCGAAACCCGCAAAAGCTGGTTTTCATCAATCCCCGCGGGCATCTGGATTTTGAGGTGCTCCTCGCGGCGCACCCGCCCACTGCCCTTGCAGGTTTCACAGGTCTCTATCAGGGTATATCCCCGGCCCCGACAGGCCGCGCAGGGGGCTTGGGCCACCATATTACCGAAGAAAGTGCGCTGCACCTGCTCCACGGTGCCACGGCCCCCACAGGCCTTGCAGCGCTCGCGCTTGCCCCCCTGCCCACCGCAGGTCTCGCAATTCACCCAGCGCTCGTACACCACCTCTTTCTCAGCCCCATGGAGCACCTCGCTCAGCTCGAGCTCCACGCTGGCCTCGAGGTCTTCCCCCCGCGGGGCCCGGGCGCCCCCCCCTGGGGTGCGCATCCCAAACACCTGCTCAAATAGGTCAAAGAGATCGCCGAACCCCTGCCCGGCCCCGCCGGGAAAACCGCCTGGCGAGGCCGTTCCATAGCGGTCATAGTAGGCCCGCTTCTCGGGATCGCTCAGGGTAGCATAGGCCTCGTTGATCTCCTTGAAGTGTTCTTCCGCAGCCTTATCCCCAGGGTTTTTATCCGGGTGGTATTGCAGGGCCAGCTTACGGTAGGCTTTTTTCAGCTCGTCCGGGCTGGCTTCTCGGCTCACCCCCAGGATGGCGTAGTAGTCCTTCATCGCCCCTAATATAACCGCACGCAGGTTTTTTTATTGCAACTCATGACCCATCTCCTCGGCTCTTGACATAGATGAGCGCTATAGCTTATCTATAATAACAAGCGCTTATGAACCCTTCCCCCCACTCCAACCCCCAGGCCAATCTGCTCAAGGGCAATCTCGAGCTCATCCTGCTGACCCTCCTCCAGGACGAGCCCAAGTACGGCCTCGAGATCGTCAAAGAGGCCGCGCAGCGCACCGGCGGCTACTTCAACTTCAAGGAGGGCTCGCTCTACCCGGCCCTGCATCGGCTTACCCAGGCCAAGCTCCTGGAGGCCGAGTTCGCCTACCTGCCCCGGGGAGGGTCACCGGTGCGCTTTTACCGCATCACCGAGGCCGGGCGCAAAGTACTGGAGCGCAAGCGGCAGGAGTTTGAGGAGTTCACCCGGGCGGTGGAAGCCCTCACCCGGCCGGTTTAGGAGGCAGCGATGAACAAGCCTTTATGGGCCCTTCTGGTTGGCATCTGCTCCTTTGGCCTGGCCCAGCCAGAGGCCCCTGAGGTGGCCGCGGTACCCTGGAGGGTGGGCGGGGTGGTTCAGCCCAGCCTTCTGCCCCTGGAGCCCCTAGAGCGGTTGCTGGGGCCCAAAGGGGTAAAGCTCAAGGAGATGCTGGTGCTGGGCCGCAACGTGCTCGAGCTGAGCTTTCCCGCCACCCGCAATTCCCTCTATGTCCGGGTGGTGGAGCAAAACAACGCTTCCTATGCGGTCTTTGACGACATCCTGGTCAACTTGGCCCAGCTCGACCTGGGGGTGAACCTCCCGGTAAAGGTCGAGGGCTGGAGCACCCCCACCCTCACCATTGGGGCCACCCGCTTCAAGCTGGGCAGCCCAAGAAACCCGGTAAATCCCTATCTGGGCTATATGTACCTGGTGCGCAAAGCCCTGCTGGACCGGGGCGACGCCCCACCCTATCTGTCCAAGCTGCTCGACGATAACCCCCTAACCCGTTCTTGTGTCCATCAACTGGCCTCGAGCGACCCCGACGGTACGGTCTACGCCGTGGCCAGCCGGCGCTGGGCCGAGGTCAACCTCAAGGCTCCCTACGACCGTATTCCCGGCGGTTTTCCCCAGCCCTCGGCCTTTGACCTCGCTGCGGTGGAACAGGGGCGGCTGCGGCTCCGGCTGCCCCAGGCCACCGCGCAGTACGCCCCCAGCCTCGAGGCCTGGCAGCAGGCCAAAGACCCCGATACCCTGCTCCTGATCCGCCTGAGCGGCCAGATTTTGGATGGCAACGCGGTGTATCAGGTGGTGGTGCCCAGCGGCGGGGAAACCCTAGCCAGGGCCTGCCAGAAAGGCTAACGCGGCATCCGGCCCATCCCCTAGGTCAGCAGCGGTACACTTCACCTATGCCCCCCCATCCCTCGCTCGAGGCCTACCTGCGCCGCGCCACCCGGGGCTTATGGGGCAAGGAGCGGCGGCTGGTGCGGGCTGAGCTGGAAGGGCATTTCCACCTGCGGGTAGACGAGCTGTGCCTGAGCGGGCTCTCCCCCGAGCAGGCTGCCCTCCAGGCCTTAGCCGAACTGGGGAGCCCGGAGGCCGTAGGGGCGGGGATGCGCGGGGTCTACCTGCTGCCTCGGCTGTGGCCACCCCTGGGCCTCCTGGGTTTGCTGCTGAGCCTCGCCCTGCTCTGGCCCAAGGCACTGCCGGCTGTGGGCGCGATACCTTGGCAGTTGGACGCTCCCGGCACCGCCCTGCCCACCTTGGTGGGGCTCGAGGCGGTGAGCGCCGAGCTGGAGCAGCAGGGGGTGCAGATCGGGCGGATCCGCATCTGGAGCGTAGATCTGGTTGAGCTTCCCCTGCCCTCAGGGTCGCTGTTTGCCCGGGTGGTGCTGCAAAACGATCGGGAGTACCTGCCCTTCGACGACCTGGTGCGAAGCGCGGCCCAGGCGGGGCTATCCTTCCGGCTTTCGGGCTGGGACCATCCGGTACTGCAGGTGGGCGGGATAACCCTGCGCCTGCGCGGGCCGGTAGACCCATACTCGGTTTATGCCTACCTGGCCCGCCGGAGCGTGCTGGGGGTACAAGCAGGGCCCAGTCTGTTTCGCAGCCGAGGCCCCTGCGCCTATCGGCTTAGGGTGGGGGATCCCCCCGGCACAGTGTACGCCCTGCTGCTCCCCCAGGCCCGGCCCGAGGTGGGGATTGGGCCGGATGGAGCAATTCAGCCCGCGCTCGAGCCCCGCGTGGCCGATGTCGCCCCAGTCACAGCGGGCGGATGGCTCACCCTACACAGCCGCAGCCTCGAGCCAGACCTCAGCAGGGCCCTTCTGGTGCGGATGAGCGGCGAGGCCGAGGCCGGTCAGATGGGGTATCAGGCCGTCCAGCCCGGACCGATCAAAAACCTGGGCTGCTCCCGGTAAAGCCGGCCTGTTGTATACTATTTCCGGGCTTTGACCGGGAAGAGTAGGCTTTCCAGGCCCACCAGAGAGGGCGCTCCACCGGCTGAGAGGGCGCTCAGGGAACAGGAAAACCGAACGTCGCCCGCGAGCCCGCAGGAAGAAACTCCCTCCTGGAGCGTAGAGCCTGCCGGGGGTGCCCGTAACAGCACAACTCGAGCGCCTGTGGTGCGTTGAGGCTCAACGTCCCCAGGAAGCGCGGTGGTACCGCGGGGTAATCCTCGTCCGTGCACAAAAGTTTGCGCGGGCGTTTCAATTTTAACCCAAGCCCTTTCCAGTCCGCCTCGAGGAGCACCTATGAGCAACAACCAGCCGAACCCTGCCCCGTCCAAAGAACTGCCCAAAACCTACGACCCCCAGACGGTGGAACCGCGCTGGGGCCAGGAATGGGCCAGCAACCCCCTCAAGCCCGAACTCAATGCGGGCAAGGGCAAAGGCCCCTTTACCATCGTGATTCCCCCGCCCAACGTGACCGGCAACCTGCACCTGGGGCACGCCCTGGACAACACCATCATCGACACCATCATCCGCTTCAAGCGCATGCAGGGCTACGAGGCTCTATACCTGCCCGGCACCGACCACGCCGGCATCACCACCCAGGTGCTGGTGGAAAAGGAACTGGCCCAGGAAGGGCTTTCCCGCCACGACCTAGGCCGCGAGAAGTTCTTGGAGCGGGTCTGGGCCTTCAAGGAGAAAAACGGTGGCACCATCCTTCATCAGTTGCGCCGCATCGGGGCCTCCTGCGACTGGAGCCGCGAGCGCTTCACCATGGACGAGGGGCTCTCCCGCGCGGTGCGGCGGAGCTTTGTGGCCTACTACCACCAGGGCCTGGCCTACCGGGGTAAGCGCATCGTGAACTGGGACCCGGTGGCCCAGACCGTGGTGAGCGACCTCGAGGTCAACGTAGAGCCCACCCCCGGCAAGCTCTACACCCTGGCCTACCCGTTGGAACAGGGGGGCGAGATTCAGATTGCCACCGTGCGCCCCGAGACCATCTTTGCCGATGTGGCCATCGCGGTGAACCCCACCGATGAGCGCTACCGGCACCTCGTGGGCCAGAAGGCCCGCATCCCGCTGACCGAGCGCTACATTCCCATCATCGCCGATGAAGCGGTCTTGACCGACTTCGGCACCGGGGCGCTGAAAATTACCCCGGCCCACGACCCTACCGACTTTGAAATCGGGCAGCGCCACGGCCTGGAGATGCCCAGCGTGATTGACCTGCAAGGCCGCCTGACGGGAGAGCTGGTGCCCGAAGCCTTCCGGGGAAAAGAGCGCTTCCAGGCCCGTAAAGCCGTGGTGCAGGCTCTGGAAGAGGCCGGGCACATCCGCGAAATCCGGGACTACACCATTGCCCTGGGCTACTCCGACCGCACCAAGGCCCCGGTGGAGCCCATGCTGCTGGAGCAGTGGTTTGTGCGCATGAAGCCGGTGGCCGAAAAGGTGCTGGCGGGCCTGGACAGGGGCGAGATGCGCTTTGTGCCCGAGCGCTGGGAGAAGGTCAACCGCGACTGGCTCGAGAACATCAAGGACTGGGCGGTGGCCCGGCAGCTCTGGTGGGGCCACCAGATTCCGGCCTGGTACGACGAGGCGGGCAACGTGTATGTGCCCGACCTGGAGAACCCCGACCTAGACTGCGACCAGGACCCCCGCTACGCCCACCTGAACCTGCGGCGCGACCCGGACGTGTTCGACACCTGGTTCAGCTCGGCGCTGTGGCCCTTCTCCACCCTGGGCTGGCCCGATGAGACCCCAGACCTGAGCAAGTATTACCCCACCGACGTGCTGGTGACCGGCTACGACATCATCTTTTTCTGGGTGGCCCGGATGCAGATGTCAGGCTATCAGTTCACCGGCCAGGCCCCCTTCCATACCATCGTGCTGCACGGGCTGTACCTGGATGCCAGGGGCCAGAAGATGTCCAAGAGTAAGGGCAACGGCATAGACCCGCTCGAGCTGATCGACAAATACGGGGCCGACGCCTGCCGCTTCGCCTGGGACTACCTGGCCACCGGCGGCCAGGACATCCGCCACGACGAACGCCGCTACGAGCAGGGTCGCAACTTTGCCAACAAGCTCTACAACGCCACCCGCTTCGTGCTGATGCAGCAGAGCCCGGAGAGTGCCTCGGCCAGCCCCGCACCACAGGCCACAAGCCACCGGCCCACCCTGGCCGACCGCTGGATGATTTCCCGCCTCAACCGGGGTATCGCCGAAATCACCGAAGCCTACGAAGCCTTCGATCTGGGCCGGGCCGCCCGGCTGGTGTACGAGCTGGTCTGGAGTGAGTTCTGCGACTGGTATCTGGAGGCGGCCAAACCGGCTCTGCGCGAGGGCAACCAGGCCACCCGCCAGACCCTGGAATCCACCCTGGCGGCGCTGCTCAAGCTGCTGCACCCCATCATGCCCTTCATCACCTCGGAGCTGTACGAAACCCTGACCGGCGACCCCCGGCAACTGGCCCTGCAGGACTGGCCCACCGCAGGTGAGCGCGATCCAGAGGCCGAGAAAGCCTTCGAGACCCTGCAAGAAACCATCACCGCCACCCGCAACCTGCGGGCCGAGTTGGGCATTGCCCCGCAGCAAGAGGTAGCGGTACAGCTAGAAGGCCCAGGGGCCCAGCTGGTGATGGAAAACCTGGCCCTGTTCCGCTTCCTGGGCCGGGCCGAAGCCTCGCTGGGCAGCCCCGAAAAAGCCATTGCCCAGGTGACCCCCAGCACCACCGTCTACCTCCAGCCCGAAGGCGACCTGAGCAGCTTTCTGGAACGCCAAAAGAAGCGCCTGGCCGAGCTGGAAAAGCAGGTCGAACAGGGACAGAAAAAACTGGCCAACCCTGGCTTTGTCGAGCGGGCCGACCCGGCGGTAGTGCAGGCGGAGCGGGAGCGGCTAGCCGAGAACAGGGCTCAGCTCGAGCGCATCCGGCAAAACCTCGAGCGGCTGGGGTAGCCATGGAG
Organism: Meiothermus granaticius NBRC 107808; assembly: GCF_003574355.1. Taxonomy (GTDB): domain Bacteria; phylum Deinococcota; class Deinococci; order Deinococcales; family Thermaceae; genus Meiothermus; species Meiothermus granaticius. Next base: position 13,205 of record NZ_QWLB01000011.1, on the reverse strand, counting down.
CCGGGTTTCAGGCTCCCTCACGGAGGCCGCAAGCGGCTGATCGGCCGCTGGAACGCCCTGCTCCAATCGCTCGGGATGGATCCCGCAGCGCATTTCTCCCTGCTCGACGATCTGCTCATCCGCCACACCGAACCGCAGCGCTTCTATCACAATCTGGCCCACCTGGACACGCTGCTAGGGCTATTGCCGGCCAAGCCCCACCTGGAGTTTGCGGTCTGGTTCCACGATGCCGTCTACGACCCCACCCGCGCCGACAACGAGGCCCAGAGCGCAGGGCTGGCCCAGGAGAGCCTGGAGCGCCTGGGAGCAGAACCCGCGCTTATCCAGAAGGTTACCCAGATCATCCTGGCCACGCAAAACCATCGGTCAGAAGACCCCGATACCGCTTTGTTTCTGGATGCTGACCTGGCCATTCTGGGGGCCGAACCCAAGACCTACCGGGCGTATGCCCAGGCCATCCGGCAGGAGTACGCTTGGGTTCCCGAGGCGCTGTTCCGGGAGCGCCGGGCTCAGGTATTGCAAACGTTTCTGTCTCGCGAGCGCATCTATCAAACCGAAGCCTTCGCGCGCCTCGAGCCAACTGCCCGCGAGAACCTGCAGCAGGAGCTCGAAGCCCTGGCTCAACCCACTGCCGAGGCGCATTCCGCCAGCGCCTCCCAGTAGCGCTCCAGGCTCTCGCCTAGGGCCAGGGCCTCGCCCTGCCGGTAGGCTTGGGCCACCCGCCTACCCAGGGCCGCAAGCAACCCCTTGGATGCCGATTCCAGGCCAGCCAAGGCCTTCTCCGAGAGGGCCAGCCAAACCCGCTCCCGCCGCACTGGCTGGGGCGGGAGGCTAAACCAGTACTCGGCCTCTTCCGGCCCTACCGCTGCAACCCCCTGGCCCCGAAACCACTCTTCCCCTTCCCGGTTGACGTAAACCGGGGCCCGCTGGGCTACGGCTTCGCGCAGGGCCTGGCGAAAGGGGACCGGCCACACCCAGCCCTCCTGCTCCTGCTGGGCCGGACGGTAGGCCGCTGCCCGCAGCTCGAGGCTGCGCTCCCCCTGCCACTCGTTAAGCACCAGGCCCGCCGCCAGGTCTATGGGCCCCACTGGCAGCCGCTCCCCATTATCTTTCCACTTCACCACCCGCAGGCCACCCAAGCGAAAACTGAGGTGCCGGCCCTCCCCCATCAACCGGACGGCCTCGGGCTGACCCCGCAGGTAAAAGAGGGGCTCGGGGTTGCCCTCTCCTAAGGGCTCGAGATGCTGCAGCGCGGCATAGAGTTCGGCCAGATCCTCCCCCTCCAACCTCCCATCCAGCAAAATCTCGGGAACCGGAACCGGATACCCCGCCACATGGTTCCGAATCAACTCCGCAAAAGCAGGAATTTCCCGCTCTTCAATGGCAAACCCTGCCGCCGCAGCGTGTCCCCCAAAACGCTTGAGGTGCGGGGCCGCCAAGCGCAAGGCCCCCACCGCGCTGATGCCAGGCGTGGAGCGCACCGAGCCCTTGCCGTCGGCGATGATGAAGACCGGTTTGTAGTGGCGCTCCAACACCCGGCTGGCCACAATGCCCATCACCCCTGGGTGTCCCTCTGGGTCGTGGATCACGAGGGCCGGAGCGCTGGGCTCGAGGGTAGGCCAGATGCGCTCGAGCATCTCCTCTTCGATGCGCTGCCGCCGGGCATTGAGCTGAGAGAGGAACTCGGCCAGGGGGCGGGCCTGGAGCATGTCCTGGGTGGTGAGGAGCTGCAGGGCCACCTCGGCCTGACCCAAGCGGCTGGCCGCATTGATGCGGGGCGCGATACGAAAGGCAATCTCGCTGGCGCTAAACTCGCGGCAGTGCTCCGCGGCCAGCACCCGGAGGCCCAGGTGGGCCGAATTGCGCAGGCGGCGCAGGCCCTCCTTGACCAAGGCCCGATTAAAGCCCTGTAGGGGGGCCAGATCGGCTACCGTGCCGATGGCGGCCAGGTCGGCATATTCCAGGGGCGGATCCTTGCCCAGCAGTTCGTGAATCTGCCACAGCAGCAAAAACGCCACCCCCGAACCGGTGGGGTGGGGCTGGCCCTCCAGCCGAGGGGAGAGCATGGGGTGCACCACCATCCCCGGTGGCAGGACGGGGCCGGGCGAGTGGTGATCGGTGACGATCACCGAGACCCCCTGTTCGGTCAGCAGCCTCAGCTCGGCATGGTTGGAAATCCCGCAGTCCACCGTAATGAACAGCTCGCAGGCCTCCAGGTGATCCGGAACCCGGCTGGGCAACACCCCGTAGCCCTCCTCGAGCCGATGCGGGATAAACGCGTGCACCTCCGCCCCTAAAGCCCCCAACCCGGAGAGCAGAATTGCGGTTCCGGTAAGGCCATCAGCGTCATAGTCCCCATGGATGCGGATGCGCTGGCCGCGCTCTAGGGCTTGCAACACCCGAAGTGCGGCTTCCTTGAGGTTCTCCAGCCGGAGCAGCTCGAGGGGGGGCTCGAGGTCGGCCAGCGTGCGGAACCCCCGGTTCCACAGGGCCGCCGCCGCCAGGGGCGGTATTCCCAACTGCTCCACCAGGGGCCGCAGCTCCGAGATGTGCGGCCAGGGGCGCAAACGCCAGTTCATAACCCCCCTATCCCGGCTCAGCCCGATCCGGGATTACCGGAACCTCTTGGATCTGCTGCTTCTTCAGTCGGTCCAGCTCCCCCCGGGCTTGGCGCAGCTCACGCCCATAGCGGCTGAGACGGGTGCGGCAGGTGACCCAACCCGCCAGCACATACATCCCCATCATCGCCCCACCCAGCAAAAACGCCCCCGCCAGCAGCAGAGCCACATGAACCCTTCCCCACGGCGTACCCAGCAGGAGACCTGGCTCAAAGGTATACATGGCCCAGACCACCACCCCCACCGCCAGGGTGATGAGAAACGCCAGTCCGTTGAGGATCGCCATACTCTCAGTCTAACCTCAAACCGGAGGCGGTTCATCCGCCGACCCAATGGGAGAGCTGAATTTTCCCCTCATAGAGGGCCTTCCCGGCGATGGCCCCCTCAACCCCCAGGCGCTGTAGCCCCTCGAGGTCGGCATCGGACGCGATCCCCCCACCGGCAATCAAAAAGCCCGGCCAGGCCCGACGTACCTGCTCCACAGTAGCGAGGTCTAACCCGGTTAGGGTTCCGTCCCGGCGCACATCGGTGTAAATCAGGGTACGCACCCCCCGCGCCCACATCTCCCCGGCCAGAGGACGCACATCCGCTGCGGTGGCCTCCGCCCAGCCCGAGACCACCACCTCGAGGCCCCGGGCATCCAGGCTCACCACCACCTTTTCTGGCCCCAGCTCCTCCAGCATCGCATCCAGGGCGTTAGGGTTCCTCACCGCCGCAGTGCCCACCACCACTCGGGCTGCGCCCAACCCCAGCAGTTCCCGCGCCACCTCGAGGCTGCGGACGCCTCCCGCCATCTCCAAGGGGATCTCCAGCCGCCGACCGATCTCCCCAAGCAGAACGCGATTCTCACCCCGCCCGGTGGCCGCATCCAGATCAACGATGTGCAACCACCGGGCCCCTTGCTGTTGCCAGTGCAGGGCTGCCTCGAGGGGGCGCTCATAGTACACCGTCTCACGCTCGGGGTCCCCCTCGAAAAGCCGCACCGCGCGCCCATTCTGAATGTCCACCGCAGGAATCACCAGCACAGCGGCGATTCTAACACTCGGCGGGTTTCAGTAGATTTTCTTCCCCAGCAAGCTGCTGGCCAGCTCGACCATGATCCGGGCGGTACGGTTTTCCCGGTCGAGGATGGGGTTAACCTCGACCAAATCCAGGCTGGTTACGATCCCGGCATCCGCAAAGAGCTCCATCAGCAGATGGGCCTCACGGTAGGTCAGGCCCCCTGGAACCGGCGTACCCACCCCCGGCGCCACCTCGGGGTCTAGCACATCAGCATCCAAGGAGACATGAACCCGGCTGAAGCCCTGGAAGCGCTCGAGCACCGCTGCCGCCACCTCAGGGATGCGCAAGCGGTCAATTTCCTTCATGGAGTAAACGCTCATCCCGTGCTCGCGCAACACCGCCACCTCGCCGGGGTCGAGGCTGCGGATCCCGATCAGGGCCACGTCCTCGAAGCGCACCGTAGGGCCTTCGGCACCGAGGTTGGCCAGCCGGGGATCCCCCAGGCCGCAAAGGTGGGCCAGGGGCATCCCATGGATGTTTCCGCTGGGGCTGGTCTGAGGGGTATTGAAGTCCGCATGGGCGTCCACCCAGATCACCCCGACTCGCTCCCCCCGGCTGGCCCCGGTCACCGAGCCCATGGCAATGGAGTGATCCCCCCCAAGAACCACCGGAAAGGTCTCGGGGCTCATCTGGCCCAGGGTTTCGATGGTCTCGAGGCAGGCTTTGCGAATGGCCTCCAGGTATACCAGGCCCCCACCCCCCGATGGGCGCAGGCTCTCCACCACCGGCACATCCACATCGCCATAGTCCAGCACCGAGTGCCCCAAACCCTCCAAAACCTCCTGCAGCCGGGCATAGCGCAGGGCGCTGGGGCCCATATCCACCCCACGCCGCCCCTGTCCCAGATCCATCGGTACCCCTAAAATCCCAATCCGCTTCATATATGCAACAGTTTATACATATCTCAGCGGAACACCCCGCAAAGGTGTTCCCCTGCACCGTGCCCTAGGGCCGGATCGGCCAAACTGAGGGCTTGTACAGCCTTGCAGCCCCTGGGCTTCAAGCAGAAAGTAAGCTGAATCCATGAACCCATCCCAGCCCATCCACATCAATCTGGCCCGGCTGCTGCGCGAAGGCGGAAGTGCCGAGGCCGAGGGGGCCATTCAGGAAGCCCTGGACCTGGGGGGCGAAGCCCTCCCCCTCGAGGGCCAAGCCCCCTGGCGGGTCAGCGTTACCCGCGTCAGCGGCGAGCACGAGTACGAGTTCTGGATGTCCGGGGAGATCACCGGGAACGCCATCCTGGAATGCCGCCGTTGCCTAACCCCCACCCCCACCCCCATCCGGGCCTATTTCCAAAACCTCCTGCGCTACGCACCGGGGGTCGAGGGCCTGGAGGTGCTCGAGCAAGACGACGAGGAGATCTTCCTGTTTGGCCACCCCAACCTGGATCTCCAACCCCTGCTCACCGAGGCCTTCGCCTTAGAGCTGCCCATCACCGTGCTGTGCAAGGAGGATTGTAAGGGCCTATGCCCGGTATGCGGGGCCAACCGCAACCAGACCGACTGCGGCCACCTCGAGCCCTCCAGCCGCCTGGGCAACGAGCTGGAGCGATGGCTGGATCATCTGGATCCGCCCCAAAACTAACCCGCCTTCGCGTCCCCTTTACGAATCCCCTGCAGCACCAGCTCCGCTAGGTCCAGCACCTGCGGAGCGCTTCCTTCGGGCTCCTGGGCCGTTTCCACATTCATCATGGCCATGCAGAACGGGCAGCCGACCGCGATGGTCGAGGCTCCGGTTCCCTTGAGCTCACGGTAGCGGTTGGCCGAAACGCGCTCGGTCCCCGGCTCTTCCTCCTTCCAAAACTGCGCCCCGCCGGCCCCACAGCAAAAGCTGTTCTTGCCGTGTCGGCTGGGCTCGAGGAGCTTGAGTCCGGCTGCCCCCAGCACCTCACGGGGCTCCTGGGTCACCCCGTTGTGCCTCCCCAGGTAGCAGGGGTCATGGTACACCACGCTTGGGTGGCCCTCTGGGCTCATCGGCAGGGGTTGGAGCTTATGGGCCTCGAGCAGCTCGGTGATGTATTGGCTGTGGTGCTTCACGGTATAGGTGCCGCCAAAATCCCTGTACTCATTGGCAAGGGTGTGAAAGCAGTGGGGGCAGGTGGTGACGATGGTTTTGGGCTTGGCCCCTGCGGGGGATTGGCCCTGCCAAGCGTTGAGCACCGCCACATTTTCCTCGGCCAGCTGGGCGAAGAGGTATTCATTGCCCGCCCGCCGGGCGGCATCCCCGGTGCACTTCTCCTGCTTGCCCAGCACCGCCCAGGAGACCCCCGACTCGCTGAGGAGCTCTGCGAAGGCTCGAGCGGTTTTCTGGGCCCTGGGGTCATAGCTGGGGGCACACCCCACCCAATAGAGCACCTCCGCGCTGGGGTTTTGCTCCACGGTCTGGACTTCAAAGGGCAGGCCCTCGGCCCAGCCCATCCGCTTATCCTGACCCAGGTTCCAGGGGTTGCCGTTGCGCTCGAGGCCCCGGAAGGCGTTGTTAAGCTGGGCGGGGAACTCCCCCTGCATCATCACCCGCTCGCGCCGAATATCTATGATGTGCAGCATTTGCTCGTTGCCCACCGGGCAAACCTCAATGCAGGCATTGCAGGTGGTGCAGGCCCAGATGCTCTCCTCGTTGGTGGCGAACTCCATCAGCGGCCTGGGGCTGGGCTGGCCCGAGGCAAAGGCCGGCAGGAGATCGTTGAGTTCATAGCGCTCCGAGATCAGCATCGCTGCCGGGGACAGGGCCTTACCGGTGGTATAGGCCGGGCATACCTCCTGGCAGCGGTTGCACTGGATGCAGGAATAGGCATCCAGCAGCCGGGGCCAGGCGAAGTCCTCGAGCTTGGCCACCCCCAACCCGGTTTCCTCGGCCTTCTCGAAATCCATTGGACGCAAGGCCCCGGGCTTCTCCTTCTTGAAGGCCAGGTTGAGCGGGGCCAAAAACAGGTGGATGTGCTTGGAGTGGGCAAAATAAGGGAGGAACACCAGAATCGAGCCGATGGCCCCCCACCAGAAGAGGTGCTCGATAACCGCGATGGTGTTCAGATCGAGGGGCGCCAGCAGGCTTCCCAGCGCCCCGGCCACGGGTTGAAAAGGGTCGTTGCCGAGTTCCGCCGACTGCGCCGAGCGGTGCAGCAGGCGGCTACCCACGTGAAACAGGATGAACGTGGCCACAATGGCCGAGTCTCGAGGAATACCGCTGCGCACCTTTTCATGGAGCGGGGTCTTGGGGTTCCAGCTAAAGGTATGCTGGCCCGAGCGGCTGCGCCGCCGGATCACCAGACCGATCATCCCCAGAAGGATCAAAGCGGTGAGCAGGTCTCCGGTCAGGTTAATGCCGTTCCAAGCCCCCCCCCGCAACACCACCGGGAAGAGCCCCTCAATCACGTCCAGAACATTCAGCAGCAGGTAGTAGATGAAGCCGTAAAACACAAACGCATGCAGCAAGGAAACCCAGGGTCGCTTCTTGAATACGGTCTGCTGGGTGAGGGCAGCCCATAAGCCGCGCCCCAGCCGGGCCGCAAGGTGATCGAAACGGTTCTCCGGCTGGCCCCGGCGAATGGCCCGGTAAACCTGATAAAACCTCCAACCGCCATAGTACAGCGCGACCAGCACGGCAATCACGAACAGGATTTTTTCAGGAACGCTCAGCATGCTGTTCTCCAAGTTGTACTTGGTATAAGCTTAGCCGCTCGGCTCGAGGAACGCTACACCGCGCAGCCCCGCCCGCCAAGTACGGTACAATCAGCTCGAGCCATGAACACCTTCGCCATAGCCTGGATTTTGCTGCTGGGCTTTGCCTTTTTCAACAACTTCACCATTTACCGGATGCTCAGGCAACGGGGCCGGGTGGAGCTGCTTTGGATCCCGCTGGTGGCCACCCTCATTCCCATCCTGCTGTTTGCCCTCTGGCCGGGCGCGCTGACCCTGTTGGCATTTCCGGTTCTACAAAGCTTTGGATTCTGGTGGCTGTTTCGGCGGCTGTCCTCAGCGGAGTCCCGCTAACCCCCACCGGAGACCCTTAGCCTCTGCTAAGGGGGAGGGGCTAGACTGGTGGGGTGATTGCCCGCCGCATCCCGGTTTTTGCCTATGACTGGGCCACCATCGGCCTGGTCTTGCTCATCAACCTGATTGGGTTGATGGCGCTGTACAGCGCCGCCCCTAGCCAGGGGGTCTTTGTCCAGCAGATCATCGCGACCGTGCTGGCCATTGCAGGGGCCATGCTGATCCAACTGTTCTCACGCCGCCAGGTGTTTTCCTGGGCTTATCCGCTGTACGTCCTTTCGATTGTGCTGCTGGGGGTGGTGTTGGTGGTCGGGCATGAGGTCAATGGGGCCAAGGCTTGGCTAGGGGTGGGGGCCTTGAGCTTTCAGCCCAGCGAGTTGGCCAAGCTGGGGCTGGTGCTCACCCTGGCCCGCGTACTCAATGGGCGCTCTCTGGAGCGGGTGGTGGATTACGTGGTGCCGACCCTGCTGGCCCTGCCCATCCTGGGGCTCATCTTCCTCGAGCCCGATCTGGGCGGAACCCTGGTTCTGGCGGTGGGATTTGCGGGGATGCTGTTCGTGCGCGGGATGCCCATCCGGCACCTCCTCATCGCTACTGTGGCTGCGGCAATCCTTGTCCCCACGGTGGTCTGGCCCCATCTGAACGCGTACCAGCGGGAGAGGGTTACCATCCTTTTCGATCTGTCCAAAGACCCTCAGGGCAAGGGCTTTCAACAAATCCAGTCCACAATCGCGATCGGCAGCGGTGGGCTCTTTGGCAAGGGATACGGCGAAGGCACCCAGACCCAGTTAGGCTTTGTGCCCGAGCGCCAGACCGATTTCATCTTCGCCGTGCTCTCCGAAGAATGGGGCTTTGCTGGGGCGGTGGTGCTGTTGGCGCTCTATGCCCTGCTCTTCTTCCGAATGGGCAGGATGGTGGGTGAGTGTGTGCGGCTCGAGGATCGCCTGGTCATCGCGGGGATTTTCTCGATGTTGGCCTTCCAAACCATGGTCAACATCGCGGTGACCCTGGGCCTGGCCCCGGTAACCGGCCTGACCCTGCCGCTGGTCTCCAAGGGCGGCAGCAGCTTGCTGATGGTTTATGCCAGCGTGGGGCTGGTACTCCTTCTGCACCGCGACCGGTACCGAGAGGTCTGACGGTCTCCCCCCGTCAGAGGCGTATACTCGAGAAACCCTCAGGAGGAACCTTATGTTCGGACTTGGACCCGCAGAGCTAATCATCATTTTGGTCATCGTGGTGTTGTTGTTTGGGGCCCGAAAGCTGCCCGAGCTGGCCCGGGGACTGGGCCAGTCGGCACGTGAGTTTCGCAAGGGCCTGGATGCCGAGGAGGAGAAAAAACCCGAGGAGCCCAAGGGAGAACCTAAAGCCTGAGGCCAGGGTTGGAGGAATGGCGCTCCCCCCAATCGCTACAGCGCTCTCGAGGTACGCAGCATAAACTTCCAGGCGATGGGGTATTCAAGGTCGGGGTCGGCATAGGCTTGGGAAACCCAGTTGGCCAGTTCGGCGACCGAGAGGCGAAACACCTCTTCGGGAACCTCCCAGGTGAAGGAATAGATGCGCTCGGCAATGGCCTCGAGGCTCATGCGGGGGCTGCGCAGCTCAACCCACTCGACCACCCCCCGGGTTTTGGGCTCTAGCCCATGCCTCAGCAACCCCTGCTCCACCTCGGCCAGCCTGGCCCGGTGGCGGCCCCGCGACAGCGGGTAGCCCAACCCCGCGAGAATATCCCTCCAGCGCTGCTGAATCTTCCAGTCCTCGCTTTCGCCCTCGGTCTGGTCCCACCCCTCGAGCAACAACCCTCCAGGGCGCAGCACCCGTAGGCATTCGGCCAAAACCCGCTGCCAATCGTCCAGCATGTGCCAAAAATGCACCGCGATGACCGCATGCAAGCTGCTGGTCTCCAGCGGAATTTCCCGCGCATCGGCCTCCAGCAGCCGCACCTTGCGCGAAACCCCGGCCACTTTCTGCCGCAGCACCTCGAGCATCGCCGGGTTCGCATCCAGGGCCATGTAGCGATACCCTCGGGCAATGATGGGCACCGCGATGCGCCCAGTACCCGCACCGATCTCGAGAAAGAGCGGGTCACGGAACAGCTTCTCTACCGGTGCGGTAAAGGCCGTAGCAATGCGCCCCGACACCTCGGGCGGATGATACCGCGTGCGGTCATAAGTGAACGCCACTCGATTAAGGTGAGAAGCCATGCTCTGGGCTCATGATAGCAATAGTGGGCTCATTGTCCAATCAAGAAACCCTAATCTCCTGTATGCCGCCTTACGGATCGGCCTGGGGGGACGGGTATAGTAAACAGGGCCCTACAAGCATTGCCGGATTGCGGTGCCGCTCGAGGTCTGCATCGCACAAGGAGGGGTTCATGCGGAAGTGGATCTGGATCGTCGGACTGGCTGCCTTGGCGGCCTGCAATCAACAGCCCAACACCCCGCAGGTGCTCAAGCCGGGAGGGTGGGTTGAGATTGATCAGAAGCTGGATGTGAATGTGGTGTTTGTGGGGTTTCAGGAGGGGCGGGGGGAAAACCAGATCAACCCTCGAGTGTTCCAGTCCGGTCTGCCCACCAGTTACCAGACCCTCAACCGCTACCCCAACTTCTACGGCTTGAAGGAGTACACCGGCAACAACTTCGACTTCAACTACAAGATCAAATTCGCCGATACCGCCTTTGCCGACAAGCTGTTCGCCTACCTGTCGAGCATCGCCGTACCCAAACCACTGACCACCTATCAACGCTCCTATAACTGCCAGAAGAACCTGGCCAACCCCAATGACCCCAGCACCGATCTCCCCTGCCCGGCTGCGGCCACCAACACTGCCCTCCAGATCCCCGACACCCCCAGCAGCAACCACTGGATCGATGCCGCCAGCGTGGAGCAATGGTTGGTGCAGAACGCCCCCAGTATCGGGGTAGACCCGACCAAGTACACCGTGTTCTTCCTCAACTGGTATGGCCGCCCCGATTTCCGCTTCCATGTGTACACCAAAACCGACGACCCCGACCCGGACACCGGTTACAACTTCGGGCAGGAGCGGGCCAGCCGCAAAATGATCGCCTGGGGAGGAACCCCCGCGAACCCCTCAGGCGCGGTGGGGCGAGTCTGGTTCGTGGATCTCTCGGCAGGGCCGGAGCGCTGGAGCGATAACTGGGACATCACCCGGGCCGATGTGGACGGAGATCAAGTGACCGACTACCGCATCCCCCCATTTTGGGAGTACGGCAGCCTCAAACCCACCTACCGCCCCTTCAACAACCTCTCCGGGGACCTGGCCAAGATTACCCGCTATGTGGCGGTCAACCTGCTGTTTACCCCCTCACCGCTTTATCGGGTGCAGATCACCCCGCCGCTGATGCCCAGCAACATCCAGGTCACGGTCAGCGTATACCAGGGGGATCCGACCGTGGATGGCTCGAGCTTCATCCAGAGCGGCCTGATGAACACGCGCTGGAACGCCCTGCAGCCGGTGAACCGCTTCAGCACCAAAATCAGCTCGATTCCCTACACCGCTGCGGCCAAGCAGGCCTACGATTGCGTGGCCACCCAGAATCCCTGCGACCCTGGCTCACAGATCAGTCAAGCCGGAGGGGATCTATTTCTCTACAACTTCGCCCAGCTTCCAGGCGTACTGAGCGCCAACCAAACCCCCGGCACCGACTATCAGGTCCCCGTCTTCGCCTATCACGAGCCCAACCCTGATCCAAACGTGCCAGAGCCCTTCCTAGGGCTGGCCGACGACGACTGGACCACCGGCACCCAGAGCATGGTCTATGCCATTGACAGCCAGGCCGACCGGGCCCTGGGGTATGGGTTTACCACCACCCTCATTCATGAGGTGGGCCATCACACCGCGCTCTCGCACCCCCACGACGGCTATGACCCCGGCGAGGACGTGGATTACGGGGCTGGGGGTCCCTTTTACTATGCCCAGCTCGGGGATGAGTCGCACAGCATCATGAGCTACATTGATCTCAGCAGCGAGTTCGGGCAGTTCAACCGCGACAGCATGAACCGCTATCTGGTCGCCGCCTATCTGAACCAGGCCAACGCCATCCTCAAGGTGGCGGCAGACAGCGGGCAAAGCAACAGCATCCAGGCGCAGGTGCTCAACGCCGATGCCTCCGCCCGGCGGGCTTTGGCCTCTTACCAGGCCATGAACTATGATGGCGCCGCCCAGCAGGCCAAGGCCGCCTACAGCGCGGTGGTGGCGGCTGTGCAGAGTGCTGGGGTCAGCATCCCCAAGTTCGTTTGGTACGAGGGCTTCACGCTCTTCAGCACTGCGGCCAGCACGGTGATGCGCAATATCCTGCACAGCCAGGGGCTGCGCAAGCAGGGTGTGGTGGGGCAAAGCCTCTCGGGCACCCGGATCCTCCACTACTTCCCCATTGATGACACCCGTTGGGCCGAGCGGCGCAACCTGCCTTAGGCTCGGGAACCCTCATTAATCTTCTGGAGGCAGAAACTCGCCGGGGCCTAATCTACCCCCTTCATAATGGAGGGGATGAACCTGCCTCGAGCCTTTGCCGTGGGGGTGCTGGGGCTGCTGGGGGTGTGGGGCCAAGCCCCGGAGCCCGACCCAGGCCGGGGGGTGGCGTATGCTCCGGTGTTTGACCTGGTTCGGCTGGTGAACGGCTGGTGGGCGATGGAGCAAAATCGCTTGGTGGCCCTCAACCCAGACCAGGCCCAGCAGGCCCTGCCGCTGCTGCGCTCCCTGGCCGAGCCCCCCCACCTGAGCCTCGAGATGGCTCAGCAGACCCGATTTGCCCTCGAGGCCCTTCTCACCCCGGCCCAGCAGCAGTGGTGGAGCGCGTATCAGCAAGCCCAGCAACAGGCGTTTCAGCGCTGGTCGGCAAAAGTCCGCACCCTGGGCCCTGTCAACTTATATGCCTATACCGTACCCGGTTACTGGTCCATGCTCCAGGAGATCGGCACGGGGCAGCCCTTCAACCCCTTTCGGCGCCCCCCCAACGCATCTACCCTGGCCCGGCTGATCGCCCGGCTGGAGGGCCGGTAAAAACCCCAGCCCGCCAGGGGCGGTATAATCGCCAGGGATGACGGTGCTCGACGATAAGTATGCGGTCCTCGAGGAAGCCCCTGCCCAGGGCTTTCTGCGCGTCTACCGGGTACGCCGTGAGGATGGGCCCGAGGGGCGGCTGTACTGGTTCGAGGTCCATACCCCCCAGGCCAGAACCGCCTTCCATCGCTATAAAAATGCCCTAAGGCGGCTCGAGGGCAGCGAGCACCTGATCTCTGGGGTACAGATCTCCGCCAATCCTGGGCGCTATTACGTCTTTTGGCCCACGGCCGCTCGGGCCGTGGTTCGCCCCAAAAAGCTCAAACCGATCCTGGATATCCTCGAGCCCTTTGGGTATCTCCAGGAAGACCTCACCCTGAGCGAGGAGGCCGGTCGGCCGCTGGTCTGCGACCTCAAGCCCCAGATCACCCCCCCTGCGGCCAGCCCCGAGAACCTGCCCGCCCTGCCCGCGGATCCCGGCCCCGCCCCGGCCCCCAGGGTCTCGCTGAGCCAAGC
>NZ_QWLB01000101.1 GCF_003574355.1 Meiothermus granaticius NBRC 107808 | reverse complement strand
GCGCTGGGGCGGGGGGCCTGGGCCAGCGCCGGGGAAGCGCTGCTGGAGGTTCTGGTGGCCGAGGCCGTTCCCCGACACACCCTGGTGCTGGATGAAGCCCAGAGGGCCGCCAGCCGGGAGAACCTGACCCTGCTGCGGATGCTGGCGCGGGTTCCCAACCTACAGATTGCGGTGCTGACCCGCCGGGCCGCCCCTTGGGAGGTGCTGGGCCAGGTGATCGGCGAGTCGGAGCTGGCCTTTGATCCCGCCGAGGCCCTCGAGCTGGCCCAGGCCCTTACCCCCCAGATTCCCGCCTTCGAGGTCGAGCAGGCCCACAGCCTGGCCAAGGGCTGGCCGCTCGGCCTGCGCCTGCTGCTGCGGGCCATGGGGCGCGGGGTGCGGCCTGAGGCCGCCTTCTACGCCCACCCCGATCCCGCCGGGCTGCTGGCCTACCTGATCGCCGACCTACCCCCGGAGGTGCAACACCAAGCCGCCAAAGCCAGTGTGCGGGGCGAGGTGGCCGCAGAGGAGGAGGCCTTTGCGGTGTTGCTGCCCTATGCCCACGACCTGCTGCTGGAGGAGGTGGCGGGAGGCCTGCGCTTTCACCCGCTGGTGCGCCAGGCCCTGATGGAGCTGCTCGAGCCCGCCGAGGTGCGCAGCCTGCTCACGCGTGCGGCTGAGGAGACCCTGGGCCGGGGCCAGGGTCTCCTCAGCCGCACGCGTGAGCAGGCTGCGCAC
>NZ_QWLB01000100.1 GCF_003574355.1 Meiothermus granaticius NBRC 107808 | reverse complement strand
GTCGCGGTCTCCGGCGCTGCGGATGTCCCACAAAAATTTGAGCCCACCCTATCCCCCAGCTTGGGTGGGTTCAAATTTTTGTGGGACATCCGCAGCGCCGGAGACCGCGACCACTGGACCGACAGCCTCACCGCCAACGACATTGCGGCCCTTAACAACACTCCCTTTGAAGGGGTCAGTCTGATGGTCAGCGGTTTCACCCTAGAGTGTTGCCGTCCGGGCTTCACCCTCAACGAGCTGACCTTTGCCGACCAGTTGCGCAAGGCCGCCGGGGTCAGGCGGCGCAAGCGGGTGGTGATCCGCACCACCCATCCAGCCCCCCCGACCGATACCGCCGCCTGGAACCGGATGATTCAGCAGCACGCCGCCGCCGCTCGGATTCTGCAAAGCGAGGGGTGGGACGGTTTCGACCACGACCCCGAGCCCTACCAGAACCCCGACGGTTCGGCCATCCGGCAGACCAACTATTGGGACTACGGCTGGTGGATGCTTTTCAAAAACTATACCTCGGAGCTCCGGGCCATCTGGCGGGACTATGCACATGCTCTGGCTCAGGCCTTTCCTGGAATTGGCTACGGCTGGTATCACGGGGCCGCCGCCGGGGACGGGGCCGCACCGGGCTGGGTGAACGCAGGCCAGGCCGGGAATGGTTTTTTGGGCCTGGGCCATGCTCTGGTGGGGATGAACCAGGCCGTGAGTCTGGACGGGGCCCCCATCGTTG
>NZ_QWLB01000010.1 GCF_003574355.1 Meiothermus granaticius NBRC 107808 | reverse complement strand
AGCCGAACTTCTGAGGCGAAGCTCAGAGCTGCACCGTCACCTCTGCCCTCGCCAGGTGCTGGGGGTGCGGATGGGGGTATGGGCGGGGGAGCTGCTGGGGCTGGAACTGCCCCAGAAGGGTAAACGCCTGCTGGTGGTGGTGGAGACCGATGGTTGCTTTGCCGATGGGGTCTCGGTGGCCACAGGATGTTGGCTGGGGCGGCGTACTATGCGCTTGCTGGACTACGGACGGGTGGCCGCGACCTTCGTTGATACCCAAAGCCTGCGGGGGATGCGGCTGGCCCCCCGGCCTGGCCTGCGGGAACAGGTGCAGCAGGGGCGGAGGCTGGGACAGCGGCGGTGGGATGCCTATATGGAGGCCTACCAGGAGCTTTCGGCGGACGAGCTGTTTAGGCTGGAGTGGGAGCGTTCCTTGGACTGGGTGGGTGAGCTGGTGGGCAAGCCCAGTCAACGGGCGGTGTGCGCGGGGTGTGGGGAGGAGGTGCTGAATGGCAGGGAGGTTCGTGGGGAGGGGCTAGTCCTGTGCCGGGCTTGTGCAGGTGTCCCCCCCTACCAACCCGCCGGGAGGCCGCCTGGAGTTCAATAATCCCTGGGGCGTTGGTTCTAGCAAAGCCCGCTCGAGCCCCTGTAGGGCTGCTTCAGCCCTGGTTCACCCGGGGGCTTTAGCTTGCAGGGGCCCGGCTTGCCTGTATGCTATAGGGCGGGCAAGATCAAGGACCCAACGACATGCGTAACTTCTGGGATTATCTCTTTCGTGAATGGTTCCGCCAGGTGGGCGAGGCGCTGCTGCTGGCCTTTTTGGTGACCACCTTCCTTTTTACCACGGTGGGCGTGGTGGGCAACAGCATGAACCCGCTCAACGGCAACCCCCTGCCCCAGGGGGCGCTCTCGCTGCAAAACGGGGAACGGGTGTTCGTCCCCAAATATGAGACCTGGCTGGTGCGCTTTGGGCTGATGCACTGGAAGCGGGGAGAGGTCGCGATTGTGAAGCCTCCGGAGGGCACCCCCAACTCGGTGGCGCAGTTTCCCTTCCTTGGCTTTCCATTCCGGGCCTTCTTCATCAAGCGCATCATCGGGATCCCTGGGGATACCGTGAGCATCAAGGACGGGGTGGTCAACATCAACGGCAAGCCGCTCAACGAGGTGCACATCAACCAGTTCATCACCCCCTATCCTGAAAACTATCCGGTGACCTGCTACCAAAATGGCAAGCTGACCGCCCTCATCACCCAGCAACAGACCCGCTTTAGCCCGGGCGACCTGCCGCCGTATCTGAAGCCCACCCTCGAGATGCTGGTTCCCCCTACCCAGGAGGAACTGGACAAATCCAACGCGGGGGAGGTTTGTTTCAACGCCGCCCTCAAGCTCAAGCCGGGGTACTACTTCGTGATGGGGGATAACCGCACCTTCGGGGGCTCGGAGGATTCGCGTACCTTTGGCCCCATTCCCGAGACTTCCATCGCGGGCCGGGCCAGCGCGGTATGGTGGCCCCTGAACAAAATTCGCGCCCTGCCTATTCCGGAAGGGTTCCGGGAGTTGTCCAACTGATGCGCCTCGAGCCCGATCTGTCCCGGGTCCCCGGTGTGTTGGGGGAGATCTCGCGTAGGCGTTGGGCGGAGGTGGTGGATCTCGAGCCGCCTTCCTTTCCCCCTACCTCCCAGCCCCGGCCCTCGTTGCTGGAGGCCCTTCAGGCCCCAGGGCTCTCCCTCATCGCTGAGGTCAAGCGCAAGAGTCCCTCCCAGGGAGACATCGCCCAACTCGACCCCGCCCAGGTGGCCCAGGCCTACGCCAAGGGGGGGGCCAGGGCCATCAGCGTGCTCACCGAACCGCACTATTTTGCTGGCAGCAACGCGGACCTTTTGGCGGTGCGCCAAGCGGTAGGGCTGCCGATCCTGCGCAAAGACTTCACGGTTCACCCCCGACAGCTCGAGGAGGCCAGGGCCCTGGGGGCCTCGGCGGTGCTCCTGATCGTGGCGGTGCTGGGTGAGCTGACCGGCGCGTACCTCGAGCTGGCGCAGCAACAGGGGTTGGATGCACTGGTTGAGGTGCACGACGAGGCCGAGCTGGAGGTGGCCCTCTCGAGCCGGGCCCAGATCCTGGGCATCAACAACCGCAACCTGGTAGACCTGAAGATTGACCGCACCACCGCGCCTCGGCTGGGGCGGCTGGCCCGGGAGCGGGGGTTTGGTGGGGCTTTGGTCGCGGAGTCGGGGTACAGCCACCCTGCCGAACTAGAAGAGCTGCACAGCCTGTTTGATGCGGTGCTGATTGGGACCAGCCTGGCCCGCAGCCAAGATTGGCAAGCGGCCGTTCAAAAGCTGACCTTCCGGAGCTAAAGCCGGAGTAAACTGCAGATGCGCAGCGGGGCTGCTGGGGCTTTTTTGCGCCGCTTCTGGGTGAGGCTCGCTTGGATCTTTATCTGAGTCTGCTCGGTCCTCCGCAGTTGTTCGAAAACGGGAGGCTGGTGAGGGCCTTGCCCCGCAAGGCCGCGGTAATTGCGGCCTACTTGGCTGTACACAAAACCCGGGTGGAGCGCATCGTGTTGGCTGACCTGCTGTGGGAGGGCAGCGAGGAGACAGTGCGGCGCAACCTGCGCCAGGAGCTGTTCCGGCTCAAGGGAACGCCCTGGGAGCAGGTGATTGTGCAAGGGCCCCAGTACCTCGAGCTCGGGGACGTGGAAACGGACCTCGAGCACTTCCTGTCCTACCTGGCTCGGGGGAACTGGATGGAAGCGGTGTCCCTGTGGCGCGGGGGTTTTTTGGCCGGATTAGACCCCAAGGGCTCAGAGAACCTCTGGGACTGGTTGCTCCCCGAACGCGAACGCTGGGAACGGCTTCACCATGAGGCCATGCTGGGTCAGGCGCGGCATCTCGAGGCTGCCGGAGCCTACTCGGAAGCCCTAGCGGTGTACCGCGAGCTGTTGGCGCAAGATCCCTTGCAGGAGGCTGAACAAGGTGCGGTGTTGCGGTTGCTGGCCCTGATGGGAGACCACAGCGGAGCCCTGCGGCATTACGAGGAATACCGGCAGCTCCTGGCGGAGCAGTTGGGGTTGGAGCCTAGTCCTGAGATCGCGGCGCTCTATGCCCAGCTGCGAACCGGGGGGCTGCCCCGGACGGGGGTTTCCATCCCGCGCACCTTGGCTGAGCCGCCCTTGGTGGGGCGGGCCGCGGATTGGGCCTGGCTCGAGGCCCACTGGGGACGGGGGCTGCTGCTCCTAAGCGGGGAGCCAGGGGTGGGCAAAAGCCGTCTGGTGCTGGAGTTTGCCCGGCGCAAGGGCGAGATGCTGCGGGTGCTTCAGCGCGAGAGCAACCTGGACTTAGGGTTCGGGGGGCTTTTGGAGGTGCTGCGCCAAGCCTTCGAGATCGGAAAGCTCCCCGGTAACCTCGAGGCCACCTGGCTCGAAGAGCTGTCTCAGGTGTTGCCGGAACTGGGGCTACCCCCTGCTCAGCCCAGTAAGGCCCGGTTGTTTGAGGCCCTAGCCCGGGCGCTGCAGAGTTTGGTCCGCCCGGGCGGGGTGGTGATATGGGAGGATCTGCAGTGGTTGGACTGGGCCAGCCTGGAGTTTTTGCTCTACCTGACCCGGCGAAGTGTGGCCTTGGGATTGTTCCTGCTGGGAACCGCTCGCCCTGAGCTGAATGCCCCGAACACCCCCTTGCAAACCGCTCTGCGGGAGCTACGCAGCGAGGCTCGCCTCTATGAGCGCAGCCTGGAGCCCTTGGATGAAGGGGCCCTGCTCGAGCTCTTGCGGGCCATGTCGGGGCAGAGCAAAGGAGCCGAGCGCTTTGCCCGGAGACTGTACCAAGCCACCGAGGGCAATGCCTTTCATGTGCTGGAGACGGTGCGCTTTCTCTTCGATCAGGGGCTTTTGCGAGTGGAGGGGCAGGAGTGGCGCACCCCCTTCGACGAGTTTACCGCTGACTACCGTGAGTTGCCCCTCCCCCCCAGCGTGCGCGAGGCCCTCTTGGGCCGCATCAGCCGCCTGGGAGAGGGGGCGGTGGCCCTGATGGGGGCGGTGGCCCTGGCCGATTTTCCCCTGCCCTCCGATGTGGCCGTGGGTCTCCTGCCCCGGCTGGGGGCGGGAATCAGCGACCTCGAGGCCCTGTGGCTGGGGGGATTTTTGCGCCAAGATCCCGCCGGATATAGCCTAAGGCATGAACTGATGCGCCAGGCGGTGCTTTCCGAGCTATCGGAATCTCGGCAGCAGTGGCTGCACCGGGCCTTGGCCGAGGCCCTGCGCGATACAGGCGGGGAGCCCTGGTTGCTGGCCCAGCACCTCGAGGCCTCGGGTCAAAGGAGCGAGGCCTATCAGGCCTATTTGGTGGCAGCCCGCAGTTTGCGCCGGGGGCCGTTGGCCCGGCAAGCCCTGGAGTACTACGCCCGGGCCCGGGCCCTGTGCCCTCCGATGGAGGCCCCTGCCGAGCGCTTTCGTACCCTGATCGAGTCGGCTGAGGCCCGGGTCAGCTTAGGGCAGTTGGTGATTCCTGAGCGGGCTGAGCTGACCCGATTGGCCGCCGAGCTGGGCATTCATGAGCAATACCGCCTGAGCCTTCTGGAGGCCGAGATTACCGTGGCCTCGGGCAATGTGCGGCGGGGGATCGAAGCCGCCCGGGAGGCCATGCGCCTGGCCCAGACCCCTTGGCAGCGAGGCCATGCCCTGTTCCGGTTGGCCTGGCTGGAATACCGGGGGGGGGACCCCAACGCCCAGCTCGAGCCCCTGCTGGAGAGCATTGCCGCCTTTCACGATATCGGGGATGCCGATATGGAGGCCCGGGCACTGCGCAACCTTTCGGGGTACTGGTTCCGCCTGGGCGACCTAGAGCGCTTCGAGAACGCCTATGGTCAAGCCTGGGCCCTGGCGGTAGACCTCGAGGATGGAATGTTGCTGCGTCGCCTCAAAGCCGACAAGGCCCTAGTGGACCTGGTCAAGGGCGAGTACCTGCCAGCCCTAGCTACCGCCCAAGCCCTCTACGCCGAGGCCAGAGAGCGGGGGGATTGGTGGGCCATCTGGGATTCCTTGCAGCTGTTGCTGCTGGGGGCGGCGGTGTTTGGCCTCGAGCCCAGCCTGGAGGCCACCGTTCGGGGAGCCCTGCTCGAGGCCGAAGGGATTGAAGCTCGGCGGGATCTGGCCCTGCTGCGCCTGGACCTGGGGATGGCCCTGCTGACCGAGGGTCGCCTGGAAGAGGCGGAGGGCGAGCTGAACGCCGCCCTGGAAGAGTTCGACCGCATCGGTGAGCGGGCCATGCTGGGGCACAGCCTGTTCTTTTTGGGCTTCATTGGGCTCGAGCGGAACCACCCCCAGGAGGCCCAGCGCTTGATCAGAAAGGCCGCGGGGATTTGGGAGGACCGCAAGGAGTATCGCCATCAGGCTCGAGCCCTGGCCGGGTTAAGCCTGGCCCTGTTGCGCGGAGGAGAGCCAGAGGCGGCCCAGCGGGCCTCGGCGGAGGCCTATGCCCTGCGGGCCGAATGGGCCAAGGGGCTCTATGACCTGCCCCTGGTGCTCTATGCTCGAGCCCGGACCCTAGGGGAAGAGGCTGGAGCGGAATTCCTCCGGGCACTCCAGGCTCTGCTGCGGGAGTCAAGTGCGGCCCTGCCTGCAGAACTCGGCACCCGCCTCTTGCAAAACCGTCTGGTAGCCTGGGTGCTCAGCCGGTAGCCCGAGACCCATAACCCCGCCATAACGGGGGTATAACGCCGGCTTTGCTAACTTGCGGCTGGCTCGAGGAAGGCAGAGCTTCCAAAAGTGAGCTGGAGGAGCATATGGCGTATTTGACCCGGGTTTTGGTCATGGGTTTGATCTTGGCCTTAGCGGCCTGCGGGGGCGGTGGGGGGCCTAAGCTTACGGTAAGTCCCAAAACCGCCACCTTTACGGCTGGAGGGGCAGCGCAAAGCTTCATCGCGACCCTCTCGGGGGTGTCGGGATCCCCCACCATCAGCTGGGCCATCAGCCCCAGCACTGGCAGCTTGAGCGCCACGACCGGAGCTACGGTTTCTTACACCCCCCCGGCTTCGTTGACCAGCCCCACTACGGTCACGCTTACCGCAACCGCTGGAACGCTGAGCGACAGCGCCACCCTTACCATTAACCCACCCCCCACCATCACCATCAATGGCACCGTGCTGGACAGCTCGGATGTTCCGGTCTCGGGGGCCAATGTGCTGCTCAATGGAGCCAACCTCAAGACCACCGGTGCGGATGGCTCTTTTTCCTATACCGGGGTGACCGTGCCGTACACCCTCACGGTTAAGATTGGGACGGATGTGCTCGAGTACCGCGGCCTGACCCGCGCCACGCTCAAGATTGGCGGAAGACCGGTTCAATCCGCCAGTATCGCCGGCAAGATCACCGGGCCGAGTTACCCCCTCCCTGCGGGCGAAACCATTCTGGTCTCGGGAACCAACGGGGTGTTCACCGCATCGCCCATATCCGCCAGTGACACCACCGGCAACTACAGCGGCGGCTTGGGGTGGTTTGGCTCTGCCAGCCAAACCACCGATCTGGTCGCGCTCAAGCTCAAGACCAGCGGCAGCAGCATCACCGCCTATGATTTCCTGGGGAAACGCACTGGGGTCAGCCTCAATGCCGGGGTAGGCCAGACCGGGTTGGATATCGCCCTGGGCTCCGATCCCGTACCCAGTGTGGATACCACCTTTTCCTATACGGGGGGTGCTTATACCACTGGGCTGGCCGGTAGCCTATCGGCGATCAAGGCTGGGGGAGCGGTTTTCAGCCTTGGTCTGGGGGGCCTGCCGGTAGCCAGCGGAACCTCTATCAAACTACCCAGCGAGGGAGGAACGGTGTGGGCGAGTGGGGGCGATGCCTCAGGGAATCAGGCCGTCAAGATCGCCGCTGCGAACCTCAGCGGTCCCACCACCCTCAACTTGCCGACCACCACCGTACTGAAGAACAGCCTGCCCGCCGATGGGGCCACCGGGGTGAGCAAGCGCCCCACCCTCTCCTGGACGCCGGTGTCCGAGGCCAGCCTCTACTATGTGCGCCTCACCGGCCCTGGGATCAACTTCCTGTTTGTGTTGCCGGCCAGCGCCGGGGCTAGCTTCCAGCTTCCCGACTACAGCGCCATTGGCATGAGCTTAGCGGACGGTACGGCCTACAGCTGGAGGGTGCTCTCGGTGAAGAGCAGCGTGTTCAACTCGCCGGATGACCTCCCCGCGAACGAGATTCTGAGCTTGTATGTCCCGCTGCTCACCGGTGCCTCCGCCGATCTATTTATTAGCAAGGACACCTCCTTTACCACCGCCCCATAACATGAAAGGAGGGGCCAGAAGGCCCCTCCCGCTTTACCGGGGTTAGAACCGCTGGCCCACCTTGTCCCAGTTGATTACGTCCCAGATCGCCGCCAAGTAGTCCGGGCGGCGGTTCTGGTATTTGAGGTAGTAGGCGTGCTCCCACACATCAATTCCCAACAGGGGGGTATCCCCCTCCATCAGCGGGGAATCCTGGTTGGCGGTGCTGTATATCTTGAGCCCGCCGCTCTTATCCTTGACCAGCCAGGCCCATCCGGAGCCGAAGCGGGTGGTTCCGGCTTGGGTCATCTGCTTCTTGAACTCGTCGAAGCTGCCAAAGGTGGTGTTGATGGCCTCGGCCAGCCTGCCGGTAGGCGTTTTGGAGCCACCGGGGGTGAGGATGTCCCAGAGCAGGGTGTGGTTGTGATGCCCACCGCCGTTGTTGCGCACCGCGGTACGGATGGCCTCGGGCACCTGATTGATCTTTTGGAGCAGCTCTTCCAGGCTCCAACCCTGCACCTCGGGGGCCTTCTCCAGAGCCGCGTTGAGGTTGTTTACGTAGGCGGCGTGGTGCTTGTCGTGGTGAATCTCCATGGTTTGAGCGTCAATGCTGGGCTCGAGGGCCGCCTTGTCGTAGCCAAGATCGGGTAGTTTGAACGGATAACTCATAGGCTCACCTCCAGGGGCTACTGTATTGCCCAAATGGATGGGAAGATGTGAGGTAGGTGCGATTTCCCACGGTTTGGGATAGACGCGCGCGGTGGAACCTGCAAGAATACCTCTGGTGGGCCAAAGCGGAGCCCTGGTGTGCTATGAGCGAGATCTTGCGCCAACATTGGCTTCCTCTGGCCCTGGCGGCTGAGGTGCGGACCAAGGGTTTATATCCGGTGCGATTGTTGGGGGAAGAGGCTGTGTTGGTGGGCCTCGAGAGCGGTATTGAGCTCTGGCAAGACCTCTGCATTCACCGCGGAACCAAGCTCTCTCTGGGGCGGCTCGAGCGGGAGCAGGTGATCTGCCCCTATCACGGCTGGGTTTACGAGAGGGGGGGGCGGTGCGTGCGTTTTCCTGCCCACGCTCAGCAGACCCCCCCAGCCAAAGCCACAGCCCGGGTATATGCCGCCCGCGAGCAATACGGGATGGTCTGGGGGGCGCTGGAGCCCCCGGTAGCCGATATCCCTCCCTTCTACGAGTGGGGTCAGCCGGGCTTCAAGACGGTGATGTGTGGGCCCTACGCTTTCCGGGCTAGTGCCCCTCGAGTGGTTGAGAACTTCCTCGATGTGGCCCATTTTCCCTTTGTGCACGAGGGGCTTTTGGGCGATCAGGCCCACCCTGAGATCCCCGACTACGAGGTCGAGGAAAAGGAAGGGCGCATCCGGGCTAAGGATATCCGGGTATACCAGCCTAACCCTGATGGAACCGGGGTGGGGCGCTATGTGAGCTACACCTATGAGGTCTTGGCCCCACTCTCGGCCTACTTCACCAAGCGGGACGAAAGCGGGCGGGTTTTCTCGATCTTCATGAGCGTGACCCCGGTCTCGGAACTGGAATCGCTCGGCTGGTTTTATGTGGCCATGAACTATGGCGACCAGAGCCCCGAGGAGATTCGGGCCTTCCAAGACCGGGTGGCCATGCAGGATGTGCCCATTGTGGAATCCCAGCGGCCCGAGCGGCTGCCGCTTGACCTTCAGGCTGAACTGCACCTAAGGTCAGACCGGGTGGCGATTGCCTACCGCAGCCTGCTGCGGAGGCTGGGGGTGGGGTTTGGTACCGCGTAGGAGGAGAGGATGAAGAAAGCACTGGCAGCACTTACCCTGTTGGCCTTGGGCGGTTTGGGTTTTGCTCAAGGGGATAAGCTCAAAGCCTGTTTTATCTATGTGGGGCCGGTAGGGGATTTCGGCTGGACCCATGCCCACGATGTGGCCCGCAAGGCTACCGAGAAAGCCCTGCCTTGGCTCGAGACCAAATATGTGGAGTCGGTGCCGGAGGCCCAGGTTGAGCCGGTGGTGGATAAGCTGGTGCAGGAGGGCTGCAAGGTGATCTTCGCCACCAGCTTCGGCTACATGGACGGGATCGTCAACTCGGCCAAGAAGTACCCCAATGTGCTCTTTGGCCACGCTACCGGCTACAAGCGGGCCTCCAACCTGATGACCTATGAGGCCGATTTCACCGAGTTGTACTACCTCAATGGGCTCATCGCTGGCGCCCTCTCCAAGAGTGGGAAGGGCGGGTATGTAGCGGCTTTCCCGATCCCCGAGGTTAAGCGGCACATCGGGGCCTTTGCCCTGGGAATGCGGGAGATTAACCCCAAGGCCACCGTGCAGGTTAACTGGATCAATAGCTGGTTTGACCCGGCCAAAGCCACCGAGGCCACCAATGCCCTGATCGCCCAGGGGAACGATGTCTTCGCCTTCACCGAGGACAGCCCTGCGACCATTCAGGCTGCGGCTAAAAAGGGCTTGCCGGCCTTTGGGCACTACACCCCCATGAAAAATGTCTCCCCCAAGACGGTTCCCTCCGGGCAGATCGTGCACTGGGAGAAGATTTACATTGACTTCCTGACCAAAGTTCACAACGGCACCTATACCAACAAGAACCTGGAAAACGTGGACTATTGGTGGATGCTCAAGGAGGGTGCGGTCGAGCTGGGCAGCGATTATGGCGAGCCGATCAACCCGCTGTTCATCCCCACCCTTAAGGCCCAGAAGGTCACCGATCGACTGACCGGCAAGCAGACCACGGTCTACGACCTGGTGATGTCGCGTCTGGCCCTGATGAAAGCCGGTAAATACACTCCCTATACCGGCCCCATGAAAGACCGCAACGGCGTCGAGCGGATCCCGGCAGGGAAATCGTATGGCCCCAAAGAGCTGGCGGGCCTCGAGTGGGCCGCGCCGGGGGTGGTCGGGGAATGGCCGAACGAGCCTAAGTAGGGCAGGCCGCAAGCGGGCTCAGGGGGCGCAGCGCTGCGCCCCCTTTTTTGACCTCAGCCTCAGGCCAATGCGGTAAAATCCCCCAAATATGCCCAAGCCACCCAGCCTAGAGAGCCTGCAATTCGCTGTAGATGCCGCGATGGGGCGCACGCCGGGAACCCTGCTGCTCAAAAACGCCCGGCTGGTTAACGTGTTCACCCTCGAGCTGCAAGAGACCCATGTTTTGTTGGCGGGTTCGTTGATTGCGGCGGTGGGGGCGGAGTATGCAGAGGCTCGAGCCGATGCGGTCTTGGACTTGAACGGGGCCTACCTGGCGCCGGGGCTTATTGATGGCCACCTGCACCTTGAGAGCTCGATGGTCACCCCAGCTGAATATGCCCGGGCGGTGGTTCCGCGGGGGGTAACCGGCCTGGTGGCCGACCCTCACGAGATCGGTAACGCAGCCGGGGTTCCGGGGATCCGCTGGATGATCGAGGCCAGCCAGGATTTGCCGCTGGAGGTGTGGTTTTGTGTGCCCAGTTCGGTGCCCAGCACCCGGCTCGAGACCAGCGGCGCGGAGCTGGGGTTGAAGGAGATGGATGACCTGCTGCAACACCCCGATGTGGTGGGCGTGGCTGAGCTGATGAGCTTTCCGGACATCCTGGCGGCCTCGGCTCCTGAGCTGAGCAAGGTGCTGTTGGCCGAAAAACACCGCAAATCTCCCGAGGGCCATGCGCCAACCCTGATCGGCCCCCCCTTGCAGGCCTATCTGGCCAGTGGGATCGCTTCCGATCACGAGAGCACCACCCTCCAAGAGGGGAGGGCCAAGCTCGAAGGGGGGGCGTTCTTAATGGTGCGCGAGGGCTCCACCACGCGGAACCTGGCGGCTTTGGTCTCGCTGCTCGAGACCAAGCATGCCGACCGCATCGGCCTGGTCACCGACGATCGCCTGCCTTCGGATTTGCTGCGCGAGGGCGGGGTGGATTTCTTGGTGCGCAAAGCCATTGCCCTAGGGGCCGACCCGCTTTATGCGATCCGAGCGGCCAGCTGGAATACCGCCCGGCATTACCGCCTGACCCGCCGGGGAGCGGTGGCGCCGGGGTATCAGGCTGACCTGGTGGTGCTGCAGGACTTGCAGGGGTTTCAGGCGACGGCGGTGTATCAGGCGGGCCGAAAGGTTGCAGCACAGGGGGAGCTTGTGGTGGAACTCCCGAGATGTACCCGCTCGGCGGCGGTCAGCGATACGGTTCGCTTGCCCGCCCTGACCGAAGAACACCTGCGAATTCCTGCCCCAACGGGCCAGGTGCGGGTGATACGGGCCATCCCCCATCAGGTTTTGACCGCGGAGGAGCGGCTCTACCCCACCGTGCGCGAGGGGGCGGTTGTGGCCGATCCGGCTCGAGACCTGGCCAAGCTGATCTGTCTCGAGCGCTACGGCAAAAACGGGCAGATGGGGAAGGGCTTGGTCACGGCTTTTGGCCTGCAAAAGGGCGCTTTGGCCTGTACGGTGGGGCACGACCACCATAACCTGATGGCGGTCGGGATCTCGGATGCCGACCTTCTGGTAGCGGCCAGGCGGTTGGAGGCCTTGGGCGGGGGAATGATCGCTGTGTTGGACGGCCAGGTGCTGGCCGAGCTGGCCCTGCCGATCGCGGGCCTGATCACCGATGAGCCGATGGCGGTGGTGGACGCCAAACTGCAAGCCCTGGAAGCGGCGGCCCGCCGCTTGGGCGTGAGCATCCCTGATCCCTACATGGTGCTCTCGTTTTTGGGCCTGGCCGTCATCCCCGAGCTGCGGCTGACCGATTTCGGCCTGGTGGATGTGCGGAAGGGCGAACGGGTGGGGCTCGAGGTGACCTCGGTAGAATGAAGGGCGGCAATGACCCTAATCCTCCGTGGTCTTATCGCACATACGCCGCACAATCCGTTTCATCGAGCTGAAGCGCTGGAGTCGTTCTCGGATGGGGCGATTGCCCTGCAGGAGGGCAAAATTGCCGCCGTTGGTCCTTACCCTCAGATCCACCGGCGTTTTCCTGGAGCCCAGCTACAGGACTGCCGCGATGGCCTCCTGCTTCCCGGCCTGATCGATACCCATGTTCATTACCCGCAAACCCGGGTCATCGGGGCGATGGGATATACCCTGTTGGATTGGTTGCAGCAGCGTACCCTGCCCCTCGAGGCCCGGCTTAGCGATAATCGCTTGGCCCGGGAGCTAGCTCGAGAGTTCGTGCGTCTGTTGCTGAGAAACGGCACCACCACCGCTTTGGTGTTCGGCTCTCACTTCCAGGGTGCGACCGCCAACCTCTTCGGCGCCGCGGAGGATGTGGGGCTGCGCCTTCTGGCTGGACAGGTCTGCTCTGACCGGATGCTCCGGCCCGAACTTCACACCACCCCTCAGCGCAGCTACGAAGAGCAGAAGATGCTGATTCAGCGTTTTCATAACCGGGGCAAGCTCAAGTATGCAGTGACCCCGAGGTTCTCGCTCTCGGCCTCAGAGGGGCTTTTGGAGGTGTGCCAGGCTCTGTTTGAAGAATACCCCGATGTGCACTTTACCAGCCACATCAACGAGAACCGCGAGGAGATTCGCGCGGTAGCGGAGTTGTTTCCCTGGAGCGCGAATTACCTCGAGACCTACGACCGCTTCGGCCTGATCGGCCCACGCTCGGTCCTGGCTCACAACGTTCACCCCACTGAGCCCGAACTGACCCGGTTGGCTGAGGCCCAGGCCGCGATTGCCCACTGCCCTTCCTCCAACGCCTTTATCGGCAGCGGGATCTTTCCGTTGAAGCGCCACCTACAGCATGGAATTCGCTTTGGCCTGGGTTCTGATGTGGGAGGGGGGACCGGGTTTAGTTTGCTCAAAGAGGGGTTATCGGCCTATATTGCCCAGCGCTATGCCGAGGATGGCTTCCCCCTCACCCCGGCGCATCTCCTGTATCTGGCCACTCGAGCCGGCGCCGAAATTCTCGGTTTGGACCGTGAGATTGGCGACCTGAGCCCAGGCAAGGCCGCCGATATCCTCTACCTTCGGCCTGAGCCGGAGAGCACTTTGGAGGTGCATTTCCGCCACCTGGACTCGGTGGAGCAGCTTTTGGGCTCGCTGTTCACC
The DNA here is from genome assembly GCF_003574355.1 of Meiothermus granaticius NBRC 107808. Classification (GTDB taxonomy): domain Bacteria; phylum Deinococcota; class Deinococci; order Deinococcales; family Thermaceae; genus Meiothermus; species Meiothermus granaticius. The sequence continues at coordinate 67,329 of NZ_QWLB01000010.1, read as the reverse complement.
CTCCACGGGGAAGCCAGGGTGGAAAAGGTCTGGCTTGAGGGTCGGGAGGCGGTCTTGCGTTAGTCTGCCCCAAGGGGCCCAGCCCTGAGAGCATCCGTTATGGAATACGTTTACGCCTTGCCCGCACACCGTTTTCCGGGGTCAAGCCCACACCTGATCGAGCTCGAGCCGGCCCTGCTGCGGGCGATGAGCCTGGAAGGGGTGTTTCTGCCCCGTCCGCAGGCTGAGGAAGACCCTGCGTACCGTCAGATTATCCCCTATGGACTGGTTCGCCATGCCGAGCAGTTCTTTTTGATGCGTCGTACCAAAGGCGGGGGAGAGGCCCGGTTGCACCATCGCTACACCCTGGGGGTTGGCGGGCATATCAACCCCCAGGACGTGGGCGAAAACCCGGTTCTGGACGGTTTGCGAAGGGAGCTACTGGAGGAGGTCGGAATCGTTCGCTACCGGGCGGAGCCGGTGGGATTCATCCTCTTGGAGGACTCGCCGGTGAGCCGGGTTCATGCTGGAATTGTGTTCCTGGTGGAATCGGAGGACCAACCAAGGGTGATCGAGACCGAGAAGCTCGAGGGGCAGCTGGCCGACCTGGGCGCGATAAGGGAGGTGTATGCGGGGCTCGAGGCCTGGTCTCAGTTGGTTTTTGACTGGCTCACCCAGCAATAACCCGGCTCTAGCGAACGATAACGGGGATATTCTCGGTCACCGACTGGCCGGAATGGGGGTCATTGGGTTGCAGGCTGAGGGTGTAGGAGCCTGGGCTGGCGCCTTGGGGCACCTGGATGATGTAGTTCAGGCGATAAAAGGTGGTGATGGGCCGCTCGACCACCGTCACCCTTCCGCTGCGGGGCACAAAGTCAAAGCGGCGGCTGGCCGGTCCACACTGAAGCACCTCTTGGGCCTGCAAATCCACGTTCCAATTGGGGGGGAGCTGAAGGGGTCGGAGATAGAAATACAGCAGGAGCCGGCTAGTTTCATCCTCATTGAAGCTGCACCGGCGCTCATCCAGCAGGTCGTTCAAAATCCCGTCGGGTTGTTGGCTCCAGGTTGGTCCGGTCGTGTAACCGAGGTCATCCACGGTACGGGAGAGGATATTGCCCTGGCTGTCAAACACCGTGCGCAAAACCCAGTTGTGCTGGTCGTAGGTGCGGCTCGCATAGACGGTCTGCCCAGGGGCGGCGGTCACGGTGTCTTGGCCCAGCACAAAGGGCGCATACAGACCGCTCCCCAGCGGTGCGGGCACACAGGCACTCAAGGCTAAGGACACCAGGCCCCCGATGCTCCATTTCCAAACAGATTTCATAGCCCTTTGATTATGCGGCTTGCGGGGGTGAAGAAGGTGGGTTACCTGCTTCTACGGGCAGATCAGCAAGGCCCCTTTAGCCCCCTGCACCACCGCGTCCACCGTGTGGCCAAAGCGCAGCCCCAAAAAGTGCCCGTGTCCATGGGTGCCGATCACCAAAAGCTGATTGGACCCGGTGAGGGAAACCAGTACCTGATCCGGCTGGCCTTCTACGAGCTGGGCTGAGGCAAAGTCGGTGCCTAGCTCGTGGATCAAATCCTGGGCCTGTTGCAGGGTGGCCTCATCTACCTGCTCCTCCTCGCGAACCACCCATAGCCCCAGGGGCAGCTTCCAGGCTTGGGCCAGCCGGACAGCCACCTGCAGGGCGTCTGCCGCCCGTATCCCGCCGTCATAGGCCAGCACCACCTGCTGGGGTTCTGCCGGGGCCCCCACGGTGAGCCAGACCGGTACCGGGCTCTGGCGTACCCAGGTGTCTACCAGCGCCCGGAGCTTGGGGGTGCCGGCAGGCCGGGCCAGCACCATCAGATCGGCTTGGTGGGCTGCCTCGAGCACTTGCGCGGCGACCGCCCCCAAGACCAGCTGGGTGCGGTAGCGAACCCCGGCCTCTTGGCAGCGTTGCTCCAGGTGCTCGAGGCTTTCTTTGGCGCGTCCTTCGGCAATCTTGAGCAGATGGGCTTCGTTGGAAAGGCTGGGGCCTATGGGAGAGGTGGGCAGCCCATCCCCCAGGTCCATCAGCAGGGGCTCGCTTTGGTAAGGAGCGGGGTCGAACACGTTGAGGCCGTGGATGATGCCCCCATGTCGCTGTGCGATCAAGATGGCTTGATCGAGGGCCATCTGGGCACTTTCACCGCCGTTGTAGGGAACTAGAATTCGCTCAAACACACCTTTCCCCCTTCACCGCTTAAGCACCAACACCAACACCCCCAGGGTCACCAAGGCGATTCCCAGCCAATCGCGGGGGGTGGGGCGTTCACCCAAAAACACCATCGCCAACAGGGCTACCAACACCACGCTGAGCTTGTCAACGGGGGCTACCCGGTGGGCTTCCCCAAGCTGCAAGGCCCGGAAATAGGCCACCCAGGAAGCCCCCGTAGCCACAGCGGAGAGGGTCAGAAAGAGCCAGGCGGAAGCGGGCAGCGCCAGGGGATTGCTCCATTTGCCGTTGAGCCACACGAAAATCAGCAGCACCCAGAAGATCACAAAGGTGCGGATCAAGGTGGCCAGATCGGAGTCTATGCCGCGCAAGCCCAGCTTAGCGAGAATGGCGGTTAGGGCCGCAAACCCCGCTGAGAGCAGGCCCCATATGGCCCAACCTGGCATTCAGGTCTGCTCCCCGACCGGGCCTAAAAACGCTCCAGCCACCACGATCTGCGGCCCCTCGAGGCGGATGGGAAGCAGGGCTAGGGGCAGGGGTGCGGGGCCGCTCACCACCTTATCGTCTCGAGGGTTGTAGATAGAGCCGTGACAGGGACAGCGCATGAGCTGCGGACCGGCCTCCCAATCGCTCACGGTGCAGCCCAGGTGGGTGCAGATGGCAGAGTAGCAAACGATCCCACCCACCGCATGGGCCGCCACCTTGGGGTCATAGCTTTGGAGGGGTAGCTTCAGGACCAGCAGGGTGTTGTTGACGTTCTGGCTGCGGACTACCTTGGTTTGCGGGTCCATGGGGAAGGCCAGCCGAAAGGGCCCCCCCAGAGGCAGGTCGTCGGTCAGAATGGGTTGGTTGATCCGGGCTCCGGTGGCATAGACCAGCAGGTCTCCAACCTGAGGGGGTTCGTTTTCAGGGGTTTTGCTGCTCCGGGTGACCAGTCCGGCCCCTACATAGAGGGCCGATAGCGTGGCGGTGGCGGTGGCGGTGATGATGGCGGCTTGCAGCACCGCCCTTCGGGTCGGCATGGCCCGCTCATCGGCTTTTTTCATGGCCTCGAGCTGGGCTTTCTCATGGTCTTCCATCATTCTCACTCCTCTCTACTGCGTAATCCCGTCCCTCCCAGCCTCCAGGAAAATGCCGGGTGAACTGAAGCAAGCGGTGATTCTGCCAGAGCTCGGGTCCCAGGCGCACCCCGTACCGGCCCAGGCCCAGCTCAGCCGCCTTGAGCTCCTGCACCCCCTGCCAGCCATCAAAGCCCAGGCGCAGGGTAAAGGGCTGGGCCCCTTCGATGAGCAGGGTTTTGCCCTGGGGGATTGCAGGGTAAGGGGCGTCGCCCCGCCAGTGCAACACCTCAGGGGGACGGGGGGTTGGGTAGCGCTGGGCTACAGCCTCGAGCCACTCGCTGGGCCGGCCTCGCTGCGTTGCCAAGAACAGCTTCAGGTACTCGGCGTGGGCCCAGACCAGCGGCATGGCGCTGCCGGTAGGACGACCGGGAAACAGCCCCCGTTCGGGGATGGGGGCGGTGTCCCACACCTGTTCCGGCAGAAGCCCTCCTAGGCTGGCCGTATGGGCCATGGCCCAGAGGTAGGGAAAGGGGTCTTCTCCGGCCAGCAGGGCATAGTGCCCCCGCTCCCCGCTCAGCAGAGGCCAGGCCCGGCCTACCCCGACCCCATCAAAGGGACGGCCATCGTGGTGTTCGCCATAGCCGTCGTGATTGTAGCGATGATAGAAGGGTCCGCTGGGGGTCTCCACCCGCAGCATGGCCTCTACCAGCCGCAGGGTATCCCGGATGCGGGGGTCATGGGGGGAGCGTAGCCCCAGCCGCACCAGGTAGAGAAAATCCAGGCTGATGAGCTCCTCTACGGCCACGCTTTCACCCCGACGATTCTGTACCAGTACCCGGCCCCGGAGACTGGTTTCTCCAGGGGGATGCAGCCGCACGTAGTGGCCCTGTACCCCGTACTGCCGGTCTAGAGGGGTCCCCTCCACATAGGTCCATTCCTCGATCCGGGCGTTCCAGTCGTCGGCCAGCGAGCAGGCATAGCTTCGGTCGGGCTCATCTAGAAACGCGGCCCCAACCACCAGGGCGGCCACTTGCACCCCCAAGGTGTAGGGGTTGACACCGGCATTCTCCTCCCAGCGGTCTTGGGGGCTGTAGGGGCCATTCTGGGCGATAAAGCCGAGGGCCCGCCGTACCATGGTCCGGACCTCGGCCCGTTCAGGCAGGGCCCCCGCCTCGGCTAGCCGGGCCGCCATCAGCACCGGCAAAGCCACCTCGTCAAGCTGGATGCCCCTCCAATAAAGCCGTCCGTCGGGGTAGAAGTTCTGCGGCCAGCTTCCGTCTGGCTGTTGGGTGGCGATTAGGTATGAGAGCATCCGCCGCGCGTCGGTGGTCTGGCCCGCGGCCAGCAGGGCCAGCCCGGCCTCCACCGCATCCCGCGGCCAAACCAGGTGATAGCCCCCAGGGTCATCGTGGATCGAGCCCCAAGGGGTGGAGAGGCTGGCCACCACCGCACCGGGATAGGTGGTGTCTTCATGCACCTTGAGCACCATGGCTGAGGTCCGGGCCTGCCGGGTTAGCTCGAGGCTCTCCCCCTCGATCTGCAGTTGGTCTGCCCAGCGCCGCCAGCCCTCCAGATAGCGCGCCCTCAAGGAGGAGAAGCCCTCCGCCAGACTGGAGCGGGCCAGGGTGTGGGCTCCTGCAGGGGTGTGGGAAAAGCCCAGGGCCAGCACCCCCTCAGGGGCCCGCAGCTCTCCCATCAGGGCCACATTGCCCCCTTCCGCCCGGGTGAAGCCCCAGGTCATGGCCCCGTTTCGCTGAAAGTCCTGCCAACCGTCGGAAAAGCCCACAAACCCTGCGCTGGCCCGCTCGAACCCCGGCTCAGCCAGAAGGCACAAGGTCGCCCCGTCCTGCTGGGCATAGACCCCCGGCCCCTCTACCCAGGCGGTATTGCTCAGGCCACTGCTGCTCAGGTGGGGGGCCAACAGGGGATAGAGTCGAAAGCCTTCCCCCTCGAGCCGGTACCGCACCAGCACCACATCCCGGGCGGGATCGGCTAAAAATTCCAGCTCGAGGGTGTACCCCTCCCCTTGGTGCACCACCTGGGGCAGGGGGATCTCGGGAGCCGGGGTGGACAGGGTGTAGCGGCGCACCCGCTTGACCTCGTACCAGGCCCCTTCCCGGGCCACGATAAAGCCCAGGTCGCGGGTCTGGGGTTCACCGGTGGAGGGCCAGAAGACCTCGTTGAGGATGCCGTGCCCCAGTGTAAACCAGACCCGGCTGGTGCCGAGGGCCGTACCGACCAGATCTTTATCGCTCGAGGCCCAGGTGGGGGAGATTCCCGGTTGACCAAAAGCATTCATCGCAGCCCCTCCATCCTAACCCCCCACATGCACTACCGGGCGGCGGCTCGCGTCGGGTTCAGCCCGGCGCAGGATCTCGTGGGTCAGGGTGGGGATATCGCCCTCCCCCCAGAAGAGAAATCGCAGGGCTTGCTGAAAGGGGCTTTGATCTCCCCACTCCAGATACACATGGGGCCGGGTATTGGTTTGGTCGCGCAGGTACAGCAGGATGGCCGCGATGGCGTTGGGTACACTGGACGATTGGGTGCGTAAGACCCGGTAGGGCCCCACCCTGACCCCAGTCACCCGCACCTGACTGGAAAACTCCGAGGGGTCAAGCACGGTGATCTCCAGGAACAAGAGGGTGCCCTGTCCAGGCAGGTGGGCGTCGAGGTGCATCTCCTGCTCTTTGGCACTGTACTCAAAGATGCTGCCTCGCTCGCGGTGGTTGGCGATCAGGCGCAGCTCGCCCCAGCCCTGAGCGATAAAACGCTGGGCTTCTTCATCGAAATGGACTTCTGAAACCCGCAGCTCGAAGGCCCGGGAAGCCCTGGAGATGATGGACACCACCAGCGTGGCCATGATGAAGAGCAGCGCGATCCACAGCCCCGTAGAGCGCTCGAGGATGTTCATCACCCAGGTGTAGATGAACACCAAAGTGATGCCCCCAAAGCCCAGCGCGGTTATCCAGTCCCGGCGGTGCCACAGGGTGATCCAAACCGCGAAGGCGGCGGAGGTCATCAACGCCAGCACCCCGGTGGCATAGGCCGAACCCTGGGCGTCTACGCTGGCTTCAAAGAGCACCGTGACCACAAAGGCCACCCCGGTAAAAAACAGCACCAGGGGCCTAGGGATGCGCGTCCATTCGGGAGCCATGCCATAGCGGGGCAGGTAACGCGGCACCAAATTCAAAAGCCCCGCCATGGCGCTGGCCCCGGCAAACCACAGGATCAGGATGGTGCTGAGGTCATAAACCGTAGCCAGACCCGGCCCCAGATAGGTGTGGGCCAGATAGGCCAGGGCTCGGCCATTGGCTGCGCCCCCGGGTTGGAACTCCTGCGCTGGGATCAGCAGGGTGGTGACTAGGCTGCTGGCCAGCAGGAAAACACTCATGATTAGAGCGGCGCTCAAGAGCAGCTTGCGGGTGTTGCGTATCCGCCCCAGGGGCTCGGCTTCGGTATCTCCGGTAGCTCCTTGTACCTGAGGCATCACCGCCACTCCGGTCTCAAACCCTGAGAGCCCAAGGGCCAGCTTGGGAAACACCAAGGTGGCCGCTAGGGCAATCTCAGTGGCGCTGGGGTAGCGCAGCGCGATGGCCTGGCTCCAGTGCTGCCAGAGCTCCGGATGGGCGATGAGCTGGTATCCAGCCACCCCAATCACCAACATCGAAAGCCCCAGATACAGCACCACCAGGAGGACCGCTACCCCGATGGCTTCGCGGAAACCCAGCAGAAAGACCCCGCCCAAAAGGGCGATCAGGGCCAGGGTTAGGATCACCGGATGATTCAGCCAGGCTGGGGTCAGCGGGTTGGCGATCAGATGGGCGCTGGCATCCGCGGCCGAGAGGGTGATGGTGATCATGAAGTCGGTGGCGGCAAACCCCAGCAGCACCAACACCGTAAGCTTGGCATTCCAGCCCTTCAGCAGGCGCTCGAGCATCCCCACCGAGCCCTCCCCGTGTGGGCTTTCAGCGGCTACCCGCCAGTAGACCGGCAGGGCCCCCAGCAGGGTAAAGAGTACCAGGGCCAGCGTAGCCCAAGGGGAGAGCAATCCTGCCGCCAACGCAGCGATCCCCGGCTGATATCCCAGGGTCGAGAAGTAGTCCACCCCAGTCAGGCACATGACCTTGTACCAGGGCTGTAGCGCTGTATGGCTTTCCAACGGCGGAGCCAAAAGCCAGCTGCGAAGACGGGGACGCAAGGAGGAACTCATCTGGGGTCCGCGATCTGACGGTGGCCTTCCTGCGATTGGGCCAGTTTGAGGGCCTCATCGGCCGTCAAGCCACTCTTAATCACCAGGGCCAACAAGAGGTTGTTTTGGAATTCGATGTGCTGTAGGAGCGCCCCTATCTCGCGCTCGGCTTTGATGTTGATCTCAAAATCATGCTCGGCGCGCAACTCAGCATGCCGGCCTTGCAGGTTCTGCCCAATCATGATCAGGGGCATCAGGAAGAGCTGGATCATATTGGATAAAAACAACCAAAAGGCGAAGGCCCAGGGAGGGTCAAATTTGAGTTGGGGAGGGGCCAGAAAGTTCCACGCCATCCAGACGATCGTCCATACCAGAATGATGATAAAGAACCCCATGCTGCCTACGTGTTCGGTAATCCACAGCGCCAACCGTTCCAGGGCGGATAGTGATTTTTGGTGCTCGAGGTTAGGATTTTGCGGTGGCTGCCGATGCTTGAGCAGCTCTTCTATGGAAGGCAGGTGTTCCATGGGGATAGAATACCGCCAGTCTTATGAGCGAATTTGAACTGACCTCCCTCCTTTTTTTGGGCAGTCTGCTGGCGGGATTGGTCGGGGCGCTGACCGGATTGGGAGGGGGGGTGTTGCTGGTACCGCTGCTGGTATTGGGGTTCAAGGTGGACCTGCACTACGCTCTGGGGGCCTCCTTGATCTCGGTGATTGCGACCTCGAGCGGGGCTGCTTCGGCGTATGTGCGAGAAGGCTACTCCAACCTACGCATCGGGATGTTCTTGGAGATCGCCACCACCCTGGGGGCCCTGCTGGGGGCTTACCTGGTAGGGATCCTCCCCAAGAACTGGGTGGCGGCCATTTTCGGCGTGGTGCTCCTGTACTCCGCCTATCAGAGCTTTCAGGATCGCCACAAGGAGAGCCGGCCCAACCCCAGGCCTTCCGACCCGTTGGCGGTGCGGCTGAAAATGGAGAGCAGTTATCCCACCCCTCAGGGGCCGAAGGCCTACAAGGTGCACAACGTGCTGGGGGGGTTGGGCCTGATGGGGGTGGCGGGAATGCTCTCAGGGCTTCTGGGCATCGGCTCGGGGGCGGTCAAGGTGCTGGCCATGGACCGGGTGATGGGCCTGCCCTATAAGGTCTCCACCACCACCTCCAACTTCATGATCGGGGTGACCGCGGCCGCCAGCGCCGGCATCTACCTGAGCCGGGGGTATATTGATCCGGCACTGACCATGCCGGTGATGCTCGGGGTGCTGCTGGGTTCACTGACCGGGGCCCGCATCCTGACCCAGGCGGCTCCGGCTCGGTTACGGTTGTTGTTTGTCGCGGTTATTGCCCTGCTGGGGATTCAGATGGTCTACCAGGGGCTGCGGGGAGGGGTATGAGCGACCGAGCCATGGAGATTCTGCTGGGCAACCTGCTGCGGCTGGGGGTGATCCTGGCTGGGCTGGTGGTGTTGCTGGGGGGCATTCTGGAGCTGCGCCATCATGGGGGCGATATCGTCCACTACTCTGTTTTTCAGGCCGAACCCTGGCCTCTGCGCTCGGTGGGCAGTGTGTGGCAGGGGGTGCTCGAGGGGCGTCCGTACGCCTTCATCCAGCTAGGATTGTTGTTGCTCATCTTTACCCCCATCTTGCGGGTAGCCCTTTCGGCGTTGCTGTTTGCCCGGCAGCGGGACGGGGTATTTACCCTCGTCACGCTGTTGGTGCTGAGCATATTGCTCTACAGCCTGAGCCACTGAGGGCCTAGCCGAATTCGCACGGAAACTTTCTCTTCTTCTCCACCCCTGAGACCCCATAGACCCAGGGGTGCGCAGGAGCAGAGAGACTTACTTGCTTTCCGAAAGGATAAAACCTCGACTGAATTGTCGCCCAAGGAGGGTAAACATCACGATGGGAGGAAGGATGGCCACCAGGGTTCCTGCCATCACCATCCCCCAATCGGTTTGTCCGCTGGCTTGCCCAATCAGGCTCTTAAGCCCAACCTGGATCACCTGATGGCTGCTGTCCCGAATGATGATGAGCGGCCACAGGTATTGTTCCCAACCGTAAATAAACTGGATGAGGGTTAGCGCACCGATGGTGTTCCAGCTCAGGGGGATCAGCACCGCAAACAGGAATCGGAAAGGCCCGGCCCCATCAATTCGGGCTGCATCCAGCAGGCTGGGGGGCACATTCATGAAGTGCTGGCGAAGCAGAAAAATTCCGGTCGCGGAGGCGGCAAAGGGAAGGATGATGGCCTGATAGGTGTTAGCCCAGCCGAGTTTGTTGACCAGGTCGAATAGGGCCACCACCAAAAGGTCGCTGGGGAGCATCAGGGTGAGAAGGATCAGGGTAAACAGCAACCCCTTGGCTGGAATACGAAAATAGACCAGGGCCATCGCAGCTAAGGCTGAAGTGACGACCTTCAGGACCGTGATGCCTACGGCCACCACGAAGCTGTTGCGAATATAAAGCCCTAGCTTAGCCCCGTTCCAGGCACTCAGTAGATTGTCCCACAGGTGCGTGCTGGGGATGAGGTTGGCGGAGTTCACCGCTGAGCCGGTTTGGGTGGCTTTAATCAGCGCGAAGATCAGGGGAAACCCCACCAGCAACACCGCGAGAATCAGGATGAGGTGGACCAAGGCAATCCGCAGAACCCTACGCGCCATAGTTGACCCTCCTGCCAACACGGAACTGCAAAACGGTAATGCCCCCAACCATAATCAACATGAGGATGGCCTGGGCTGCTGCGAAGCCGGTTTGGAAGTTTTGAAAACCATCTTGATACACCCGGTAGATCAGGAAGGTAGTGATGCCGGTTTTGCCCAGGGTAGGGCCACCGGCGGTGAGGATGTCCACCAAGCTGAAGGTGTCGAAAACCGCGTAGGTTAGGTTGACAAAAAACAGAAAAAAAGTGATGGGGGAGAGCAGCGGGAGCGTCACGTAACGAAACCGCTGCCAAGGGGTGGCTCCATCCAGTGCGGCGGCCTCGAGCAGCTCTCCCGGCAGATTTTGTAGGGCGGCGGTATAAAAGGCCAGGTTATAGCCGATGTTTTTCCACACCGCAGCGAACACCACCAGGGTGAAAGCCAGGATGGGGTTGTCCAGCCAGCGAGGGGCGATCCCGAACAGCGTGCGCAGGATGTTGTTGACCAGCCCTACCTCAGGGTTGAACATGAAGAGCCACAGCGTCCCGGCGATGGCGGGGGAGAGGGCATAGGGATAGAGCAACAGCGAGCGGTATACCGCTGCTCCGTGAATTGGTTGGTTGGCCAGTATGGCCAGGCTCAACCCAAAAGCCAGCCCCAAAAACACCACCAGGGCACAGAAAATCACCGTCTGCAAGAGGCTCTGATAATATGCGGGATCGGTGAGGAGTTGCTGGAACTGGGCCAAGCCCACAAAGGTCTCGGTTTGGAAGACGAAGTTGGCCCGGTACAGCGACAGGCGCAGGGTCTCGAGCGCCGGGTAGTACAAGAACAACCCCAGCACCACCAGGGTAGGCAGGAGCATCAAGAAGGCCAGCCAACGGTTTTTAAAGACGGCGATTGCATTCATATCTAAAAGAGAAGAGCTAAGAGCAGAGGGCCAAAAGCGCTCTGCTCCCAGCCCTCTGCTCGAGGTAATTTACTTCACGCTGGCGTTGTACTCCTTGAGGGCGGCATCCGCCCTGGTCTTGGCTTCGCTCAGGGCGGCATCCACCGAGGCACCGGAGAAGACCTTCTGGATGGTCTCCTCGACGATGCGGCGCACCTGCTGGAAGGGACCGATCAGCGCGCCGGCGGTGGCCTCGTTGGGGATGGTCTCGAGCAGCTGATTGAAGGCCACGAGCTGGGGCGCTTGTGCGTTCAGCCAGCCCTCCTTTTTCAGCAGCTCGATCGAGCTGAGCCGCACCGGGTAATAACCGGTGAGCTTGTGCCACTCGGCCATATTGTCGGTGTTGGTCATGTATAGGGCGAATTTGAGGGCAGCCTCAGCCTGTTCCTTGGGGATGCCCTTGGTAATCCACAAGCTGGCCCCGCCGATCACCACGCCGTTGCGCTTCACCCCGTCGGGAATGGGCAGGAAACCCACGCCCATCTCAAAGCCGGTCTTCTTGGCAGCATCGTTGATGTTGACGATATCAGCGGTGGAGGTGATGTGGAACACCACTTTGGCGTCGGTGAAGATGGCGTCGCTGCCGTCCCAGTCCTCGAGCTTACCAGTGTAGGTGTAGTACCCCTTGTCGTTCATGTCTTTGAGCCACGAGACGATCCGCTTGGCCGGCTCGCTGGTCAAGAGCACCTCGGTCGCCCGGCCTTTTCGCCCGTTACCGTTGTTAGCCAGGAGGGCACCCTGCTCGGCCATCCACTGCTCGAAGAACCAGCCGTTGAGGCTCATGCCGAAGCACTTCACCCCGAGGTTGGCCGCCGCGATCTTGCCGCAGGCGGCGGTGAGCTCGCCGAAGGTCATGGGCGGCTTGGCCGGGTCTAGGCCGGCCTTCTTCATCAGGTCTTTGTTGAAGTAAAGCACCGGCGAAGAGGAGTTAAAAGGGATGCTGTTGACTTTGCCGTTGATGGTGTAGTAGTTCAGCACCGGTTTGATGTAGTCCGCGGTGTCAATGGGGCCTACGTTCCCGACGGGTTGGAAGATGCCGGAGTCAAGGGCGAACTGGCTGCCGATCTCGTACATCTGCACCAGCGCGGGGGGCTTGCCCTGCCGGGCGGCCAGGGTTGCGGCCTGCATGATGTCGGGATAACTGCCCTTAAACGTCGGAACCACCTTGATGTTGGGGTTGGCCTTGTTAAAGGCATCGGCCTTAGCCTGAATCCAGCCCCCCCGCTTGGGATCGCCAAAGGTGTGCCAGAACTCTACGGTCACACTTTGGGCCATCACCAGGGTGCTCAAGCTTACCGATAGCAAGGTTAATAGTTTTCGTTTCATGTCGCCTCCAGGGACTTTAGTTCCCCGCCCGCACCATAAGAGCGCTGTTTCAGCTTCATGTCAGATCTTTGGGCTCGAGCATCGAGCACAGCCAGCCGCGGTTTTTTGCATCCCGGCGACCCACTGAGGCTGGCTACAAGAACCCAATTTCTGGCCATCGCTAAACAACCCAAAGAGGGGGTACTGCGGAGAACTTCCCCAATACTAAAGGGGGATGTGGAAAAAAGGCAAGAAGACCGGACCAAGCTGGGCTAGCCAAAAGGGCCTCGAGCCGCTATAATCGCGCTTTGGGTGTGGTACAGGTAGCCCGAAGGTAGGGAACGGTCCTTTCGGAAAAAGCGCCCAAAGCCACGAAATCAATGCCCGCTCCAACCGTCCCAAAGGGAGAGTGTATGGCGGCTAACGTCAGCATCAAGGAACTCTTGGAAGCTGGGGTCCACTTTGGCCATGAGACCAAGCGCTGGAACCCCAAGATGAAGCGCTACATCTACGCCGAGCGCAACGGCATCTTCATCATTGACCTGCAAAAAAGCATGGTGGAGCTCGAGCGTACCTTCAAGTACGTGCAGGATCTGGCCCTGCGTGGAGGCACCATCCTGTACGTAGGGACTAAGAAGCAGGCCCAGGAGATCGTTCAGCTCGAGGCCGACCGGGCCGGGATGCCCTATGTCAACCAGCGCTGGCTGGGGGGGATGCTGACCAACTTCCGCACCATCAGCGCCCAGGTCAACCGCCTGCAGACCCTCGAGGATCTCTTTGCTTCGGAAGACATTCAGGAGCGCCCCAAGACCGAGCAGGTGCGGCTCCAGCATGAGCTCGAGCGCCTGCATAAAAACCTCGGGGGGTTCCGCAAGCTGAAGCGCTTGCCCGACGCCATTTTTGTGATAGACCCGACCAAAGAGGCCATTGCCGTAAAGGAAGCCCGCAAGCTGGGTATTCCGGTGGTGGCCCTGGCCGATACCGACAGCGACCCCGACTTGGTGGACTACATCGTGCCGGGCAATGATGACGCCATCCGTTCGATTCAGCTCATCGTCAGCCGGATGACCGACCTGATTGTGGAGAGCCGCGGTGGGGGCCGGGTCACCAGCCCCGCCCCCGAAGAGGATGGACAGGACGTGGTGGCAGAGGCTTAAGCCACTTGGTTTCAGATAAGGACGCAGCATGACCCAACTCGAGCAGATCAAAAAACTACGTGAGCAGACCGGCGCTGGAATGAGCGATGTCAAAAAAGCCCTCGAGGATGGGGGCTGGGACATGGAAAAAGCCACTACCCTGCTGCGTGAGCGGGGGGCCTTGAAAGCCGCCAAGAAGTCCGACCGCGAAGCCCGTGAGGGCATCATTGGCAGCTACATCCACCACAACGGGCGGGTGGGGGTGATCCTCGAGCTCAACTCCGAGACCGATTTTGTAGCCCGCAACGAGGAATTTCAGCGCTTGGCCAAGGATCTGGCCATGCACATTGCCATGGCTGCCCCGCGCTACGTGAGCGTGGAGGAGGTCCCCAGCGAGGACCTCGAGAAGGAGCGAAAGATCTACATACAGCAGCTCCTCAATGAGGGCAAGCCGCAACAGATTGCTGAAAAGGCAGCGGAGGGCCGTCTCAAGAAGTTCTACGAGGAGACCGTACTCCTGGAGCAGCCCTTCGTTAAGGACGACAAGGTCAAGGTGGGAGACCTGATCAAGGCCGCGGTGGCCAAGATCGGGGAGAACATTCAGGTTCGACGCTTCGCCCGATTTGAGGTTGGAGCCTAAGTATGTCAAGCACCGGGGGCTGAAGGCCAAAAGCTTTCAGCCTTCTTTTTGCCTTCCCTCAGCATGGAGCCTATGAAATACCACCGCGTTCTCCTCAAGCTCTCCGGCGAGTTCATGTCCGGCAACGGTTTCGGTATTCAGCCCGAGGCGACCAAGGCGCTGGCCCAAGAGATCAAGAAAGCCCACGACCTGGGGGTGCAGATTGCCATTGTGGTGGGTGGGGGTAACTTTTGGCGCGGGGCCAAGCAGGGGGTGGGGATGGACCGGGCCAGCGCTGACTACATCGGGATGCTTGGGACCATCATGAACGCCCTGGCCTTGCAGGATGCTTTGGAGTTTGTGGGGGTGCCCACTCGAGTCCAGACCGCCCTGACCATCCAGCAGGTGGCAGAGCCCTATATTCGCCGCCGAGCCCTGCGGCACCTCGAGAAAGGGCGCATCGTGATCTTCGGTGGTGGCACTGGCAACCCCTATGTCACCACCGACTCGGGTGCGGCCCTGCGGGCGCTGGAGATCAATGCCGAGGTGGCCCTATATGCCAAGAACAAGGTGGATGGAGTCTATGAGGCCGACCCGCTCAAGAACCCCACGGCCAAGAAGTACGATGTCCTCAGCTACATGGAGGTGCTCAACCTGGGCCTGGAGGTGATGGACAAGACCGCCATCAGCTTGTGTATGGATAATGCCATGCCCATCGTGGTTTTCGATATGTTCTCCGATGGAGCACTGGAGCGCATTATTCGGGGAGAGCACGTGGGTACGCTGATCCATGTCTAAATATTGAGTAAAGTACCGCCTAAACGGGCGGTAGCTTAGCCCTAATCTGGAGGTAAACCATGCTCAAAGACCTCTACAGTGAAGCCCGCAGCCACATGCAAAAAGCCCTGGATGCCCTCGAGCACCACCTCAGTACCCTGCGCACCGGCCGGGCCAACCCCGCCATCCTCAACAACATCCGTGTGGAGTACTACGGCACGCCCACACCCTTGAACCAAGTGGGTACGGTGAGTTCTCCGGACGCCCGCACGCTGGTGGTACAGTCCTGGGATGCCAGCGCCCTCAAGGATATCGAGAAGGCCATTCGAGACTCCGACTTAGGCCTCAACCCCACCAATAAAGGCGATGCCCTCTATATCAGCATCCCCCCCCTTACCGAGGAGCGCCGTAAAGAGCTAGTAAAAACCGTTCGGCACTACGCAGAAGAGGCCAAGATTGCCGTGCGCAACGCTCGGCGGGAAGCCTTAGACCAGGCCAAGAAGCTGGAGAAGGACAAGGCGGTTTCCGAGGACGATCTCAAGAAAGCGGAAACCGAGATCCAGAAGATCACCGATGAGTTTATTCATAAGATTGATGGGGCCCTGGGTAAGAAAGAGGGGGAAATTCTGGGGGGATAATTGGGGAGTGGGCCGACCCCGGCCCCCTCAGCTCTGCCCAACAAAATGCCTAGGCAAACTGCGGTAGTCTGTTAGCGATGGCTCGGCCGCAAGTTAAACCCGATGCTTCGCTGCCGACTCGAGTGCTCTCGAGCGTGGTGGCAGGCCTGACCCTGATCGGGGTGGTGTTTGAGGGCCGGGTGCTGTTTTTTCTGGCCCTGATTGCCATCTTGGTGATTGGTTCGCTCGAGCTGCGGGCCATGCTGCGCAACCGGGGAATCGAGCTCAATATGGGCTTTCTGTGGGTGGGTGGGGTGGTGATGCTCCTATTCTCCCTCCCCCAACTCCACGACATCTACCCCGGGGTTCCTTGGCGCGAGATCGCCCTGGGCTTGGTGTTGATCGGGGCCTTTAGCCACGAGCTGATTGCCGGGGCCAATATCCCCCGCTTTGCCTATAGCCTAATGGTGTTTTTGTACCTGCCCTGGACGCTGGGGTTTTTTCTGCTCCTGCGCCATCAGCCCAACGGCGATATCGGGCTGTGGGTGTTGGCCTTGCCGCTCCTGTGCAGCTTTGCGAACGATGTGGGGGCGTATTTCATCGGGCGCTTCTTTGGGCGGCACAAGCTGGCCCCGAACATCAGCCCAGGCAAAACCGTAGAGGGCTCGATCGGTGGGATTGCGGTGAGTTTTCTGGTGTTGTGGGGGTATACCCACATCATGGCGAACGCCTATCCGAGCTCCCCCTTCGCCCTATTGGATCCGCTTTACCTGAGCATCATCAACCTGCTGCTCTCGTTCGCGGCCCAACTGGGAGACCTCACCGAGAGCATGCTCAAGCGGTATTGCGGGGTCAAGGACTCCGGCTCGCTGCTCCCCGGCCATGGGGGGCTTTTAGACCGACTGGACTCGCACCTCTTCACGGTGCCGCTGACCTACTATCTGCTCTCGCTGTTTCTACAGTAGAGCGCGACAGGCCTTAGCGAACCCGGTAGCCGATCCCCTCGAGCACCCGCCGGGCGGCTTCTTGTTCCTCCCGTGAGGCAAACCCCATGCGGATCGCCCCGCCCTCATCGCGAATGGCCAGCACCTCGAAGTTTTTGATGTTGATCCCAGCGCTTCCCAGCGCAGTGGAGACGATCGAGATTTGCCCAGGCTTGTCGGGGACCTGCACCACCAGCTCGTTCATGACCGGCAGCAGGCTGCGCTTGACGATGGGCAGCGCGTCACGGGTACGCTTGGCCTCTTCAGCCGTGGCGAGCAGGGTCTCGGGGGCCTCGAGCTGATCCTCTAGCTCGAGCAGGATGGCCCGCAGGTCTTCGATGGCCCCGCGCAATGCGGCGCGGTTGGCCACCACCATGTCCCGGCTCATCCGAGGGGACCCTGAGGCCACCCGGGTAAGGTCACGGAAGCCTCCCGCGGCCAGATACATCAGGAGATCGCGGTGCTCGTCCTGAGCCACCAGTCGATTCAGCCCGATGGCCAACAAGTAGGGCAGGTGGGAGATGCGGGCCACCAACCGGTCATGCAGCTCGGGGGCGACCTCTAAGGGGTAGGCCCCCAGGTCACCAACCAGCTTGCGCAGTTTGGCCAGAGACTCCGGAACCGTCTGAGGACCGGGAGTGAGCACCCACACTGCGTTTTCCAGCAGACCGGCATGGGCGGCCTCAACCCCAGCCTTTTCGCTTCCGGCCATGGGGTGCCCACCCACAAAATTGGGCAGAACCCCGCTCAAAGCCTGCACCACCGGGGCCTTCACACTGCCCACATCGGTCCAGAGCGAGTCCGGGTGGGCGTAGGGGGCCAGACGCTGCCCTTCAACGACCAAAACCCCCACGGGCGCGGCCAATATCCCCAGATCCAGCTCACCGATCCATCCGCCGGGGGCGGTGTGCACCCGGTCCACCACCTGCAGGGCCAGGGCATCCTCGAGGGCCTGGGGGTTGGGGTCGTAGGCGTGGATTTCCTCGGCCAGAAACCGTTCCCGCAGCCCCAGGGCCACACTTCCACCCAGCAGTCCAATGCCGAATATCCCGACCTTGCCAAAAACCGGAGCCATCATACCCAACCCCAACGATACCCTCTCCCTAGCCTCGAGCAAGACCCCCGGATCTGTCCAGGATAGATCCGGGGTCTGGAGGAAAGACCGGGTCAGGCCACTTCCATGGGCCGGGTTAGCCGCCTGCCCAAAGCCGGCAGAAGGGCCTTGATCCGCTCCATCAGGGCGGCAAACTCGGCTTCGTGAAGCTGCTGGGCTGCGTCGGAGAGGGCTTTCTCGGGCTCGGGATGGGTCTCTACGATGATGCCATCGGCCCCGGCTGCGAGTCCGGCCAGCGCCAGCGCACTGACCCAGTCGCGCTTGCCTGCGGGGTGCGAGGGGTCAATCCAGACCGGCAGATGCGTCCAGGACTTGAGCACTGGCACTGCGGCCACATCCAGGGTGAAGCGGGTAGCCCGCTCGAAGGTGCGAATGCCGCGCTCGACCAGGATCACCCGCATGTTCCCCTGAGCCAGCACATACTCGGCGCTCATCAAGAATTCCTCTAGGGTCATGCTCATCCCGCGCTTGAGCATCACCGCGGCCTTTTGCTGCTGGCCTACTTCTTGAAGCAGGGCGAAGTTCTGTGCGTTTCGGGCTCCGATCTGCAACACATCGGCATACGAGGCCACCCGCTCGACCTGCTCGGGGCTCATCACCTCGGTAACCACCGGCAGCTCGGTCTGGGCTCGAGCCTCGGCCAGGATGCGCAGCCCTTCCTCGCCCATGCCCTGGTAGGAATAGGGGCTGGTACGGGGTTTAAAGGCTCCACCGCGCAGCATCTGGGCACCGTAGCGCTTAACGTAGCGGGCTGCGCTGAGGGTTTGTTCGCGGCTTTCCACCCCACAGGGCCCAGCAGCCACCATCACCTCGCCGCCGCCGGTTGCGCCGCTGTTCCAGGTCAGCACGGTGGGTTTGGGGGAGACCTCGAGGCTGGCCAGCTTGTAGGGTTTGCTGATGGGAATGACATCGGCCACCTCGGGAAGGGCCCGGAAATGCTCGAGCAGCTCAGGGGTAGGGCCTTTGCCGATGGCCCCGATGAGGGTGGTGTTTTCCCCCTCGGAGACATGCGGGCGATATCCCACCCGCTGTATCTCGGCCACCACCGTCTCGATCTCTTTTGGGCCTGCGCCGTGCTTGAGGATGATCAACATACGCTTCTCCTTTGAACCCGCAAAAAACCTCCGGGGTGTTTCCCCGGAGGTTTCGGTGCGAGCCTATGCGACTATGCCGACCTCACGGGGATGGGCCGATAAAAATACCCAAAAAACAACCCCGCCGCGCCGGAAGGCTCGAGCGGCTGGCTGGTTTCCCCGTAACGCTGCATATGCCCAGGAGTCTACGGGGGGATGGAGGGTTTGTCAACGGGCCTACTGCGGCAGGAGGCCGAGGAGTTCCCTGGCATGCTTCAAAGCTGCCTCGGAGTAGCTGCCCGAGAGCATTCGGGCCAGCTCCCGTACCCGCTCATCGTGATGCACCGGTTGAATATGGACCTGGCTGCCCTCCTTGACCACCCGGTAGTGGGTTTGGGCGCGGGCGGCGATCTGGGGCAGATGGGTTACCACCAATACCTGGCGATGCTCGGCCAGCCGCGCCAGCCGCTCCGCTACCGCCCAGGCAGCCTCGCCGCCGATACCGGCGTCCACCTCGTCGAAGACTACGGTCTCGGCCTCGCTGCCGGTGAGCAGGGCCAAAGCCAGCATCACCCGGGACAACTCCCCCCCGGAAGCAGCCTTCTCGAGGGGGGCCTCGGGGATGCCGGGGTTGGCCGAGAACAGCAACTGTACCTCCTCCAAGCCCTCTGGGCCGGGTTCGGGCAACCCGTTCAGCCCCACCGAGAACCGCGCCGAGGGCATCCCCAGGCCTTGGATCTCGCGGTTGGCCTGCTCTGAGAGGAGGGCCGCCGCCCGCTGGCGGGCGGCGGAGAGGGCCTGGCCGCTCTCCAAGAGGTGCTTCCAGGCGGCCTCGCGCTCGGAGCCGAGTTCTGCCAAGCGGTTCTCGGCCCCCTCTAGCTCGTGCAGCTCGGCTCGAGCATTCTCGGCAAACTCCAACACCGCCGGGATTCCCTGACCATATTTGCGCTCGAGCCGTTCGATTAGGGCCAGCCGAGCCTCCAGCTCCTCGAGGCGTCCGGGGTCGGCCTCGAGGCTTTCCAGGTAGTCCTCAAGCTCCCTTGCCACCGCCTTGAGGGCGTCAAGCGCAACCTCGAGGTCACGGCTCAGGCTCTCGAGCTGGGGGTCGTAGCGCCCTCCCGCCTTGAGTTCGCGCTGGGCCATGCCGACCGCTCCCAGCCCATCGGCATCGCCCAGCAGCGCAGCGGCGGCGGCAGAGGCCCGCTCGCGCAGGGTCTCGAGGTGGCGCAACCGCTCCGCCTCGGCTTCGAGCTGCTCCCGTTCACCAACGACCAGTCTGGCCCCCTCAATTTCGCCCAGCTGAAAGCGCAGCACATCCAGCTTGCGCTCACGCTCGCGTGCGGCGGCCTCGAGGCGCTCGATTTCACGCCACAGGTCTTGATGACGGGCATAAGCGGCGCGATACTCTGCCAGCAAGTGGGGCTCCAAGAGCGAATCTAGCAAAGCCCGCTGGGCCCTGCGGCTGGAAAGGCTGAGTGCGGCATGCTGGGCGTGGATGGCCAGGTGCTTACCGGCTTCTTCGGTCAGCTCCTTCAGGCTCACCACCTCCCCCTCGATGCGCGGGGTGCTGCGCCCGCCGGAAACCCGCCGTGACAGGCTACGTCCATCAAAGAATGCCGTCACCAACAGGGTATCGGCCCCAGCCCGAACCATTCCCTCGGGCTTTTCACCCAGCAGCAGGGAGAGCGCATCTACCAGCAGGCTCTTACCGGCCCCGGTTTCCCCGGTCAGCACCGTAAGGCCGGGGCCCAGTTCCAGCACCCCCTGCTCCAAGACGGCCAAGTTGTACACCTCGAGCCGTTCCAGCATACCCCCAGTTTACGCTGAGAGCGTAAAGCTTCACAATGCGCCCGCGGATGGCTTGCGCGTTGCCCACCCTACGGGGCGGGGGTTATGCTGGGGCCCATGCCTTTACACGTTCGTGGTAACCCCGGCGATGTCGCGCCCTTCGTGTTGCTTCCGGGGGACCCCAACCGGGCCGACTGGATCGCGCAGAACTTTCTCGAGAACGTCCGAACCTACACCACCTACCGGGCCTTGTATGGCTACACCGGCACCTACAAGGGCCTTCCGGTCTCGGTTCAGGCCACCGGCATGGGGTGTCCCTCCACCGCCATCGTGGTGGAGGAGCTGATCTCCCTGGGGGCTCAGACCCTGATTCGGGTGGGGACCTGTGGTGTGTTCAGCGATGTCCTGAAGGCCCCTGAACTGGTGATCGTGCAGGGCTCGGTCGCCAACGATGGCACGACCCGCCAATACCTGGGCGGCCTGCCCTACACCGCAATCCCCGACTGGGATACCCTCGAGGCCCTGGTACACTCCGCTCGAGCCGAGGGGTTTCCCCACCAGGTGGGCCTCAACGTTACCGAGGATGCCTTCTATGCGCCGCAGGCCAACCAAGCCACCCGCTACGCAGCGTTTGGGGCCCTTTCGGTAGAGATGGAATCGAGCGCCCTGTTCCTCATCGCCAGAATGCGCGGGGTGCGTTCGGGGACCGTGCTGGCAGTGGTTAACAAGGTGGGAGACAGCGAGTTCGTGGCCCCTGAGCTCATTCAAACTGGGGTGGAGCGGATGACCCGCACGGCGCTCGAGGCCTTTGTGCGCCTTGCCGCCAAGACCGGCGAGACCCGCTCGCCAGACCGGTAGATCGCGGTAAGCTGTAGCCATGACTGATACCGCTGGGTTTGAATTTCTAGACTATGCCGTTGAGGACGCAATGGCGGTGGTGACCATTCGCCGTCCTCAGGCCCTCAATGCCCTCAACCAAGACCTGCTGATGGAGCTGGCCACGGTGGCCGACGTCATCACCCAAGACCCCGAGGTGCGGGTGGCCATCTTCACCGGGGAGGGCCGGGCCTTTGTGGCCGGGGCTGATATCGCCCAGATCGCCGAGGTGCAGGATGTGTTCGCAGCTCGAGAGTTTTCGTTGTTGGGGCAGTCGGTGCTGGGGGAGATCGCAGCCCTTCCGGTTCCAACCATTGCCGCCATCAACGGCTTTGCCCTAGGCGGGGGGCTCGAGCTGGCCCTGGCTTGTGATTTGCGCGTGGCCAGCAAGACCGCCAAGCTGGGGTTGCCGGAGGTGGGGCTGGGAATTATCCCCGGCTACGGCGGTACCCAGCGGCTGCCGCGCCTGATCGGCCGGGGCCGGGCTTTGGACCTCATCTTTACCGGACGTCATGTGCCCGCTGAGGAAGCTCTGAGCCTGGGATTGCTGAACCGCGTGGGGGAGGACGCCCTCGAGACGGCCAAAGAACTGGCTCGAGTGATCCTCAAAAATGGTCCGGTGGCCCTGGCCTTGGCCAAAGAGTCGGTGGGTCGTGGAGAGGACCTGGATCTGCAGGAGGCCTTGGAGGTTGAAGCCGACCTCTTTGGCCTGGCCTGCGCCACCCAAGACATGCGCGAGGGGACCCAGGCGTTTTTGGCCAAGCGCAGCCCTCAGTTTCGTGGGGAGTGATCGAGGCGGGCCGATGTCGCATGCATCACTCCTGCATAGCGGATAAAGCGCTACCTTAGGGGTATGTCTGACAGTGGTTCCATCTTGAATGAGCGCACCGTCCAGGTTGGCAGCCCCAAAGCCAAGCTGTACATTGAAGCAGATCTTTCCATTCGGGAGGGGTTGAGCCGCTTTCCCAAGGCCTTGATGGCTTATGAACTGCTCTCGGGCGACAGCGAGGCCCGGGGGCATTGGAATATGGCCAACTACATCACCGTGCGTAAGCTGGGCTATAACGACCACGGGCGGGTTCATGCCCTGATCACCGGTGCAGCCAGCATTGCCATCCTGGGGCTTTTGGTGGAGCATGGGGTCAAGCCGGATGTGATGGAAAGTGGGGTAGGAGACTTGGAGGACACCTATCTCACGGTGCTTCTCTCCACCATGCTCCACGACATCGGCAACCAGGTGCACCGCATGGGGCATGAAGCCTTTAGTGTGATGTTGGCGATTCCCGTGCTGGATCGGGTGCTTTCCAAGGTGTATCAGGATCCAGAGAAGTGTACCGAGCTGCGGGCCTTCATGCTGCACAGCATCACCACCCACGACCTCTCCCCTGAGCCCCTGACCATCGAGGCTGGGGTTACAGCGGTGGCCGATGGGACCGATATCGCCAAGGGGCGTGGGCGCAAAGCGTTTGCCCTGGGGTCGGTAGACATCCACTCGATCAGCGCCTTGGCGGTGGATGAGGTGCAGATTTTGCGAGGGGACAAGGTTCCCGTGGAAATTCGGGTCAAGATGAACAACTCTGCAGGGATTTTCCAGGTAGAGGAGACCTTGACCAAGAAGGTGCTCAATAGCCCTATCCGCGATTATGTGACGGTCATTGCCACCACCGACGAGACCGGCGAGAACGATCAGCGCATCATTCGCCGGGTGCGGCTGCACGAGAGTGAACCCCGGTTCGTGCTGGACTAAGGGCCAGCCCCACAGAGAATTCTTCCCCTCGAGCGGCCTGCGTTGGGCTTCTGCTATGCTAGGCCCCGGTTATGGCCCTACCTCACCTCCCCCACCATCAAGGCTGGATTGAAGTTGTGGTTGGCCCGATGTTCTCGGGCAAGTCTGAGGAACTGATTCGCCGGGTTAAGCGCGCCCTCATCGCCCGTCAGCGGGCCCTGGTGTTTAAGCCTCGCCTAGACGATCGCTATCATGCTACGGATGTGGTGAGCCACGACGGCAAGCGAGCCGAGGCCATTCCCGTGCGGGATTCCGCCGAGCTGCGCAACCATCTGGGGATGAGCGATGGCTTACCCGATGTGGTGGCGGTGGATGAAGCCCAGTTTTTTGATGAGGGCTTGGTGCCTTTGGTGCTCGAGCTGGCCGACAAAGGTGTCCGGGTGATCTGCGCTGGGCTGGATATGGATTTTCGCGGCGAGCCTTTTGGCCTCATGCCCGAGCTGCTCAGCCGGGCGGAGTACGTGGAAAAGCTCTATGCGGTCTGCCCGGTGTGCGGTGCGCCGGCCACCCGCACCCAGCGCTTTGTGGGTGGGCGGCCCGCACGCCGAGATGACCCGGTCATTCTGGTCGGGGCCAGCGAAGCCTATGAGCCGCGCTGCCGCAAATGCCACACGGTGCTGGGCCAGGAGGTGCAGGCCATTTTGTGAGCGGCGCGGGCCGCACCCTCACCGTAAGGCCCCAGACGGAGGCCTCACCAGCAGGTCATTGCTCCTGGGGCTGGGCCTTTTGGATCACCACCTCGAGCACCCCGTTTTTCAATGAGGCCTGGGCGCTGCCGGGTACAATGTCCTCCGGTAGGGCGATGGTGCGGTGAAACGACCCCGAGGGGCGCTCATGCTGGGTGTACTGGCCTTCCAGGGCGTAGCGCACCCCGGCCAGCGTGACCGTACTGCCCTGTTCCTGTAGCTCTAGATCCTCGTTTTTGACCCCAGGGATATCCACTACGATGCGATACTGTTGGCCCTCATCCAGAACATCGAGAGCCGGTACCCACTGGCCGAAAACCTCTCCTGAAGCGAAACGCCGGGTTAGCTCGTCGAGCTGCTGGCGAATGGCCTGCAGGCGTTCAAAGGTATCGAGACGCTCGATTGCCATTGCTCAAGATTAGCATGAGGGAAATGCCGATTGCCAAAGGGCTGATTCCGGTGCTGGCTGGGCCGACCGGTTCAGGGAAGAGCGACCTGGCCCTGCGTTTGGCTGGACACGGGGGCCTGGAGATCGTCTCCGCCGACGCCAGCATGGTGTATCGCGGGTTGGATATCGGCACCGCTAAGCCGAGCTTGGAGGAACGCCGCCGGGTGCCGCATCACCTGGTGGACGTGCTCGAGCCCAGCCAACCCTTCTCGGTATCTGAGTACCGGCTCCAGGCCGAGGCCGCGCTGGAGGCGGTACTGGCTAGGGGCCGGCTGCCGCTCCTGGTGGGGGGGACCGGATACTATATCCGGGCCCTTTCGGAGGGGATTTTTGAGCTGCCCCCGCCGGATCCCCAGCTTCAGGATGCGCTGTGGAAGCGGCTGCACAGCGAGGGGATATGGCCCCTGCTCGAGGAGCTCCGGGCTCGTAGCCCGGAGGATGCCCTGAGGGTGGGGCAGAACCCCCGCCGAATCGTGCGGGCGGTGGAAATCCTGCGCCGTACCGGTCGGCCTCCGGCCCAACTGCCGCGGCTCGAGCCAAGGTTCGCCTATGCCAAGCTCATCCTCTGGCCCCAGTGGGGCTGGCTCGAGGCTCGCCTGCGGGCTCGGGTGGAGCAGATGTTTGCGCAGGGCTTGCTCGAGGAGGTGCGGGGCCTGATCCAGCGCTACCCCCAGATGCCCACGGCCCTACAGGGGATTGGCTACAAGGAGGTGGCGGGATACCTCAGGGGTCAGTACTCGCTCGAGCAGGCCCAGGCCGAGGTGTTAGAGGCTACCCGGGCATATGCCAAGCGCCAATACACCTGGTTTCGCAAGGAACCGGGGGACGTGACCTATCTGCCCAGGGGAGGGGAATGGGCTTGGGATGGCCTACGGACGTGGTTGGCCCGGTCTTTCCCCTGTTATCATTGAGCCCGTATGTGGGCCCACCAGATCGCCGATGCGGTTAAAAGCGGCAAAATCTCTGCCAAAGAGGTTCTTCAGGAGTATTTGGAGCGTATCCAGCGGCTCGAGCCCAGGGTGCATGCCTTTCTTCGCCTGAACCCTAGGGCCCAGGCTGAGGCCGAAGCTGTGGAGAAGCGGCTCGAGGCGGGAGAGGCCCTGCCCCTGGCGGGGGTTCCGGTCGCGGTCAAAGATAACCTCTGCACCCGGGGGCTAGAGACCACCTGTGCCTCGAGAATCTTGGAGGGCTTTGTCCCCCCCTATGATGCCACCGTGATCACCCGGCTGCGCCAGGCGGGAGCGGTGGTGCTGGGCAAGACCAACCTCGACGAATTCGCCATGGGTTCTTCCACCGAATACTCGGCTTTTGGCCCTACCCGGAACCCCTGGGATTTGGAGCGGGTCCCAGGGGGGACTTCCGGCGGCTCGGCGGCGGCGGTGGCCGCGAACTTGGCCCCCCTGGCCTTGGGTACCGATACCGGTGGGAGTGTGCGCCAACCCGCCGCGTTATGTGGGGTCTACGGCTTCAAGCCCACCTATGGGCGTATCTCCCGCTATGGGGTGGTGGCCCACGCCAGCAGCCTAGATCAGGTCGGGACAATGGCCCGGAGCCTCGAGGATCTGGCCCTGCTCACCGACGCCATCAGCGGCCCTGATGCGCTGGACGCAACCAGCCTACCGCTGGAGCCTCAGTTTCAAAGGGCCTTGACGGAGCCGGCTGAACTCACCGTGGGGATCGTGCGGGAGGCCTTCGCCTCGGGGAACAGCGAGGGGGTGAGCGCAGCCTGCGAAAATTTCCGTCAGGTGCTTCAAAGGTGCGGGGTGCGCTTCGTCGAGGTCAGCGTTCCCAGCCTGCGCTATGCCCTGGCCACGTATTACCTGGTAGACACCTCGGAGATCAGCTCTAATCTGGCCCGCTATGACGGCACGCTCTACGGCCTGCGGATCGCCGGCGCAGATGTCACCGAGACCATGATGCGCAGCCGCGAGGCCGGCTTGGGCCCTGAGGTCAAACGGCGCATCTTGATGGGCACGTTTGCCCTTTCCTCGGGCTACTACGAGGCCTACTACGGCAAGGCCCTGCGGGCCCGGGCCAAGCTCAGGGCCGATTTCGATGCGGCCTTTGCTCGAGCCGATGTGCTGCTCACCCCCACCAGCCCCACCCCCGCCTTCCGGCTAGGTGAGAAGCTCTCCGATCCCCTCTCGATGTACCTGGCAGATATTGATACGGTAGCGGTTAATTTGGCCGGTTTGCCGGCGCTCTCGATCCCCTCCGGGTTTGAAGAGGGCCTCCCGGTAGGGGTCCAACTCATGGCCAGGCCGGTTCAAGACGAGAGGCTCTTCACCCTGGCCAAAGCCTTCGAAGATGCCACAGAACAGGCTTTTCTGCAGGTGGCTCCGCTGAGCTAAAGACCCGAGCTACGACCCTATTCCCGTACCCCCGCCAGGGATGGCCTTCGATACGTTAAGGCGTTACCCCTTCTAAACTCTGTCATAACACTGTGAGCTGAGGTATACTCGCACGAGACCCGATTAATGCGATCTGCTTACTGGAGAACGGGTTCTCTTGCTAGAAATTCCGGTGTATTCCCCAGCGCTCTGAGGTTCTAAATGTGCATATGACCATCGCCACGCACCCCCGATCCGGCCTGAGCCCTACCCACTACCGCCTCTCGACCCGTCTGGTGCGGCATCTGCGCAGCGCCGGGATTCCGCTGGAAGCCCGCGCTCTGGCTGAAAGCGTTCTGGCCAGCCGGCAGGTTCCGGGAGGGGCTTGGGTGGAGGAGCTGCTCGAGCCGCTTTTGGATGGGCGCTTTGAGCGGGTGGGGGGGGAGCTGGGCTTATGGGAGTGGCGGTATCCCTTCCCGGCTTCCGGGGAGGCCATTGTGGTTTTGGACGTGGAGACCACCGGGCTTTCAACCGCCGATCACGAGATCATTGAACTGGCCTTTATTCGCCTCGAGGCGGGGGGGCAACAGGTGTTCCAGCGAATGGTTAACCCTGGGGCCAGCATTCCGCCCTTCATCCGCCGCCTTACGGGGATCTGCGATGCCGATGTGCGCCAAGCCCCAGACATCTATACGGTTTTGCAGGAGGCCTGGCCCTTGCTGGAAGGCGCAACCCTGATCATTCAAAATGCCGCTTTCGACCTCGGCTTTCTCAAGCCCCGGCTGTTGCGGCTGGGCCATCGCCTGGACAACCCGGTAGTCGACACCCTACACTGGGCCAGAAAGGCCCTGCCAGGGCTGCCCAAGCGGGGTTTGGATGCTTTGGCCTGGGCCTTTGACCTCCCTGCTCAGGGGCGCCACCGGGCCTTGGCGGATGTCGAGACCACGCTGGCGGTGGCCTCTGAGATGTACTACATGCTCACCGCCGGACGTCCGGTTCCGGTAACGCAAGCCGCTTTCTTGTCCAATGTGTAAAGGTGCCAGAACCCTATGAGTGGACGCTATGTCTTGACCAGCAACTGCCTCACCACGGGAACCATGAACCTGACCCTGACCCTGCGCAACTACCTTCAGGGACGAGATCATGTGATCTTTCGCGATGAAGATGGGGACACCTATGCCGCCGAGGTCAACTGGGGGAGGGGCCGCATCGAGGGGCTGGGAGCCTACTACGACAAGCGACGCCTGAGCGCCAACGAGACCCTCCTGCTGCACTTTGAAGGGGAGGAGATCGGCCTCGAGGCCCTGACCCCGGCGGCCAAACCGGCCAAGCCGCGCCGCGCGCCTGCGCCTCCGCCCGAGCCCGCTCCGGAGCCAGCAGAGGGGAGCCGGGCGGAGAAGCCGGAAAAACGGGTCAAGGTCACCCCCTACCCGCGCGAGGTGTTGTTTCCGCAAGTACCGGTCAGCGCGGAGGCCCCGGCGTTTAGCGCCGATCTCGAGGCCCTGGGGTTGGTGCGGGAGTCCGGGGGGCCGCCCTGGACCTTCCGTGCGGTGCTGGGAAGGCGCACCTTCAGCCTGGCCCTGGTGCGCTTTGGCGAGATGGAAGCCCGCGAGCTGTTGGCGCTGCGCCAGTCCGGGCGGGTGCATTATGCGGCGATTGTGGCTGGAGAGTCCAGCCGGGCCGAGGCCCTAAGCGAGGTCGGCTCGGTACGGCCCTCGGGGTTGGGGCAGGGGGGGCTGGCCTATGTCTCCCCCGAAGCCCTGAGCCGTCTGGTCAAGCTGCGTTCGGTGTTCCCGTTGGGGGCCCTCGATCTGGAGAAACGCCTGCGGGAGGGGCGCCTAGACCTCGAGTCCATCGCGAGCCTCGAGGCCGAAATTTCCGGGGTGCTGGCTGAGCGGGGGGTTTTTTCTGCGGGGCTGGCCTTGCTGGCGGAGCTGCCTCCCCAGCAGATTTTCCTGCTGGCCGACCTGATGCCTACGGCTCGGGAGCTGGGCCTCGAGCCGGATCAGCTCCAGGGGGTGCTGGAGACCCTCTCAACCCCGCCCTTTCTGCTGCTCAAACGCCTCTCGCCCGGAGAGTTCCTCATGCGCCAGTCGGTGAATCAGGCCCTCGAGGAGTGGACTGAGTACGCGGCGGTCATGGAGCGAAGGCTCGAGGCGATGCGGCTATAGGGCCTTACCGGGTCTTAACCCTGCGCTGGCGATTCACCGAGAGCACCCGATCAAAGCTGGCCCGGGCCCGGGCCTTCATCTCGTCTACAGCCTTCCAGTTGGGCTGTCGCTGCGAGAGCACCGCCGAGGCCAGGAGGTCTGCGTCACCGGGCATGTCTACATACGGGGCCCCGGCATCGCGGCAGAAGCCCGCCACCTTGGGGTCGTAGGCAATCCCCACAAAGGGGGTGCCGGCGGCGGCAGCCAGGATGGCCCCATGCAAGCGAATCGAGACCACGTACCCAGCCTGGGCCAGCAGGTAGCTGACCCGGCGGGGGTCCCAGGCCAGCTCACGGGTGAAGGAGGAGAAGCGCTCGAGGGCCGGCTCGTCGTGGCCGGGTTGCAGGGCCAGCACCACCACCTCAAACCCCTCTACCCGCAGCCGATCCCCGAGCTTGTGCAGGTTGGTGTTGGCGGCCTCGAGCCCAGCCCGTGGCACCAGCACCACCATGTTGGGCTCGCGCTCTACCGGGGGAGGGGTGAGCAGCAGGGCCGGATCGGCCCCATACTGCACATTCAAACCCAGTTGCCGCCCATACTCCAGGGAGGCTTCATCGCGGAAGAAGCACTCCACCCCACGCAGCGAGCGCTTGACCTGGTGCTCCCCCCGAGCGGAGAGCGGCCCCAGCGACTGGTTGAACACATATACCGGCTTGCCGCGTCGGCGGGCCAGGCCAATCAGGCCCAGGTAGTACATCAGGCTCATCCTCGAGGTTTTGTCTTGCAGGAGCCCACCGCCGCCAGAGAGGAAAAGGTCGATCTGGCCTAACCCCTTCCAGACCTCGAGCGGATGGCTGCGCCGCACCGCCTGGATTGCGTAGCGCTTGGCGGTGACGGCAGGGTTGGCGGAAAACGCCAGGACTTGGTGCCCCCGGGAGTGCACTTCCTGGACGATGGCCTCGAGGATGGCTTCGTCGCCCGCGTTTTGGAACCCGTAGTACCCGCTTACTCCAACCACCATCGCCGCACCCTCCGCACGATTGCCAGGCCGATAAATCCCACGATAAGCCCGATCACGATTCCGTTCAACACTCTAAAGAAGGAGATCGTGAGGGGGGTGTGGTAGTGCGAGAAGGTGTTAAGGATGGAGGCAATGCCTACCGAGACCAGCAGCAGCAGGCTGTTGCGGATCCAGGTGGGCCAGGGCAGCAGCAGCGCGATTGGGGCCAGGGCATGCGCAAAGATTTCCTTGAAGCGCGGGCGCACCATGATGTCCTGGAGAAAAGCCCGTAGCTGTAGCTCCCAGCTCGGTACAATGCTGCCCGCCGCGTCGTTGCCCCGGCGCAATAGGGCCAGGGCGACCAGGGCTAGCCCAAAGATGGCCAGGGCGACCTCGCCCAGCCGCAGGGGGTGGGCGTAGAGGGTGTTTAGGGCTCCCTTGAAGTCGCGGGGCAAAAAGGACAGGGCGACCAGCAAGGGGGGCACAATCAGGGTTAGGGAGACGCCTTTGAACGGCTGGAGCCCCAGCACGCTTTGAGGGGTACTGCCCAGAGCGGCCAGGAAGATCACCCCGGCAAAGGCATAGAGCACCGCCGCCAGCCACAGCCCCATTCCTGGTACCGGCGTAACCGCAGCCGGTTGGAGCGGCGCCGACCGTCCCCCGGCGATCCCGAGCACGGCAGGGGCCAGAAGCCGGGGGCGCTCGAGGAACCCCAGCACCGGGAAGACCATGGCCGCCAACAACGGCCCGCTTTCTGAGCGAGCGTAACCCAGAGCAAACAGCGTGAGCAGGATGGCCACAGGAATGCCAAACGGCGCCGGAAGCCCCAGAGCCAGCAGCACCACCCCAGCCGCAATTCCAATCCAGGCCACATAGCGCAGGGGCGAGGGATGGAAGTTGCGCGGCATCGGGGTGCCGATGGGGATATGCGAGCGGCCCAGGTCGTTGGTGAGCAGGCTTAAGAACTCCCGGGTGTCTTGGGCCGTGCGGAAGGGGCGCAGGTAGAGGATTTGATGCCCGCGCTCCCTCGCGGCCAGCACGAACTTATCCGTGACCTCGGGCGGGGTAAGCTTATCCTGCCAGTCGGCTTTGATGCTGAACAACCGCAGTACCGGTAGGTATTTCGAGATGAGGTCAAAACCGCGCTGGTTGGTGGACTCAATCATGGCCACGGGTTTGCCCTCCAGGCGGGTTGCGACCTTCTCAATGGTCTCGGGGTCGGGGAAGCCCAGCACCTCGGTGCCGCCAAAGATCACCACATCGGTCTCGGGGGGAACCAGGGGGGCTTCGAACCTGCGGTTGGGGGAGTTGAGGGGCCGGGCGGCCAGATAGAAGCCCTGGGCTTTGAGCTGTCGGAAGAGGTCGGGGTCAAACCCAGCGGGGAAGCCCCCCACATCTAAAGGAGCCCCCAGCCAGCTTTGCGTGCCGATGGTGATGCGCTCGGTGGGCACGTCCCACTCCGCCGCAAGCTGGTCCAAAAGAGCGGTGGGGCCGGTCAGGTAGTACCAGCCGGGCTTGACCGGGGCCACAGGGTAGATCAGCTTGAGGTTGGCAGCGGATTGGTAAATGACGCGGCCTTTGTCGACCAGCCCCCGTACTGAGCGCTCGTAAAGCGCCACCCCGCCCACCCCCTGAGCTTTGTACTCCTGCAGGAGGGCCTCGAGGCTCTTGCCCTCGGTCCGGGCCTCATCTGAGACGGCCTCACCGTCCATCATCAAGACCACCGGGCCGGGCCGCTCAGCCTTCATCCGGGGCAGCAGGGCGGGAATACAGACCAGCGCCGCCAGGAGCACCGCAATCCGCAGCAGGTTGAGGTTCATGCTTTTCTCCCCTCCATCAGCAGGGCGGTGACTCGGGCGGTCAGCATGGCCAGGGCCTGCTCGTTGCGCCCACCGTGAGGGATGATCACATCGGCGTAGCGTTTGGAGGGCTCCACAAAGGAGAGGTGCATCGGTCGCACCTGCTCGAGGTATTGTCGCACCACGCTATCCACACTGCGTCCGCGTTCCGCCAGGTCGCGCTGTAGGCGGCGGATGAAGCGCACGTCGGGGTCGGCATCCACAAAGACCTTGAGGTTCATGGCCTCCCGCACCCGGGCATCCACCAGCACCATAATTCCCTCCAATACCACCACCGGGGCCGGTTTGACCAAGGTGGTCTGGGCCAGACGGGTGTACTCCTTGAAGGAGTACTGTGGCATCTGTACCCTCTGCCAGGAGAGCAGGCGGCGGATGTCTTCCAGGTAGAGCTCGAGGTCGAAGACCTCTGGGTGATCGTAGTTGAGCTTGCGACGCTCCTCGAGCGGCAGGTGGGTGTTGGCTTTGTAGTAGTTGTCCATCGGCAACAGGGCCACGTGCGCGCTCCCCACAGCCTCCACCACCGCCTCGGTGACGGTGGTTTTACCGCTGCCTGTGCCTCCGGCGATTCCGATTACGAAGGGCTGACTCACATCCCCAATCATAGCCGGAAGCCCAGGGGGCGTGAACGGGCCTTTAGACCTCCGGTGTGGCCGAGGTTCTCTGCCCCACGAAGCCCCAGCTCGTCACCGCCGGATAAGAGCCCAGCACTTTGACGAAGGAAGCCCGGCGCAGCAGCACCAGCAAGGCCTGTGAGGGCCCCGCGTCCTCGGCATGGCCCTCGAAGTCGGCGTAGAAAATAGGGGAGAAGGGCCGGTCGGGGTCGCGGCGCGGGCGGGACTCGAGCTTGGTCAGGTTGATGCCCTGGTCGGCAAAGGCCTGTAAGGCCGCCAGCAGCTCGCCGGGGCGGTGGCGGGTGGTAAACACCACCGAGGTTTTGTATGGCCCCTCGCGGCGGGGCAGGTCCTCGCGCGAGAGCACGAAGAAGCGGGTGTAGTTGCCGCTGAAATCCTGAATACCCTCAGCCAGGATTTGCAGACCGTAACGCTCGGCAGCCCGGCGGCTGGCGATGGCGGCCAGGCCTGGGCGGGGATGCTCGGCCAGTTCTCGAGCGGCCCCCGCCGTGTCATAGACCGGCTCAGCCTCGAGCTTGTAACGGGCGATGAAGCCATCGCACTGGGCCAAACCCTGCGGGTGGCTGATGACCCGCTTGAGGTCCTCCATCCGGGTGCCGGGTGGGGCCAGCAAGCAGTGCTCTACCTTGAGCACGATCTCACCGACCACATGCAGATCGGTCTCGAGAAGCAGGTCGTAGGTTTGGTTGATGATCCCGGCGGTGGTGTTTTCCACCGGGACCACCCCGAACTCGAACTCACCGTTGCTGACCGCGGAAAACACCTGATGAAAGGTGGGTAGCCCAATGGCTGTGGATCCAGGGAAGGTTTTGAGCGAGGCCTCTTCGCTATAGGCGCCTTCGGTCCCTTGAAACGCAATGCGGCTCACGGGGACAGTATAAATGTTTAAAGAACCCCCTCTGGCCTGCGCCCAGTGGTGAACGCCGGGTGCTTGGCCTCATAATGGTGAACCGTGTTGCGCCTCCAAACCGTGCTTGAGCCCGCTCAGTGGAATCAAATGGTCGCATCTTTGCCCATCACCAGCGCCCTGCAGTCGTGGGGTTGGGGGGAGGTCAAGCGGCTTTCGGGTTGGGAACCTGAGCGGATAGCGCTCTATGAGGGGGAAACCCTGGTGGCTGCGGCCCAGCTTTTTCGCCGCCGCTTGGCGGGGCCGGTCTCGATGCTCTATGCCAGCCGGGGCCCGGCCCTGCGCGACCTGAGCGAGCTGCCCCAGGTGGCGGAGGCTTTGAGGGCCCAGGCCAGTGGGGCGGTATACCTGAAGCTCGAGCCTGAATGGGGGCAGAGCGCCGAGGCTTTGGCCCCCGAGTTTCCTGGTCTGGCCTTGGCTGAAACCATCCAGCCTGAGTACACCATTTGGTTGGACCTGAGCCTGGGCCAAGGGGGCTTGCTCGACCAGATGGACAACATGCACAAGCGCAACACCAAGCTGGCCGAGAAGCGGGTGGTCACGACCATTGAGGGCGAGGAGGCCTTTGAGGAGTTCTGGGAGCTGTTCGAGGCCACCAATCGGCGGGCCAAGCTGCTCCAGCACTCGAAAACCTACTATCAGACGGTGCTGCGGGCGATGAATCAGCCCGAAGGCCGGGCCTTCATCTCGATCGCCCGGCTCGAGGGCCAACCCTTAGCCGCGGGGCTTTTCGTGGCCTTTGCCGGCAAGGTGGACTATCTCTATGGGGGGAGCAGCCGGGAGCACTCCAATGCCAAAGCCCCCAACGGAATGCATTGGGGGGCCATTCGTTGGGGCCTAGAAAATGGCTACCGCATCTACGACCTTTGGGGTGTGCCGCGCCGCAGCGAGGGTAGCCATGCGGCGGGGATTGACCGCTTCAAGGAGGGGTTTGGGGGGCAGCGGGTGCGCTTCCCAGCCTATGACTATGCGCTTTCCCCGCTGTACGGGGTGCTCACCAAAGCCCTGCGCTTGCGCAAGAGCTGGATGAACTACCGAACCCGGGGGACCACCCGGGATGTGCTGTCCTGAGCTCCGGATGGGCCTGGCGCGGGGGGCTGCTTTTGGATTATGGCCGCGTTAGCCCAGGGTAAAATGCACCGCTCGAGCAGCCTCCAGGATGTACCCTGAGCGCTGGAGAGGGCTTTCCTAGAGGGGTTCTTTGGGGACTGCCCCTCGCTTCACCCTTCTAAGCGCCCCAAACCCTAGGCTTCTACCGTGGTTCGCACCGCCCTCATCGCCCTTGCCGTCATCGTAGCCCTCTCGGTGTTCTTGGTCACCCGCCCGGTCCCCCCTCCACCAACCCCACCCCAGGGGGTGCGGCTCGAGAATGTTCATCTCACCCTTTACCCCGAACAAGACCCCAAAGCCCGCTGGGAGTTTTCGGCGGCGGAGGTGGAGCAGGACCCTGGTACGCGGGAGGCCAGGGTCAGCGGGCTGCAAACTGGCCAGCGCTATGTGGAGAACACCCTCGAGCTGCGCCTCTTTGCCCCGGTGGTGACCATTGACCGCCAGGACAACCTGCGCCTGCCCTATGCCAAGGTGGAGATCCTCAAGGGGTGCTATAGCGTTCAGCTAGGGGCCGCGGGCCAGTCCCCAGTGACCATTGACCAGCGCCAGGGGTTTAAAGCCCCCTCGGTGCTCATCACCTCGCCCACCATCCAGGTGGATGGGGTGAATTTCACCAGCGACTTCGGGATTCAAAACCCCAGCTGGAATGTGCGCAAGGAGACCTTTATCACCGGTGGGGAGCCTCAGCCCTGCACCATCCAAGGAGGAAGCCAATGAAGCGTGTCGCTCTGCTTGTGTTTTGTGCGGTGGCTCTGGCCGCAAGCACCAAAGAACGCGTGATCACCATTGAAAGCCCCGATGCCTCGGCGCGGCGTACCGGGGACCTGACCAACGGCCCTTGGGTTTACGAGGCCACCAAGGTGGGTTCGTTGGTGGGCAAGGTCAAGGACCTACAGATTGTCGCCCTCAAGGCCACCCTGAGCGCACCGCCAGGCAAGAGCATGCAGGCCGCTGAGGGGGCTCGAGTGGCCACCTTTGAAAACAGCGTCACCGTCAAGCGCGATCGGATGACCGCCACCGGCCCTAAACTGGTCTACTCTGAAGCCACAGGGAAAGGGGTGCTGGAAGGGGGGGCCAAGATGCACCAAGACCCCAAAGACTCCAAAAGCGACCCTGTGGACGTGGTGGCTCCCCGCATGACCTTTGAGGTGGACACCAACATCTCTACCAGCGAGGGGGGGGTTAGCCTTAAGAATGGGCGCCAGGAGGGGAGATCCCAAACCGTGTACTACGAGGAGGACCGGGGGCTGGCCATCTTCACCGACGAGAACCAGGTGGTATTGACCCGCAAGCGCGATAACGGGGATCTGATCATTCAGGGCAAGGAAATTCGCAGCCTGACCGAGGCCAAGCGCCTGATCGCTACCGGTGGTGTGACCCTGATCGACGGGGACATCACCACCACGGGGGCCAGCCTTTACTATGACGACAACACCGGCGAGGCCATCATCCTGGGGGACCGGGCTAAGGGCCTCCCGGCCAAGAGCGTGAACAAAAAGGATGGCGCCACCCTCAGCAGCGGCACGCTCAAGCAGAATGTCAACAACAAGCGGGTGCAGCTATACAACCAGCCGTTTAAGTTGCCTGAGGCGGATTTCAAAAAGGCTGGGAGCTGAACAGGGTCCAGAAATGCAGCAGCAGAAAGCCGGGGGGGAGAAGCGGGGGGCCAGGGCTTGGCTCTTTCCGGCCCGTGCTCTGGCCTTGGGCTCGCTGCTGTTGATGTGGGTATGGGCCCAGCAGGCCGGCCCACCCCCAGACCAGGGCCAGGACACCCTTGACCCCTTTGCTCCCACAGCCACCCTCGAGCGCAAAGGTAAGACCATCACCGCCATCAAGACCAGCCCGGACGACCAGGGCGTGAGCCAGATCGAGGAGCGCGATCTGATCGTGGGCAAGCTAGAGCAGCTCGATCCTTTGATGGTTGGGGGGAAGGCTGTCCGCATGAACGACACCACCCAGATGGCCAAGGGGCTCAAGGTAGGAGAGGGGGTCACGGTGGAGTATGTCAAGGACGAGGACCACCCCGACCAAACCCCCTTGGCCCGGCGGGTGTATGCCGGGGAGCGCAAAGGGGCGGTGCTCCAGCGCTTCGTGTTCTATGACCCGGCTCCCTTCCGGGTCAATGTGCGCTTCGGTAAGGATGCCCAGGCATTCGGAGCCCTGGCCCTGGTGGAGAAGATCAAGGACGGGGGCGAGACCGTGCAGCTCGATGGGGGTTCGGCCAGCTATAACGAAGCCGAGGACCGCCTCGAGATCCAGCCCAAGGCCGCCCCCAAGGCGGTAGAGGTGCGCCAGGGCAAGAGCACCGTTTATGGCAGCCGTCTCGAGTACGACAATGACACCGGTGAGGCCAGTATCCTCGGCCCCAACGAGATTTCCCGCAGCGGAGACAAACCCCTCAAGGGCCAGTCGCAGCGGATGGTGTACAACGTGGACGACGAGACCCTGAGGATGTTTGGTGAGATCAAGCTCGAGCAAAACGGGCGCACCACCCTGGCCAGCTCGGCCTTGGTGCGGGAAAAAGACGGGGTGGCCTACCTCTTTGGCAGCGACAAAGACCCGGTGGTCAGCACCGACAAAAACGGTACGGCCAAGGGACGCCGCATTCGCTACAACCTCGACACGGGGGATGTGGTGGTGGAGCAGCCTGCCGGTAGTGAGTTCAACGATCAATAGGAAGCCCCTCACCCATCTGGTTGGGCCGGGGTGTTAGACTCGGCCTTCGAATGGATGACCTGCTCTCCTCGCTCAACCCGGCCCAACAAGAAGCCGTCCAACACTACGAAGGCCCGGCGCTGGTGGTGGCGGGCGCAGGTTCAGGTAAAACCCGCACGGTGGTGCACCGCATCGCCTATTTGTTGCGCGAGCGGCGGGTGTACCCTGGGGAAGTTTTAGCCGTGACCTTCACCAACAAGGCCGCAGGGGAGATGAAGGAGCGGCTGGCCAGGATGGTGGGGGGCTCGGCCAGCGACCTATGGGTTTCTACCTTTCACTCGGCGGCGCTGCGCATTTTGCGGGTGTACGGCGAGTACGTGGGGCTCAAATCGGGATTTGTGGTGTATGACGACGACGACCAGACCACCCTGCTCAAGGAAATCCTGAAGGAGCTAGGCCTCGAGGCCAAGCCCGGTCCATTTCGGGCCATGCTCGACCGGATCAAAAACCAGGGGAGGGGGCTCTCCGAGTTTCTGCGCGAAGCCCCGGAGTTTATCGGGGGGGTGCCCAAGGAGCTTGCGGGGGAGGTCTACCGCAAATACCAGGCCGGGATGCGGGCCCAGGGTGCGGTGGATTTCAACGACCTGCTGCTCTTGAGCATTCAGCTGTTCGAGGAGCAGCCCGGTGTCCTGGCCAAAATTCGCCAGCGGGCCCGCTTCATTCACGTGGATGAGTACCAGGACACCAACCCGGTGCAGTATAGGCTGACCCGGCTTCTAGCTGGTTTGGCTGAGGGGGGAACGGGGCCCAACCTGATGGTGGTGGGCGACCCCGATCAGAGCATCTATGGTTTTCGCAACGCCGATATCCACAACATTCTGGATTTCACCAAGGACTACCCTGGGGCCAAAGTGTTTCGGCTCGAGGAAAACTACCGTTCGACCGAGTCCATCCTCCAGGTGGCCAATGCGGTCATCGAGAAGAACGCCCTGCGCCTGGAAAAAACCCTGCGCTCGGTGAAGGCCGGGGGTGAGCCGGTGCGGCTTTACCGCGCCCCCAACGCCCGGGAGGAGGCTGCCTTTGTGGCCCGGGAGATCGTCAAGCTGGGGCAGTATGGCCAGATCGCGGTGCTCTACCGCACCAATGCCCAGTCCCGCTTGCTGGAGGAGCACCTACGGCGGGGTGGGGTTCCGGTGCGGCTGGTGGGGGCGGTGGGGTTTTTCGAGCGGCGGGAGGTCAAAGACCTGCTGGCTTATGGGCGGGTGGCGGTCAACCCGCTGGATGGCATTAACCTGCGCCGTATCCTCAACACCCCGGCTCGAGGCATTGGGGCCAGCACGGTGGGCAAGCTGGTCGAGCAAGCCCAGCGCACGGGGCAGAGCCTGTTCGAGGTGCTGCGTCAGGCCGAGGGGCTGCTCTCGAGGCCTCAGCCGGTACAGGCTTTTGTGGAGCTTCTCGAGGAGCTGCTCGAGGCCGCTTTTGAGACCGGGCCGGCGGAGTTTTTTGAGCGGGTGCTGGATGCTACCGGTTTCCGTGAGGCCTTGAAGCAGGAAACCGATGGGGAAGAACGCTTGCAGAACATCGAGGAGTTGCTGCGGGCTGCGCGTGACTGGGAGGAGGAGGAAGGCGGTTCGCTCTCGGACTTCCTAGACTCGGTGGCCCTTACCGCTAAGGCCGAGGAGCCCCAGAAGGGCGAGGCCCCACCCGAGGCCTCGGTCACCCTGATGACCCTGCACAACGCCAAAGGCCTCGAGTTTCCCACGGTGTTCCTGGTCGGGCTGGAGGAGAACCTGCTGCCCCACCGCAACAGCCTGAGTCGCCTCGAGGATTTGGAGGAGGAACGCCGCCTGTTCTATGTAGGGATCACCCGGGCCCAGGAGAAGCTCTACCTCTCCTATGCCGAGGAGCGCGAGACCTACGGCAAGCGCGAATACAGCCGTCCCAGCCGCTTTTTGGAGGAAGTGCCGCCGGAACTGCTCAAGGAGATAGGAGCCTTTGGAGACACTGCGGTTCCGGTAATGGCCTATACTCGCCCTGAGCCCAAGCCCAAGCCCTCACTCGGCGAGTTTAGGGGGGGGGAGCGGGTGCGGCATCCCCGCTTTGGGCAGGGCACCGTGGTCGCGGCTCTCGGGGGGGAGGTTACGGTGATGTTCCCTGGGCTGGGCCTCAAAAAACTGGCCCTCAAGTTTGCTGGGCTCGAGAAGATAGACTGACGCGGGGGGCTCGAGCGGGAAGGCTAGGGTTTTGGGGTGGGCAGCCGCAGCCCCAGCCACCGGCTGCTGAGCCTGAGGGCAATGGTCGTGGTGGCCCCCAATAGGAGGGCCAACGCCGCGAGGGAGGGGAAGAACTTGTAGATGATAAACACCACCAGGGCCCCTGCCGAAGCGGCCGAGGCGTAGAGATCGCGGTTACGGTAAAACACCCCCGGTACCTCCCCGGCCAAAACGTCGCGCAGTATGCCTCCCCCTACTCCCGAGACCGTCCCGGCAAAAATGCACCCCCAGAATCCCAAACCAAAGGTCAGGCCGCGCTCCGCCCCCAGGGCTGCGAAGAGCCCCAACCCCACCGTATCGAGGTAGTAGATCGGGCGATCTAAACGGGAAACCCGACCATAAAAGCGCCATACCAAAAGCGAGATCAGCAGCACCGCCCAGATGACCGATTCGTTGCGAAACACTTGAGGGGGCAGGGAGCCCACCAAGAGGTCGCGGATCGAGCCCCCTCCCACCGCGGTGACCCCAGCCAGCACAAAGATCCCCACCAGATCAAAGCGCTTCTGCACCGCCAGCAGCGCCCCTGAGGTGGCGAAGGTCAGAGTGGCCAACCACCCCAGGAGCTCGAGGAACTGAGGGTAATTCATACCAGCATTATTGCGGCTTCTGCGGAGGCCAGGCTTTTAGCTTTCCAGCTCCTCCAGGCGCACCACCCGCCCTTCTTTGCGGGCCCGCTCCGCGGCAAACACCATGAGGTGACCTTCCAAAGACTCCCGGGCTCCGGAGAGGATCCCGCTGGGATCCCCGGTGGCCACAGAGGCAATAAAGCGCTCCATCAGGGCGAAATCCCCCCCGCCGTGCCCCGAGAGGATCGAGCCATCGGTGGCGGCTTGGCTGTCGTGGCTGAGGGTGGTCTCGGTAAGGAAGTCGTAGACTCGAATCTGCCGCCCATCCCCATACAGCTCCCCTCGAGTGCCGAAGATCCGGGTCTCGCGCGGGCGCATCTGGGTAAAGGCGGTCATGGTGAAGCTGGCCGTCTGCCCCTTGGCAAACTCCATATTGACCACCTGATGATCCACCACATCGTTGTCGCAGGCGTAGACGCAGCGCCCATACGGGCCTTCCCGCAGAGCTTGAGCAACGGACTCCGGGGTGGGCTCAGGGGTCAGGACATTGAGGGGCCACCCCGTGAAGCCGCTGGCCAGATGGCGCCCGTAGATGCGTTTGGCGGAGTAGGGACAGGTGGGCTCTATCGAGCAGTCCAGGCAGCGTTCGGCAGCACCTTCGGGCTTTTCCTCAGCGCGAAAGTGTTTGAGTGAGCCAAAGGAGGAAATCCGGGTGCAGCTTTGCCCCAGGAGGTAGCGCAGCCAGTCCAGGTCGTGGCAGGACTTTTGCAGCAGCATCGAGGAGGATTGGTCCTCGCGCCGCCAGTTGCCGCGCACGAAGGAGTGGGCCTGGTGCCAGTAGCCTACGGGTTCCAGGTGCTCCACGCTCACGATCTCTCCGATGGCCCCTGAGTCCAGCACCCGCTTGAGCAGTTGGGTGTAGGGGGTGTAGCGCATCACGTGACAGACCGCAAAGAGATTGCCGTGGGTCTCTACCGCCCGGACGATGCGCAGGCTGCCTTCAAGGTCGGGGGCCATGGGCTTTTCCAGCAGGATCGCGTAGCCTTGGGGGGCCAGGGCCTCCACCGGTTCGACGTGCTGGGCGTCTTGGGTAGCGATCACCACCGCGTCGGCCAGGCGTCCCCTCGAGGCCACCTCGCGCCAATCGCTGAACACGTTCTCCGGGGGGAGGCCGTAGGTTTGGGCCATCTGCTCACGCTGAAAGGCCCGGGGCTCCGCCACCCCTACCACCCGCATTCGCTCGGGGTACTGCTGGGCGAACTGGGCATAGATCTGCCCCCGGCTTCCCGCTCCGATAATCAAAACGCTGACGGGTTTATTCATGCATAAGCCCCCAAAAACCCTGCCTCCGCCGCCCACATCTCCTCGAACAGGGCATCAATTTCCGCAGGGGAGCAGACCGCGGCGGTCAGCGGGTCCAGCATTAGGGCATATTTGGCGGCCTGGCGGTTTTTGCCCAGGATGGCCTGCACCATTAGGGCATGCACCGCCATGTGGGCGCGGTTGTGGGCGGCGAGGTGCTCGGGCAGGGGGCCGAAGTGGGTGGGCTGGAGGCCCTTGCGGTCTACCAGGCAAGGCACCTCCACACAACCCGGGCCGAGGTTGTCAATCAGGCCGTGGTTGAAGACGTTGCCGTAAATCACCTTGGCTTGGTTAAGCATCTTTGCTTCTACGATGTCGGCGGCGTACTCGGGGCTGCGCTCGAGCGGAATTTCTTCCCTGCCGTTCAGCATGGCCCGAATGTATTCATCCGACTCCTTGCGCCACTGGGGCCAGTGGTTGGCGTAGAACCCGCTTTCGCCCAAGTACCCCGCGCGGGTGTAGCGAGTGATCAGGTCGGGGCGTTTGCGGAAGTAGGGGCTGTACTCGGAGAAATGACCGCTGGACTCGGTGGGGTATGCCCTGAAGTGCTTGACCCACTCAAAGCGGATGGGGTCGCGCTCGTAGAGGGCGGGGTCTTGGATGCGCTCCAGCAGGATGGGGTACTGGTCTACCCCGCCAACCTCGAGGCGGGTGAACCAGGCGTTGTGGTTGATCCCGGCACAGCGCCAGTCGAGCTGCTCGTAGGGCACCTGGAGGTACTCTGCCAGTTGCTGCGAGCTGCCCTGCACGCTGTGGCACAGCCCCACCACCTGTAGCCGGGTGGCCTCGAGGCCCACCAGGGTGAGGATGCTCATGGGGTTGGTGTAGTTCATCACCACCGCGTGGGGGCAAAGCCGTTCTATGTCGCGCAAAATCTCGAGCCAGGCCGCCCCGGTGCGCAGGGCCTTGAAAATGCCGCCCGGCCCGATGGTATCGCCAATGCACTGATCCACGCCGTATTTGAGCGGAATCTCGTAGTCGTAGCGGACGTTCTCGAGCCCCCCTACCTCGATGGTGTTGATGACAAAATCGCTTCCCGCCAGCACTTCCTTCCGTTCGGTGGAGGCCTGCACCTCCCAGTCGCGCCCTTTGAGCTGTATCACCCGCTCGGTGATCCGGCGGGCCAGCTCCAGCCGTTCAGGGTCGAGGTCCACCAAGGCGAATCGGCCTGTGGGCAGCCCCTCGATGCTCAGGATGTCGGTCACGATCTGGCGGGCAAACACCGCGCTGCCTGCGCCAATCAAGGTAATTTTGGGGCGAGCGGTCACGTTTCCTCCCCAGCTCAGGACAAGGTCACCACTTTGCTCAAGTGGCGGGGGGCGGTGGAGTCTAAGCCCTTGGCCTGGGCGATGCGTTCGCCTAGGAGCTGGAGCACTGGCAGCAGCAGCAATCCCCGCAGGGCTGGGTTGGGTTCATCCAGCTCCAGGCTCACCTGGCCGGGTCCCCCCAGGCCCAACACCGTAGCCCCTTTGGCCTCCAGCTCTCGAGCCAAGGCGGTCTCTTCCGGCAGCCCGGCGGGGTGGTAGAGCAGGGTGGCCAGAACCCCTTTTTCGACCATCGAGATGGGGCCGTGGCGGTACTCCATAGGATGGTAGGCCTGCACCAGGCTCAGGCTCATCTCCTGGGCCTTGAGGGCTGCTTCATTGGCGATCCCATACAGCTCAGCGGCCCCGAGATACACCAAATGCCCTTGGTTAAGGGGCAGGGTGCTCAGTTTGGGGGCGCTGGCCTCCAGCAAGTGCTGGGCGCGCTCCGCAAAGCCTGGGGGCACGGCCAAACCGGCTAACCGGAGCCCGGCCCACAGCATCAGGCTGGCTGAAGCGGTCATTACGATACCCTCCAGCGGATGGGTCTCGAGCTCGAGGATATGGTCGGAAACCGCGGCCAAGCTGCTCCCTTTAGCGCAGGTGATTCCGATCACGCGATGCCCTGCGGCCCGGCTGTTGCGGGCTGCGGCCACGGTTTCGGTGGTCTCGCCGCTGCGCGAGAGGGCCAACACCTGTATCGGGCCCTGGGTGGCTTGGTAGGCCGTGGGGTGGAGAAGCCACTCTCCACCCGGCACCGCTATGGCGGATTTGCCCAGCCGATTAAGGGTGGCGGCCAGGGTTTGGGCCAGATAATAGGAGGTTCCACAGCCCACCACCGCGATGGGCTGGGCCGGGTTGAGGCGAACGGTCTCCAGGCCCTGGATGGGTTGTTGCCAGTAGGTGAACTGCTCAAAGATTCCACGTTCGGTATCGTTCATTGGCCCTTGTCCTCAATCCTGTAGTTCTTGTTTTAGACGGGCGATCCACCCAGGATCTACCGGCCAACCGGCTTTGCGGGCGGCATAGAGCAACGCCCCTCCGATGGGAGGCAGTGCCGGGGGAGCCCAGGTGCCCAGCGGCTGCAAGGCCTCACCCACCCAGGCTTTGATCAAGGCGCTGTTGAAAACGCTGCCGGCATAGCTGAAGTGGTGAGCCGCGGGGTCGCCCAGTTGCCGGAAGGCCGCCTGGGCCAGCAGAACCAGCTCGTCCGCGGCCAGCTTGAGCAGGGCTCGAGCGGTGGGGTTGCCTTGTCCAGCCAGGCGGTCTACGCTCTGGGCGAGCCGCGCAATTCCCGAACGGGGGTGCTCGAGGCGGTAAAACCACTCCAGCAGACCCTCGCCGTCTCGCGCCCCGATGGCCTCGAGCATCCCGCTCGCAAACCCGGGATCCTCCAAACGTCCATCCAGGGCCTTGCTGAGGGAGCCCAGGGCGCGTTGGCCAATCCAGTAGGCGCTTCCCTCGTCTCCGAAGCCATCGCCCCAGCCCCCCACCCGGAGCTGGCGGTGGG
This sequence comes from Meiothermus granaticius NBRC 107808, assembly GCF_003574355.1. Classification (GTDB taxonomy): domain Bacteria; phylum Deinococcota; class Deinococci; order Deinococcales; family Thermaceae; genus Meiothermus; species Meiothermus granaticius. The sequence continues at coordinate 23,453 of NZ_QWLB01000010.1, read as the reverse complement.
CCGAGGCCGCCCAGGCCATGGAACCTGTGCCGGAGAGTATCAGAACCCCGGCTTGGCCTGGGTGGGCCCCCACGAACGCCACTTCTACATCGTTGAGCACCGCAAAAGCCGTTTGGGTTAGCGCTGTGCCCACCGTCTCCACTTGTTCTGCGCTGACTCGAGGCACCTCGCCATACCCCGGCAGGCCCAGGGCTGCGTAGGCGATCTCTGACCCTGAGCAGGGGAGCTGTTGCAGCAGCCCGGTTAGGTGCTGCTTCCAGGACGCATTGTCAAAGGGATTAACCCCCTCAGCCCGGAATGGCCCCTGTACCTGACCTTCCGGACTGGCGAGGGCCATCAGGGTTTTACTGCCGCCGCCGTCTACCCCCAGCACCCAGTTCATGCCGCACCCCCAGCCGCGCCTGCACCGGTGGGAAGGGGGGTATTGGCTCCCCGCTCCTCCCCGGTGAGGGCAGGAATGGATGTCCAGAATAGCGATATAGCCTTGACCATGGTGTGGCGGCGCGGGGCTCGAGGCCAGCCTTCAATACTTGAGCTCCTTGGATTCCTTGAGCAGGGCCCCCATGTCGGTGTTGGCTTTGTCAATGGCTTTATCCAGCGGGAGATTCCCTGTCCAGGCCAGGTTCAAGTCGGCGTTGAGGGCGTTCAACACCTCGGGCAGGTTGGAGACCGTGCGCAGGTTGCTGAAGCGAATCTCCGAGGTTTTGAGCTGCTGGAAGATCACCTCCCCGTTGCGCCCCTTGAGGGCGTTCAGGAACAGCTTTTCGTAAGGGTCAGGCTGGGTGGGGAGCAGGCCGTTCTCGGCCAGGATCTTCCCGGCCTGGGGACTGGTGGTGATCCAGCGGGCGAAGGTGAGGGCCGCAGACTTCTGCTTGGAGGCCTTGGGGATGACCAGGGCATGGGCGCTGTAGAGCGGTCTGGGGGGTTCCCCGGCCTTGAGCGTGGGGAAGGGAGCAAAGGCCCAGTCCAGCCCAGGGGTCTCAGCCCAGACCCCGGTCATCCAGGTGCCTTCGACATAGATCCCCAACTGCCCGGCCTGGAAGAGCTGGTAGGCGGCTTGAGGGGTATCGTTGGCGGTGGGGGAGACCTTGTACTTGTAGATCAGGTCGTAGAGGCGCTGGGCGGTTTGGCGGAAGGTGGCCTCGAGGTTCGGGGTGTAGCCGTTGGCGGTTTTCTGGATGATGCCCTTGCCGCCAAAGGTGTAGTAGAAGCTCATGCCGTACTCGAGGTCAGGCTGCAGGTCCGAGCCGTTGATGCCCCAGTAGCGCTTTCCTCCCTTGCTGAAGGTGAGCTTTTGGGCTGCGCTGAGCATCTGGTCCCAGGTCCAGCCGGTGGTGGGGATGGGCACCCCCCGCTCTTTGAACAGAGCCCGATTGATGAAAACACAGACCGCCTGTGGCCCCAGGGGCAGGCCGTAGGTCTGGCTGCCATCTCCGATCAGGTAGGGGGCCAGGGACTGGGCCGGATACTTGGCCTTCTCTGCCGCGTCGAGGGGGATGGGTTCCAAGGCCCCTTGCGAGGCGTAGAAGGGGAAGTTGTCCAGATCCATCCACATCACATCGAAGGTTACCCCGCCCGCTACCATGGCCGAGGCCTTCTGCCAGTAGGTGTCCCAGGGCACCAGGTTGTACTTGACCTTGATCCCTGGATTGGCCGCTTCGAACGCGGCGATCAGCTTACGGTCGGCTTTCTCCCGGGTGGCATCCCAGGTGGCATAGGTGAGGGTGGTCTGGGCGGCGGCCAGACCCAGGGTGGCGGCGAGCAGCAATGTGACCAGTTTTTTCATCAAACTCCTCCTGGATGTGTAGGCATGAGCATGGATACCTTGGGGCCGAGGGGGCTCGAGGTGGGGGGTGGGCCTCGCTCGCAGCGAAGGGGATCCGCCGGCATGCTTCACCCTTTCATCCCGCTCGAGAGCGCGGCGTCGGTGAGGTAGCGCTGGACGAACAGATAGGCCACGATGGTGGGCAGCACGGCCAGGGCGGAACCGGCCATCAGCACCGGAACGTTGATGGCGAAGTGGTTTTGCAGGGCCAGAAGCCCCACCGGCAATACCATCTTCTCCGGAGAGTTAAGCACGATGCTGGGCCAAACAAACGAGGACCAGTTGCCCAAAAAGCTCAGCATCCACACCGCGGCCACCGCCCCGCTCGAGAGCGGCAGGGCGATGTAGCGCAGGGCCGTGCCCCAGCTACCCCCATCCATCAGCACGCTCTCCTCGAGCGAGCGGGGCAGGCTGCGAAAGAACTGGTACAGCATGAAGACCGCATAACCGCTGGTCAGGCTGGGAACGATCAGTGCAGCAAAGCTATCCACCCAGCCGAACCACCGAACCAGCAAGAAGGTGGGGATTAGCGTGATCTGCCAGGGGACCACCATCGAGAGCAGGTGGCTGTTGAACCACAGGCTTTTGCCCGGGAAGCGCAGGCGGGCAAAGGCATAGGCCGCCGGGGCTCCCAGCAGAATGTTGAATGAGGCGATCACTGCCGAGGTCCAGAGGGAATTCCAAAACATCTGGCCAAAGGGGATCAGCTCGAACAGCTTTTTGAAATTGCCCGCGATCCATACCTTAGGCAACAGGGTGGGAGGCCAGGCATAGGCATCGTCCGGTGTTTTGAAGGCGGTGAAGACCATCCACAGGAAGGGCAGCACGATCAAGAGCCCGCCCAAACCGAGCACCGCGACGAGTACCCCCTGGATTGGCGAAAGACGCCTATTCATAGTGCACCCACCGTCGTTGTAGCCGCCACTGCGCCACCAACAACACGATCAAGCCCAGGGCCAGCAGCCAGGAGAGCGCGGTGGCATACCCCATGCGGAAGTAGCTGAACGCCGATTTGTAGATGTAGAAAGCGATGGTGGTGCTGCTGTCACCGGGGCCCCCTTTGGTCATGAACAGGATGGCTTCGAAGACCTGCAGGCTCCCGATCAGCGAGAGCACCAACACCAAAAAGAGGGTCGGGCTGATCTGCGGCAGGGTGATGAAGCGAAACAACTGGGACGGGCGTGCGCCATCGAGCTGGGCCGCCTCATACAGCTCCTTGGGTACGTTGGCCAGAGCGGCCAGGAACAGGATGATGGAGGAGCCGGCCCCCTGCCAGACCGTAAAAAAAGCAACGGCGGGGATCACCGTGCTGGGTTGGTTGAGCCAGTTGACCCCGGTGGCCCCGAAGAGGGCTTGCCAGAGCAGGGCGGTGGCCACCCCTACCGTGACCATGGGCAGGTAGTAGAGGGTGCGAAAGAAACCCCGTACCGCAGGGGAGCTGACATTGTGGATCAGGCTGGCGATGGCCAGCGAGACCAACAGCCCCAGCGGAACCGCGAACGCCGAAAAGATCAGGGTTTGTAGAAGGTAGCGCAGGGCTTTGGGGTCGTTGGTTAGGGCCTTTTGGTAGTTGGCCAGGCCCACCCACTCGGGCCTCGAGAGCCCCCCCCAGTCGGTGAAGGAAACCCCCAGCGAACCCAGGATGGGCAGGAGGGCAAAGACCAACACCACCAAGGTGCTGGGGGCGACTAGCAGCAGGCCCCACAGGGCCTCCTCGCGGCGCAGGCTGGTGCTTGGGCGAGCGGGGCGGGTTAGGGATGGGGATTGGTGGGTCATCATCGGCTTCCTGGCGCAGGGCTGACTTCGTTGAGGCTGATGGTGGTCACGTAGGGCACGAACCCATACCGCCGCGCTCTCGAGTAGGCCCGCTGGATCAGCGCGGTCTGGGTGGGCAGGGCGTAATCCAGCGCCAGCACCTTGAGCCCGCGCTTTAGATAGGGGAAGAGGGGGCGGGGGTCGCCCTCGTGGGCCTGGTAGGTTCCGTCGTTGAAGTTGTAGAGGGTGCTGAAATCCTCGAACATCACCGCATCCAGAAAGGGAGCGGTCTGGGGCAGCACGGCAAACCCCCGGTTCTGCACCAGTATCGCTTTGGGGAAGCTCTGGCGCAGGGCCCGGATCAGCTGGACCATGCCGGGCTTGGTTTTGGGGAAGAGGTCTACGGTATCCACCGTGTCCAAGAACAGCCCGTCGAAGCCGATCTCGAGGATGTCCTTGGCCCGCTGCAGCACGGCCTCGCGCCAACCGGCCTGGTTGGCGTCCATGTACTTGCTGCCCCAGTTGGGGTTGGTGCCCAGCACCCAGGCTTTGGGCAGCCCAACCATGTAGCCTTCGGCTTCCCCTACGCTCAGATAGGCCACCACCCGGGTGCCCTGGGCCTGAAGCTTGCGGAGCTGAGGGTAGCTCAGGGTGTTGGGTTGCACGATGGCCAGATCGAACTGGCTGAGCTGCTTGGCGAAGGCCTGGTTGGTGCCGTAGTAGACCACAAACGACCGAATGGTGGCCAGGCGGCTGGGCTGGGACTGGGCCAGGCTGACCGGCAAGAGCCAGGCCATCACCAGCCAAAGGGGGATGAGGCGCAATCTCATCCCACCCTCCCCCGCTCGAGCCGAATTCCCCAGCGCTGCAAGCGCTCCTCCCAGGCTACCTCGAGCCCCCCGTCGCTGATCACCTGGGTCAGGGCCTGTAGGCCAGACACCCGAAAGGGGCCGGTTTTGCCGAACTTGCTGCTGTCGGCCAGCAGAATTCGCTCGTTGGCCCGGCTCAGCATTTTCTTGTTGATCGCAGCCTCTGCTGCATCCAAGGTCCGCATCTCCCCTTCCGGACTGACCGCGGTGGCCCCAAGGAAGAGCTGGTCGCAAAAAAACTCCTCCAGCAGCAGCTCTGCGTAGGGGCCTACGCTGGAGAGGTTGTCCTCGCGCAGCAGCCCTCCCACAAAGATCACCCGTATCCCCCGCACCCCGGTGAGCTCCTGGGCCAGGGCCAGTCCATTGGTGATGACCGTAAGGGGCAGGGGTTCTAAGCGAATGGCCCGGGCCAGCTGCAACACCGTGGTGCCGGCATCCATCAACACGGTGCTCTCCGGGCGCAGCAGGCGATAGGCCGCGGCGGCAATGGCCCGTTTCTGCTCGAGCTGCCGGTGCTCCCGCAGGCTGAAGGCCACCTCGAGCCCGCTGGCCTCGGCCAGGCGGGCTCCCCCATGGGTGCGCTCGATGATCCCGGCTTCCTCGAGCTTGGCCAGGTCCCGCCGCACCGTAGCCGGCGAGGAGCCGGTGAGGCGGGCGAGTTCCTCGACGCTCGAGGCCCCCTGGGTATAGAGGAATTGTTGAATCTGTTTGAGGCGGATCTCCATAGGGCCTCCGGCGGCTGGGTACGGGTGATATTCAGATTTATACAAATCTAACCGCTATTTCAATCAAAGTCAATCATAAAAATGATGAGTTGTGATCAAATACCCCCAGACCGCCAGGGTTTCCCCGGAGGGCCCGCTTATCAATCAGCTCACAGGGGTACAAACTCGAAGATCACCAACTCCGCGTCGCACCGGTAGCGCAGGGGGGCGGATGAGACGCCCAGACCCCTCGAGACAAAAGCCGGGACCGGATCCTCCACAAACCCTTGGGCAAACTTTTGGCCGTACTGGGAGGAAGTGAAAACCGGGCCATAGCCGCCCAGCACGATCTGTCCGCCGTGGGTATGACCGCAGAGCGTAAAACTGGGGCGCTGGGCCGCTTGGGCCACCTGGTAGAGGTAATCGGGGTTGTGGGCCAGCAGCAAGCGGGCCGATTGGGGGGGGGCGCCTCGGAAGGCCGCTACCACATCGGGCTCTCCATGCCAGAGGTCGTCCACGCCTGCCAAAAACAAATCCTCCCGCAGGCTTACCCCACGGTTGCGCAAGACCTCGACCCCAACCTCCTGCAACCGGGCGGCCAGCGCTTCGGGGGGATACATGGGAACTTTTTGGGGAGGGTCGAAGGCACTCAAGAACGTGCGCGGGGGGGGAACGCCTTCAACCCGCTCTTTGATCCGGTAGCCATTAAACCGGTAGTCGTGATTGCCCCATACGGCCCAGACCCCCAGCGGGGCGAGGAGCTGGCCGAGGACAGGAAGAGCGGGAAGAACCTGGTGGGGTCTCGAGGAGTCGGTAAGGTCCCCAGTAATCACCACAAGCTCCGGGGCTTCGGCGTTGGTGGCCCGAATCCAGGCCTCCAACGAGCCCTTTTGTATCCAGAATCCCAGGTGTAGATCGGAAAGCTGGGCTACCCGCAGCGGACGGGTCAACCCTTGTAAGGGCCGTTGATAGCGGCTAATCCCAAAGCGATAGGCGGCAAGCATCGCCCCATGCTACCGTTCTTTGGCTCCTATCGGGCCAAGGGCTGCAAATCCAGCACGACGACCTCCGCGGGGGCGTTGAGGCGTAAAGGCACAGCGGTCATGCCCAGGCCCTTGGAGACGAACCCCAGCACCGGGGGTAGGGTGGGGCTCTGACCCGGTGGATACCAGCCGCCCAGGTAGGTAGCCCCATACCATGAAGGGGTCCAGGGCGCGCCATAGTGCGGCAAGAACACCTGACCGCCGTGGGTGTGCCCACAGATGCCCAGATCCACCGGACGGCGAAAGAAGAAGTCAAGGTAATCGGGGTTATGCGCCAGCATCACACAAGCCGGGCCCGGTTTGTAGTTGCCCAACGCGGCAAACACGTCGGCGTGACCGTCCCAGAAGTCATCCACCCCGCCCAGGTAGAAGTCTGGGCGCAGGAGCTGCCCCTGATTGTTGAGGATCCGAATCCCCACCTCAGGCAGCCGTTCCTGCAGGTAGCGTTTAGCGCTGGGGGCCCAGTTGTCGTGGTTTCCCCAGATGCTGTACACCCCCAGGGGGGCCTGGAGCCGCCCCAGCTCTGCGATCAGCAAATCCAGGTCGGGGGTCAGAGGGTTGTTCGCAGAAGCCCGCCAGCGAATTCTCGAGCCCGCATCAACCAGGTCGCCGGTGATCACGATCACATCGGGGGCTTGTTGCAGCGCTGCATCCACCCACCGGGCCACCGAGGTCGCGTGAATGAAGGGGCCATAGTGTAGATCGGAGAGCTGCACCATTCGCAGGGGCCGCTCGAGCCCTGACAATGGGCGTTGTTGCCGGTTGATCCGAAAGGGGTAGCTTTGGGCCACCACTGCTCCTGCTCCCCCCACGAGCCCCAATCCGGCAACTCCAGCCAAAGCAAGGAAACGGCGGCGGGTGAGCATCTCTAACCCAATCTAGCAACAGATCTGCTTCCCGTTGGTTTACCGGGTTTCAAAGCGGCGGCTGAGGGTGCTCGGGTGGGTTACGCATCGCCCATCCGCCGATAGCCCCAGAGCAAGGCCAGTACCGTGGGAATCAGGGTTGCAGCCAGCAGGGCCAGCATCCACAAGCCCCCCTCGGCCCCGGAAAAGTAGGCGGTTTCGCCCCGGGTGAGCATTAGGTAAACCGGCCGGGCCGCCAGCAGCACCAGCCCCGCGCTGTGCAGCAGGCTCAAGCCCATGTACAAGAACCCCCCCATGCCGATGGGAACCTCGGCGGGATTGGGCGCATCGAATTTGGGATATGCCGCCCCTAACCCAACCCCCAACCCCGCAGCGGCCAGGGCCGAAGCGACCCCCAGCAGCAGGGAGAGGGTCGTCAGGTTGGCGTCCAGGCCCAGCACCCTGGGTGAAAAATACCCCAGCAGTAGCCCGAGTGGGAGCAGAAAGAACAGGGCCAAGGCGAAGCGGCTCAAGAGCACCACGGCTTTGGAGACGGGCCCGGTCTGGAGCATCCAGAATCCCTGGCCTTCGAGGCTATACAGCGGGTAGGCCAGCCGCACCCCGACCCCTGAGATCACAAAGCCTTGAAAGGCTAGGTGCAAAAACCCCGCCACCACCTTGAACCGGGTCTCCTGCATGGGCAGGTACTGTAGGCTGGTGGTGTAGAGCAAGACCAAGACCCCTACCAGCACAAGCTGTGCGGCCTGATTGGCATCGCGGAAGAACAGCCGTAGATCCCTCACCCACAGGGCCCAGACCAGGCCCCAAGCGGATACGCGGTCCAGCAGGCCAGGCGGCAAGAGGCCGCGCTCACGCACCGTTCCCTCGAGGGTGCGCACCCAGCCTTGTTGGTAGGCGTTTCCAGCCGCTAGCCCTGCCATCAGCAGGAGCCCGACCGATGCCCCCAGCAATATCCAGAACTGGGGCACGACCTCCCCAGCAATCAGGCCATTCAACCCAGCCTGAGCCAACCCTGAGGGCAGAAATGGGGCCGAAGGGTCGCGGAAACTCTGCAGGAAGCGCTCGAGCTGCTCAGGGTTAGCAAAGTTGGTCTGTAGCAATACCTCAGGGCGCAGAGCCCGCAGCAACAGGATGAGCCCACCCCCGAGCACCGCGCCGACCGCTGCGGCCCACTCCCGGGCCCGTCCGGCAGGAGCGTACCGCACCAGCGGCAGGGCCAGCCCCACCCCCAGGGCTACCGGGAAGGCGAACAACGCCAGCGCGATCACGGTAGCTCCGGGATAGAAAATGAGGCTGGCGCTGTGGTGGGCGCCGTAGGCGTACAAGACCGGTAAGGTCAGCAGCGTAGGGAGCAGGGCGGTGGTCACAAACACCTCTCCGACCTTGAACAAGAACACCCGGCTTGCTGGCTGGGGCAGCGCCAGGTGCAGGGGCAGATCCTCTGAGGTGTAGAGCACCGCCACTGCGTTGGGCAAGGCCGAAAGCACCACCGAGGAGGAGAGCACCAGGAGCAGGCTGCCTAAGGTGCGCTCAGCCACCACCCGGCCCGCCAGGGGAAACTGGTTTAGGAAATCTAGGAACCAGCTGGTCCCGGCCCAGGCCAGATACACCAGCCCAGCCCCCAGCAGCGCTCCGACCATCACCGCTCCGGGGGCGTGCCGCAAGCCATTGAGCCAGAGGTGGGCACGAAGGGCGAGCATCTCCAGTTGAGTTTAGAGCAGCCTCTCGATGGGGTCGGTGCGTTTAAGCTTCAATCCGGGCCCAAGGTGCATAGGGGCCAACTTCCGGCTCCTGACCGGCTGCGATAAGCTATGGCCGTGATTCGCTACCTGCAAGGGCCGGTGCTGCGCAAGACCGAGACCAGCGTAGTTGTGCGGGTCAACGGGCTAGGCCTCGAGGTAACCTGCCCCACCTCCACCCTCTCTGCGCTGCCCAGCCAGGGGGAGGTGACCCTACACACCCACCTGATCGTGCGCGAGGACGAGCTCTCCCTCTACGGCTTCGCCGATGAGCCAAGCCTCGAGCTGTTCGAGGTCTTGCTGGGGGTTTCGGGGGTGGGCCCCAAGGTAGCCCTCAGCTTGCTCTCCTCGCAGCCCCCCGGACTTCTGGCTCGAGCCCTCACAGAGGGCGACCTGCGCCTGCTCACCTCGGCTCCTGGGGTGGGCAAAAAGCTGGCCGAACGCATCGCGCTGGAGCTGCGGGGCCGGGTTCCGGCTCATCTGATGGACCAGGGCGGGGCCTTGGTTCACAGCGCTGCAACCGAGGAGGCCGAGCTGGCCCTGATCACCTTGGGTTTTCGGGAGGGTCCGGTGCGCAGCGTGGTGGCCGAAGTGGCCCGCAAGCACCCAGAAGCGGGCACCCAAGAGCTGATCAAGCTGGCGCTCAAGGCGTTGCGCTAAGACCTCGAGCGGCTGAGGTGGTGCTGCAACATTCTGAGTTGAAAATAAAGGAAGCAGCCCACACAGATGCGCGTAGTGAGGCTGAGGAGGGCCAGCAGGGCCACCGTGATCGCCAGCACCCAACCCACCGGGTTGGCGCCCCACAGGAAGGCCAGGGCGGCCAGACCCAAAAAGGCACTTCCGACGCTGCGGGCAAAGCGATGGGGCCTAGGGTCTTCGTCGACCCTATGCTGGGGGATCCGCCCGAGCCGCTTAAGCCCCACCAGAGCATCAAAGCCCAGGTGCTGGGAAAACATCAGCACGAACAGCACCCCAATTATCCAGGGCTGTGCAGTGAGCAGGGCCAGCCCGGTCAGGGCCAGCAACACCACTTGATTGAAGCGAAGCTGATAGATATCGGTTCCTGACATAGACTTCCTCGCTGGCTACGCCTCCGGCCTGAGGGGAGACCTACCATCTCAGGTGCTGCACAGCATAATGCAGATTACAAAATATGTAAACTATTGTCCCTTCTCTGAGACCGGAGGGAGATACCGAGCCCTCAGCCGGCGATCACTCCCGGGGCATGAGCAGCTCGCTGGGCGGGAGGAGATGCTCGAGACAGGAGGAGTAGTCAATTCCCTGCCGGAAGTCATCGGCTAAATCGGCCACGGTGACCTGACTGAGGGCCTCCAGGACCGCATCTCGTACCCGGATCCAGACCCGGTTTCGGGCACAGCAACGGTTTTCTTCCGGGCAGCTCTTGGGCCAATTGAGGCTCACGCAGGAGAGGGGAGCGATGGGGCCATCTACGGCGCGAAGCACGTCCCGCAAGGTGATTTCTTGGGGTGGTTTGGGCAGGCTGTACCCACCCCCGACCCCTTTCTTCGACTGGACCAGCCCGTGGTTGGCGAGCGCGGCCAGGATGCGCACGAGGTAGGTTCGGCGCACCCCTATGGCCGCACTCAAATCCTCGCTTCCGATGTAGATTCCTTCGGCTTGAGTTCCTAAGTAACCCAGGGCTTTCAATGCGTAGATATCTGTGTTGGATAGACGCATGGCCTTACCTTTCGCGGTTTTCTAAGATCATAGCCTCGAGGCCAGCCCAGTAAAAGGGAACCCCCGGCTTTGCCGCACCGATGGATCTGGGTCAACCTTAGTAAGCCCCCTCCTAACCGCTGGGCCTGAGCCGCTGGGTATAGTTGCGCAAAGGAGGGGAGCATGGAAGAGCGCAACGTGGGTAACTCGGGGCTGCGGGTTTCGCGGGTGGGGTTGGGCTGCAACAACTTTGGTGGGCGGATCGGAGTGGCTGCTTCCAAGGCGGTGATCCGCAAAGCCCTGGATCTGGGGATTACCCTGTTTGACACCGCCGATGTGTATGGCAACCGGGGCGGATCAGAGACCATCTTGGGAACCTATTTGGGGAGTGAGCGGGAAAGGGTGGTGATCGCCAGCAAATTCGCCATGCCGATGGATGATGCCGGGAAGCTGCGGGGGGCCTCGAGGGGCTACATCCTCAAGGCAATTCAGGCCAGCTTGAAGCGGCTCAAGACCGATTACCTCGACCTCTACCAGCTGCACACCGCCGATCCCCACACCCCCATTGAGGAGACCCTGCGTACCCTCAACGATCTGATTCGCCAAGGCATGGTGCGCTACATCGGCTGCTCGAACCTGCCGGCTTGGCAGGTAGTGGAAGCCCAGTGGACGGCGAAGAGCCTGGGCCTCGAGGGCTTTATCAGCATTCAGGACGAGTATAGCCTTTTGGTGCGCGGTCTCGAGCAGGAACTGCTGCCCGCAGCCCGAAGGTATGGGTTGGGGCTCCTGCCCTATTTCCCGCTGGCCAATGGGCTGCTCACCGGTAAATACCGTAGGGGAGAAGCCCTGCCTGAAGGGGCCCGACTGACGACCAATCCGGCCCGGGCCGAAGCGGTGATGACCGAGGCTAACTGGCAGAAGGTTGAGCGCTTGGAGGCCTTTGCCAAGGCCCGGGGGCATACCCTGCTCGAGCTGGCCTTTAGCTGGCTGGCCACCAACCCGGTGGTCTCGAGCGTGATTGCCGGGGCAACCAAGCCCGAGCAGGTGGAACAAAACGCGAATGCCGCAGGCTGGGTGCTCACCCCGGAAGAACGGATGGAGGTTGATCAGATCACCGCTGCGGCATAGGCCCCTGGGCCTGGCCCAGAGGCCTTTAGCTTTGACCGGGCTGGGTGTTCTCCGCCAAACCCAGGCCCACCATCGCCCGGCACTGCACGTGATCAGGGGCCAGCCCTTCGGAAGTTTTGAAGGTGAGGCCGATGCGATCGGCAGGGAGACCGGTCAGGAGGGCAAGGTGGGCCTGGACCTGGGCCCTGAAGGGCCCCAGCTTAGGGGTATCCAGGGTGATCACCGCAGAGACCTGGCGGAGCCGATGGTTGTGTTTTCGAACCCGTTCCAGCGTGGCCTCGAGGATCACCCGGCTGCTCAGCCCTTTCCAGGCGGGATCGGTATCGGGAAATAGGGTGCCGATATCGCCCAGGGCCAAAGCGGACAACAGCGCATCGGAGAGGGCATGTAGAAGAACATCTCCATCGGAGTGTGCGATGGCTCCACGGGGGCTCTCGATTTGTACCCCGCCCAGCCATAGTTCTCGTCCTTCGGCCAGGCGATGGGCGTCCTCGCCGTACCCAATGCGGGTAAGCGGGGTCAGTGACAGCGGGGGCTTTTCCACGGCCTATAGCCTACCGCGCCCCTTGACGCTCGAGCCTCGAGCCCCGACACTTTCCTCATGGCGATCTACATGGTTTACGACGATGCCCTGGCCCTAATGCGGCGCTTTACCCCCTCGGAGAGCCTGCAGCGACACATGTTGGCGGTGGAGACGGCCATGCGGGCCTATGCCCGCAAATTCGGTGAGGACGAGGAGAAATGGGCTGTGGTTGGGGTTTTGCATGACTACGACTACGAACAAGCCCCCCAGACCCACCCCGAGCGAGGGGTGCAGATGCTGCGCGAGATGGGCTATCCCGAGGACGTTTTGGCCGCCATCCTGGGTCACACCGATAAGCCTGAGTATCCCCGCGAGACCCAAATGGCCAAAACGCTGTTTGCGGTGGATGAGCTGGTGGGGCTCATCACCGCTGCGGTGTACGTGCGTCCGGATAAGAGCATCGCTAGCCTCGAGCTTTCCAGCCTCAAGAAGAAATTCAAGGATAAGGCCTTTGCCGCCCGGGTGGATCGAGAGGGAATCCTGCGCGGGGCGGAAGAGCTCGGGGTGAGCCTGGAAGATCACATGGCCTTCGTGCTGGAGGCCATGAAGGCGGATGCCCAGCGCTTGGGTTTGGATGGGCAGGGGACGGCCCAGCCCTAGCGCTTTGCCGGACGAATCAGCAGCAGGGCCACCGTGATCAGCACAAAAGCGATCAGGGCTTGCAGGGGGATGGGGAACTGCGGGATGTACTCGCTGCTACAGGAGATGGGGCCGCTACAGGCCGAGGAGAGGATTCCGGCTTGCTCGAGCAGGTGCTTGATGCTGTACCCGGCCCCGATGATCGAGAGCGGCAGGGCATACCACCGGGCGGCGTAATCGCTGCGCCACAGGGCAATCCCTAAAATAATGGCGTTGGGATACATGAAGATGCGCTGATACCAACACATCTCGCAGGGGATAAAGTGGCGAACTTGCGAGTAGTACAAGCTACCCAGGGTGGCCACAACCGCCACAAGCCAGGCAAAAGCCAACAACAGGGCGTTGCGATCCAGGGGAGCAGGGTTGGCTTTGGTGGGCTGCATCCAGCTTAATCTACCCCATTTCAGGAGAGGTGCCCTAGGCCATTCGCCTCGAGCAGCTCCTTCACCCCCACCTTGGTGCCCCGCTTCACCGACTCCTCCGCAGCCACCCCCACCACCACACTCCAGAAGCCCTCTTCGGCGGTGGCAGCGGTGCTGGGCTGGCCGTCCATGGCTTGGGTCCAGCGCAGGTGCTCGTAGTAGGTGGCCCCGCTGTGGCCGGTTTCCTCGATAACCGCGGGGTAGCTGGGGGTTAGGGTGCGGGAGGTACGGTCGGGGAGGGCAATCACCTCGAGGTAGTTCTCCCACTTGGAGTAGGCCTGGCCGTTCACGCCCTCGCTGGCCTTAAGGCGGCCCTCGTCGCCGCAGATGACCAGTTCTTCGTAAACCATGGGGGCGAACATGCACAGGTTGAAGTTGGCCCGCACCCCGTTTTGGTACTCCACAATCACAAAGGCATTGTCCAGGATGTCGGACCGCTCGCCGCCGTACTCGAAGTCCTTGAAGTTGACCGCCTGGCTGCCCGAGGCGTACACGCTCACCGGGCGCGACCCGGCAAACAGGTTGAACAGGTCGAAGTAGTGGCAGCACTTCTCCACCAGGGTGCCGCCCGAGTATTTGGAGAACTTGTTCCACTGCCCCACCTTGTCCAGGAAGGGCTCGCGGTGCTCGAGGATGGTCAGGGTCTTGACCTCGCCCAGGCTGCGCCGCACCTTGGCCTCGTGGATGGCCTCCACGTAGATGGGCTTGTAACGATACTGAAGGCCGATCTGTAGCACCTTGGGGTAGGCCCTAGCCATCTGCCAGATTTCATAGGCATCCGGCAGGTTGGTGGCCATGGGCTTTTCCAGCAGGATGTGCTTGCCGGACTGCACGGCCACTTTTAGCACCTCGAGGTGGGTGTGGTTGGGGGTGCAGATGATCAGCCCATCCACCGCCGGGTCGTTGCAGGCGGCCTCGAGGCTCTCGTACACCACCAGCGGTTCCGTGGAGAACCGGGCTTTGGCCCGCTTGGCCCCCTCCACGCTGCTGGGGTTGGGGTCATAAACCCCGTGAATGGTGTTGCGGCCCTCGAGCAGGGTCACGGTGATGTGTTCTTGCCCGTTGACCCCGGTTCCGATCACGTTGAAGCGGTATTTGAGGGGGCCGGGATCCATCAGGAAGCGGTCGGCCTGGGGCACATAAGCGAACTTTGGCACCAGGGCGTGGAGCCGGTTGGCGAACTCCTTACCTTTTTTCACAGATTAGATTATAAATCTAAAACTTCCCTTTGCTACCCCCAACCCGAGGCCAAAGGCCACTTAAGATCAGGACAGGAGGAAATTGGAACGGGCAGTGGGCTCTTGAGCGTCGGGCAGGCCATAGGCCGCGCCTTCTTGTTGGAGATGGGCCAACACCCGGGGTTCATCCAACCACACCTCGCGCCCCGCGCGGCGGATTAATCCGGCTTCCTCGAGCTCCATCAGGCTAACGTTGATGGTCTCCCGCCGCACCCCGAGGATCAGGGCAAGGTCATACTGGGTGAAGGGCATGCGCAAAAAGATTCCTGAAGCCGAGGGCTTGCCTTCTTCGCGGGCATAGAGGTAGAGCATCCGAACCAGGCGGGTGGGTACCTTGGTGGATTGATGCAGCAGGCGGAGGTTGTTCTCGGTCTCAATCTGGTCTACCAACAGCCCCAGGATGCTTTGGGTGAGCTCGAGATCTTCGGCCACCATCTGCTGCACCCGCTCAAAGGACCACATGCGCACCTGAGCCGGGGTAATCGCCACCACTTCGGGGGCGAGGACGGGGGTGGGAGAGAGGTTCTCGAGGCCAAAGAAAGACCCTTGCTGACGGGTCGAGAGGAGCTGTTCATCGCCCAGCTCGGTGAAGCGCACCAGCTTAAGCCAACCGCGCTCGACATACCCGAGGCACGGCTCGCCCATGATGCTCACCACCTCACCGATCCCAACGGTGTGGCTGTGACCTTCTGCGCATAAGCGCTCGCGCAGCTTGGGGGACACCGACTGAAGCAGCCATTCGTAGGCGTTGAGCCGGGCTTGGGGTGGAATGGAGGAAAGCGTGGGGTAGGGCTCAAAGCTTCTCATTACGGCCTAGGCTATGGGTGTGCTCTGACCGGAGACTGAACCATAGCTGAGGCGTGGCTGATTAAGCCTGGACTCAGAAGAAATACAGCCAGATAGGCTAGGCTGCTGCTGGATAGAGGAGGGAATATGGCCACACCACCCCATAGCTTTCGAAGCGTAGACGACTCCGCCTTTACCTTTGAGAACCCCCAGGAGGACATCCGGGACTTCGTGGTGCGCGACAGCTCCGGAGCGAAGATCGGTAGGGTAGACCAACTGCTGGTAGACACCGATGCCCATAAAGTGCGCTTTCTCCAGGTGGGGCACGGTGGATTTTTGGGGATTGGGCGCGAGCATAGCCTGATCCCGGTGGAGGCCATCGAAGGCGTGGACTACGAGCATCGCGAGGTGCACATCAACCAGACCCAGGAACAGGTTGGCGGCAGCCCACCCTACCAGCCCGATATGGTAGAGAAGGGCGAGGATTACTTCAGCACGGTTTACGAGTACTACGGCTTTCCGGGTCCTTGGAGTACAGGTTATGTGTACCCGGAATACACCACGCGCCGCAGTGGGGCCAAGGTGGATCCGGAGTACGACCAGAGCCGGGGGGACTGATGCCTACCCCAGCGGGTCAAGCCCGGACTCGAGGGCCTCGAGCTCGGAGAGGGTATTGAGGTTGGCCAAGAGGTGTTCCCCAAACCGCGGCGTGAGTTCTGCTACGGGCAGTCGTACGCTGGGAAGGGTCTCGAGCAGGTCCTGTATCTTTAGATGAGCGCCTTGTAACCTCTCCAGCACGAGGGGCTCGAGGCTCTTATGGTATAGGGCCCCTAGGGGCTCAGGACCTGCCTTTGACTCAGCCATCACCACCAGGCACCCCGGTTGAATGTGTTCCCGCAGGTATCGCCAGTACGCCCTGCTCAGAAAAGGCTGATCACAGGCCGCTACAGCCACCCATGGATGGCGGGCCTGGGCCAAAGCGGTATGGAGCCCGCTCATGGTCCCACCGCCGGGCCAGAGGTCGGGGTACACCAGAGCGTCAATCGGGTAAGGGCGATTGGCCACCACGAAGCGCTCTGAGGCTTCGGCCAAGCCCTCGAGCACCCAGGCCAACAAGGGCTTACCCCGATAGGGATATAGCGCCTTGTCCTGCCCGAAGCGCCGCGACTGCCCGCCGGCCAACACCGCACCGCTGAACTCCACGTACTGCAGTCTAAGGGGTAGGGCATGCTAAAATCATCGCTGGGGTTGATCCACGCCCGGGCGCTCGTAGCTCAGTTTGGATAGAGCGAAGGTTTCCTAAACCTTAGGTCGCAGGTTCGAGTCCTGCCGGGCGCACCAGTCCCAAACATATTTGCTCATCGGGATGATTTTCGGCGGGTCCCCTTAGCCAAAGCCTCGGCTTCTTGGTCGGTAAAGGAGTCAAGGAGCTTTGCAACCCATGCTTTCATGGCAGGGTCTTTGAATTTGTACTCCTTCAGTACCCTGCTGCGAGGGTATGGGAGGGCAGTTTTGCTTTTGAGTGAAGCCTTGATCGCCATAAATCCAGCAAAGCACGTTAGTATACCTTTGCCGGATATGGCCAAGATCTTTGTGCCTCGAGGAGCCCTATGACCCAAGAGAAACTCTCCCAAGTGCAACGGTTCTTGCAAGAGCGGGGGATAGACGGCTGGCTGGTCTACGACTTTCGGGGCACCAACCCCTTTGTCTCCCGCATCCTCGACCATGGGGAGGGCCTATTGACGCGGCGCTGGTTTATCTGGATCCCTGCGAAGGGGGAGCTCCAGGTGCTGGTGCATGACATCGAGTTTGGTAGCTTTCCCAAGAGGGGCTATGCGGTGGCCAAATACAACAGCCGCGAGAGCCTGGTCACCTCGCTGCGAACCCTGCTGGGGGGGGCTAAAACCATTGCGATGGAGTACTCTCCGCAAAATAACATTCCCTACGTATCCAAGGTGGATGGGGGAACCCTGGAGATGGTGCGTTCTTTGGGGGTGGAGGTGGTGAGTTCAGGGGATGTGTTGCAGTTGCTCTTAACCTGGACTCCCGAGCAACTGGCCCAGCATCGGCGGGCCGCTCAGGCCCTAACCGCAACCAAGGATGCAGCCCTGGACTACATTCGTGAGCATGTGGCCCGCCAAAAGCCGCTCACCGAGTATCAGTTGCAGCAGTACATGAGCCAGTTTATTGAGGCGCAGGGCCTGGACCCTGACCACCCGCCCATCGTAGGGTTCGGGCCGGGTGCGGGAGACCCCCACTACGCTCCCTCGGCCACCCGCTCCAAGACCCTCGAGCCCGGTGACGCCATCCTGATGGACCTGTGGTGCAAGGTGCCGGGGGATCACCCTTTTGCCGACATCACCTGGATGGCTTTTTATGGATCCCCCGGAGAGGCGTTTCTGCGGGCATATCACGCGGTGATTGCGGCGCGGGATGCTGGGATGGCCTTGCTGAGGGACCGATACCCCCAGCGGCCGGTGCGGGGGTATGAGGTGGATCAGGCGGTGCGCCAGGTGCTCATCGACGCGGGCTTCGAGGCCCATCTCAAGCACCGCACCGGGCATAGCCTGGGCATCCAGGCCATCCACGGGGAGGCCGCCCACTTCGATGCCTTCGAGACCTGGGATGAGCGCTTGGTACTGCCGGGGCTGGGCTTCACCATCGAACCGGGGGTGTACTTTCCCCAGTTCGGGGTGAGGAGCGAGATCAACGTGTACACCCACCCCAAGGAAGTCGAGATCACCACCGCCATTCAGCGCCAACTGGAGGTGATTGAATAGCGCCCTAAGAGCAGGGTTCAAGGGGCGGGTTGTTTCTACAAGAGCGGGGGCTTTAGACTCAGGCCTGTGGAGGGGACCCTTTTCCGTGGGCGCCGCGAGCGCAGGTTGGGTGAGAACGTTGCGGTGCGGCTCGAGGGCCTGACCAAGCGCTTTGGTGAGGCCACCGCCGTGGCTGGGGTAAGCCTGGAGATCCGCGACGGCGAGTTCTTCAGCCTCTTGGGGCCTTCGGGGTGTGGCAAGACCACCCTGCTGCGCATGATTGCGGGTTTTGAGGAACCCGACTCTGGACGCATTTTGATTGGGGGGAAGGATATGGTGGGGGTTCCTCCCTACCGCCGTCCGGTCAACACGGTGTTTCAAAACTATGCCCTGTTCCCGCATATGACCGTGGCCGGCAACATTGCCTTTGGGCTGCGGATGAAGCGGATGCCGAAACCGGAGATCGAACAGCGGATTGCCTGGGCGCTCGAGCTCATCAACCTGCCGGGATATGAAAACCGACGCACCGACCAGCTCTCGGGGGGGCAGCGGCAGCGGGTGGCCCTGGCCCGGGCCCTGGTCAATGAACCCGAGGTGTTGTTGCTGGACGAGCCCCTCTCGGCCCTCGACCTCAAGCTGCGCCAGGAGCTGCGGGTGGAGCTGATGAACCTGCAGGAACGCTTGGGGATCACCTTTATCTTTGTCACTCATGATCAGGAAGAGGCCCTGGTGATGTCCGATCGCATCGCGGTGATGAATCGGGGCCAGGTCGAGCAAATCGGGGCCACGGAGGAGGTGTATGAGTGGCCTCGAACCCCCTTTGTAGCCCGCTTTATTGGGGATTCCAACCTGATCCCCGCTACCGCCACCGAGCCCCGCCGGGTTCACACCTCGTTGGGAGAGTTTGTGCTGGACGAAGAAGACGCCCTGACGCTGGGCCAGAAGGTACTGCTTTCGATCCGACCGGAGAAAATTCGGCTGTTCCGTGACCGCCCCAACCTACCCAACGCCTTCCGGGCTAAAGTGGACGACATCATCTACACCGGCTCGGAAAACCAGTACCGCTTGCTGGCGGGCGATACCTGTTTGATGTGCGATACCCTCAACCAGGATATTCAAGAACCTGGACATGAGGAGTTCGCGTACGACGAGGAGGTTTGGGTGGTTTTGCCTCCAGAGAAGCTGGTAGTGATCGAGAATTCGGAGGCCAAGAATGCGTGAATCCAGGGGCGGTTCGGAGCGGCTGCGGCTGGCCTGGATCACCGTAGGACCGGGGGCCTTCTGGCTGCTGCTGTTCGTGTTGATCCCAACCCTACTGATGTTTGTGGCTTCGCTGCTCAGCCGGGGAGATTTCGGCACGCTCTCGCTCCCTTTAGGGCTGCGGAATTACCTTCGCTTTTTCTCCGATCCGGTGTACCTGGAGATCATTGGCCTGAGCGTGTGGATTGGGTTTTGGAGCACCCTGTTGACCATTGTGTTGGGCTACCCTTTGGCCTTTTATATCGCCGGGAGCAAGCGCAAGCAGGTTCTGCTCCTGATGGTGATCATCCCCTTTTTCACCAATTTTCTGATCCGTGTGTACGCTTGGATCGTGATCCTGCAAAAGGAGGGGCTGGTTAACGCCTTCATTACCGCGTTTGGTCTACCCCCAGCGGATCTGTTCCCGTCTACGTTTGCGGTGTACCTGGCCAGCGTATATACCTATCTGCCCTTCTTTGTGCTGCCGCTGTACGCGGCGGTAGAGCGGATTGACTGGAGCCTGCTCGAGGCCGCCTATGACCTGGGGGCCCCTCCGGTACGGGCTTTTTGGGAGGCCATCTTCCCGCAGACGGTGCCGGGGCTCTTCGCCGGTTTTCTGCTCACCTTTATCCCGGCGGTGGGCACCTTTGTGATCTCGGATCTGTTGGGTGGGGGCAAGGTCGTCCTGATCGGCAACCTCATCCAACAGCAGTTCACCAGCGCCCAGAACTGGGCATTTGGCAGCGCGGTCAGCATGATCTTGATGGCCCTGGTGCTCTTGGGTTTGTGGCTGTATGCCCGCACCCAAGGCGAGAGGGGCATGGACCAACTGGTCTGAGCCGGGGGGAAACCGCAACAGCACCCCATCCTATGCCTACCTCGAGCGGATTATGAAGCGCCTTCTCTCGGTATATGCCTGGCTGGTCTTTGCCTTTTTGTACCTGCCGATCGTGGTGATCGTGGCCCTTTCCTTCAACAAGAGCCGCTACGGGGTCAGCTGGACCGGCTTCACCCTCGAGTGGTATTCCCGCCTCTTTGCCAACGAGCGGGTGCTGGAGTATCTGGGGAATACCCTGGTGGTCGCCACGGTCTCCACCACCGTGTCCACCATCATTGGAACCCTTTTGGCGGTGGGATTGGTCCGGTATCGCTTCCGTTTGCAGAACGGACTGCGCTACTTGCTCTACACCACGGTGGTGGTTCCCGATATCGTGATGGGGATCTCGCTCCTGCTGCTCTTTGCCGAGGTGCGCAGCCTTATCGGTTGGCCCCGGCTCTCGCTGCTCACCATCATTCTGGGGCATATCAGCTTCCAGATTGCCTATGTCACCCTGGTGGTGCGGGCCCGATTAATGCTGTTAGACCCCGCTCTGGAGGAAGCCGCCCTGGATTTGGGAGCCAATAACTGGCGTACCTTTCGGGAGGTGACCCTCCCCCTGATTTCCCCTGGGGTGGTTTCTGGGGCCCTGCTGGCCTTTAGCCTCTCGCTCGACGATTTTGTGGTGACCTTTTTTACCTCAGGCTCAGGTTCTACCACCCTGCCCCTGTATATCTACTCCGCGGTTAAGCTGGGGGTAAGCCCGGAGATTCATGCCCTCTCCACCTTGATGGTGGGGGCTACGATCCTGGTCTTGGTTTTAGGGGTGTTGTTTTGGCGAAACCGCGGCTGAAGGGCTGCCCTGCTAAAAAGAACCCCTCGAGCGCCGCTCGAGGGAGATTGTGGTGGGCAGGGACGGATTCGAACCATCGTACCCCGAAGGGAACAGATTTACAGTCTGTCGCCTTTAACCACTCGGCCACCTGCCCACGGGTGTAAAGCCTTGGAGCCGCCCATCGGAATTGAACCGACAACCTTCCGATTACAAGTCGGGTGCTCTACCAGTTGAGCTAGGGCGGCAGTTGGTGCGCTCTGCTCGCTTTGGATCGGCAGAACCCCTTAGCGGCCGGACCGCGGGGGTTGAACCCCAGTCCGGGGTGTCAGCCTACATCACCAAGCCCGGGGATGTCAAGCCAATAATGCCCTTGGAAGCGCATAAATGCTCGGTCTGGTACAGTTGGGATATGCGAGTTACCCCCTACGGCGCTGCGCAAACGGTCACCGGAAGCTGCCACCTCCTCGAGGAGGGCGAGTACAAGCTGTTGCTGGACTGCGGGGCCTATCAGGGTGCGGAGGATGATCGAAATGCCGAGCCCTTCGGTTTTGAGCCGGGGGCAATAGACGCGGTGGTGATCTCTCACGCCCATAACGACCACATCGGGCGGCTGCCGCTTTTGCTGCGACGGGGCTACCGGGGGCGGGTGTATCTGAGCGAGCCCACCGCCAAGTTCTTACCGGTGATTTTGGAAGATTCCCTTCGGCTGATGCGGGAAGAGCTCGAGCGCCTAGAGCGCAAGGGCAAGCCAACCCCACCGGTGTTGTGGGACGAGCAGGACCTGAGCGAGCTGTACCGCCGTCTCGAGCCGGTACCGCTCTACCAAGATCTGGCTTTTGGGCCGCTCACGGTGCGCTTGCGGGGGGCTGGACATCTGCCCGGCAGCGCCTTCATTGATGTGCGGGCTCAGGGCAAGCATTTTATTTTCTCCGGCGACCTGGGGCATCGCCGCAAGGAGGTGCTGCCCGACCCCGACTACCCTACCGCGGCCGACCTGGTTTTGTGCGAGGGGACCTATGGGGACCGTCCCCACCGACCTTTTGCGGACACCATTCGCGAGTTCAGCGAGATCCTGAACACCCATCTGGGCCAAGGCGGAAAGGTGTTCATCCCCAGCTTTGCCCTCGAGCGCACCCAGGAAGTCCTGTTTTACCTGCGCGAACTGGAAAGCCAAAAGGCCATTCCCAGCGTGCCCGTTTATGTGGACTCCCCCATGGCGGAGCAGATTTCCGAGATCTACCCCGGCGTAAAAAGCTACTTCAGCACTGAGGTCCAGGCGCTTTTTAATCAGGGCCTCGACCCCTTCAGGCCGGGCCAGTACTCCCACACCCGCAGCGTGGAGGACTCCAAGGCCCTCAACCGGCTAAATGGGCCGCTTATTATCATTGCGGGAAGTGGAATGCTCAGCGGGGGGCGCATCCTGCATCACCTGGCCCTTGGACTTCCTGGGGCCCAGAATGCCGTGGTCATTACCGGATACCAGCCGAGAGGCGGGCTGGGGCAGCTTTTGATCGAAGGGGCGGAGAGCCTGAGAATCTTTGGGGAAACCGTGCCGGTGCGGGCCAAGACCTATACCCTGGGGGGTTTCTCAGGACATGCCGGGCAGGACGAGCTGCTGGATTGGCTGGGAGGGGAGCGGCGAATCGCCCTGGTTCATGGCGAGCCGGACAAGCTGCAAATCCTGCAGCAGGAGCTCTCTAAGCGGGGTCAGACGGCCTGGCTGGCCGAGTGGGGGAAAGCCATCGAAGTGTAGGTCTGCCCCTCCGAAAGGAGCAGGGATCAAGGCCGGGCTTGGGCGGGCCGGGCCCTTGAAGCCTCCAGCTCCTGGGGTTGGGCCTGAGCCAATAGCTCGGGAACGCTGACGAAACGGTATCCTTGCTGCTGCAAGCCTTCCAGAATTACCGGTAGGGCCTCCAGGGTACGCCGGCGATCCCCACCTCCGTCGTGCATGAGCACGATGGTCCCCGGCCGGGCTCCCCTCAGCACATTGTCGGCGAAGGCTGTCCAGGGGGCTTTGGGGTCGGTGTCTGCGCTGCTAACCGACCACATCACCACGGTATAGCCCTTGGAGAGAGCGTATTTGGCCAGCCCGTTTTTGAGATTGCCCCCAGGGGGGCGGAACAGGCGGGTGGAGGTCTCGGTGTCTCGAGCGATAAGGGCCGCGGTGGAGTCAATCTCTTTGGCCGCAGCCTGCGGGGTCACCTTGTGGTACTGGTGACTCCAGGTGTGGTCTCCGACCGCATGTCCGGCTTCCACCACCTTTCGGGCAATCTGGGGGTAGCGCTCGAGGTTCTTCCCGACCCAGAAGAAGGTGGCCCGGGCCTGATAGCGCTTCAAAATGTCCAGGACCGCTTCGGTGGTGACGGGCCAGGGGCCGTCATCAAAGGTCAAGGCGATCAGCTTTTCCCCTGCGGGAAGGCGCACCTGTCGCACCACGGTTCCGGCAAAAGCCGAGAGGTTGGGCGGGGGAGCGGGGGTGGTTTTGGGCGGTACCGGGCGGCTCGAGGGCTTCTGTGAGGGGATGGGGGA
>NZ_QWLB01000001.1 GCF_003574355.1 Meiothermus granaticius NBRC 107808 | reverse complement strand
CAACACCTGCTCCGCCCGCCCCACATCAAAGGAAGGATGCCCTCCAATGCAGCGGTAAAACTCGGCGAAAAGCCCCCGCTGAAAGGGTTTCTTGCGGGTGGACAGCCCCAGGTCTAGGGTGGCCAGCCCTCCCCCGGTTAGCACCCCCCCCACCCGTGGGCTGGGCTCGAGCACCACCACCTTGAGACCCGCCCTCGCGGCAGCCACCGCCGCCGTCACCCCCTGAGGGGTAGCTCCGTATACCACCAGGTCATAGGCCCAGGCTTGACCCAGAATCAGCACCCCAAACACCCAAGCCAATGCACGCAACACGCGCCAAATTATGGCTACAGATAGAGAATGGATTATGAAAAAGGCTACTGGGAGCATCCCGTAGCCAAGAGAGCTTAGACCTCCGTTCAACCAAATCGTCCGGTAATGTAGGCCTCCGTGCGTTTATCGTTGGGCTTAGTAAACATTTTGCTGGTTGAGTCCATCTCAATCAGCTCACCGTTTAGGAAATACGCGGTGTAATCCGATATTCGCGCGGCCTGCTGCATGTTGTGGGTCACAATCGCGATGGTAACCTGCTGCTTCAAGGTTCCTAAAAGGTCTTCAATGGCCTGGGTGGAAATGGGGTCGAGCGAGGCTGTGGGTTCGTCCATGAGCAGGATTTCGGGCTCCACCGCCAAAGCTCGAGCAATGGTGAGGCGCTGCTGCTGTCCCCCTGAAAGCCCAGCCGCCGGCGCCCTTAAGCGGTCTTTAACCTCATCCCATAGGGCTGCTTGTTGCAGGGACCGCTCCGCTGCCTCATCCAACCGTTTGCGATCTCGCAAGCCCACCATTTTTAGGCCCGCGACGACGTTGTCATAAACAGATAGGGTAGGGAAAGCTGTGGGCTTTTGGAACACCATACCGATGCGGCGACGAATCTGTATAGGATCGGTACCTGGGCCATAGATGTCGCTCCCATCCAACAAAACCTGCCCTTGAACCCGAACATTGGGGGTGAGGTCATGCATTCGGTTGAGGGAGCGCAAAAACGTGGTTTTACCACACCCCGAGGGGCCAATGAAGGCCGTGACTCGGTTGCGGTAAAGGGAGAGGTTGACCCTCCCCACCCCCACCCGTTTACCGTAGTAAACGCTGAGGTCTCGAGCCTCTAGGTGCACCAACTCCTTGGTAGAGCTAAGCTCAAGCGCGCCATCCCGCATGAAGAACTTTGGAACGCTGGTCTCTTCCATAACGCTTCTCCCCCTATAACCGTCGGCGAGTTGCCCAGCGCGCCAAAGCACTGGCCAACACAATCAGTGCGAACAATACCAAGCCTGCAGCCCAAGCTTGCCGGTGCCAGTCGGCATAGGGGCTAATGGCAAATTGGAACAGGCGCAAAGGTAGCGTATCCATGGGCTTAAGGGGATCTGTGGTTAAGAAGGGGTTGCCAAATGAAGTGAACAACAAGGGGGCGGCCTCGCCAGCGGCTCGAGCAAAGGCCAGGATTACCCCGGTGACAATGCCCGCTCGAGCCGCCGGAAGGATTAGAGATAGGATGACCCGCCAGCGGGGCAGGCCCAAGGCCAACCCGGCTTCACGAATCTCTTTGGGAACCAAGGTCAACACCCCCTCTGTGGCGCGGGTGATGATGGGAACCATAATGAACCCCAGAGCCACAGCCCCTGCAAAACCGGAGAATGTGCCCATCGGCTTGACTATCAGCACAAAGACCACCAACCCCTTGAGGATGGCAGGCATTCCATTCAAAGTATCCGCCAACGTACGAATGGGAGGCGTAAGGGGATGATCAGGATACTCGGCCAGCAAACTGCCTGCCGCTATGCCGATGGGTAAAGCCAGCAGCAGCCCCAACCCGTCTACAATTATGGTGCCCACAATGGCTTGTCGCAGCCCACCCCCGGTTTCCCCTGGGGGTTTCATGTCCTTGGTAAAGAAATCCCAGTTCAGTGCAGCCACTCCATTCACCAAGGCATAGCCCATCACCAAAAACAGCACCAGCAAAGCCAGCACTGTGCCAATGCCCAGCAACAGCAGCATCAAG
Source organism: Meiothermus granaticius NBRC 107808 (assembly GCF_003574355.1). Classification (GTDB taxonomy): domain Bacteria; phylum Deinococcota; class Deinococci; order Deinococcales; family Thermaceae; genus Meiothermus; species Meiothermus granaticius. Next base: position 126,627 of record NZ_QWLB01000001.1, on the reverse strand, counting down.
CGATCACGCCAATATCGGCGGCGCAAGTTTAGATCGCGGTTCATAGCACCCCTCGAGCCAACGCAGCCTGCCTACGAATGATCAGCCCACCGACGATGTTGAGCACCAGCGCTACGATAAATAGGTAAAACCCCAGGGCGATCAGGCTTTCCAAATGGAGCGGTTCTACCGCTTCGGTGAACTCGTTGGCAATCACGCTGGGCATAGTGGCGGCCCCACCAAAGAGGGTGTATGGCAGCTTGTGGGAGTTGCCGATCACCATGGTCACAGCCATGGTTTCCCCAAGTGCGCGCCCCAAGGCCAAAAAGGCCCCAGCAATAATCCCTGTACGAGATAAGGGCAGCACCGCCATCTGCATTACCTCCCAGCGGGTGGCTCCAAGGGCATAAGCGGCCTCACGCTGGGGCGCAGGCACTAAAGCTATGGCGTCTCGAGCCAGCGCAGCGGTAAAAGGAACTACCATGGCCGCCAAAATCAAGATGGCCGTTAGCAGACCATAGCCGCTGGGGTTTCCAAGAAACGGCAGCAGCCCAGGAGCGTGATTGGCTGCCCAAAGGTAGGTGGGGAGGTAAAAGTGGTCTCGTAAAAAGGGGGCCATGATAAAGATCCCCCACAACCCGTAGATCACACTGGGAACCGCTGCGGTCAGATCCAGCAAGTAATTGATAACCACTGCCACCGGGCGGGGTGCGTACTCTGCCGCGTAGATGGCTGCCCCTAAAGCCGGGAAGAACGAGAGCAGCAAAGCCCCTATGCTGGTCAGGATTGTGCCAAGCACGTAAGGCCATGCCCCGAATTGCTTCTTGATTACGGGGTCCCACTCAGTCCCGGTAAGAAAGCCGAGAAGGCCAAAGCGGCGGATGGGGTCGGCTCCACCGCTATAAAGTTCCCACGCCATCAGCACAGCTAAAATCAACACCCCAGAAGCTAAAAGGGCAATGATCACCGAAAAGACCCGGTCTCCAGAAGCACTGTAGGCCAGTGAGCGCCGATGATGGCTGGGAGCGGTTTGTTGCATAATCCGACCTTCACTTATGAGTTACAGCGGGGACTCGAAGTCGCCCGCTGTAGGGGGTGAGATTTTCCACTAACGCAGTGCTTTCCCATTGTAAGTCATTTTGGACAGCAGGGACATCCCTCGAGCCTTAGCCACCTCTGGAAGACGGCCATACTCAAGGCCCTCATTGTACTTTTGACCATCGTTAAGGATCCAGTAGATGAGGTCTGAAAGGGCTCTGGCATCGGCCTCACTCTTGATAGCCTTGTTCTTATCCGCCTGCTGATACAAAAGGATGTACGTGAAGCTGGCGATCGGATATCCTCCGGGCTCAGGGGTATCCGTGATCGAGACCCGCGCATCTCCCGGTAGTACTACGTTAGCAGCCAGACGAATTGAGGGCAGATCGGCCTGAATGAACTTACCGGACTTATTCTGCACGGCCCCGTAAGAAATCTTGTTTTGGCGAGCATAAATCGCCTCGACGTAGCCAATGCTACCCGGGGTCTGCTTGACCACCCCTGCCACCCCCTCGTTGCCCTTTCCTCCTAGCCCTACTGGCCAGGCCACGCTGGTGCCCCTCCCCACCTGCCTGGCCCACTCGGGCGACACCTTGGTCAGGTAATCCACCCAGACAAACGTTGTGCCTGAGCCATCCGAACGATGCACCACTGTGATGGGCAAAGGAGGCAGCTTGGCCTCGGGATTGAGCTTAACCAAGGCGGGATCGTTCCAGGTTTTGATGGTCCCCAAAAAGATCCCGGCCAGCGTATTGGCGTCAAACTTGAGCACAGCGCTTACCCCAGGAATGTTGTAGATAGGAACCACCGCACCCAACGCCGTAGGGATATGGAGTACATTGGATCCGCCTGAGGCGGTCCGGGCATCCTTGATTTGCTCGTCTGTCATAGGAGCATCAGAAGCCCCAAAAGATACGGTTTGCTCGATGAATTGGCGAATTCCCCCTCCCGAACCAATAGACTGATAATTGACCTTGACCCCCGTGAGCTTAGCGTACTCATCGAAGTATTTTGCGTATAGAGGGTAGGGGAAAGTCGCCCCAGCCCCGGTGAGGCTCTGGGCTAGACTCAGCCCGGCCATTGCCATGGTTGCGGTTGTGACAAGAAGCTTCCTCATGGTTTTCTCCAATCTCATCAAGCCCAGACTCACGGGTATCCGTGCGGCTTTCACAGCCCCATAGTTCTTGGTTTGTGTCATCCGAGTGTCAGCCGATTGGAGAAAAAGCTGTGACCTAAAGGGATTCGATTAAAGTCTGCTCGTGCCCATTCCACAGCGGCTGAGCGATGAACCCCCCGCCGAGCAAGCGGTCCCCGGAATACACCACCACCGACTGCCCTGGGGTGACCGCGAACTGAGGCTCTTTTAGGCGAACCCGCATCCGTCCGGAGGATAGGGCCTCGATCTGCGCCGGTACAGGTTTGGTGCGGTAGCGTACCTGCACTTCTACCTCCTCCGGCAGCTCCTCGGGCTCGAGCAGCCAATTCACCTCCCGCGCCTCGAGCCCACCCCACTCGCAAGCCGCTCGGGGCCCCACAAAGACCTCGTTGGTGGGGACACTGACCCGCACCACGTAGCGCTCGAGGTGGGTTTGCCACAAACCCAGGCCCTTCTTTTGCCCCACCGTGTAGAACTGTGCCCCGGCGTGCTCGCCAATCACCCGACCGGTCTCGAGGTCTACCAAGGGCCCCGGTCGCGCGGTCAGGTGGCCGGCTAAAAACTCCTTGAGATCCCCCTGCACAAAGCAGATGTTCTGACTTTCGGGCTTCTTGGCGGTAGGTAGCCCAAACGCCTCCGCCAGTTGGCGCACCTGGGGCTTCTCCAAATGCCCTACCGGGAACAGCAGGTGGGGGATGGCCTCCTTGGGGGTTCCCCACAGGAAATAGGTCTGGTCCTTGTTGCGGTCTCCCCGCAGCAAGGCCTGGCCCTGGCGGATTACATAATGCCCGGTAGCCACAAACTCACAGCCCAACATACGGGCCTTCTTGAGCAGCGAGTCGAACTTGACCCGGGTGTTGCAATTAACACAAGGATTAGGGGTCTCCCCGGCAGCGTACCCAGCAATAAACGGGTCTATGATCTTCTCCTGAAACTCCTCGCGGTAGTCCAGCAGGTAAAAGGGCACCCCCACCTGGTCGGCCACCCGGCGGGCCTCATAGGCGGCATCGGGGGAGCAGCAGGTCTCGAAGCAGTCGTCTTTCTTGTTATCGGGCCAGAAGCGCATCATGGCCCCGATCACCTCGTAGCCCTGGGCCTTGAGCAACGCGGCAGACACCGAGGAGTCCACCCCGCCCGACATGGCCACAAGCACACGACCCTTGCTCACAAAAAGCGATTGTAGCAGGCGGCGGGGGGGCTCAAAAGGCGCGTTGGCTCACTTTGGCTCGAGGTGCCATTGACCAACCTTCCCGGTAAGGCGTAGCATGCAAGCGGGGAAACCCAGCACCTTTAAGTCCGGCCCCGTGAGGCCGGGAAGGGAGGGAAATGTGAGCTGTTTAGAAACCACTAAAGAGGACTGTGGCGTGCCCCGGGGGCACGTTTTTTTCTGGAGAGACGGTGGAGGCTAATCCAAAGTTCAAATCGCAACTGTTAAGCGCGGACGAGGTGCGCCGGGCCCTTACCCGTATCGCCCACGAAGTGGTGGAGCGAAACAAGGGCACCCAGGGGCTTTGCTTTGTCGGGATTCACACCCGGGGGATCACCCTGGCCCGACGGCTGGTGGAGATCATCCGGAGTTTTGAGGGGGTCACCCCGCCGATGGGCATCCTCGACATCACCCTCTACCGCGATGACCTGAGCGAGATCGGGCTGCAGCCCAAAGTCCGCGAAACCCGTATCCCCTTCGACCTACACGGCAAAGCGGTGGTGCTGGTGGACGATGTGCTTTTCACCGGTCGCACCGCCAGAGCGGCCCTCGATGCCCTGATTGATCAGGGCCGCCCCAGCCGCATCTACTTGGCGGTGTTGGTGGACCGGGGTCACCGGGAGTTGCCGATCCGCGCCGATTTCGTGGGGAAAAACTTGCCCACCTCTAAAACCGAGGTGGTCAAGGTGCACACCCTCGAGGACGATGGCGAGGACAGCGTGGAGCTGTGGGAACATTAGCCCCACCCAAGCAGACGATGCTCAAAGCACCGATTGGTGCAACGCGGGGAGCATTAGGCTCTGTCCGCGGCTCGAGAGGTGCCCCAGCAAGGAGTACCCATGACCGTAACGCCCGATACCAGCGCTGCCGCCCCAACCCCGCGCAGCCTGCTCGATTTTCAGGGTTGGAGCCGAGCCCAGCTCGAGAGCCTGTTTGAAACCAGCAAGATGATGCAAGAGGTGCTGGCCCGGCCGGTAAAGAAGGTCCCGGCCCTGACCGGTTTCACCGTGGCCACGGTGTTTTTTGAGGCCAGTACCCGCACCCGGCTTTCCTTTGAGCTGGCGGCCCGGCGAATGAGCGCCGATGTACTCTCCTTCAGCGCCGCAACCAGCAGCATAAGCAAGGGCGAAACCTACAAGGACACCCTGCTCACCCTGGATGCCATGGGAGTTGACGCTTACGTGATCCGGGTGGACGCCGCCGGGGTCTGCCATCAGGCCGAGCGCTGGCTGGGCAAGCCGATCATCAACGCTGGGGACGGCTGGCGGGCCCATCCCACCCAGGCCCTGCTCGACGCCTTCACCCTGCTGGAGGCGCTCGGGAGCCTGGAGGGCAAGAAGATCGCGATTGTAGGAGACATCCTTCACTCGAGGGTGGCCCGCTCCAACGCCGAGCTGCTGCCCCGGCTGGGAGCAGAGGTGGTGGCTTGTGGCCCGGCTACGCTGCTGCCGGGAACCCTTCCAGGGGTCCAGCTCAGCACCGACTTGAAAACCGGGCTCACCGACGCGGATGCGGTGATGGTTTTACGCCTGCAAAACGAGCGCATGGACAAGGGCCTGCTGCCTTCCCTACCCGAGTACATCGCAGGCTATCAGGTGACTCAGGAGCGTCTGGACTGGGCCAAACCTGGTGCACCGCTGCTGCATCCGGGCCCCATGAACCGGGACGTAGAGCTCGAGGGCCCGCTCGCCGACTCCTCCCGCAGCCTGGTGGAGCGGCAGGTGGCCAACGGCCAGGCCATTCGCATGGCGGTACTCTATCACCTGCTGGTCGGCAAAAAACCCCGAGGGGAATCATGAACGGTGAACTGCTCATCCAACACGTCCGGCTGGTGGACAGCCGGGGGGAACACGGAACCGCCGATGTGCTCATCGGCCAGGGGCGGATTCTCTCGCTCGAGGGGGGGGATGCCCGCCGCCACATAGACGCCTCGGGCCTCATCCTCTCCCCTGGTTTCTGCGACCCCCACGCCCATCTGCGCGAACCCGGACAGGAGGTTAAAGAAGACCTGACCAGCGGCCTGACCGCAGCGGCCCGAGGGGGCTACAGCGATGTGGTCTCGATGCCCAACACCCTCCCGCCGGTAGACCGCGCGGAGGGGGTTGCCGCGCTCAAGGAAAAAGCTGCACGCATCGGCCAAGCTCGGCTGCACCCTGCCGCGGCCCTAACCCAAGGGCAGGAGGGAAAGCGGCTGACCGAAGCCCGGTTGCTGGCTGAGGCCGGTGCGGTCCTGCTCACCGACGATGGCCGGACCAACGAGGATGCCGGGGTTTTGGCTCTGGGCATGCAGTACGCGGCCTCCTGGGGCCTCACCGTGAGCGTCCACGCTGAAGACGCCGGACTGCGCCGGGGCGGGGTGATGAACGAAGGAGGGGTCTCATTCCGCTTGGGGCTGCCGGGAAATTCGGTCTATGCGGAGTCCGCACGGATCGCACGGGACCTGGAGATCGTCCGGTATGTCCTGGCCCAGCTCGGAGGCCGAGGCCCGCAGGCCAAAGCCCTGCTGCACGTACAGCACCTCTCCAGCGCTCGAGGTCTGGAGCTCATCCGCCAGGCGAAGGCCGAGGGGTTACCGGTCACCTGTGAGGTGGGGCCGCACCACCTCACCCTGAGCGAGGAGCGGCTCGAGAGCCTCGATCCGCTCTACAAAGTGGCCCCCCCCCTGCGCACCCCCGCCGATGCCGAGGCCTTGATCCAAGGCCTCCTGGACGGCAGCATTGACTGCATTGGCACGGATCACGCCCCCCATACCCAAGACGAGAAGGAACTCGATCTGCTGCGGGCCCCGTTTGGCATCCCCAACCTCGAGGTCGGCTGGCCTTTGCTCTACACCGAGCTCGTGCTCAAGCGAGATTTCCCCCTGCCGGTGCTGCTGGAGCGTTTTACCGACGGACCGCGGCGGGTGCTGGGGTTCGAGGCCATCTGGCTCGAGGCGGGTGCGGAGGCCAGCCTGGTGCTGTGGAACCCTGACCAAGAACGCCCGGTGGAGCCCCAGCGGTTCGCCTCCAAAGCCAAGTTCAGCCCCTGGGCCGGTTGGAAGCTCCGGGGCTGGCCGGTGCTGACCCTGGTCGAGGGGCGGGCGGTCTTCGAGGGGCTGGAGCAGCCCGCATAGCCTTATAGCCTTAGCGGCAGCTCGATCAGGCGGGGCTCGAGCCGCCCCTTCCCCACACGGATCTCCGCCATGCTCACCGGAAGGTCAAAGCGGCGCGGCCCCACGCTGCCAGGGTTCAGGTATAGAACGCCCTTCTCCTGGCGAATCGCAGGCCGGTGGGAGTGCCCGCTGATCACCACGGCAAACCCCGCCGCGGCGGGGTCCAGGACCAGTTCACGGAGGTCGTGCAGGACATAGAGCGCGTAGGGGCCTACCTCGAGGATCTCGGTTGAAGGCAGGCCTTGGGCCCACTCCCCCCGGTCTATGTTGCCCCGCACCGCAACGGTGGGGGCAATTCCCCGCAGGGCCTCGAGCACCTCTGCCGACCCGAGGTCCCCCGCGTGAACGATCCAGTCCACGCCCTTCAAGGCTTGTACCGCCTCCGGCCGCAGCAGTCCATGGGTATCGGAGAGCACCCCGACGCGAGCCCTCATCCCCCCAGCGTACAATCGCGGCATGTATGAGACCCTCGAGGGCCAGGTGCTCCAGGCCAGGGCGGTTAGCCTCCATGGGGCAATTTTTTATGACCTGGTGCTGCAAACCCCCCAAGGCCTGCGGCACCTACGTTTCCAGGACTCCTTTCTGGCCCCCCCTCCCCTGGCTGGAGAGTGGCTGCGGATCGAGCTGCTCCTGGGTAACGTCACCCGCGCGGAGCGGTTGGGCTCGAGGTAAGCCGCGGCGGCCCCACCCCATTCCTGGGCTTTCCCCAAGGGGAACATTAAGGCGTATTGAGTCTGGTTGACTCAAGTACTCTAAGTGTGGTTTTTGACCCTTTCTTCATCTCTCCACCTTGTAGAATCGCGGTAGATCGTTCCCTTCTCCGCCGATGGAACGACGACGCACAGGCGGATTTGGAGGAAACCTGAATATGCGTTTAGAGTTGCCGGTCATCCCGTTGCGAAACACGGTGATCCTCCCCCACACCACCACCCCGGTGGACGTGGGCCGCGCTAAGAGCAAGCGCGCGGTTGAGGAGGCCATGGGTGCAGACCGGCTCATCTTCCTGGTGGCCCAGCGCGACCCGGAAGTGGACGATCCCACCCCCAATGATCTCTACGCCTGGGGAGTCCAGGCCGTGGTAAAGCAAGCCATGCGGCTGCCCGATGGCACCCTGCAGGTGATGGTCGAGGCCCGGGCTCGAGCCCTCATAGACGACTACATCTCCGGTCCCTTCCTGCGGGCTCGGGGCGAGGTGGTAAGCGAAAACCTGCCCAGCGATGAGGCGGTGGTGCGGGTGCTGGTCGAGGAGACCAAGGAGAGCTTCGAGAAATACGTAGCCAGCCACAAATCCCTGCGCCTGGACCGCTACCAGCTCGAGGCCGTCAAGACCGCCTCCGACCCCGCGGTGATCTCCGACACCATCGCCTATCACGCCACCTGGACGGTGGCCGAGAAGCAGGAGATCCTCGAGACCACCGAGGTAGAAACGCGGCTCAAGAAGGTGCTGGAGCTGCTCAGCCGTGACCTGGAGCGCTTTGAGATGGACAAAAAAGTGGCTCAGCGGGTCAAAGACCAGATGGACACCAACCAGCGCGAATACTACCTGCGCGAGCAGATGAAGGCCATCCAGAAGGAGCTGGGCGGTGAGGAGGGCGGGAACGACTTAGAGCAGTTGCGCGAGCGCATCGAAAAGGCCGGGATGCCGGAGGCGGTCCAGACCAAAGCCCTCAAAGAGCTGGATCGGCTCGAGCGCATGCAGCAGGGCAGCCCCGAGGCCACGGTGGCCCGGACTTACCTGGACTGGCTGGTGGAGGTGCCCTGGACTCAGGCTGACCCCGAGATCCTGGACATCGCCCATACCCGCAAGATTCTCGATGAAGATCACTACGGGCTGCGCGACGTAAAAGAGCGCATTCTGGAGTACCTGGCGGTGCGCCAGATGACCCAGAACCTGGAGGTGCGCAACAAGGCCCCCATCCTGGTGCTGGTGGGGCCGCCGGGGGTCGGGAAGACCAGCCTGGGGCGCAGCATCGCCCGGAGCATGAACCGCAAGTTCCACCGCATCAGCCTGGGTGGGGTGCGCGACGAGGCCGAGATCCGCGGCCACCGCCGCACCTACATCGGGGCCATGCCGGGCAAGCTGATTCACGCCATGAAGCAGGTCGGGGTGGTCAACCCGGTCATCCTGCTGGACGAGATTGACAAAATGAGCGCCGACTGGCGCGGCGACCCGGCCAGCGCCATGCTCGAGGTGCTGGATCCCGAGCAGAACAACACCTTCACCGACCACTACCTGGACGTCCCCTACGACCTCTCCAAGGTCTTCTTCATCACCACCGCCAATTCCCTCCAGACCATTCCCCGCCCGCTTTTAGACCGGATGGAGATTATCGAGATCCCCGGCTACACCAACCTCGAGAAGAGCCACATCGCCCGAGGTTACCTCTGGCCCAAGCAGGTCAAGGAGGCCGGGATGGAGGGCAAGATTGAGGTGACCGATGCAGCCATTGCCCGGATCACCAACGAGTACACCCGCGAGGCCGGGGTGCGCAACCTGGAGCGCGAGCTGGGCAAGGTGGCCCGCAAGGGGGCCAAGTTCTGGCTCGAGGGGGCCTGGGAGGGGCTGCGCACGGTAGATGCCCCTGAGGTTCCCAGCTACCTGGGCATTCCTAAATTCCGTCCTGACCGGGCCGAGAGCGAACCCCAGGTCGGCGCGGCTCAGGGCCTGGCCTGGACCCCGGTCGGGGGGACCTTGCTGACCATTGAGGTCGCAGCGGTGCCGGGCAAAGGGGGCCTCTCGCTCACCGGGCAGCTCGGGGAGGTCATGAAGGAATCGGCTCAGGCCGCCCTGACCTACCTCCGGGCCCATGCCCAGGAGTGGGGCTTGCCCGAAGACTTCCACACCAAGTACGACGTGCACGTGCACGTCCCTGAAGGCGGAACCCCCAAAGATGGCCCCAGCGCCGGAATCACCATGGCCACCGCGATTGCCTCAGCCCTCACCCGCCGGCCCGCCCGGATGGACATCGCCATGACCGGTGAGGTCACCCTGCGGGGCAAGGTGTTGCCCATCGGTGGGGTCAAGGAGAAGCTCCTGGCGGCACACCAGGCGGGCATCCGCAAGATCGTGCTGCCCAAGGACAACGAGCCCCAGCTCGAGGATCTGCCCAAGGATGTGCTCGAGGGCCTGGAGATCAAACTGGTGGAGAACGTGGGCGAGGTGCTGCGCTACCTGTTGCTGCCGGATCCGGTGATTCCGCCGGTAGGGCAGACCAACGAGAACCGCCCTCAACCCGGTGCATAAGCCTCAACGCGATTCAAGGACAAGGGCGAGCCTAGGCTCGCCCTTATTGCGTGGAGCAGCCTAGCCAGACTGCGGCTGCACTAGGCCCACCTCGTTCAACCACCCTTTGAGCTTGGCCACGGAAAAGCGGCTCATCGAGGTGGCGTGGGAACCATAGACCAGGGTGGGGACACTGCGCCGTCCCCCATTGACCTCGAGCACCCGCTGCTCGGCCTCGGGGTGGCGGTCTATGTCTATCTCGTGGTAGGGGATGCCCAGCGCCTCGAGGGCGTGCTTGGCGGCGCGGCAGTCGCCACACCAAGAAGTCGAGTACATCGTGATCACAAACCGAGATTCTATCAAAACGGCCCGGGATGACTGTAACCCGATTAGACCTCTCCCACCTCGAGGCCGGCGGTGAGGGCCGCGCCCAAAAGCCCCGCCTCTGAGCCGAGTTTGGCCATATAGATGGGTGGGGCAATCCAGCCCTCCATGTAGCGCTGGTAGGAACGCTGCACCTCCTCGAGGTAAGCCGGCCCGGCGTTGAGGGCCACCCCTCCCCCCAACACGATGACCTCTGGATCGAAGGCCTTGACCAGCGAGGCCAAGCCAATTCCGGCATAGTGTGCAGCCTGCAAAACAATCCGGGCTGCACGGGGGTCTTTGGCCTCGAAGCGGGCGAACAGTTCGCGGGTGGTGACCTCGGTCTTGTAGACCGCGAGGGCCATCCGCTCCATGGCGGGCCCGGTAGCCAAAGCCTCCAAGCAGCCATCCAAGCCGCAACCACACAGGGGCCCCCCCGGCAACACGGTGATGTGTCCGACCTCCGCCCCTTGTCCATGAGCCCCGTGCAGCACCCGGTTGTCCAACACAAACCCTCCGCCCACCCCGGTCGAGACCGTGACAAAGAGTGAGCTGCTGGCCTCCTTGGCGGCCCCCAACACATGCTCGGCCAGGGCCGCCGCATTGGCGTCGTTCTCGAGGTACACCTTCAACCCGGTTGCCTTCTCGAGCAAATCCCGGATGGGGAAATTGGTGAATCCCGCAATGTTCGGGGCGAATTTGATGACCCCCTGGGTGTAGTCCAGCGGCCCGGGGGTACCCAGCCCGATGGCCTTGGCCGATTCCCCCGCCTCCTGCATCGCGGTTTGCGCGGCTTTAGCCATGGCCTCGATCACCGCCTGTCCCCCTGCTTCCGGGGTGGGAACGGTAATGCGAGAGCGCAGTTCTCCCCCTGAAAAGACCCCCGCCGCGATCTTGGTGCCTCCCAGGTCAATGCCAATAACGCCCATTCTGAGTTTCCTCCTGAGGTCTGGAGCCTTATGCCCGGTCTCGCTCCACGATCCAAACCGCCTCTGAGTATAGAACCTGGGGTACCCATAGGCTTACCGTCCCGGTGTAAGTACCTAAGTAGGCCTCGGGCACGGTGAAGGGGGTCTCGAGATACACCGGGATGTTGCGGGCCTGCAGGCTTTGGCGCACCCCCTCGGCCACCACCCGGGGGGCCGAGAGCAAAAACACATAGGGCACCTCGCCAATCAGGCGGGGGGGTGGGGTCTGCGGGTCGGAATCGTCCACTGCCCTATACGCTACTGCAAAATTCCCCCGCAGCCTACCTGAGGCCCCCCACCCCAAATTGGCCCAACGCTCAACCCCAACAGGGGGTATGCTGGTTAAGTGCCCTTTATCCGGATCCCATACCCCTATCCGCGGTCTAGGGCATAGTGATGAACGATGCGTGGCTTGTTTCTCGCACTGGCTTTAGCCTTGACGCCCCTTCCCAACCTCCCCTGGATTCCCTCGGGCAGCGAGATTCGGATTGTTTCGGCGGATTTGCTCACGGTTTATGTGGTTTGGCAGGTCAACGACCGGGACATGATTTTGCAGAGCAAAGTGCCGGCCCCGGTAGGGCGGGAGGTGCGGGTACTGTTCAAAGTGGGGGACGGCTATCGCCCACCGTACAATGGAACGACGACCCTGCGCGGCGACGTGTCGCTGCAAATCGAAGGAGAGCGCGTGAGCTTGAATGAGCTTCTGACCCGCACCTATCGCCTGAACCTGCCCAATGGGCGGGTCTTACCGGAGGTTCGATGAAACGCATCTTGCTGATCGAGGACGATCCGGAAATCGCGCACCTGCTGCAGCTCGAGCTGGGTGAGGCGGGGTACCTGGTGGACTGGGCGTCTGGGGGAATGTCCGGGCTGGTCCGGCTGCGCGAAACCGTCCCTGACTTGGTAATCCTGGATTTGGGCCTGCCTGATCTCGACGGCGGTGAGGTGGCCCGGCGAATCCGCTCTGGCTACGAGGTGCCCATCATCGTCCTGACCGCTGCCGACGCAGTAGAGCGCAAGGTCAGCTTGCTGTCCGATGGGGCCGATGACTACATCGTCAAACCCTTCCACCCGGCGGAACTTCTGGCCCGCATCCAGGTGCAGTTGCGCCACCGCGAGGGGGGCGAGCAGGTTGTGGTGGGGAGCCTCGAGGTTCACCTGGCCAAACGCCAGGTGCTCTATGAAGGCCAGGAGCTGCGGCTTTCACCCAAGGAGTTTGAGCTGCTGTCGCTGCTGGTCAGCCGGGCTGGGAAGGTTTTCAGCCGGACCGAGATCGAAGAACACCTCTGGGGACGACAGCTCGAGCGAGACTCCAACGTAGTGGACGTACACATCGCTAACCTGCGCTCCAAGCTGCGGGAAGCCGGGGCCTATGGCTACCTGCGCACGGTGCGCGGGGTGGGGTATGCCCTGCGGCAACGGGAAGCAGAGTGATCAAAGGCCCAGGGGATAGGTTCCAACGCCCCAAGCCTTGGATAGCCCCATGTCCTTTCGCACCCGCTTGATCCTGGCCTACGTGCTGCTGTGGGTGCTGATCCTGCTGCTGACCCTAGCCGTGACCTTCTACTCCATCAGCTTCGGCCTTTACGGCCAGGTTGAGCGCAGCCTGACTGGGTATGTGACGGAGCTGGCCCAGCTGTATGCCTCCGGGAAAGCCGGGGAGGTGAACACCCGCACCCGGCTGGTCAACGTCACGCTCTACAGCCAAGGGGGACAGCTCATCTACCCCAGCGATACCGACTTTGGCCAGCGCATCCCCCGCAACTACATCCGCGATGCCAGCGAAACCCCCAAACCCTTCTACGCCAACGATTTCATTGCGGTGTACCAGCGCATTCCAGGGGCCATCATCGCGGTCAGTCAGGACACCCGCTACATCGAGGTCATCAGCGGCGGGATACGCAACAGCCTGCTGGTAGGGATGGCCTTTCTGCTGCCTGTGGGGGCCTTGTTCATCGTGTTTGCAGCCCGGGTAGCCCTGGTCCCACTGCACCGGGCGGCTCAGGAAGTGGACCGCAGAGGCCCTTTCAACCTCTCCCCTATCGTCTACACCGGCCCCAAGGACGATATCGGGGTCATGGTAGAGCGGGTCAATGAGCTGCTGCGGGAACTCAGCGAGGCTCGAGACCGCGAGCGGGCTTTCCTGGCCGAGGTCTCGCACGAGCTGCGCACCCCCCTCACCTCCCTCAACGGCTACCTCGAGCGTCTGGCCCGCAACCCCAACGATTCAGAGATGCTCGAGCGCAGCCGTAAGATCGCAGCCCATACCGTCCGCATGGTGCAGGATTTGCTGGCCTTGGCCCGGGGCGAGGCCGAGCGTACCGTCAATGCGCATATCGTCAACCTGGGCGATATCCTGCGCCAGGCGGTAGGCGAGTACCCCGGGGTGAGCCTCAAGATGCCAGAGGCCTTCCCCGAGGTCTTGGGCGATCCCGACCGGCTTTTGCAGCTGGCCCGAAACCTCGTCTCCAACGCAGTGCGGGCTGCTGGGTCCGCCGAAAAGGTACGGGTGCGGGTCTGGCAGGAAAAAGAGCCCACCGATTACCCCCGCGACCCCTATGAAACCCAGGATGAAGCCCGGGTCACCTCAACCCCAGAAATGCGCAGCCTCAAACAGCCCTGGGCCGCCTTCGCGGTGGTGGACTCCGGCCCCGGTATCGCACCCGAGGTGATGCCCCGGCTCTTCACCCGCTTCGCCCGGGGACCGGAGGGGGGCACCGGACTGGGCCTGGCCATCGCCAAACAGATCGCCGAAGCCCACGGAGGGCAGATCCGGGTGGCGAGCCGCCCCGGTGAGACCCGCTTCACGGTGTTCCTGCCGCTTTTGGCCGAGAGCGAAGAGGGGTAGCCGCGAACCCTATCGCGCTCTTCTGGATGTGAAGAACGCTCTAGCCCTGCACCACCTCGAGGTAGACTTCCTGCAAGCGCTCCACAATCACCTCGAGGCCCTTCTCGATCGCACTGTCCAGGTTGGCGGCTGGAATGATGGGAATCCCCGCGCCCTTAGCCAGTTCCGCCAGGTGGCTTTGGATCAAGCGAATCTGCTCGAAGCTGCGCAGGTAGCTGCCCTGGGCCCGGCTGCCGCCGGTCTCGCGGTCGCGTAGGAAAAAGCGGTTGCGGTGGATTTCTTCATCCTCCAGCACCAGCATCATCGGGATTTGGATCACCTCACTCTGGTGTTGGTGCGACATATACCCCGGAACCACATGCACCCCCTCCACCACCAGCGAGGTGCGTTCTTGGGCAGCCCGCTCCTGCACCGCCCGCAACCCCACAGCCACCCTCGAGACCTGGTCGCGAAACCCCTGCATCACCAGTTCAGGGCTGGGCTCGGTGGTCTGCGGGGTAGCCAGGGCCTGCCAGGAATCAAAGCTGCTGGTGTAGAGGGTGGGCAGGAGACCCTGGGGAATGGTGGCCCGCAGGATTTCCCGCACCGCATCGGTCGAGATCATCCGGGTGATGCCCAGACGGTAGGCCAGGGCCGAAGCCAGCACACTCTTCCCCACCCCAGCCATCCCCCCGATCAGCAGGTGAATCGGCTTGACCGTACGGCGAATGGCCCGGAGCAGGTGATAACGACGGGCCACCTCCTCACCGGCCTCTTCCGCCAGCTCCTCGGCCACCAACTTACGCAGGTAATCGCGGGTCACCACCGCCGCCCCCGACTCCCGCAGGCGCCGCTCCACATCCCGGGCCATGCGATAAGCCGCGTCCGGAGAGAGCCCCACCGCCATCACCGACTGGGCCAAGACCCCCTTGGAAAAGGGCACCCGGGGCTCCCCTTCGGCCTCCTCGACGAAAATCTCCCCAACCAGGGCCTGCCGTCCCGCGTAGCGGGCCCGGGCTGCCGGGCCAAAAAGCTCCTCGACCTCTTGAGCAATTCGGCACTCGAGCTCCGGTGATTCGATGCTTTTCACCCCATCGCGGCGCAAGCGGTTTTCTACCGCCCGGGCCAGAGCCTGGGCCTCGCGCATAGAAAACCCGGCGTCCTCGAGGCTGCGGGCCAGAACCCCTTTGGAAAAGGGGCGGCGACGCAATCCTTCCTTAACCACGATGTCCTCGAAAGCCTGGGTCTGCCCCTTTAGCCGCACGGCCACCTCGGGGCCAAAGCTCCGCTCGACCTCGGAAACCAGCAGCTTTTTCAGGGCCGCCGCGGAGATTTCCGGACGCTTGCGGCTCTTGAGCTGTTCCTCGATGGTGTGGGCAACCGATACCGCAGGCTCCATCTTGAGGCCCGCCATCATCATGGATTCCACCAGCAACCCCTTGGAAAACGGCCAGCGGTAGCCGCCGGGGGTTTTGATGTAGACCTCACGCATAGGCCAATGCTACAAGAAAACCCGTTCCGCTCGGTGCTGTTTGACACAGTAGAGGGCGTGTGCTAGCCTAGCTTTTGCTGTCACCCCGTCCAGAGGGTGTGCGGGGCGCTGTAGCCAAGTGGTAAGGCAGAGGTCTGCAAAACCTCCATTCACCGGTTCGAATCCGGTCAGCGCCTCCAAAACCAGACTTCCCAGTACCTTTGCCTTCAGTGCAAAGAGTCCCTATGGGCGCGTAGCTCAGTTGGCTAGAGCACTACCTTGACACGGTAGGGGTCGTTGGTTCGAGTCCAATCGCGCCCACCACGCGTAGGACGAGAAACCCCCTTTATGCAAGGCTTGCATAAAGGGGGTTTTGTGTGCAATCTGTGTGCAATACGTCAGTTCAGGGCGCGGGGGGAAGGGCTCAGTAACTCGCTCAGGGGGAGGGCTACCTCTTCCAGCTCCCAGGCGGCCACATGGCGGTAAAGGTCAAGGGTGATGCTAGGGCGAGCATGACCCAGCCTACGGGACACAAGCTCAATCTGCTTGGTTTTCTGGGCTAGCAAAGTCGCGTGTGTGTGCCTCATGCCGTGGGGAGACAGAGGGGGTAGCTCATGGCGATTGATAATGGCGGCCATGTCTCGGTTTACATTGCGGGGGTGTAGAGGCTGTCCTGTGCTCGAGGTAAACACCAAACCGGTATCCTGCCAGCCATCGCCCAGAATACGGGCCTCTTCCCTTTGGCGAGCCTTCCAGTCCTCGAGTACCCCCACCACATCCAGGCTAAAGCTCACCACCCGGCGGCTAGCCCGGCTCTTTGGGGGGCCAAGATGCACCCTTCCTCTAACCGGGGTTAGGGTTTGCTCGACTCGTAGGGTACGGTTAGGCAAGTCCACATCCTGCCAGCGCAAACCTAAGAGCTCTTCCCGACGCAATCCGGTGGCAAAGCCCAGGTAAAAGAGGGGGTAAAGCCGGTAGGGCTTGGATACCTCCAGGAAGCG
This sequence comes from Meiothermus granaticius NBRC 107808, assembly GCF_003574355.1. Taxonomy (GTDB): domain Bacteria; phylum Deinococcota; class Deinococci; order Deinococcales; family Thermaceae; genus Meiothermus; species Meiothermus granaticius. Next base: position 110,243 of record NZ_QWLB01000001.1, on the reverse strand, counting down.
GCTCACCACCTGGGCATCCCAGGCTTTGACCTTGCGTACCTGGGGAGCCGATTCCAGCTTGACCGGGCGGGCTACGTTGCGAGGGATTAGCTCCATAGCCACAGCGCGTTCAAGCGCGGCCTCGAGGGTGCTCAGCACCTCCCGGCGGTAACTGGGGGCAAGACTCTTAGCCTCGAGCATTTGAGCCAGGGTGTGTACATGCGCGGGCCTGAGCTTGCGAAGCTCCACACCCCCCAGGCCCTGCCTAATGTGCTTGACATGGGCCTCGAGCTTGAGTGTGTAGGTAGGAGCAGCCTTGGTTGCTTTGGCCTGTAGCCAGGTCTGTAACCAATCGCCTACCGTCAAGCGCTCATGGGTTGGAAGCATCCCTTGAGCAGCAGCCACAAGGAGTTCACGGGCTTTCTGTTGGGCCTCTTCCGGGGTGGCCCCACTCGCCCACCGGCGGTCTAGCTTCCCATCCGGGCGACGGCCTAGGGTCACTTGCATGTACCACCGGTTGCCCCGTTTCACCGGCTTTGTGCCTGAACCGTGGGGACGCTTCTCTAAGGGCCTCTCTCTACTTGCCACCGGTAGGCTCCTTTCGAGGGACAAGGCGAATCTCGACCCCCAGGTACTCGAGCAAGTCCTTCCCGGTATCGGTCAGCAGTCCCCGCCTACCCTGGAAGTAGCTGCTTACGCTTTGGCGGCTTACGCCCACAGCCCTTGCGTAGTCAGCTTGCCTAATGCCCTTCTCTGCCATGACCCGTCTGATCTCGCTGAGTAGTTGCTTTTCGATTTCCCTCACCCCCTTACATTACCGCATTGTATGACCTAAAGATTGACATGTCAAACAATAAGGCTTACAATAGAGCCAGTTGAGAACCAAGCACCTCCAAGCGCCAAGGTTCCCAACCACTCACAGAAAGGAGTAACCCCAGTGTACACCCTCCACAACCTCCCCCCCCAGGCCCAGGCGATTGAGACGGTGGCCTCTATGCTCAGGGCAGAGCTCAAGGCCCTGCCCGAGAGCCTGGACAATGCCGCCCTCGAGGCCCTGCTTTCCTCCATCGAGGAAGCCCAAACCCAACTCAACCGGCTCCAGCGTGTGGCTGAGCTCGAGTGGAGCTATCGTCAGGTAGGAGCCTGAGCAGACCGGGGGTAGGCTCAACCCCTACCCCCACGAAAGGACACCCCAGGGCCAGCCTGGGGGGTTTTTTATGGGCGAAAAATTGAGAAATTATCGCCAGACCGCTCCCCGGTACAGGGTCACCTCGAGGGTATGAGCCTCGTCGAGCGGGGGCCAGGGGGCAAAACGCCAAAATGCGCCGAAATGCGCCGATTCCCCCCACAGCCTGTGAGCCCTCAGCCCCTCGAGGGTGTGCAGGGCGGTGGGGAGATGGGGGTAACGGTTCATCGTCCGGTCTCTGCCTTTTTGGGGAACACTCGAGCGAAGGGCTCGAGCCGGTCTGGGGGCCAGAAGGCCAGGAGCTCCACCTCCTCTGCCTGGGGCCAGCCGTGCTCGAACCGGGTCAGCATCTCCACCAACCACCCCTCGAGGCTGGGGCTGCTCATCCCCGGCCACCTTGCGTGGGCGGCCAGGTCGTCTTCTTTGGGAACCTGCAAGGCCCAATAGACCACCCGGCCATCTACCACAAGGCGAAGTTTGGGAGGGTTCACCCGTTGCAGCTTCTCCACAAGTTGGGGGGTATGGCGGATGAGGGTACGCCAACGGTTCATCAACCCACCTCCTCAGAGCTCGAGGGTGTCCCCCTCGTTTGCATACCTATAGGGCGTTGTATCTCCTGAACCGGTAACATCGGTAACAACGGTTTTTGTGCCGTCCTGGACGGGGTTTAGACTGTTACCGGTTTCTATTTTGTTACCGCTAGCTTCCGGTAACGGTTCCGGTAACAAATCCACCTGTGGGGTGGGGGGTTGGGGTGTTACCGGAAACCTACCGGTAACAGAATCGCTTCCGGTAACACTTTGTTCGTCGTCCTGGACGGGGTTTTTATCGCTGTTACCGATGTTACCGGTTTGTGAGATGAGATACCCATATAGGTGTATCACCCGGCGGGGGTGCCCCAGTACCCGCGTGACTACCTGGGTTCTGGTGGAGTTCCCCTCTTTCTGCACCCGGATGATGCCCTTATCCCCCAGCCGCTTCCACAGGGTACGGGGGGTAGGGAGGGGGACTCCGGCCTCAGATGCTAGCCGGTTGAGAGCGGCATAGGCGGCCTCGGGGTTGAGCAACACATCCTCACCGTCCAGCCACCCCACCTGTGGCCCTTGGCTCATCCACCGGCCCTGGGGGGCTTCCAGGTGACCGCTCAGGTTCTCTTGCCACGCCCAGCCCCAACGCTCAGGGTGGGAGGGCGGCTCGGTGGGCGCGTCCACATTGCCCAGGTGTGCCCGCTTGCTCTCCAACAGCCCCAGGAGCAGAGGAAGGAAGCGCTCAGCGGGGTCAGCGTCACGGAGATAATCGGCCTGGGCCTGGGCTACCTGGGCCAGGGCGGTACTGACCTCAGCCTCGAGGGTCTCGAGCTCATCCTCCCGCAAGCTGTGGGCCAGGTACTCCCGTACCACCTTCCACACCGCGTGAAGTCGAGATACCGCGTCGGTCGTCCTTCCGTGGGTAGAGGGGTACAAGGCCCGGAGCTCGTTCCGATGCTGAATCAACCGGTCACGCACCTCATCCAACCTTTCAGCCAGCCACAGGAGCCAACCGGTGAAGGCAGAGGCCAGCACCCCTTCACGGGCGGCGCGTTGGAGTTCTGTAACTACTGTGTAGTTGAGCTCACCCCGGCGCAACTCCAGCACCAGCGCCCTAGCCATCACACTGTGTTCTGGGTGCAAGTCCTCCCCGGTGATGAGCAGACTTCCCCTCGGGGGACGATCCGGGCGCAAGTTGCTTTCCCCATCCAACCTTGGACGTCCGGTGTTGTTGCCTTGGCTACGCAAAACCCTCCCCGCTTTGCCCTCCAGCTCTTTCCGTCTTCTTTCATGACCACCTGGAGCATAGTCGTCTATCAACAAGAGGGCATCTTTTGCAATGCAAGCCAGCGTTTCTAAGGCGTTGGCGGTTCCCTCCCAGGAAACGGGAGGAGCCCCGGCATGGCCCCACAGGGATTGAAAGAGCAGGGCCAGTGTGGTCTTACCGGCCCCGGTGGGGCCAGCCAGGTACAGACTGCCATCAGGGTAGTTGATAGCCGCTCCCAGGGCGTACAGCAGAAGGGGCCAGGTGACCCCTCGAGGGGCAGCATCCAACAGGCTGAGCAGGGCTCGAGCGTCCCCACTGGTGGAAGGCAGGGTGAAGCTGGAGAGGGCAGGGGGTAGGTCAACCTCGAGGCCCTCCACCGCTCCACCTGAGGCAATGCCACCCGTCGCGTGCAGATAGACCCAGCGCTCCCCCAGCCGCACCCAACCGGTGTGGGCGTAAACGGTAGCCCGGTGAGGGGTAGAGAGGTATTGAATCGCGGCGCGTAGATGGTCTTTGGCCCCTTGCCCCGGCGTCACCACTGCCTGAGAGCCCCACTCCCTGGTGACCCAGTTCAGGGCCACAAACTCTGCGGCCTTCACCCTCGCGGGGGGCAAGGGCTGGGCTCCCGCGTAGCCCTGGAGCTCGAACCACAGTTCGGATGTGAGCCCATCCGAACGGCGAATCTCCCGCGTAATGACGGCGGCAAAGTTGGCCAGGGGGTAATAGCTCACCTCGGGCTTTTCCCCGCGCTCCACCTTGCCGTGTTCAATCACCGCTCTGTGGATGCGGTAGCGCGGTTTCCCCAGCACCACCCCTCCACCAGTGCGGCCATCGAGGGGACAGAGGGGCTCTGAATCCTCCCCACCTGTTGAATCCTTCCCCTTCTGGGGGTCGTAGGGGTTGGGGGCATAAGCCCGCTCGAGGGTGGCTTCCCCGTAGGTCTTGCCGTTGGCGTAATGCTTGGCGTCCCACTTCTCCCGGTACAGCCCGGATTTCCTGAACAGGGCATCAGCCCGGTTCCGGTCGTTGCCACACCACCACATCAGGGAGCCGGCTAAGGCCAGGTCTGCTTCACTTTGCGAGGGGTAACCCGATGTGTCCCCCTCCCACAAGCGGTGGAGTTGGGTTCCGTTCTTTGCCCGGAACATGCGCTCGAGTAGGGCGCCATCATCCAGGTCTACCGGCGGGGTGGGCCTGGGGGCAACAGAGGGCTTGACCTTGGGCGGGAAGAGCTCCAGGAGCAGGGCCTCGAGCTCGGTTTGCCTGTCCTCCAGGTCTTGTGGATACCCTTCCCACCGCTCACCGGTCACGGTGAAATAGCGGCCCTGGTCGTAGACCTCGAGCTCGACCCCAGGGGCCAGCTCCTTCCGGTTGCCCACACCGGGGGGGAGGTGGCCCCGCAAGAGGATGTGAGCCCCTTTGCGGCTAGGGCTCCACTCGGTGTAACTGTTGAGCCGGTCTATGACGGTTTGGGCCTGGGGAGGAACCCCCTCCCCGGTGTGGCCCTTCCAGTCCAGGTCTACGCCCACAATGCCGCCATCCTGGGCGAACACGAACCCCAGCCCCTCCATCCTGTGGGTTTCCAGGGCGGTGAGGGCGGCCTCGAGCGTCCCCCAGGTGGCGGGGTCGTTGGCTTTGGCTTTAGCCCGGTGCTGAGGGTGAGGGCGATAGGGGAGCTTGGTGCGTTTGCCCTCGCGCTCCTCGTACCTCCACACCACCCACTGGGGGAGAGGGCGCAAGCCCGAGGGGATGTGGGCCAGGATGGGCTTAGACATGGCTCCTCCCCTTGAGTTGCTCGATCAGGCGGGAAGCCTCGAGGCGGTTTACGACCTCCCCGGTATGGCCCAGGACGCGCAAATAGGCCCGTTGCTTCTCGGTGGGGGGCTGACCTTCCATCCAGCGCGAGAGGGCCTCTTCAGACCGCTCCCGCTTGATCCGTTGCCGCTCGTCGAAGGGCAGCGACTCCCACCACAAGGCCCAGCGAGCCCCGGCTAGGAGGGCCTCGGGGTCTTCTTCAGCCAGGAGGAGGAGGAGGGTGAAAGCCTCAGAACCGTAAATGCGGCGATATGCGGCGCTAAGGGCATGATCCACAACCTCTTGGGGTGTGGTACAACCCCGGCGCACAGCCGCGAGCAGGCAGTTAGCGGCGGTGCTGCGGTACTCGGGGGGGAAGTGGGAGAGGAAAAGTTCCCTCTCCTGTAGAATGGAGGTGTTGTTCACGCCAACCACCCCCTAGCGCTCCCCGCCCACCCCGGCGGGGTTCTTGTTGGGCTCGAGCTCGTCGTCGCGAATATCCCGGCGCTCACGGGCGGCTTTGGCTAGATACTCCTCGAGGTCAGAACGGCGCATCATCATTACTTGCCCCACCTTGACGTGTGGAAGCCGTCTCATGAGGCGGTAAGCAGTGTCGCGCCCTAGCCCGTACTCTTTCCTGATTCCTTCCGCTGTTAGCAGTTCTTTTCTTTCCATACAGTCCCACCCTATGGCGTAAGATGGGGACTGTGCCAGAGCCAGTTAGCGTAACACTTGGCGTTACACCTCTTGCCTTGAGGCCCCCTGTAAAGTGGGCAGACTCAGCACAAGGGCTTCTGCCTTTAGACCTTGGTCGCACTTGGAGTGCGGCAAATTTTGTGAGGCTGCCTAAAACATACCAGTTAGAGTTCTTGAAGGCTAGCGTAGGGCCTGATTACAAGCCAGACCCACACTCTTTTGTGTTGTTCGTCTTGCGGGGGGTCACCCAAAAGTACGCAACGGTGAAGCGTCCTGTTGTGCTTTCACCTCCACCCGAGAAGTGGGAATATCCCCGCTTAACCATTACGGCGACACCTAGCAGGATCATAGGTGCGCTCATTGAGTGGGACAACATCCCTCCCCCTATTCCTGTATTGGAAGGCTTTTATCGGCTTTGGCGGGCTCTTCAGAAGTCCATCAAAACAAAGGATGGCCTAGCCTACTTCAAGGGGAAAGTGCTTGAGCTTGCTCCAAGGCTCGGATTGCTAGAGCCACACCCCGAAGATGGGTATATGGTTGCACAGAGTGAAAACCTAGGAGCGTTCACGACAATTCAAGATTCCCTCTCGGGGTGGGCCAGGGCAACAGTGACGGTGCGCTTTTGGTGGGAAGTTCTGTCTTCGGGGGTGGGAGAGCCAGTCTGGGGATTCCTCGAGTCCCTACGTGGGTTTTTACCACCGGCGGCGGGCGACTGGGGGACATACCTAAAGCTCTTGGCGGCCCCTTCTAACAGTGTTGTGGCTGATTCTTTTTGGCCCCTCTATGCAGTTGTTGAGTTATTGCGCCTTCACGGGGGAAGAGACTCAACAGGTTATCGGCGCTTTCAAGCTCCCCGCGAAAACATAAGCGAAAGACTGGTACGCGAATACTTACGGCTTGAAGGATTGCGGGGGTTTATTGTTCCTGGGCCTACCCATCTTGCACCCCGCATGGGTACGCAACCCCAAGAGCTTCCAAACCTAGTGGGCTACATGGGCAGCTACCACCGGGCGTTGCTCGAGCTATCGCGGTACAAAGGCCACAGGGGAGTTTGCGCCCATTGTGGTAAGGCGTTCATGCGCGAGCGCAAGACCGGTAAGTATTGCTCGGTGGCCTGTCGCGTGGCAGCCTTGAGGAAGCGTCAGAGGGGGTCAAGGTAGCCCCCAAGTTTGTGTGCAATCTGTGTGCAATGCAGTGAGTAAAACACCCTGGTATAGAGTGGGAAGTTACGGTAAGCCAGTGTCGCTTTTTATCGTCCTGAACGAGGATAAAAAACCCTTCTAAGGGAGGGTGTATAACGGCTTGGAAAGGTTCTAGTAGCATTGACACGGTAGGGGTCGTTGGTTCGAGTCCAATCGCGCCCACCAGAACAAGAAAACCTGTATTGTAAGCCTTGAGTTTGGAATGCAGGGTCAGGATAAGTATCGTCTGGATCAGGGTTGCGTGAAGTGGCCTCCCTCGAGCTTGGCTCGGCTATAATCTCCCCATGGCTTCTCAGCAAATCGGCTCTGTGGCTCTCGAGCTTCGGGACATCACCAAACGCTATCCTCTGGTTCTGGCCAACGATCACATCTCGCTCGATGTGCGCTGGGGCGAGGTGCTGGCCCTGGTAGGTGAGAACGGGGCGGGAAAATCCACCCTGATGAAAATCGTCTATGGCCTGGTCAAACCGGATATAGGTCAGATCTTCGTGGATGGCCATGAGGTCCAGATCAATGCGCCCGGCGATGCCATCGCCCAAGGCATCGGTATGGTCCACCAGCACTTCATGCTGATTGACCCTTTTACGGTGCTCGAGAACGTCATCTTGGGGGCCGAGCCAGGAGGCGGACGGCAAATTGACCTGGCCCAAGCCCGGGCCGAGGTCACCGCGCTCATGAAAGACCTCGAGTTCAACCTTCCCCTCGACACCCCGGTCGAGGAGCTTCCGGTAGGCCTGCAACAGCGCGTGGAAATCCTCAAAGCCCTCTATCGCAAGGCCAATATCCTCATTCTGGACGAGCCCACGGCGGTGCTCACCCCGCAGGAGGCAGATGAGCTGTTCGCTTTCCTGAAGCGCTTCGTGGCCCAGGGCAACGCGGTGATCTTCATCAGCCACAAGCTGGCCGAGGTGATCAAGGTCTCCGATCGGGTGACGGTCATCCGGGATGGCAGGGTGGTGGGCACGGTCCCGACCCAGGAGACCTCGCTCCCTCAGTTAGCTCGGATGATGGTGGGGCGCGAGGTGATCCTCAAGGTGGACAAAAAACCTGCCCAGCCCGGAAAGGTGGTGCTCGAGGTCGAGCATCTGAGCCTCCAGGGCAAGGATCATAAACAGCGCCTGAGCGATATCTCGTTCCAGGTTCGTGCCGGCGAGATCGTTGGCATCGCGGGGATTGAGGGCAACGGACAAACCGAGCTGGTCGAAGCCATCACCGGGCTGCGACACTACAGCGGCACCATCAAGTACGGGGGCCAGGTTCTGCCCCAAAATGCCCGGGCGGTACGCGAGTGGGGCCTCTCCCACATCCCCGAGGACCGCAATGCCCGGGGCCTGGTGCTCGACTTCACCACCCGCGAAAATTCCATCCTGGGGGATCACTACCGCCCCCCCAACACGGGCTTTCTGGGCTTTATCAACAGCCGCTTGGTCGAGCAGGAAGCCGAGGAGATCGTGCAGGAGTTCGATGTACGACCCCGCAGCACGGACTTGGCCGCCCGGCGCTATTCCGGCGGCAATGCCCAGAAAATCATCGTCGGGCGTGAGCTCTCCCGCAAGCCCAAAGTGCTGGTGGCTGCTCAGCCCACGCGCGGGGTGGACATCGGGGCCATCGAGTTCATCCACGACAACATCGTGAATGCCCGGGATCAAGGCATGGGGGTGCTGCTGGTCTCGGCAGACCTCAACGAGGTGCGTTCGCTCTCCGATCGCATTCTGGTCATGTTTGAAGGCCGCATCATGGGGGAGCTGGCAGCCGACGAGGCCACCGAGGAGAAGTTAGGGTTGCTGATGGCGGGGATTGCTTCCTAGGGCCTCATGCGGGTATACATCCTTGGGAAGGGAATGGCTTCGCGTACGTGCTGTAGCCCGCAAATCCAGGCCACAGTGCGCTCCAAGCCAATACCGAAGCCCGCGTGAGGCACCGTACCAAACGCCCGCAGGTCGCGGTACCAATCAAAAACCTCTTCCAGTAAACCGTGCTCGCGGATTTTCCTCAAGAGCAACTCGGGATCGTGGATGCGCTGGGAACCGCCGATGATCTCACCATAGCCCTCAGGGGCCAGCAGGTCATCGTTAAGCACCAGGCGCGCATCCTCGGGGTCGGGCTCCATGTAAAAAGCTTTGACCGCTGCCGGATACCGCTCGAGCACCAGTGGGCGGTCGTATTGGCTGGAAAGCGCGGCCTCATGCGGCGCACCGAAGTCCTCTCCCCAGGGCAGGGGTTCTAGGCCCAGCTCGGGTCGCTCTCGCGCGATCTGATTGACCCGCTCGATGGCCTGGGTGTAGTGCAACCGGGGGAAGCGGCCCTGGGCGGTGGGCTCGAGCCGAGCGGGGTCGCGCTCCAAAACCCGCAGCTCCTCCCGGCGCTCCTCCAAAACCCGTCCCACCAGGTAGGCCACCAGGTCCTCTTGAAGCTGGATGTTTTCCTCGTGGGTCATGAAAGCCACCTCCGGCTCAATCATCCAGAACTCGAGGAGGTGGCGCCGGGTCTTGGAGCGTTCCGCCCGGAAGGTGGGGCCAAAGGTGTACACCTTGCCAAACGCCAGGGCGCCGGCCTCCGCGTAGAGCTGCCCGGACTGCGAGAGGTAGGCTTTCTCACCGTCGAAGAGATCCACCTCGAACAAATCCGAGGTCCCCTCAACCGCGTTGGGAGTGAGGATAGGAGCATCCATTCGAATAAAACCGCGCTGGTGGAAGAAGTCATGGATGGCCCGCTCGAGCTCATCCCGCACCCGCAGCACCGCCCAGGGGCGGCGGTGGCGCATCCAGAGGTGGCGGTTTTCCATCAGGAAGTCAATGCCGTGCTCTTTGGGGGTGATGCGGTACTCCTGACTGGGCAGGCTGATCACCTTGAGGCTGCGGATGGCCAGCTCGTAGCCTCCGGGGGCCCGGGAATCAGCCCGCACCACTCCCCTCACCTCAACGGCAGACTCCTGGGGCAAATGGTCGGCCTGCTCAAACTGCTCCTCAGGAAGCTCGCCCTTGAAGGCTGTGGCCTGCAAAAACCCGGTTCCGTCGCGCAGGGTGAGGAAATGAATCTTGCCCTTGCTGCGGCGTTGGGTGACCCAGCCCCGCAACAGGGCTTCTTGACCGTCGTACTTGGCGATCTCGCTAATGAAGGCGCGCTGCATACCTTCAGAGTGTACCCGACCGCCTGGCCCCCCCCTCAAGTGGCTCCGCTGCGCTGACCGCCTTACCCGGCCAGCCAATACCGATAGGCCACCTCGGCAATGCGACCGATCAGGAGGGTTGCGGGGTGGTCGGGGTGGAACCGGGGGTCTGTCTCCGTCTCAGTCAGGACGGTAATCGAAAGGGCCTGCTCCCCGCGGGCCAGGATACCGGTGTCGTGGCGGCAGCAACGAATCTCGCCGGACTTGGAGTAGAGCCGGATAGGGGTGGTACGCTCCTCGAGGTCGTCCAAATCTGCCAGTAGATAGCGTAAAAACGCGGTGAACTGTTGCCTCGAGAGGATGTCCAGGGCGGTCTTTGTCGCATCAGGCGGCAACAGCTCTCCCCTCCACAAGGCCTTGAGCAGCCGGCCCAGATCCTGAGCCGAGGTCTTGGCCGCATCGCCCGGAAGGCGCCGGGGATCGGGGCGGTCCTCAGGCAGCGAGAGCATTCCAGCAACGTGCGTCTGGGACCAACCTTGAGCCCGGTAATAGGCGTTGAAGGGCTCCTTATGACCCCAGTGGTCCAGCACCACATTGGTGGCAGTGTTGTCGCTCAGCACAATCATCAGGGTCAGGAGGTCGCGCAACGGCAGAACCAGCCCTGGGGAAAGATCTTTGAGAACCCCCGAACCCAGCGCGACCACCTCCGGCTTGATGGGGATGTTCTGGCTCAGATCGGCCCTGGTCGCAAGTGCGTAGCACAGCATCGGCAGTTTGATGGTGCTGGCGGCGAGGAAGGGGCGCTGGGGCTGGTGGGCGAAGGTTTCACCGCTCGAGAGGTGCTCCAGCCACACCCCTACCTGTCCAGGGAAAGCCTGGATATGGGCCTGCAACTCGTCGGATAAGCTCATCGGTTCTTCTCCAAGACGTATTCCACCGCTTCGGCAAACCCCCCCTCGCGCACATGCCCCACGATATGATCGGCCACGGCCTTGACCGGCTCGATCGCGTTGCCCATGGCGATGCCCAGCCCTGCGTCGCGGATTGCGCTCACATCGTTGTCGCTATCGCCGATCATGGCAATTTCACTCAGGTGGAGTCCATAGTACGCAGCCAACCAGCGCAGGCCGGTGGCCTTGGAGATTCCCTGCCGGATCACCCCCGCGATGATCTCTCGAGGGGAGAAATACTCAGCCAGCTCGAGCCCCGGCAGGGCGGTGAGCTCAGGCCGCACGCTCTCCCATAGCCCCAGATCGGGGACCACATACCACAAGCGCACCGGGGGCTCCTGAGCCAGATCTAGCTCCTCGAGCCGCCGCGAGCGGGCCTCCACCCCCACCATAGCCACATGCTCCAGAATCCCCGGTGGCATCAGCTCGGGTTCGTAATAGCGCCCGCCGGTCGCGGTGTTGAGGTCAAAACAAAGGCCGTGGTTGCGGGCCAGGCCTACCAGCTCCCGCAGGTGGGGTAAAGGGGCGGTATAGAGCGGCTGCCCCTCAGCGGTGCAGATCGAGGCCCCATCGTTGAACACGTGGGGGCCATCCGGTTCCATGCGCCGTCCCCACTCGAGGCCAAACCCACCCTGGGGCCTACCGGTGCAGACGGCAAACCTCAGGCCCTCGCGCTTCCCCCGCTCGATGGCCGCCCAGGCCGAATCCGGAACCCCCAGGATCCGCCCCGCATAGAAAGTGCCGTCCAGATCAAGGGCCACCAGCCGAATCACGCCGAGGCCTCGCCCTCACCCAGGGTCTGGGGAAACTCCCGGGCCAACCGGAGGGCCTCCGCCAGACCACAACCCTCCACTGTGCCCACCACATAGTAGGCGGCTTGCTTCACGGAGTCCGGGGCCTCGCCCATGGCAATCCCCAGCCCACTGGCCCGGATCAGCTCGAGGTCATTCTCTCCATCCCCCACCATGGCCACCTGGGCCAGCGCGAGACCATACTGGGCAGCCACCCACTTGGCCGAGGAACGCTTGGAGGTATGCCAGGCGGTTACCGAAGCAAAAATCACCCCAGGCATTCCTGGGCTGGTGGCCTCGTGCAGCTCCACCCCACCCACCTGGGCAATCTGGGCCCGCGCGGTCTGCCAATTGGGGCCGTCCCGCACCACAAACTGGGCCCGCACCGGTTGGGCCGAGAGCTCCAAAAGGTCGCAGCGCTCGGCCTCGAGGCCGATCATGGTTTCGTGCTGACGAATTTCCGGGGTATTGGCCTCGACATAGTAGCCGCCTTCCGCCGTGTAGACCTCGAGGTCTAGACCATAGCGCCGGGCAATGCTCACCAGCTCTTCATAGCTCTTGAACCCCATCCGCTCGGCCTTATGAATGCTCCCATCCCCCCCCAGGACCACCGCCCCATTCTCGAAGATGTGCAGCCCCTTTGGGTCCAGCCTTCGGGCGTACTCGAAGGCGAACCCCCGCCCAGGCCGCCCGGTGCAGACGCTCAGGTGCAACCCCGCTGCCCGGGCCGCCTCAGCGGCCTCCCAGGCGCATTCCGGCACCCCTTTAGGGCCGTAGAGGGTTCCGTCTATGTCTACGAGCACAAGACGAATCATCGGGCTTATCCTACATGCTTTAGGAGCATTCTCGGCTACCGCTTTCCCACAGTCTCACTTTCCAAGGCCAACCTAGCTCCCCCGCCCCTCCTGCTCGGTTGGGCCCGATCGTTCCGCCAAGGTTTGCATGACGATCCAGGCCTCGGCTTCCTCGGGGGTTGGGCTGCGCCAAACCTCCTCGCCGGTTTCGCGCTTCAGGATGCCATACCCCCTGCCTGCCAACGGGCGATAGGTGTAGGGGGCCGTTTTGAGGAACTCCTCGAGGCTCACCCCCTCCCCCAACACCCGGCGAAACCACTCCTGCTGGGCCTTCTCGGTGCGCCGTCCGGCCAGGTAGTTGAATCCCCCCAACACAACAATCAGGAGCAGCACCGCCAGGAATATCCCCGCCACCTCCATACCCCGCCATTGTAGAAGATCCGGGCTGGCCCCCTCTAAAATCACCGCCCCGAGGGCGGCGACCCAGTACTCTGGAAGCTAGGGGTAGGTCTAATCCCCCTGCGGTAGATTGGTTGAGATGGCAGCAGACAAGCCAGGCATAGCCACCACAGTAGAGGGCACGGAGCGTGCTTCGCGGCTGGGGTTGGCGCGGTCCCGGCTGAGGGAAGCCGAGGCCCTGCTGGCAGAAGAGCCCGCTGAGGCGCTCAATCTGGCCACAGAGGTGCTGGAGAATGCCGCTGCGCTCGGAGAACCTGAGCTGCAAATCCAAGCCCGGCTGGTTCTAGCCCAGGCTCAAGGACGCCTGGGGCGGATGAAAGAGGCTCTGGACCACGCCGGAATCGCGCTGGCCGAGGCCCCAGAAAAGCGCTTGCAACTGGAAAGCTCGAGGCTCTTGGCCTTCCTACAGCGCGAACGGGGCGATCTGGTGCAAGCCGCGAGCCACCTCGAGCAGGCCGCTGGCTTGGCCCGGGAGCTCGAGCTTCCCCAGGTGGAGGCCGATCTGCTCAATCAGCAAGCCGGTTTGCACCACATGCAAGCCCAGTACCCCGAAGCCCTGGATAAGCTGCGGGCAGCCCTGGGGCTGATGCGGCAACTGGGCAACCGGGCCGCCGAGGCCAACTACCTCAACAACCTGGGTACGCTGCATACCGAGCTGGGCGACTACCCTGAGGCATTGCAAAACTTTTTCGCCGCCTACCAGCTCTACCAGGAAGAGGGGCACAGCCCCCGCAACCGGGCGACCAATCTGGCCAGCATCGGCAACCTGTACGGCGAGATGGGGGAGTACGCTCAAGCCCAGGAATACTACGACCGAGCCCTGGGGATCGCCAGGGCCGGGGAAGAGCGCAGCCTCGAGGTACACCTGCTGCACCTCAAGGGGGAGCTGGCCCGGGCCCAAGACAAGTTGGAGGAGGCTCAAGCCCTCTACACCGAGGTGCTCTCCCTGGCCCAGGAGCGGGGCTTGGAGCGGCTGATCGCCTCGGGCATGCTGGGGCTGGCCCAGATCCAGACCACTCGAGGCCATCTCCAAGAAGCCCTGCTCAACCACACCAAGGTGCTGGAACTGGCTCGAGCCAAGGGTTGGCGCCACGCCGAGCTCGAGGCCCTGTTGGGGCTGGCCCATAATCACCTGGCCCTGGAGCATCTGCGCTTGGCTCAAGCCCAGGCAGAAGAAGCCCTGGAGCTGGCCCATCGCTTCGACCGAAAGAAAAACCTCTGCGAAGCCCACCACTTGCTCGCCCAGATCCACCGGGCCGAGGGCCGCTTGGAGCCCGCGCTGGCCCACCTCGAGGCCCACTATCGCCTGGAGCGAGAGCTGTTCAACCGCGAGGGTGAGCGCAAGCGCCGCCTGCTGGCCTCGCAGTTAGAGCTCGAGCGGGCCAGGAACGAGGCCGAGCAGTACCGCCTGCGCACCGAGGTTGAAACCCGAGCCCGCGAGGAGGCCCAGGCCAAGGTGCGCCAGCGCACCGAGGAACTGGAATACGCCCAGCTCGAGATCGTGGCCCGCCTGGCGCTGGCCGCCGAGTACCGCGACGACGTGACTGGGGAACACACCTACCGGGTGGGCCGCAACGCCGCCTTGATCGCCCAGGAGATGGGCTGGCCCCAAGAGCAGATCGAGGTGTTGCGTTCAGCCGCCCGCCTGCACGATGTGGGCAAAATTGGCATCCCCGACAGCATCCTGCTCAAGCGCGACCGATTAACCCTCGAGGAGTTCGAGCAGATGAAAGCCCACACCGTGATTGGGGCTCGCATCCTCTCTGGTGGGCGCAGCCGCTTACTGCGCATGGCGGAAGAGATCGCCCGCAGCCACCACGAGCACTATGACGGCAACGGCTATCCTTTCGGCCTGGTCGGCTCAGATATCCCGCTGTCCGGGCGGATCGTGGCGGCGGCTGATGTGCTGGATGCCCTGACCCACGAGCGCCCTTACAAGCGGGCCTGGTCGGTCGCCGAAGCCCTGGCCGAGATCAGGCGCTTGTCGGGGCGCCACTTCGATCCGCAGGTGGTTGAGGCCTGCATGCGGGCCTTCGGGGAGGGGGAGCTGGACATCGAGGCAAAGATGCAGCGCTTGGATGCCGACCTCTCCATGACCATGCAGATCGAAAAAGCCCAGCTCGGCTGGATTGAAGAGGACGTGGAGGGGCTGCGCCGGGGCTTCGAGCAGATCCTGGCAGACCGTACCCGGGAGCTCGAGGCGGCCCGCCGCGAGGCCCAGATGCTGGCGCGGCGCATGGAGCTGATGGCCCATACCGATGTACTGACCGGGTTGGGCAACCGCCGGGCGTTCGAGAACGACCTCGAGACCGAGGTGGCCCGGGCCCATCGCATCGGTTACCCTCTGAGCGTGCTGGCACTGGACATGGACTACCTCAAGGTGCTCAACGACAGCGAGGGTCACGAGCGCGGGGATGCCCTGCTGCGGACCTTTGCCCAGGTCACGCAGGAACACTTCTTTGCCCTGGGCCGCCTCTACCGTATCGGCGGGGATGAGTACGCTGCGATCCTACCCTACATAGACCCCACCGGTCACCCTGAGGTGCGGGCGCGGCTAGAGGCTGCGCTGGCGCAGGTTCGGGCGCTGGGCTTTCCGGCTGCCAGTGTCAGCGCTGGGCTGGCCGCAATCCCGATGGAGGCCACCTCCGGGGGGGAACTGGTTCGGCTCAGCGACCAGCGAATGTATGCGGATAAACTGGCCCGCCGCAACCCACCCCAGCGCTGAGGCGCAGCCCGCTACTCCTCATCGCTCAGGGCGATCCACTCGTAGTTGGTTGAACGCGCCCCGTACAAGAGCGCGGCTTGGATGTCTTCCCGGCTCAGCTCAGGCCACTGCACCAGGATTTCCTCAAAGGAGAGGTGGCTGGCGACCGCCTCCAGGATCATGTGGACTGCAATCCGGGTTCCCTTGATTTTGGGCCTGCCGCGTAGGACCTCGGGGTTAGAGCTGATGCGGGAAAGGAGTTCTTGGCGAGCCCTCAGATCGAGCTTCATGGAAACCTCCAAAAAGACCATCCTCCTAGGCCGGGGCGGAAGAAGTTGGCTAGGTTCTCAGCATAGCGCATAACCTCGAGCGCAGGGGGCCGTTTAGACCTGAAACACCCCCAAGCCCATGGCCTCACGGGTGGGGTTGAGCGCGCAGGCCTCGAGGCTGCGAATCAAGCGTTCGCGGGTCTGGTGCGGGAAGATCACCTCATCTACCCACAACCGCGCGGCGGCATAGCGGGGGTCTAGCTGCTCATCGTAGCGACCCTTGATGCGCTCATACAGCTCCTTCAGGTCCTGATCGGTGGGAACTTTCCCCTCGCGCTCGAGCTTCCCCACCTCGATCTCCATCAAGGTCTTGGCCGCCGAGGCCCCCCCCATCACCGCGTACTTGGCGCTGGGCCAGGCATAGATGAAGCGGGGTCCATAGGCCTTCCCGGCCATGGCGTAGTTCCCCGCACCAAAACTACCGCCGATGATCAGGGTGATCTTGGGCACGACCGAGTTGCTGACCGCGTTGACCAGCTTGGCCCCCCGGCGGATGATCCCGTGCTGCTCGGATTCCTTTCCCACCATGAACCCGGTCACATCCATCAAGAACACCAGGGGAATGAAGCGCTGGTTGACCTCGAGGATGAAGCGGGCCGCCTTGTCCGCCGCCTCGGCATAGATCACCCCACCGACTTCAATCTTGTCCGGCTTCTTAATCACGCTGCGCTGGTTGGCCACAATGCCGATGGGAAACCCTCCCAGCCGGGCATAGCCACAGACCAGGGTCTGGCCATAGCTCGCCTTGAATTCGGCAAACCTCGAGGCGTCTACCAGTCGGGCAATGACCTCCCGGACCTCATAGGGCCGATTCCCGTCGGGTGAAACCAGGCCATAGAGGTCTTCTTGCGGGTGAATGGGCTCGGCCTCAGGGTGCCGCTCCCGCGCCCAAGGCGCCCATTCCGGTGCGGCGTACATCCCGGCCAGACTGCGAATTCGCTCGAGGGCGGCCTCATCGTTGGGCTCGTAAAAATCCACCGTTCCGGAGACCTCGGCATGCATCCGGGCCCCGCCTAGCTCCTCTGAGCTGACCTCCTGCCCTATCGCTGCTTTGACCAGGGCCGGCCCGGCCAAATACAGCCCTGAGCCTTCGGTCATGATCAGGACGTCGGTCATGAGCGGCAGATAGGCCCCGCCCGCCACACAATTCCCCATGATGGCCGAGATCTGGGGGATCCCCAGCGCGCTCATGCGGGCATTGAGGTAGAAAATTCGCCCAAAATCGTCTTGGTCGGGGAAAACCTCGTCTTGCAGCGGCAGGAAGACCCCGGCTGAGTCCACCAGATAAACCGTAGGGATGCGGTTCTCGAGGGCCAGGGTCTGAGCCCGGATCACCTTCTTGGCCGTGATTGGGAAAAAGGCCCCAGCTTTGACGGTGGCATCGTTGGCCACAATCATCCAGTCGCGCCCAGCAATCTTGCCGATACCGACAACCACCCCCCCACCCGGAGCCCCTCCCCAGTCCTCGTACATCCCCCAGCCCGCATAGGTCAGGAGTTCCTCGAGCTCGGTCCCGGCGTCTACCAGCTTGGCGATGCGCTCTCGAGCGCTTAGGCGGCCCCGGGCATGCTGGCGCTCAATGGCTTTTGAGCCCCCACCCTGGCGGATTTTCTCTAGGGAGCCGTGGAACTCAGCCATGAGCCGCACCCAGGCATCCTTGTTGGCCTTGAAGGTCGGAGCTTCTCGCTCTCCGCGACCAATTGCAGTTTCCAGCATAGGAAAAGTGTACCCCTCTCCAGGGAAGGTTGGCCTCTCTGGTCTCCCCCAAGCCCGGCATAACCCCACGAAATCTCCCCAAAGCGCAGCCAGCTTGACCCCGGCCCCTACCTTCGCTATATTGATAACTCGCTGCATGGGGGCGGTTAGCTCAGCTGGTTAGAGCACACGCCTGATAAGCGTGAGGTCCCGGGTTCGAGTCCCGGATCGCCCACCAGAAAATAAATAGCAGCGGGACAGCGAAATCCCCCACCTTCACCGGTGGGGAATCATCCTTTCCATCAGGGTTTGACGACAGTTTGACGACAGTCGAGGGGAAATGAGAACCCCGGCATCCGCCGGGGTCTGAGGTTAGGCGCTGTGCCGGGGCTGGGGCCTGAGGATGTCCTCGAGGTCCAGGACGTGCCCCTTGCGCTCGTGCTCCAGGACGTGCCGGTAAACGTTCAGGGTAATGGTAATGCTGGCATGGCCCATCCGTTCGGAAACCACCTCCACCGGCAGGCCCCGGCTGAGCATGAGCGAGCCGTAGGTGTGCCGCAAATCATGCACTCGGTAATGCGGAAGAGCCGCCTCGTCGAGGAGTTCCTTGAGATGATGGTTAGGGGTATCCGGGCTGTAGGGCTTGTCCCGGCCCAGCTCAGCAAAAATGTAGGAGCGCTCTACTGCCTCGGCCCAGCCTGGTTCGCCCTGGGCGAAGGCTAACATCTCGGCCTTGCGTTCCCTGAGCCGGGTCAGCAGGCCCGATGGGACGGGCAGCACTCGCTTGGAGCGGCGGGATTTCGTCCCAGTCAAAACCCCGATGCCTCCGACCTTTGTCCAGGCCTTGCTGACATGCAACTCGGCCCTGAGAAAGTCCACATCGGCCCAGGTCAGGGCCAGGGCCTCGGCCTTGCGCAATCCCGTCGCCAGAATGAGCCGGAATAGCAGCCCGATCCGGTGGCGGTCGCAGACCTCGAGCAGCCGCGCTACCTCCTCGGGCTGCATTGAGCGACCCACCGGCTCAGATGGCGGTCGTTTATACGTCACGGCATGGCATGGATTACGGTGGAGCCTCTCGAGCCGCACTGCGTCCTCGAACAGGGCCGATAGTCGCTCGAGCACCTTCTTTACTGTGCGTGGGGCCCTTCCCTGTTCGCTCAAAGCCACGACAACGCCCCGGATATGTTCGGGTTTGACCCGTTGCATGGGCAGGTTCCCCAGCATCGGCATGGCTAGGTTGAGCTCGGTCTGGTAGTTACGGAGGGTATTGGCGGCCCGGCCCTCGGTGCGCCGAGCGGCCATCCACGCCTCGGCCCACTCCCCTACTGTGACCCGCTCCGGAGTGACCAGCACCCCGCGCAACTGGTCATGTTTTTTGGCAGTGAGCTTGGCCCGGGCTTCCTCTGCGGTTTTCCCATAGACCGTCAGCCGACGCAGACGGCCATCTTCTCCCCGGTAGGACAGCTTGCCCTCCCATCGCCCATCGGATCGCCGGGAGACCGTCCCGGCCCCGTTCTCATTGCGCCCACGACGCTTGCGCGGCATTATCCACCAGCGGCTTTATGAGTGCCCGGTCGCGCTCGAGGGCCACAGGGGGGGCATACATCATCGGCATTGGGCAGCTCCAGGCCGGTGGCCTCGAGGAACTCGTGTAGTGTCCAATCGAGAGCGGCAATGTAGGGGAATAGCCGCGTAACAGCCATCTGGAGCGGGTGGTAGCGGCCAGCTTCGATGTGGGCCACGTAGGACTGGCTCATGCCAGTCCGATCCTGCATCTGCGCCTGCGTCAGACCCAGCATCTTCCGGCGCTGAAACAGCACCTCGCCCCACGGCTCTCGCACCACCCAGTTTTTTGCCATATCTACCCCCGCAATGTTGAACGCTCTAATATCAGAACGCTCATATATTGTTCAAAATAACACGGACACATGTGCAGCGCAAGCCGAAACACATTGCTGTTGACATATTGAGTATACAGATATTACTATACTCATAACCGGGTGATACTCGGAGGAACCTTGAAAACCAGGTGACGGAATTGCTAGCGGCCCATGCCGGACGCTGGAGGCGTCTCTATGAATCTGGAAGAACTACACGCCCACATGGAGCGCGTCGGTGTAGGCCGACGGCTCCTCTACACCCCAGAGCAGGTGCGGCTTGCTCTCGAGATTGGTACCAACGCAATCTACGAGCTTCTTCACAGCGGTAGGCTCCGGGCGCTGCGGAACGGCCATAAGTGGTTGATACCGGCCAGTTCTATCGTCGAGTACATCAACGCGTCCCTCGAGGGGGCAGCCTAGGCCCTCTGTGGGCTTTTTTTGACCGGGAGGTTGAGTATACACATGGCGAAGAATCGGTTTGGCTTTATTCAAATGGAGGTGTGTTGTGCCTAGATCAGCCCGTTCATCCCCGCGTGTGTGGGAAATACGGGTGATTATGAACGCAACTGAAAACGCGGGCCCTCCCACCTTTGCTAATTGGCAGGAGTTGGCAAGATACAAGGCCAACCTCCTTCTTGCAGCTCTTAGTTCAGTCAGTAGGCTGAAGCAAAAAGGAGAATACACTCCAGAGTTTATCGAAGCTCTGGAAGCACCGTATCGTCAGCTTTTGGAAGACATTTATGCTCAGGAGTTTCCTATAGCGAAACTGCTTGATGAGTCAAATGTAGTCCTTGAATTGTCGCCGGAGGGTTTATGAGGCTCCTTCAGGACATCGCGCTAGGGGCCGCCATCGGATTCGTGGCGGTGCTGGTGATCAACCTGATTGGGCGGCTGGCGGGGGTGCTGCCATGACCGAGCGGATAAATCAGAAAACTGGATCACCCAAAAAAGGAGGACCCCATGAACCCCCAAGAAGCCTTGCATGAACTGAGCCAGGCCGCCGAAGCCCTGGCTCAGGCCCAGATCGAACGCAACCGGGCCAAAGAGGCCCTCGAGCTCGCCCGCGCCACCGCCCTGCTCTCCGGGGCCCTGAGCGGGAAAAACGCCGAAGAGCGGGAAGCCCAGGCCCGCACCACCCTGGCCCAGGAGTACGAGCGGCTGAACCGGGCCGAGGAAAACCTGATCCTGGCCCGAGCCCGCGCTGAGATCGCCCGGGCCGCCTTGGAAGTTGGTTTACGCAAGGAGCAAATATGAGGCGGCTCCCCTGGGGGGCTCCGGCCCCGGCCCTATCCCCCGAGCAGGTCGAGCGCCTCGAGGCCCGTGACCGGGCTCAGGGCCTCGAGATGGTGCGGGTGCTGGACTCCCTGGCCCTGCGCTCGCGCCTGGCCAGCCGGGTGCAGCAGATCACCGGGTATCTCCCGGTGACCGTGCTGAACCCGAAAGGCGGTTGGTTCGCGGTGGCTCACCGGAACGGGAACGAGGTTTTTGTGCAGGCTACAACCGAACTCGAGGCCCTGTTGGGCCTGGTGCGCGAACTCGAGGGGGTAGGGGTTTGAGCCTTCCAATGCAGCTTCCCCTGTTCGCCTTCACCCAGGGCGAGCTTTTGCCGGTAGGAGCGGTGTTTGTTTCCCTGGCGCATCGGCACTTCGACCTCATCCTGCCAGTATGGACGGTGGTCGAGGTGCGAGCCCAGGCGACCCAAAGCGGTGCCGACGTGGGCTACCTGGCCCAGGCTCTCCCGCTCGGCTGCTACGGCGAGTTGTTGAGCTATCATCCCCACCGCAAAGTCACAGATACCGGCCTACGCTTTCCGCTGCCCCCGGCTGAAGAAATTGACACCTGGTTTCGGGCCGTGGGGCGGGTTAGTTGGCACATTGACGCCTGGAGCCTCACCCGCGATGGCAGTATCGCCACCGTGTACGGGGGTGAGGATGGTGGCGAGGTAGTGAGAGTCCGGGAGGATGGCATCCTGTACGTGCGCTATGCTCCGCTGCCTCAGGAAGCCGACCTGGTGGCAGGCCTCGAGGCGCTCGGCATCCCCTGGCGGCCTGGGGAGGTCAACGTCGCAAATTACTCGGCCCTGCTCGAGTGGAGTTACTCGACGACGGTTGGGTTTAGTTTTCCGAGCTTGGCCATAAACGAGAACGGCATCAGGAGGCAGACATGGCAAACGAACTGGCAGAAAAAGCTGAACTGGGCCGGGCCCAGCTCGAGTTGATCAAACGCACGATTGCCAAGGGGGCCACCGACGACGAGTTCCAACTGTTTGTGGCCCAGTGCAACCGCACTGGGCTTGACCCCTTCAGCCGGCAGATTTACGCCATCAAGCGCTGGGACTCCCGCGAGAAGCGGGAGGTGATGAGCGTGCAGGTCTCGATTGACGGCCTGCGCCTAATCGCCGAGCGTACCGGGAAGTATGCCGGCCAGCTCGGCCCGCTGTGGTGCGGCCCGGATGGGGAGTGGAAGGAGGTTTGGTTGGATGACAAACCCCCGGCGGCGGCCAAGGTTGGGGTGATTCGATCGGATTTTCAGCAACCGTTGTGGGCGGTGGCCCGGTGGTCCAGCTACGCCCAGACCACCAAGGAAGGGCAGGTCACGGCCATGTGGGCCAAGATGCCCGATCTGATGCTGGCCAAGGTGGCCGAGGCCCTGGCCCTGCGCAAGGCATTCCCGTACGAATCCAGTGGGCTCTACACCGCCGAGGAGATGGCCCAGGCCACCCGAGCCGAGGTGGAGGTGGTGGAGCCGGAGGAGGCCAAGCCCGACCCGCTCCAGCGCACCCATCAGGTCATCGAGAGGGCATTTGGGGCAGCGGTTAAAGCAGGGCTGGGCGAGGAGGCTGCTGCGATCCTGGCCGAGCACAACTGGAAGCGGGGCGAGAGCACTGACCTCGAGGCAGCTCGGGCGGTGTACGAGGGGCTCAAGGCGCTCGCGCTTGGGTCTGCGGATCAGTAGGGGGAGTTATGCCCAATCAGACACAGAAGACCTGGCGGGCCATCTGCATCAACCCCAAATGCCCTGAGCATGGCTATGTTTGGGATGCCCCGGATTTTTTGAAGGACTGCCCCGATTGCGGTAAGCCGCTGATGGAGGCCACCGCCCAGTTTCAGCGCTTGGCGCGAAATCTGGAGCGTTCGAGCGAGTTGTGGGAAGGGCTTTTGCTGGTTCTGATGCTGGGGCTGGCCTTTGCTTTTATGGCCGTTGTCATTCTGGGAGGTAAGCCGTGAGGGCAGGTGAGATCGTCAAAAAGGAACTAAAAGCAACAGAGGTTGCCAAGGAAGAGCACGATGAGCTGGCAGCCAAAAACTTCCGCAAACTGCGTGAGCAGTTTGCGTCGCAGGCTGAGTTCGCACGTCTGTCCGGGAGTAACACCTCGACGGTATGGGGTATTGAGTCCGGTCGGTTCGCCCTGGGGCCGAAAACGCTGAGGCGCTTCGCCCCGCTCATTTCCGAGGCCACCGGGATAGACCTAGGTCGGGTCCTCATCCTGCTACTGGGCCTCGACGAGGCCAAGGCGGCGTGAAATGAGCATAGAGGCCCTGAACTGGGCCTACGCACAGGACGTGAGGCCCACTGGATGTAAGTTTGTCTTGGTCACACTAGCCAACTTTGCCGATTTCGATGGTTATACCTACGTTGGGCAGGCGCGATTGGCTCAGGCCACAGGCCAGGATGAGCGCAGCGTCCGCAGCCACCTGAGCTCTCTCGAGGAGCGCGGATTTATCCGCCGCCAGGCTCGCCACCGGGCCAACGGCAGCCGCCAGACCGATGGAATCTGGCTCCTCATGAGTGCGCACCCTGCGGCTGATGCCGGCAGCCAACCGGAAACCGTTTCCGGTGGAGGGCAGGGCCAACCGGAAAACATTTCCGGGGGTAGCGGAAATAGTTTCCGGGGGGTAGCGGAAAAATTTTCCTCCCTTGAACCATCAGTATTAACCCAAGCTATTAACCAGAGTGGTGTGTTAAGTACTCACCATGTTATTAGCGCGAAATCTGAAACACCCACACCGCCTGAGCCGAAAGACCTAACGACCTACCAGGATCCTCTTCAAGAGCGCAAGGCCGCTTTTCGTGAGGCTGTGGCGCTCGAGGCCAACCTATACGCCGAGGTTGGCCCGGCACTCACCGCAAAGCTGAAGGAAATTCAACAGGTCTCGCGGCGCTACGGAAAAGGATGGCAGGGCTGGCTCAGAGAGCACGTCCGGCCCCGGCTCGAGGCTATGCCTAGCCAGAATAGGCGGGCAGCGCTCGAGGCGGCGGTAAAGGCGTTTTACGCAGCCTCGAATCCCGAGCGCTATGGCCTCACTGATTTCGTGAAAGCCCTGGATGCGTTCTCGAGTCAACCCCAGCCCCAGAGCGGTTCAAACATTGCGCCCCGCGCCAGCTTCGAGGAGATTATCGGCGACATCCTAGCCGCTACAAAGGAGGCATCGTGAAGGATGCGCAGGTTTTTAGTTTCGGCAAGTGCCACTTTTGTGGACACGCGCTGGAGCGCACCACCCCAGCTGGTCATACGTACCGCGCCCCGGTGGATGACTGCTGTGCAGCCCGGACGCTGTATCTGCTTGGAAGCCTGATGCAGTACACCGCTAATTCTGTCAGCGCTGGGAAGCCGCACGACCCACTCGAGGAGGAGATCGTGCGATTGAATGGCTTGCTCCGGCGACAAATCCAAGCCAACCCTGACGTACTCGAAACGGCGAGGCGAGCGGTCGTCGAGCACAACAAGCAAGGGGGTCAATGGTTCGACATGGGGCAGGTGATAGGCCAGATACGGAAGGCGACGCCACAGGGGAGATAGCGGATGAAGGGAGAGCAAACGGTGGGTCTTAGCATAGCCGCTGCCGTAGAAGCCCTCGAGCCGGACGCACCCATAGAGCAGCTCAAGTCCCAGATGAATGCCCTTTATCTCGCCTGTAAATGCGAGGGTGGGCGACTGGGCGAGTTGCTGGCGCTGGAGCTTGGGTTTAGCGCATCTGTCAACCGGGGAAATGCGGAGGGGGTGCGCAGGAAGGCGCGGTTTTTGAAGCAGGGACCGTAGAGGTACGCATGGGGCAGAGATTGAGGGAGGAGGAGATACAGCGACAGATCGTGACCTATTTGCAGGTCATGGGTTGGTACGTCGAGATCACCGACGCCGGAGCCGGGCGAAGGGGCGGCGGGCGGTGGGGCACCCTGAGCCTGGGTTATCCCGACCTGACCGCCTTCAAAAACGGGCGGGTACTGCTCATCGAATGCAAAAGCCCGGAGGGAAAGCTCTCCTCACACCAGGTCGCCAAACACGCCGAGATTCGGGCGTGCGGCACATCGGTTTATGTCTGTAGAAGCCTCGACGAGGCCATAGTCGCTGAGCGAGAAGCCTACTACGGCGGGAAGAAGGACTGAGATGTTGAAACCCTATCCCACCTACTTGGAAACCACTGAGCCATGGCAGCTGCTGAGGCAGGCTGAGACCATTGCTGACGCAGCTGCTGAATCGAATCTGGTGGGCGGCCTGGCCCTCGAGCTGGTCAACGAGGCCCTGGATGCCGTCAAAACCGCACTCGAATATGGCTCAATGGGCACGGCAAAAGTTCGCCTCAACTACGTCCGCGCACGGCTGAGCCAGAAGCTGCCGGACGGTTTGAAGGCGGCCCTAGACGATCTCTCGAGGGGACTGCTGTGACCGATGGAGCTTGAAAATCTCAACATCCCAGAGCTGGAGATTCCCCGATCCAAGGATGAGCTCTGGAATGGTGACGCCTACTACCGAGCCCTGCGCGAACCTAAATACAAGCGACTGAGGATTGGCAGCTTTACCCCGCTCAACCCACGCGGCTCGAGTGGCAACCTACGGGCCTTGACGCGGGTGCAGGAGCATCCAGACTTTGGCCGCATAGACGCTCTAGTGCGCCTAGACGACGTAGACCTCGAGGCCCTGGCCGAGCGCTACAGTCTCACGGTTTCTGACCTACTGGCCTACTACGCCCTGATCCGGGGTGGCCCGTTGCCCCCTACGGTGGGCGAGTGGGCCAAGGGCCACACCGTCGTGTTGTCTGATTACCTGATCCTCCCAGATGACTATGTGAAGCCCCACCTGCTCAGGCATGAATTGAGCGAGGCGGCGCCAATATGGGTGGACATGGCCCTGTCGCGGGTGCGGCTAGCGCCTGCGCGAGGGCCCTCTTCACTCCCCCGGAGCTTGCTCCGGTTGGTGGACAACAAACTGCAACTCGTTAGCCCCCGCCGTCGCTCCAAGCTCTACCTCGAGGCATGCCTATGGCTGAAGCGGTACATCACCGCAAGAAAGGTGAAATCATGAACGTGAACATCAAGCCCCGAGCTCAAGCTCAAGACACGCCGGGGATGGAAGTGGGCCGCCTCAGAGTGCTTGAGTACCTGCGCCTTGAACGCGATTTCGCCCAAATGGTTTACGAGCATAGCGGGCAATCGCGCTGGGCTGAGCGGCACGATGCAATCAAGGCCGAACTGGATGAAATTTTGGTGCAGCAATGACCACGAAAGAGGTTACCCACACCTACGTCTTTCCAAACGGTGCAGCGGTGGAAATCTCCGGTGTGCCCACTCTGTGGGATCCACAGGACGATACCCTTTTCTTCGCACCGGAGGTGGCGGATCACCTTTCTGATCTGATAGACCAGGCTGCCGAGATGAAACCAGCCCCAGGCGAAACCATGCGCCTGGAGTACCGAGGAGGGTGCTCGACTTGATTTCGCTTGAGCGTACAAAAGGCAAGGAGGAGATAGGGAGATGACCACAACCCTAGCTGAGGAGCCGCTCTCGAGAGAACCAGCCCGCCCTCCCCTGCGCTATTTCGGCAGCAAGTGGCAGATTGCCCCGTTCGTGCTCCAACACTTTCCTCCCCACGAGAGCTATGTGGAGCCGTTCGGGGGCGGGGCCAGCATCCTGCTGCGCAAACCCCGGAGCAAGCTGGAGACCTACAACGACCGGGATGGTGGGGTGGTGAATTTCTTCCGGGTGTTGCGGGAGCGGCCTGGGGAGTTGATCCGGGCCCTCGAGCTCACCCCCTGGGCGAGGGCGGAGTATGAACGCTCCACCGAGCCCGCCGAGGACCCCCTGGAGGCTGCCCGGCGGTTTTTTGTGCTGTCCTGGATGGGGATTGGCATGAACGCGGTGGACCGCCAGCGCAGCTTCCGCTATGTGGCCAAAGCCAGTGGAATCTGGCGGCCCCCAGCCCGCTTGTGGGACCTG
Source organism: Meiothermus granaticius NBRC 107808 (assembly GCF_003574355.1). GTDB lineage: Bacteria > Deinococcota > Deinococci > Deinococcales > Thermaceae > Meiothermus > Meiothermus granaticius. The sequence goes on along the minus strand of NZ_QWLB01000001.1, from coordinate 83,669 downwards.
AGTCACCTGTGGGCGGTGGCCGAGCGGATGCTGGGGGTGCAGATCATGCAGGATGACGCGTTTGAGATGATTTCCCGTTTCGATGACCCTGAGGCATTAATCTATTGCGACCCCCCGTACTTGCTCGAGACCCGGCGCAAAAAATCAGCCAGCTACCGGCATGAACTGAGCGAGGCCGATCATCTCCGGCTGGCCGAGCAACTCCGGGGGCTAGCGGCCCATGCCCTGATCTCGGGGTATCCCTCAGAGCTCTACGCCGACCTCTACGAGGCCCACGGGTGGGTGCGGGTGGAGACCCAGACCTACACCAACAACTCGCGGCAATCGGCCCGCACCGAGGCCCTGTGGCTCAGCCCCCGGAGCTGGAGGGCCCTGCGGGGGCTTCAGCCGGGCCTGTTCGCCGCAGGCGCTCTAAAGGAGTAGACATGCAAACCGAGTTTGAGAAAATGACCCCAACAGCCCGTGCCCACATCATCCAAACCCTCCGCCAGATCGGAGCTGAGAGCTTGGCAGAGCAGGCGGCAGCATTGAATACAGCAGCAAATCAGCTCGAGAGGGACAACGCTGATCTGTTGGCGGGCGACATCAACCGGGAGGAAGCGATATGAGCCCACAAGCCGCCCTTCAAACCCTGGCCCGTCATGCCTCAGCCGGCTGCCCTGGTTCCGAGGTTATGGACATTGACCGTGCCGAACAAACCCTGAGCTCCCTCCTGCGACGCGTAGCCCACCTCGAGGCGGCTTTACAAAGTGCCGAGGCCCGGGCCGAGCGCTACCGCCTCGAGGCTGACCTGCTGCGTGAGGCCGCAATCCGGGCACGGGCCGCCCTGGCCCACGTTACCCACTAGACATCTCCGGCTGATGGCTTTATCTTGAGTATACACAAGTTGGTGCAGTGTCTAAACTTTCAACCCCTGGAGTTTGAGGCTCCAGGGGCGTAGTCGTTATGAGGATGAATACATGCCCCGCCATAAGGCCCAGGCCAACGACCCAGACGGCTTGACCCCACAGCAACGGGTGTTTGTAGAGAACTACCTGAGCACCTTCAATGCCTCGGAAGCGTATCGGAAAGCGGGATATAAGGGAGCGAAGGGGCGAGATGCCCGAGCGTTCGCCTCCGAAATCTTGGCAAATCCCAACGTCCAGAACGCCATTCGTGCGAAAATGCAGGCCTACGCCCTGGCCTATGGGGCCGAACGGGAGCGCCTCATCCACCGCATGCTCGAGTTTGCCTTCGGCAGCCCCGAGTATTACCGGAAGTGGGGCGTGAAGGGTCCACTGTATGTCCTGAGAGCAGCGGAGCTACTGGGCCGCTGGATGGGCATGGAGCAGCCCCAGCCACAAGCCGAGGGAGAGAAAACCCTCGAGGCCCTGGTGGAGAGCATCCGCAATCTCCGTCAGGAGCAGCAGCGCCTCGAGCCATAGCTAGGCTGAGTGCCTACGCCGACGCAGCTTCACCTCGACCTCGTATCCCAGAGCCTCGGCAGCCCGGCGCAAGGTATCCAGGCTATGCCGACCGTAATGGGGGTCTACCAACCGGGCCACCGCGCTCTGAGTGGTGCCCATTTGCTGGGCTAACATAGCCTGAGTGACACCGGCTGCCTTCATAACTCGCTGGATCTCGAGGCTCACCGGGTCAGGGCTTTTTGGACGCACCCACTCCACCCGGTCATCCTCCTCCAGGCGCTCCCCCTGGGCCTCGAGGAACCGCTTCAGCTCCTCGCGGGTCCGGAGCTTGGGCGAGGGTGCCATCTCGCCCTCGAGGTGCATAGCCAGCGCCTCTGAAAGTCGCCGAAGCGTTTGCTCTACGGTGCGCCCGGTCGCCGCAACTCCGGGAATCTCCGGCACATAGGCCGAGTAGTTTCGTTCGCCGCGCTCGATCACTGCCAAAAAATCGTGCATAGGTTGCCTCCTGTGAAGGTCGGGTGGGCTGGGCTCATTTGAGCCCAGCTTGCTTGAGGATGCTTTTGAGCGTCTTGGGTGCCAGTTCGTCGCCAGGGTTGCCACTCACCGTGACCTTGCCGGGTTTGCTGGGGTGCTTGAACTGCCGGTGATTGGTGCCCTTACGAGGTTCCATCACCCATCCATCGGCCTCGATTAGCTTGATTACCTCCCGTACCTTCATGGTTACAGTATATCGCAAATATGCGATAATGTCAACCATTCACACTATGTTCTCGATCATCCCCGGCGCACCAGCCAACTCAGTGCGCGACGCTACCGCCCGTCTCAACATCTGGCATGGCCCAGTGCGATCCAGCAAAACCATTCACTCCCTCATTGCATGGATCGAGTTCACCCAGACTGCACCGACAAATGGCCTGCTAATGATGATTGGGCGAACCGAGGAGGTGCTCGAGCGCAACGTCCTGCTCCCCCTGGCCGAGATGCTGAAAGATCAGTTCTGGTACTCGCGGGGCCAACACCGCGCCCGCATTGGGCGTCGCACCCTTCACCTTTTGGGTGAAGCCGATGCGCGGGCTGAGGAGAAGGTGCGGGGCGGAACCTGGGCCGGGTTCTACCGCGATGAGATGAGCCTGGGCAGCCCTGAGTTCCATCGCCAGTGCATGGCCCGCCTTTCGGTAGCCGGGGCTCGAGGCTTTGGCACCACCAACCCCGGCCCGCCCTACCACTGGCTCAAAACCGAGTGGATTGACCGAGCGCACGAGCTGGACGTGCGAGCCTTCCACTGGCCCATAGAGGTCAATGTCCACCTGCCCCCGGCCTATATCGAGAACCTCAAGCGCGAATATGGCCCCGGCACGCTGTGGTACAAGCGCTTCATCCAGGGCCTATGGGTACAGGCCGAGGGCGCGGTATTCGACTTCTTCGACGAGGCTATACACACCCTCGAGCCACCCGACCCTGCGGAGTTTGAGGAGTTCTGGGTCTCGGCGGACTATGGCACCGGTAACCCCACCGTCTTCATTCTGGTGGGTGTGCGGCGGCCAGCACCCAGCGAGCCCATGGCCGTGGCCCTGGCGGAGTATTACCACAGTGGCCGGGAGTCGGGGAGCCGGACTGACCTCGAGTACGCCACCGACCTGACCGCCTGGCTCGAGGGTTTAGGGGCTGTGGGGCTGCCCCAGCAACCCTCCGGTGGTGTTGTCACTACCCCCAGGCTCGCCGGGAGGCCCGTGCGTGGGATCATCCTCGACCCCAGCGCTGCGAGCTTCAAAACACAGCTACGACGCCTGGGCTGGTCGGTGCGTCCAGCGGACAACGAGGTGCTCGCGGGCATTCGCACCCATGCCCGAATGCTCAAAGCTGGGGAGTTTGCGGTCTCGAGGGCCTGCACGCGCCTAATCCGTAGCTACGGAGGCTACCTGTGGGACGCCCAGGCCCAGGAGCGCGGTGAGGATAAGCCGCTGAAACAGAACGACCACGAGCAGGACGCCATCCGCTATGCCCTCCATACCTTATTCGCCCGTGTACGGCCTCAGGTGGCGAACAAGCCTCGAGGTTGGTAGACATTATGAGTAAACACAATATTCTTGTACTCCGGTCTAGCAAAACGTGTGGTTTTCGGCTATCCGAACCCAAATAAGGTGCTCATCAAGCCCTCAGGAGAGCGAGCATGAATGAATATCTGACCGATCTGAGCTTTCTGGAAAAGGGCCAGCCCTGGCCCCCGCCCTCTGAGGGAGAGCGGTTGGACACCTACGCAGCCAACCGCTTGCTTTGGCAGGGACGACATCAGGACGTATTCCGTGATTGGGCCAGATTGCTGCGAGAGGATTTAGGCACCGAACTGCTGTTAATCCTGAACTGGCACCGACGCCTCTCCAAGCTCTGGGCCGATTTGCTCCTAGGTGACCCGCCTACCCTCAGTGTCACTGGGGGTGATGAGGAAGGGCAAGCGTGGCTCCAAGATTTTCTGAGGCGGAGCCGCCTGGTCAGCACGGCCTACGAGGTCGCTCTCGACATCAGCCGCTACGGAGACGGGTTATTCAAGGCCGCGCTGGTGGGCGGCGAGGCCAAAATTTATGCCCAACCCCCACAGTATTGGTTTCCCGTAGTCTCCCCCACCAATATCCGTAAGGTACTGGCCCATGTGATCGCGTGGCAGGGGGTGGGTAGGCCACGCGGCTATGTCAACCCTCAGCCCCTGCTCTGGGCCGAAATCCATCAACCTGGTCTGTACGAGCGGCGTGTATACCTGCTCCGACCCACCGGAGATGAGGCCAGGCGGAAATATGTGATCGCGGATTGGCTGGTAGATCACCCGGACACAGCATTCCCACAGGAAACTGGCGTAGAGGAGCCATTGATCGTCCAAGCGGTAGGTGTACGCGCCTCAGACGAGCTGTATGGGGCAGACGACTACTCCGACCTCGAGACGCTCATTCAGGAGATGGAGATTCGGTTGGGCCAGGTCTCGCGCATCCTGGACAAGCACGCAGACCCGGGCATGTACGGCCCCGAGCTGGCCCTCGAGCGCGACCCATACACGGGCATCGAGCACTTCCGGGGAGGCGGTAAATACATTCCGGTGGGCGAGGGTGAGAGCCCACCGGGGTACATGATCTGGAATGGGAACCTCGAGGGGGCATTCCGAGAAATTGAGGAGCTGAAGGACCAGCTCTATCTCATTTCCGAAACCAGCCCGGCAGTGTTTGGCCTGATGAAGCAGGGCCTGGCAGAGAGCGGCTCGGCCCTGCGGCGGCTCCTGTTTGCCCCACTCAAAAAGGTCAACCGGCTGCGGATGCACTTTGACCCGGCCCTCCGGGAGATCGTCCTCATCGCCAACCGCCTCGAGGCCCTCCACAGTGACGCACCCACCCTCGAGGGCCTCAACATCATCTGGCGCGATGGGTTGCCGGTAGACGACGGTGAGGAAAGCCAGGTTCTGCTCAACCTGCGCAATGCCGGAGTCATCAGTCGGCACGAGGCGATACGTGAACGCACCGGCTGGAACAACGCCGATGTCGAGGCTGAAGTAAACCGAATCGAGGCGGAGAATGCAACTGGAGCAGCAAACAATTCCACCGACACCAACCCACAAACCAACCAAACATCGGATGGAGGAGCTTCCGGCCCGCTGGAATCGGGTACAACCTCTGCCACCTAAGGGCTCGAGGGCGGTCAACGGAGAGCTATACATCAAGCGGGTCGAGGGGCGCTGGTTTTTGCTCCGCTTCTATGGGCAGACCGCCATAGTCACAGACACCGGTGGCACAGTGCGCACCTTTCGCCTCGAGGCCCTCGAGCGCGGCCTGCGCAACTGGGCTGAGGCAAACGGGGATGATGCCGGGGTTGGGGGTTAGGGCATGAGCGAGATTTATACCGACCAAGACGGGCAGATTCTGAAGAAGAATCTCGAGCCCGAGTACGAGATCACTGCCGAGGGGCTGAAAGTGGTCACAGAACGCGAGGCTGCGGATGAAGCCCCGTTTGCCGGGATGTTTCAGGATGGCCAGTTGACTCGGTTTGGCCCAGGCGAGGTGGTGGTGCTACCGTTCGACCTCCAGTTGCCCGCCGGACTGAGCGAAGAGACCTATCGGCAGGTTGAGAAGGCTATGTCCTACGCAGAGGAATACCTCCGCCTCTTCGCCTCCAAGCAGGAAGCATACGGACGGGGCAACATTGCCGGGTTCGGAGAACTGGGCGTGCTGGTGCGCCTCAACGACAAGCTCGAGCGGCTCAAGAACCTGGTGTATTTGCAGCGCAGCACCGACCTAGAGAGCGTCCGGGACACCTGGCTCGATGTGCTCGGGTATGGGTTGATCGGTCTCATGGTGCATGACGGGGCGTGGTAGATGAAGCGAGTTTTCATCTGCTCCCCATATAGCGGGGATGTCAAGCACAACGTGCAAGCAGCCCAAGGCTACTGCCTCGAGGCATTGATTGAGGGGTGTGCCCCTTTCGCCTCGCATCTCCTCTATCCGCAGATGCTCAACGATGCCAACCCAGTAGAGCGGGAATGGGGCATCCAGGCCGGTCTGGAGTTTCTACTCACCTGCTCTGAGGTATGGGTGTATGGCCAACCCACCGAAGGCATGAAGCGAGAAATCGCATTTGCTGAGGCCGCTGGCATACCGGTCATAGAGAGGCAGCCCTGATGCACTTCCCAGCAACCCTAGAAATTCTCGGCAAGACGTGGACAGTTGAAATCCTGCCAGAAAGTCGCCTGAATGCCCGACGCGAGGTGGGCGAGATCGTCTATACCCACACGAGCATTGCTGTCGAAGACGGGCAATCCGAGGAGCAGGCCATAGACACCTTGCTGCACGAAGCCATCCACGCCATTGACTACACTATGGCAATCGGGCTCGAGGAGCGGCAGGTTCACGCTCTCTCGAGCGGGCTCTACGCCCTGCTCAAGCAAAACCCAGCCCTCCTGGCCCTGTTCAACCGACCTGAGGACGAGCATGGCGGCTAAGACCGTATGCACCGAGGAGCAGGCCCTGGCCGCCGCCGCCGAACTAGCCAGAGCGGGCCGTAAGGTCACTCCGGCGAGCGTCCGAAACAAGTTGGGTCACGGCGGTGAGGTTCGCTACAGGCTGATTCTCGAAGCGAACGGTTGGCGGCGCGGCCCCGATGGGTATACACACCCTGACCACAAGGCTGCTGAGGCCCAGGGGGAGCCCGACTTTGAGCGCGACCGGGCTGAGCAGCAGCGCCTCGAGATGGAGCGCCTCAGAGCCCGCGTCAAGACCCTCGAGCGCGAGTACGAGAGGGCCCTGCAAGAAGTGAACCTCATAGATCGGCTGATAGACCGGGTGATGGAAGCCGCGCCACTGAGCTACCAGCCGTTAGGCCGATACGTGGCCCCGCTCCGAAACCCCAAAACGCCGGTTAGCAAGCTCCTGATGCTGAGCGATACCCACGTGGGGAAGGTGGTTGAACCCGACCAGACGCTAGGCTATGGAGGCTATAACACCGAAATCTTTGTAGACCGGCTAGCCGCTCTCGAGGACGCAGTGCTCTCCATCCTCGAGGGGCATACTGCCAACCCGGTTGAGCAACTGGTTGTAGTGATGCTGGGGGACATGCTGGACGGTGCCCTGAGTCACGCCAACGAAGCCGATCAGACCCTAACCCTGTTCGATCAGTGGTTTACCGCCTCGCACGCCCTGGCGCAGTTCCTGCGCAACCTGGCGGCCCATGTGCCGGTGATGGACGTATACACCGCTGTGGGTAACCATACCCGCTGGCAAAACCAGCGCAAGATGCCGTCAGTGAACCGCTACTCCAACCTTGATCACTTCCTGTACCACCATATCGCGGCCCTGACTCGAGATGTCAGAAATATCTGCTGGCACTTGGACAAGCAGCCATTCGCAGTGTTTGCAGTACAGGGGTGGACGTTCATGGCGGGTCATGGTGAGCACCTGCGGGGCGGGGATCGGGCTCTGGGTATCCCCGCCCATGCGGTTAACCGCCACGTGAACACCCAGACCCAACTGGCACTGAAGGCAGGTAGGCCAGTACCGGCATATCACCTATTCGGGGATAAGCATAAGTCGGTCAACCTGCCCCACGCGCTGGGAGAGGTGGTGTTCAACGGATCATTTGTGGGCGTTGACAACTACGCCCTGGCCTCCGGGTTCACCCCGGTGCCCCCTACCCAAGAGTTATTCGAGGTGCATCCCAGATACGGCAGGACCGGTATCTATCCGCTCAAGCTCCAGCACGCCACGCTGGGAGGCGGAAACCGTTACCTCGAGGCCCTGGCAACGGTGCGAAGTAGGAACTGAGCCCGACCCAGGATCGGGCTTTTGTTTGGCCCCAACCGTTATGGCCTAAAACTGGCGAGGCGAGCCGGACGCGGCGCTAAACACGGGAGTGAACATGAGTCTATTCGGGGATTATAAACAGGCCCTCGAGCCCCTGATGGCCGAGAACGACGGCGCAAACAGCGGCGGGAGCCAGGGCGGAGGCAACGCGGGCGACAGCGGCAATAATGCGCAGGAGGGGGGGGACGAGGGCGATGAACCCAAGCTGACCCTAACCCAGGCCGAGCTAGACAAGCTCATCGCTAAACGCTTAGAGCGCGACCGCAAAGCCCGCGAGGCCGAACAGCGCAAGGAGCAGACCAAGGCCCAACTCTCGGAGGAGCAGCGCAAAATTGCTGAGGCTGCCGAGAAAGAGGCCCGTGCCGCCGAGCGTGAAAAGGCCGCCGCACAACGTGAACTCAAGGCGGAGGCCCGTGCCCAGGCACTAGAGCTTGGGATACGGCGTGACCGGCTGGATGCAGCGCTGCGGCTGGCCGACCTCGACGACGCCCTCGAGGATGGCACCGTGAACGAGAAGGCCGTTAGAAAAGCCCTCGAGAAGGTGCTCAAGGACTATCCCGAATGGTCAGACGGCGGCGCGGAGGCCCAGGCCCGCAACATCGGCGGGGGTTCCAACCCTGGCGGCTCCAGCGCCAAATCCACGCTCGACATGAACGCAGCTATTCGGCGCAAGGCCGGGCGGTTCTAGCTCGAGTAGGCCCTCTCATCCATTTTTGACAGGAGCACACCATGCCGGTAAACCAGATCATCACCCGTACCGATGCCGGAGACGGCATTATCCCGCAGGAGTACGCCAACGAGATTTTCAAAGCTGCGCCAGAGAGCTCGGTGGTGATGCGCTTCGGGCGACAGGCCCAGACTCTGAGCCGCAAGCAGAAAAACGTGCCGGTCGAGAGCGTCCTGCCCCTGGCATATTTTGTCTCGGGCGACACCGGCCTCAAGCAAACCAGCAAGATGCAGTGGGCCAACAAGCAGTTGGTGGCCGAGGAGCTGGCGGTAATCATCCCCATCCCCGAGGCTGTCCTGGATGATGCGGATTACGACCTTTGGGGCGAGGTACGGCCCAAGATCGCCGAGGCGTTTGGGCGTGCGTTCGATCGGGCCGTGTTGTTCGGAGAGAACGCACCCGGAACCTGGCCCACCGCCATCGTTCCCGATGCAACCGCCAAAGGCAAGGCGGTGGTGACTGGAGGCGACCTATACGCCGACCTGCTGGGTGAGAACGGCGTCATCGCCCTGGTCGAGCGCAGCGGCTATCTGCCCAATGGCCACGTAGCCCAGATGGTCATGCGCGGCAAACTCCGGGGACTGCGGAGCACCCAGGGCGAGCCCATCTTCACCACCTCGCTCCAGGCCCCCAACACCTACGAGCTGGATGGCGCACCCCTGATCTTCCCGCGCAATGGGGCCCTCACTGGCAAAGTATCGGGAGCCGGGGCCGATGAACCCCTGCTGATTACCGGTGACTGGAGCCAGTTGGTCTGGGCATTCCGCCAAGACATCACCTACAAAATTCTGGACCAGGCCGTGATTTCCGACAGCAACGGAGCTGTGGTGCTGAACCTGGCCCAGCAGGACGCGGTGGCGCTGCGGGCAGTGCTCCGCATCGCCTGGCAGCTCCCCAACCCGATCAACGCCCTCGACTCCAGCGCAAACCGCTATCCCTTCTCCGCCCTCTTCGCTGAGGCTCAGAGCTAACCGGAGGCGCCGTGCTGAGAATCCGGCTTTTGCGGGCAGTGGAGCACGGTGGGCGCTGGCTCACCCGAGGGCAAACCCTCTCCCTGCCCGCAGACACGGCGCGGCTATGGGCACGGGTGGGGCTGGCCGAGATTGTAGAGCCGCCCAAGAACGAGGAGGTGAACCATGAGCCTAACCGTAGGCCAAAACAGCTACGTAAGCCTCGAGGAGGCTAATACCTATCTCGCGGCCCGGCTGGGGGCCGAGGCGTGGGCGGCGGCAGCCGAGGCCCAGCGCGAGGCGGCTCTCATCACGGCGGCCCGGGCCATAGACCGCCTGCCGATCATTGGGCGGCCCGTTATGCCGAACCAGCCCATGCAGTTCCCGCGCATCTGGCCACCCTCCATGTTCATTCGGCGACGCCGGAACGACCCCTTCTATGACCCTGAGTTCCCACCCGACCCGCTGCTCTATAGCGCCACCCTCCAAACGGGTATACCCCAGGACGTGAAACGCGCCCAGTGCGAGGAGGCCCTGGCCCTGCTCAACCTTTCCGATGGCGACCGCACCCGGCAACGGCTGCAAGCCCAAGGGGTGACCATGTTCCGACTGGGACGGCTCGAGGAGAGCTACGGCAAAACACGCAGGGGGCCGAACGCGCTCAACAGCCTCGAGGCCCGAGACCTACTGCGCCCCTTCGTGGCAACCTCGGTGCTCATCGTGTAGGTGGACTGATGATCACCGATTATCTCAACCAAACCGCTGTCTGGGGGCAGAAAATCGGCACCGACGTTTACGGCAACCCGAACATCGTGCAAACCACGATTCCGGCCCGGTTCGAAGGACGAAGGATGCTCGTTCAAAGCAGGGACAATCAGCAGGTAGTGAGTACTGCTGCGGTGTTCGTGAAGGCTCCGGTGAGCGAGGGGGACACCCTCACCGACCCCCAGGGCCGGGAGTGGACAGTGCTCTCGGTGCAGATCGAGTACAACCTCGACGGCTCCGAAGCGTTCCGGGAGGTGGCACTATGAAATACGTGGCGCTGGGCGAAGTCCTGAATGTGAGCGCCTTGCCCGCCGGAGGGGTCTCCGGTCAATCTCAACCCGTCCCCGCTGTGGCCGTCCGCGCCCTGCGGGTGTACATCCGCACCACTGCGGCGGTCGAGGTCTATTTCTATACCGGTGATGGCGTGGTCGAGGACTGGGGTAACCTGTTAGGCAGTATCGGGGGCGGCACATTTGGTGGCTGGGCAACCCTCACCCTCAATCCGGCAGCGCTGGGGCGAACTGTGAAGTTTGCGGTGAAGAACACCTCGGGTGTCCCTGCCGATGTTGCCCTTAGGGTGGCACTGTTTGAGGACTACGACGGATGAGCGCCTCGCTCGAGAGCCACCTCGAGGAGTTCCTCTCGAGGTTGGAAAAGGCCTCTAAAGAGGCGGTTGATGCCCAGATCACCGCACTGGCTCAGCAGGCCAGCCCGGCAGCCCCTATTGACTCGGGCGACCTACGGGCCAGCCTGTTGCAAACAGAGTCCGAGGAGGATGACGGAAGCTATACTGGGGCCGTCGGCTCTCCCCTGCCCTACGCGGTTAAGCAGCATGAGGATTTATCTCTGAACCATCCCCGAGGCGGGGGTGCCAAATACCTCGAGCGGCCTTATCTCGAATCGAAAGAAGCGATTCAGCAGGGTCTAGCAAACGCAATACAGGCGGTGTCCAATGGCAGCCCTTGAGGAGATTGCGGCAATGATCGCCGCCACGGTACCCGGTTTTACTGTAGGCACCAACCTCTTTCTCCTTGAGATGCCTGACCAACCGGACAATGCGGCCTCACTCACACCCTATGGTGGAGGGCAGGGCGTGCTGAAGGGGGAGCGCGGCCTGCCGATAGACGAACTCCCACGCTTTCAGGTGCGGGTGCGGCATAGAAGCCCACCGATTGCCGAGGCCTGGGCGCGTTCGCTCTATGAGGCTCTCCACGTGCGATTGAGCCCGGTGGGCTCTACGCCCTACCTCTACCTCGAGCCCCTACAGCCGCCATACTACCTCGAGAAGGATGCCTCGAGGCGTACTGTCTACGTGTTCAATGTGGAAGCACGGCGGCTAGCCCGATAAACCCAAAGCCCTCTCAGCCCCCTGCTCTAGCGGGGGGATTGCTTTTAGGAGTACGACATGAGCATTCCCCAAACCGGCCTGACCGCTGATACCAAAAAGTATCTTGTTTTAGATGCTGCTGTGATGTACGAACTCACCGACGCCCAACTCACGGCACTCGAGACCGCTCTCGGCACTGGCACCGGGATTGACACTGCGCTAGCCGCCGGAAAGCTGCTGGGGGCCACCAAGGGTGGTGCTACCGTGACCCTCTCCGACTCCTGGCGGCAAATCCAGGTAGATGGTGTGCGCGGGCGCATTGCTGGGTTTGACCGACTGGATGACGTAAACGGCACGGTGCAGACCAACCTGCTCGAGTGGAGTGCGGAGAACCTCGAGCGCCTGTTCACCCAGGCAGATGCCTCCGATTTGGGCACCCCAGCGGCTTACCGCAAAATCTCTGGTGATACCTCTAAGGCCCCCGCTTACCTGCCCAACCTGGTGATCCAGGGCAACACCCAAAACCCGGCCACTCCGCTGTTTATCGTGCTGAAGAAGGCCATCTGCACCGCCAAGGGGAACTTCTCCTTCCAGGACAAGAACGAGGCGGTAATCCAGGCCACGTTCGAGGCCCGGTTTGACCCGGCCAATCCCTCGGTCTACCCCTATACCATCTATACCCCCATCCCAGCAGCCTAAGCCCCGATTGATGATGAGCATCTGGGGTTTTACTGCCCCAGATGCTCTACTCTCGTTTCTCCTGCAAAAACGCCGCTGGACGGCATGAAAGAGGTATATGAGCACCGTAAAAATGGATAAGAAGCCCGAGGGCCTCGAGCCCCTTCTCGGGGAGCGCCCAACGGTTTTAGACCGGGCTGGGACTGTTCACACCATGCCGCCGTTGAACCTCGAGGCGGTGTTCCGGCTGGTTCGGCTGTTGCGCGAGTTCAGCCTGAGCGGCCAGCGGGCGGCACTGGAGGCATTTGGAGATGCCGCGTTGGGCCATGAGGAGCGCCTGGGCGCGGTATTGTTGCTGGGCCTCTCGGAACCCTCCACCGAGGAATCCATTACCGAGTACCTGGCCTTCCTGGCCGGGGTTAGCCCAGACGAGTTTTGCAATCCCGAACTCTGGGGACTGAGTGAGCAGTTTGAGGTGGTCGCCAAGCTGGCCGAGCACCCGGACCTGACCGCTTTTTTTACCAAAGTTCAGGGGGCGGCAAAAAGCGGCAACCTGAACAATCTCCTGAAGCTCTTTGGGAACAAGCAATAGATGTGATCCAGGCCCGCTATGGCTGGACGGATGCTGAGATTCTGGCTCTGCCATATAGCCGATTTGCCCAACTGGCGCGGGTGGTGATGGAGGCGAAAGCCCGCGAGGTACGGCTCGCGGATCGCCGGGCGGCCTTCATAGGATGGCAGATCGCTGGGGCTCTGGGGGCCAGCAGTTCCTTCGGGGAATACCTCGAGGCCCTGGGATTGGCCGGTGATCCAATCGAGGCAGACGTTGAGATGAGCCCAGAAGAAATCCAAGCCGAGAAAGAACGGGCCTTCGAGAATGCGCGGAGGGCCCTCGAGGCATTCCAGCGGAAAGGGGGTGAGTAATGGCATTCGAGGTCTTCAACCTGATCGGCAAGATCACACTCAACCGACAGGAGGCGATTAACGACCTCAAGGCGATTGAGGCCCAGGCGCGGCAAACTGCCGCATCGCTGGGTGCGACCTTTACCGGCACGGCGGAGACCAGTAAGCGGACTTCCGACCAGCAAAAACGCGACTCGAGAGAGCTACAGGCCCAGATTAAGGCGCTGGCTGATCAGGTCAACACCCTCCGCAATGTCTGGGTGGATACCGGGCAGGATACCAGCCGCGAGCTCGAGGAGGTACGGGGCCGGGCCAGAACCCTACAGGCCCAGCTCGAGCGTACCGGCGAGGGTGGTACAGCAGCCCTGAGGCAGATTTCCACCGTTGCCGCCAGCGCCACGAGGGCCCTGGCCTCGATGAATGGGGAGATTGCCCGGGGCAGCCTGGCCGAGGGCGTGGCGCGAGGCTCGATCTTTGCCAATGCTGGGGAGGCGGCACTCAGTAGCCTCCGCAGCGTGGGGGCCGAGGTCAGCAAGCAGATTCCCCTGCTGGGCGAACTCAAGGAGAAACAGGTCGAGGTCTCCGAAGGCTACCGCGCAGCAGGCATTGCTGGCGGCCTGATGGCCGGGGGAGTGCTAGCCGCAGGGTTCGCGCTCAACTCGTTCCTCGAGAGTGCCCGCGAGACCATCGAGGCCACTGCCCAGATCGCTGACAATGCCAACAAGTACGGGATGAGCATTACCGCCATCCAGGAGCTGGGGTTCATTGCATCACAGACTGGTAGTAGCCTCGAGGCCCTTGGCAACGGTGCGAACATGCTGGCCAAACGGGCCGCAGAGGGTGGGAAGCAGTTCGAGGATGCAGCAAAACGCATTGGTCTCAGCGTGCGGGAAGCAAACGGTGAGCTGAAGAGCCAGCAAGCGCTGCTTTATGAAGCAGCGCGGGGTCTGTCCCAGGTACAGAATCAAGCTGAGCAAACTGCCCTGGCCTTTGCCCTATTCGGCAAGAGCGGAGCTGAGCTGTTACCCACCATCCGCGATGGCGGAGCCGAACTCGAGAAACTGGCCCAGAAGGCCCATGACGCTGGGATTGTCCTGTCCGAGGAGACCGTCAAGCAGACCAAAGAGCTTTCGGATAACCTCGACCTGATCAACCGCCAGATCGCCGCGCTCAAAAATGCCGTCCTACTGCCCATTGTCATCTCGATCAAGCGTAATTTCATAGATGTCTATAACGAGGGCAAGGAGCTGCGGGGCAACCTCGAGAGCGCCCGCAAAATCATCGCTAATGACCCCAATGCTCCGCGCACCACAGATAGCTTGCAGAACGCGATTCAGCAGCTACTGGATGACAATAAGCTGCTGTCGCGGGACGTCGGCAAGAAGAACATATTCGGACAGCTCACCCAGGAGGCCCGAGATGCGGCAAAGCAGATCGAGGAGAACAACCGGCAGCTCCAGCGGTTGCAACTCGAACTGCGAGGTCTCCAGAACGCACCCACCCCAGAGGCATTCGCTGCGCCCACCAAGGCCTCGGGAGCTATTTATACCGAGGCCCTTCGGCAGCAGAAGGCCCTGGCCGCCGCACAACGTGAACTGGATCAGGCCACTACCGAGAGTGCCCGCCAGGCCGCAGCGGCCAAGATCCAGGCAGCCCAGGCGACCATAGATGCGTTCCGCAAGTCCGGAGCCGAATATGTTCGGCAATCCGACATTGCTCGGCAAGTTGTCGAAAAGGGCATCCAAGCCGATAACAAGGCTGAGCAGGAACGGCAGCAGCGCGAGCGCCAGGCCGAGGCCCGGGCCAAATCCGAAGCCGAGCGACTGAAGCGCGAGGCCCAGCAGCGAGCCGAGCAGGAGGCGGCCCTCAGGCGGCAAATCCAGACCGACAACCTGCGCCGCAGCGTGGGCGAGGCCACCACCCAGCGCCTCGCAGAACTCGAGAAGCAGTATCGCGCCCAACTCTCGAACTCTACGCTTTCCATCGCCGAACAGCAGACCGCTCGCGAGCGGTTAAACATTGTTCTTGCGGAACAGACCAAGCGCCATCAGGCAGCCCAGGAGAAGGCGCTGCGGCTGGCCGAGGTCGAGGCCCGGGCACGGGAAGAGCTCCAAAAGTGGCTCGATCAGTACGACCAGGCTGAGCGCAGGGCCAATGCCCCAGCCATTCAAAAGGTCGGGGAGGCCCTAAATCAGCTCGCGAGCGTCACCAGCAGCGCCGACGCCTTCAGGGCCCGCGCCGACCTGCTCCGGTTTGCCGAGACAGTCAATGACCCGGCCCTCGCGCAAAACATCCGGTTCTTGGCTACCCGGTTTGAGGAGCTGGGCAACAGCCTACGCGATTCGGAGGTGGGTCAGCAAATCCGGGCTATCCTCGACGAGGCCGAGCGACTGCGGGGCAGCTATGCCATTGACGTCGCAGACGGAATCAATGGGCTCGTCCAGGCCGCCGACCGATTGCCTGAGGGCGAAGAGAAGCTAGCAGCCTACCGGGAGGCCCTCGAGTATCTCAACGATGCCCTCACCGACCTCTACAACAACCGCCCCGATCCTGAGGATGCCAGGGCCCTCGAGGAGTACAACCAAAAGCTCAAGGAACTCCTCGAGCTGCGTGACAAACTCAACGCGTCAGAGACCATCCGGGAAAACTCTGCTAAGGACACCCTGGCAGCACTGTTTGGGCAGCGCGACATCATTGGGCTGGACGAGGGCCAGATTGCCCAGGCCAAGGGCGCTCTCGAGGAACTGGGCCTAACCGGAACCAGGGTCTATAAGGCCCTGGCCGCCGCCGCTGAGGACTTTGCGGCAATCAATCAGGAGCAAGCCCAAAAATCGGCGGATGTGGCTGCCCAAACAGTCATAGATGCACAAAAATCGGTCGTCGAGGCCTTCCAAAACAAAGCCTCCAACCCCGAGAGCATCTTCAGCCCGGAGGAACTGGAGGCGGTTGCAGACGCTGCCGACCGCCTGGCCCAGCAGGGCGTGAATGTTGCCAATGTCTACAGCCTCATCGCTCAGAAAGCCGCTGAGCTAGCAAACGCCCAGACCGAGGTTGGAGCTGATACCCAAGCGCTGGCTGAGGATGCCGCCGAGCTCAACCGGCGACAGAGGGAGTATTACAACACCCTGGCCCAGATCAACCGGGTGCAGCAAGAGTTCGGGCAGACCGCCCTGGATAGCAAGCTCAAAGACCTCGAGACGCGTTTCAAAGAGGGGAAAATCAACATCGGGGAATACCTCGATGGCCTCGAGAAGTTGTACCACAGGTTGGTTGAGTTCTACCGACTAACGCCCGATGAAACCCTGAAAACCTTGGGGATAGACCCCCAGGCGTTTTTGGAGTACATCGCCAAGCTCCAAGGACTGATCAACCGGACTGGAAATGACTCCGCATTCATCTCTGGGGGCGGGAATGAGGGCGAACAGGCCGCCCGGACATTTTGGGATAGGTTCCTCGAGTTCGGCCTCGATACCCTAGGCCGCCTCTCCTTTACTGTAACCAACTCGATCTCCACCGATGACCCACGCAAGGCCAGGGCGGAGGCAGGAGCCGGGCTCATCGGGGCCGGCCTCCAGTTTGCCTCGGGGGATATCGTAGGCGGCGTATTCTCCCTCTTGGGTCAGTTCGGAAACGCGCTCAGCCCACTGGTTGACCTGTTTGCCCAACTCGGTGACATCCTCAAGGCATTCGAGCCGCTGATTCGCATTGTTGTGCAGCTCTTCGCGGTACAGCTCAAACCCGCGCTGAACCTGCTCGAGTTTGTCCTGACCAAGATTTTGCTGCCTCCCCTACTGGTGGTAGGACGGCTCATTGCTGGTATTTACAACGCCATCGCCTCGGCCATCAACGCGGTGTTGGGCTGGTTGGGAGTGCATTTAGACCTGATAGACCTGAGTGGTTCGGAGAGTGCCTCCAGCAAACCCGGCTCTTCCACCCCAGCGGTCCCTCCAGGTGGGCCGTTTGGGGATGCCAAGGGCCCTTCAGCCTCACTCCCCGCACCCGCCGTTGGCGTCCCCATAGTCGGCATCTCCGATGGCACTGCTGCCCTTTTCGCAAGCGCAGTCAACGTATTTCGGGGATCGGTGGACGATTTCAGCGCAATCGTGCGGGATATTCGCCAGGTCGCAGGTTTCCGCGACCTGCTGGTCAGAGGAGTATAGATGCGCATCATCCTCACCATACACAACCCCAGCGGGTCGTTCACCGCCGACCCATCGGGTGGACTGCGGCGCGCCATTGGCAACTTCGCTGGTGCAGTGACCTTGCGCTATTCCATTGCCTTGCCTATCCCAACTTCGGGATGGGGGGCGCAGTTCAATGCGGTGGTTGAACAACAGTTGATCCAGGGTCTCGAGTGGAGCTTGGCCCCCTCGGGCAACTGCCTCAAAGCTGCGTTTACCGCTGGCCATGCCGGGGGCCAGGTGGACATAGGTCCACGAGATATTGTCACGCTCTGGACCGCATACGGGGAGAGCGGCGGCGAGTTCACCCCGCGCTTCTCAGGGCGTGTCGCCAATCCCGGCAGCCCCTACCGCGCCGATGGACAGGGCCGCCGATACGAGCTGCTCGGTCTCGATCAGGACTGGGTGGCCCACGAGACCGGGGAGTATGGTTTGCTGGACAGCGACGCCAAGGCGGCGTTCGAGTTCTATCTCGATACTCCCACCGGCTTACCCAATAGCGGCCCAGCGGGTCATGGCCCAGCGGTGGTGGACCCGGCCCTACTGGCCTACACCCTGCCTGGCTACTTCACTACCCGTTATGCCCCAGTCGCCGAGGTACTCAAATCCCTGTCAACCAGTTTTGCCAATCTGGAGATCGAGTATGGCGTCGGTGCCGACCGTCGCCCCTTCGCCCGGCTACCTCAGCCCTCAAACCTATACATCGCCGAGGGCATAGACCGCTCGGGCAGCGTTACAACAGAGGTGGAGTGGCCAGACTTGCTCAGCGGCCCAGACGATTTCATTACGGCGGTGCGCTGGCAGATCGCCAAGGCGGGCGATTATGGGATTCTTGGCAGCAGCCAGCGCAGCCTGCCCTCAATCATGGGGGTTGAGGACAATCTGACCTATCTCAGCGACTCGGGTTATACCGGCCTGGATGCACCCAAGGTGCGGGCGTTGGCTGCTCCAGATAACGTGCCCAATCTACGCTGCCCGTCCGGCCTCGGAATCTCATCTGGAGGTGCCTTCAACAAGGCCATCGAGGATGGGGTCGAGCTCTCTGGCGCGATAGGCATTGCAGATTTCGCACGGGTTATTCTGGCCGACTCACGCAATTCCTATGCAGTGATGTACTCGCAGCCCGACACATCTGATCCGAGCTATCAGTTGGTGTGGGTGCGGCTTTCTGGTATCCACACCGCCTTTGGTAACGCCAAAAACATCGCTGCGGTGGAAGTGTTGGTCAACGCGGTGGGCCAGCCGGGCCTTTCTGGCTCAGGCTCGAAGCAGTACGAGATTGGCATTGTCAGTCGCATCGGGGCAGTATTCGGCGGTGCGCCCAACTACCTCCCGATCCACACCTCTGACGTATCCTCGAGTTTGCCCGACGTGCAAACCATCGTGGTCTATGGCGATGCAGTGAGGGATAACTCGAGCTATCCCCTGGTTGCGGCGGATTATCTGGAGCTCCAGGTACGCCTCAAAAGCGCTGACCTGTTCACGGTCAACGTCAAATTTCGCCCTCTGGCGGTGAACACCACCCTCCTCGACGCCATAGCCCGGCAGCACTGGCGCATCCCCAACCTCCAGAGCTTCCGGGCTACGGTTTATGGCGCAATCTATGGCCCCCAAAGCCCCATATCACTGACCCGTCGAGACGGTAGCCAGCCGCCCGAGCTCCAGGGCCTGCCCGCTACCCAGTTCGACTATGCGTATACCGCCGAGCGGGGCCTGGTAACCACGATCAGCGTAGGCCAACGGGTGGGGTTTGACCCTCTCGACGTGCGCTCAGCCCAGGACGCCAGGGCCCTCGAGCGGCTGTTCTCCAACAACAATCCCCGACGAGATGGGAGGCTGATTTAGATGCCTGAAATGCCCACAGAGTGGCCCTTCCCAGGAGTTTCGATGTATAGCCTGGTGGCTGCCGATGGCTCCAAGTTTCACCTCGGGCCTCTCCGCGAGACCGACCCGGAGCCTGAACTCGATGTGACACCCCAGCGCACGCCAGGGGACCCCACCGTGTACTACGTGGGCGACTTCTACCCCAAGGCGAGCGTGTTCCGCCTCCAGGGCCCACTCGGGGACGGCGTGGCGAACCCTGAGCAGCACTACGACCTGATAGACCGGCTGCAAACTGCCATCTCCAAGGCGGTTTACCTCGAGAAGCGGGTGGGTTCGAGAACCTACCGTCTGCCGATCTGGGACACCCTGCCCAAGCGTGGACACGCGCGGGTTCTCAGATATGAGCAGTTCCACCGCTACAGCACGCTCGAGTGTTTGTTGTTCGTGAAATGGACCAACGGGCGGTGGGAAGCTCTGCCCGCACCTGGAGGCAGATGCAATCAAAGCCAGATCGGGGGCGGAGGGTATACGTCGCAAACACCCAGTACGCTCGAGCTGGGTAGTTCGTTGCATAACACTGATGTGCGGTTCTTTGAGGTCATCGCCCTGCGCGTCGTACCTCAAACCCCAGGGGCCAGCTACGATATCAGCCTCGATGACTGGGCATTGATCGGTATGGACGGTGCTGGTCAGGATGAGCGGCTATATGTCTACTACAAGGCTTACTACGGCAGTGACTCGGCAGCAATCCCCAGCCCCACGCTGAGCAGCACTGCCCCAATCTATGCTGTTTACGCCCAGATCGAGTTCGCTAGTGAAACGCCGGTCTTTCTGGGCGACGTGAAAATAACCGGGGAAAACATCGCGACGAGCCCTGGGGATTTGTTTGTGCTGATCTCCTCATTCATCAGTGACCAGGACAAAACTGTGCTCGACGATGCGCATGATCTGGCGGAGTTCCTCGAGTCCCCCTGTGAGGATGGCTACGTCTCTGGTGATGACGGTGGGGTTACCAGGGTGATCCTCAGCGGATCGCAGTTGATTACGTTTGGGGGCAACGTCGGTGTTACCCCAGTTATCTCAAATGCAATGCCCGGAGCGGTCTCTCAAGAGCTCAGCGTTGGATTCACGCTAACAGGCTTTCAGAGAGGATAGATATGCCTGATCCTAACCGCTTTGAGCCACAAGACCTCGAGGCCCTGGTTGGAGCGCAAAAAGCTGCACTTTGGTATAGCCCGCTCCTCGAGGCATTCCGCAAGTACGAGATCACCAACTCCAAACGCCAGGCCGCCTTCCTGGCGCAGGCCTTACACGAAACCGGCGGCCTGCGCTGGCTCGAGGAAATCTGGGGGCCGACTCCGGCGCAGCAGCGCTATGAGGGACGGCTTGATCTGGGCAACACCCAGCCTGGCGACGGCTATCGCTACCGAGGTCGGGGGATTTTCCAGTTGACAGGTCGCAACAACTACCGCAATGCCGGCGCGGCACTCGGAATCCCCCTCGAGGAGCGGCCCGAGTTGGCTGTGCGACCCGAGTATGCCGCACTCATCGCCGGCTGGTATTGGAAGAGCCGGAATCTCAGCCCGCTGGCGGATGCTGGGGATTTTCTGAGCATCACCCGGAGGATCAATGGGGGACTCAATGGCCTGGCCGACCGATTACAGTGGTGGGCCAAGGCCAAGACTGCACTCCAAGTACCAGGTTAACCCTTAAGGGGCGCTGCTCCGACATTAGGAGCCCTAAGCCCGCTCGCCCTTCCAGCGCAGGGGCAGCTCGTGGAAGTATTTGTGGAGGTATCGCATGAACAACGCTGTGCCGTTCTGGAGGTCGAAGGGGTTTTGGGTGGCCGTGACCACGATAGTTGTGACCGGCTACAACACCCTGGCACCCGTCCTGCAACTACCCGATATCCCTGAGCTGGTATATGCCGTTCTCGGGGCCCTCGGGTTGTATGCCCGCGCCGTCGCTCAGGGGCCGCTGAGCCTAGGGAAGTGAGCCATGAAAGACCTCGTATTGCTGGCCATTGCAATGGCCCCATTTGACGCAGCGAAAAAAGCTGCCCTGACCCAGATCGCTACCGGCGCCTTCGCCCTCGCGGATGAGAAAGCCCGCGAGGCCACCTTGGGAATCATCGTGGCGGAAATCAATGCCGCCCGGAAAGCTATAGGCCACACATGAAACACCTAGCGCTGATTGGATTACTGATCCTCATTGGCTGTGCCCCAGTGTTGCAGGTTCTCGAACCCGAGCCCCCTGGCACTCGCCTCGAGGCCCTCGGCGGAGGAAGGTGGGCTGCACGGGTTGACCCGCCCATACCGGCATTTGTCGTCTCGAGCAATCGCCCCATAACGGCTTACGAGGGCGATTGTGCTTACGTGGTTACACCGCTTGACTCCATACTCGACCCCACCGGCGCAGCTCGGTTTGCCGTAGCGTGCAATGCCCCCAGCGCGACCGTGACTACTGAGGGAGAGCCAGTGATCAGGCCACTGACGGCCCAGAGATAACATCGGCGATGGCCCATCTGAGGTGCGCATGGATATAAACAAACTGGTACGGGTGGGCCTGTTGATCGCGTTTCTGTCCGCAATGGGAGCGCTGATTTATCGCCTGATCACCACCGGCGATAAGCTCGACCCCACCTGGGCAGCCCTTCTCGGCTCCCTAGCGGCAGGTTTGCTCGGAGTCTCAGGGATTCTGAAGGAAAAGGAAAAGAAGGGAGGTGACAACGATGGATAACCTGAACGATGTTTTGGGATCGCTGACCCGAGTGATTGTGTCGTTCGTGATGGCGAAGGCAATCTGGGACTGTTACATTCGACCGCACCCAACGGTTCTAGACATCGGTCTTGCCCTATGCGGGCTGTGCTACCTCACCGCTGTGTTCCTGGACTCAGCAGACTGGCGCTGGTTCAACCAGACCTATGCCGCGCTGACCAAGCCCAGCGTGACCGGGTTCCTGGTTCTAGCCTATTTCGGTTTCCGAGCGATAGAACGGCACGTACTCGCACATGGCCGGGGATGGAAGAGCTGAGGAAACTGCTTTACTCCCCACCTTTGTCTATCGGCTTAGCCGAACCGTCATGAGGTTGACGCTGCTCCCCCCGGCCTCGCTCAAGGCCATCCCCAACAAACCGCCATCGGGAGCCTGCCATAGCTCGAGCAGGACGGCGTTATAGGCCATCTTCTTCTCGAGCATTTTCCAGCCCCTGTCACGAAGCATCCCCTCAATGTATTGCCGCAGGCCATAGGAATCCCAGGCCGGAGGGCGCGTAAGCACATAGCAGCGCTGATCGGTGACCCGCATACGGGCGCTAAAGCTGGATTCCATTTGTCGGGCAGCCTGCACGCAGGCTGGGGAGGTATCAGCCCTCAGCGTACCCGGCATGGGCAGATTGGCAGCGAACTCGAGACTACCGGAAGCCCAGGCTAAACCTAGAAGCCCAACCAAGAGGGGCGCGAGAAGTTTCATGGCTGGAGGATAGCACGCTAAACCCTCTGCCGAATCCCCACCACCGTCCCGACGATCTCAAAGCCCACGAAGCTATGCAGCGGGTACGGGCCACTCATGGTCTGTACCCGCATGGGGGCCAGGTCTACACCCGGCGTGTACACCAACGCGTCGCCGTCGGGGTGACCAGCCAGACATAGTTCACCCTCCTCGGGCAGTCGGTATTCGACCTCGAGTGCATCCCCAAATGAAATGAGAGCGGCACTGGGGGCCAGGAGGAAAAAGCGGCCTACAACAAACGTATCATTGCTCGGTGTCGGCTGCATCGGGGATTCCTCGCAGTTTACTCCAACTTGTCAGAGTACACATTTGAAAGGATACCCCGAATGATAGTCCACTGTGCGGAAAATAACCATAAACCGGCGGCCACGTGTAACGCTCCGGGTGCGGCAGATCATGCGGGCGCATCGGCTCAGCGCCTACCGGCTGGAGAGGGCCCTCGAGGGCGTCCTGAGCCCGTCCACGGTGTATCGGTTCGTTTCCAAAAAGCAGAAGCGGGTGGATTTGGAGACCCTCGCTTGGATTATCTATGGAATCAACAGTTTATGTGAAACCAAGTACAAGTTATCGGACTTTTTACGCTATGAAGAAACGCCCCTCGAGTCGAGGGGCGTGAAAGAGGAGTGACTTGATCAACGACTTGCTAGGGCCTTTCGCGCTTGTTCAGGATCTAGGACGTAGATGGTACGCCGACCTGCCGGGGAAAGGCGCACCTCCCTCAGCACCTGGGCCTTTCGCAGGCGATAGCGTGCCGTCGCGGGGTTGATTTCGCATTCCACACACAGGGCTTTTAGGCTGATCCCACGCTGCCCACGCAGTTTGGCTCGGGCCATTTGAACCCCAGCGGGGTTGAGCAAAATATGCCCTCCCAGGCTGACCGCCCTCTCGAGGCCCTCTATCGCCTGGGCCAGGGGGCCGCTGTTCAGCCTCAGGGAGTGGTGGAGGGCCTTGGGACTGACCCCCAGGGCACGGGCCGCCCTGGAGGGGGTGAGCCAGCCCTGGGCCTTGGCCCGCAGGTACTCCGAGTGCCGCGCGATAAGCCGCTCCACAACTTCCTCGCGCACGCAACAGACCCGGTGACCGCGAGTGCTCTGTTTGGTCGCCTTGGCGATCTGCCGCGCTGCGGCCCAGAGGGTACGGCGATCAATCCCCGCGATCTGGCTGGCCTCTCCCAGGCTCAGCCAGCCCTGGGGAGCCTCGTGGGTGGAGAGACCTAACACGGATGCCTGGTACAGCACCGCTGGGGTGGTACGCCCCAGCCGCTCAGCGCACCGCGCTGGGCCAAGGAGGGTATAGTTGCGGCGGAGATACACTAGCTCCTCTGGAGTCCAGCGGCGCTTTGATAACCGCTGTCTCATGGCCGATACACTCCATTGGCTCGTTCATAGTGCCGCATAGCCTCACGCACACTGCGAATGCGACGCCGGGGCCGGGTTTTAGTTTTGCTCCGGAAGTAGGTGCGGCACTGCCGCCAGCCCAAGAGGCGGCATGCTTCCATGATCTGCTCGAGCTCACCGAGGGCAATCTCAATGGTCACGGAGCCACCTCCAGATTACGCCGCCTAGCCATTGCCCGGGCGTAATGGACTTTATCCAATGCCCGCTCGATGTGGCGCAGAAACTCTTCTCGCTCCATCCCGGCCCACTGGGCCATCACGGTCTGCGAGGTGTAGTCGCGGCACTCAGCCCATTGTGCAGCCTCAAAAGCATTGCGCTCGCACTGTCTGAGAATGCTCCACCAGTAGCGGCGTTGATGGGGCTTGAGCAGGTTGTATAGGTCTATCAGTTTCCAGGCCGGGGCTCTGCTCATGGGGACTCCTCAAAGGGGATCGTCATAGTAGGGGCTGGGAGTTGCGTGCTCCAGTTCCTCGAGCAGTTCCTCGAAGGTGAACGCGCGGGGAAGGGTTTCGACAGGCGGTTGGGTGTGAACCTCGCTGAGCAATCCCAGGGCAGCGGCGAGTTCGGCGCGGGCGGCCTGGTAGGTGGGGCAGCGGTTGGAATGAGCAACCACGGTCTCACCCAAGTAAGCCGTGGCGTAAAACCCAGCGTCAGAGTCGAAGCCTTCAACAAGTCTGTAACCTTCCCGCTCGAGGGCTTCGCGGAGGTTCATGAAAGCACCGCCACGAGGGCCATAAGGCCATAGAGGAACGCTAAAACCAGGAGCGATCCCCCCAGGGTGAGGAAGAACTCGATGGGGAGACCCATGCGGGGTCTGGCCTCTGGGTCGTCGGTCTGCTGTCGGTGAGGGTTTTGCATAATGCGCCTCAGAAGGGAAGTTCTGCATCGGGGTCAGTGACGGGTGGCTTTGGCTTCCAGTTCAGACCCTCGACCAAGCGCTCCTGTGCGTCGAGCAGCGCTTGGCTCTGTTCGTCCTCGGGAATGGAGCGGAGCAGAGCCAGCACCTCGAGGGCGACTGCCTCGGGCAGGACGAAGAACAGCAGGCGATTCGGCGCGGCCTGGCCTGCGCCAGAGGCGATGCGGTCGTTAGACATAGACACTCCTTCTCGCAGCCGGTAGAGGTTGCGGGAGCCCATCACCCGGCCCTGTTCGGTGAGGCGCTCGAGGCGACGCTCTGCAACCCCGGCTAGGTGAAGCTCCTCGAAGACCTGGGCGCCCAAGCCGCTTTCGCGCCTTAGGTCAGCCAACGTCTTCCAATCGGCACTCAGAACCGAGCGGGCCCGCTCGTGGAGCGGGCCCCACCACTCTGAGAGCCACTCTGGGCGGCTCATCGCGTAACCTCTTCCAGCCAACCGTTGCACTCCACGTGGCATTGACGCCCCCAGGCAGCCACCCAGTCGGCCCCGTACTCCTCGCCGCACTCCTCACACCGCCACGAGCGACCCGCCAACGCCCGCACCCGCGCGATATGGCGCAGATCGCAGCGGGCCTCAAACCGGGCATCATCAGCCGCCTGGGAATGGGTGTATTGGTGAGCGTTGGTGTCGTTCATCGCCTTACCTCCTGTGTGTTATTAGTTTACACATATTAGTTTACACAAGTCAAGACCCTTAGGGGTGACGACAGTTTGACGACAGTAGAGATAAAAACGCTCGGGTTAGCTCAAGCCAGGATAACAGTTTTTTGCTCTCGGGAACGGCATTCTAACGGACAATAAAAATACTTAACAGGTCTTCGGTTCTCCTGATAAGCGTGAGGTCCCGGGTTCGAGTCCCGGATCGCCCACCAACCTCTGTGAGCAGACCCCCGGGAATTCCATTCCTGGGGGTCCGCTCGAGCCCCAACCATCAAGACAGGGTCAGACCGGGCCGCAAACGATAGTAGCTGGGGTCTTCCACCACCTTGAGGTACGCCCGGTAAAACATCTGGGCCACCTCGGGGTTGGAACGATAGGCCAGCCCAGGGCGGGACTGAAGGTGGCGATGTTCCCAGGAGCGCAAGCCCGGCAGGGCAGTGCTGGCCTTAACCCAACCCAATTGGAGACATTTGCAGGCCAAGCGCATCCGGGCAGGGTTGCCTTCTCGCACGCCCTGGGCATAGGCGAGCTCGAGCTGCTCGGTGGCTCTCCGGGCAAATTCCAGGCCATAGGTGGGCAAATAGATCAGCAGCTTAGCAATCACCTGGATCTCCTGCCCCTCGGGTTCGGGCAGGATCAGCGGTTCAGAGACCGTAGGAAAGGAATAATTCAGCATGGGCCGCTCCTCACCACCATACGCATCCCCACCCCCCTTTAGATGCCGCTACTAGAGGTCATATTTGCACCCTAGAAAAACGGCCTGACCC
The DNA here is from genome assembly GCF_003574355.1 of Meiothermus granaticius NBRC 107808. Taxonomy (GTDB): domain Bacteria; phylum Deinococcota; class Deinococci; order Deinococcales; family Thermaceae; genus Meiothermus; species Meiothermus granaticius. The sequence continues at coordinate 57,325 of NZ_QWLB01000001.1, read as the reverse complement.
CCAACTGAGGCAAGACTGAAGCCGTGCTGAAACGTCCAGAGCCTCTGCGGGACGCCGTTGAGCCCCAAGGGCAAATGCATGATTTGTCCGTTCCCAGCGGGTTTATCCTCAGGCAGGACTCAGCTCAGGTGGTCATAGTACCCCTCGAGGAGATGTCGGTAGGGTGCGTATGAGGTTCAGTCGTCCGCTCAGCCAAGCCGGCCATCTGACCGTCGCGCTGCGAGACCTAGATCCCGCCGGTAACAGCCTCGAGCGCCTCAAGCGCATGCTGCAAGAATCCACCGGGGTGATCTCCGCCTATGTCAGCTCGAGCACCGAGGTGGTCTACATCATCTACGATCCGCTCCTGACCTCTCCCGAAGCCCTGCGCCAGATCATCCAGAAGGCCGAGGTACAGACCGAGGAGTGGCCCCGCCGTTTTTATTGATGGGCTCAAGCCCCGGCCTCTTGGGCTTGGGCTGCGATCTCGCCCATGTTCAGGCTCTGCATCTGGTATCGGGATTGGAGGGCTTTGAACCCCTCAAGTACCCGCCTCAAGAAGGCCAGGTTTTCCTCGAGGTGCACCCCAAAGTTCTCCGGGTGCCACCATAGGTGGTAGATCTGGTGGGTTCGCGCCGCCTGCTCCATCGAGCGGACGATGCGGGATAGGCGCAGGGGCTCGAGCCAGGCCAGGCGGGGGCTGTAAGGGCGCAGAAAGCGGCTCGAGGGGAGGTTGACCAGCCCATCTTGGGGCTTGGGCAGCGGGTAGGTGTGGTGACCGGTCAGGTTGAGATAGGTGTCGAGCAGGCGCAAAATCCTGGGGACCGGGGTTTGTTGATCTTCGGTATAGGCCCCATACAACCCGTCCGGTGGGTTACCCCGGTAGGTCTTGAACCCCGCGTTCTGCAGGGCCTCGAGGTGGTTGGCCTGGTTGCGGGGGAACACCAGGCTGTGCAAGGGCCGCCCGAAGCGCCGATGGGCCACCCGCTGGGCCGCCTCCAGATCGGCCTGGAACTGCTCTGCAGTCTGCCCGGCCTCGAGGGCGTAGTAGTGGCAGAAGGTGTGGCTGGCGAGCTCCTGTCCCGGCGTGGCCTGGATTTGCGCAACCAGGCCGGGGGCAAAGTAATGCGGATCCCCGCAGCTCAGGCTTTCCAGCACCGGATAGGGCGACAGCTTGGGGTTGGCGTAGCCCGGCTGCAAGCCGGGTAAGTCCTCCAGCAAGGCGGCTTTGGTCTCGTAGAACAAAAACCCCACGGTGGCCCAGGTGGCATGAATGCCATATTCAACAAAGAGCTCGAGCAGCCGCGGTACCGCCTGGTGAGCCCCCCGGACGTTGGCCCCGTAGGCCTCCAGGCTCAGTTGGTCGCGTACCCCCCAGTACAGCTCGAAATCGAGGGAGATCGTGAATATGCCCGCCATATCAGGTAACCCTTCGGGGTATTCTGCCCTCTTGGGGTTGGCGCAAATCGTTGAGGTACAACCCCAGCGCGGGCAGAAGGGCCAGACCCCAGAACAGCGGGGCCTTAAGCTGCCGAAGCTGCTCGCCGATTGGTTTTCTCGCGTGTAGGGCAAAGCGCACGTAGTTGATGCTGTTGCGCAGCACCACCCCCAGCGGATACCCCTTCTCGAGGGCCAGCGCCACCGCCTCGCTGTAGTAGGTCAAGGTCGCCGCAGAGGAATGGAGGCGAATTTTGAGGAAGTTGGCGGTAAGGCCCCCGGGCTGAAACTCTTTATAGGCCCAGACCTCGTTGACGAAGCGGGTTTTGTACTTCCGCGCAATGCGGTACCAGACCAAATTCTCCGTGACGAACTTGCCCAGATCCTCAGGAAAGGGAAACTCCCGGAGCACCTCCGTACGGTGGCAGCCAAACTTATCCCCCCAGACCTTATGGATGGTCTGGATCTCGGCGGGATCAGAGTCAAACACATCTTTAGGGAAGCGGTTGCCCACCAATTCGCCGCTGGGGTATACGAACAACCCCACCACCTCAGCGAAGCGGCTTTTTTCAGGGACGGTGTCCCAGACGGCCAGGATGCGCTCTAAGGTGATGTCTGTGATCCAGTCGTCGCTATCGAGGATGACGAAATACTCCCCCTCGGCCTCCTGTACCCCTCGGTTGATTGCGGTGTGCTTACCGCCATTTGGTTTGTAAACATAGCGAATGGGAAATGGGGCATCCCCCCACTGCTCCACCACCGCCTTGGTGTCGTCGGTGGAGCCGTCGTCCACAATGAGCCACTCGAAATCCTTGAAGCTCTGCCGGCACAAGCTTTCATACACCCGTGGCAGCAGCTTGGCCCGGTTGTAGCTCGGGGTGAATACGGTAATTTTGGGCTTCACACTCTCCCCCCTTTTGCATGGTAAGCCACCCCGGTCATGAGACCTCAGGCATCTGCACATCGCTCCGATTCTAGAAAGCACCGGGTGCCGCCGGACAAGGCGGTATGTTAAGGGGAATGCAGCCCGCCCTCCGCTACGGATTCCTCCTACTGGCCCTTGGTTCCCTGGCCTTAGCCCAAAACTTCTCCGTAGCTGGGTGTGCCCAAGGGTCTGTCGAGCCGGTGTGTCTGCGCCCCGAAGTCGTGCTCCGGTGGGGGCTGAACCAGGTGAATGGGAGCCCGGCGGAAGGACGGCTGTCGTTTGGGGTAAAGCTGGGGGTTCACACCGCATTCCCCGAGTTTGCGCTCGAGCTCCAGCCTGCGCTGTGGGTAGACTCCACCCTCCAAGCCGACCTGCTCGAGGCCGCCGCCACCGCAGAGTTCGGCCCCCTGTGGCTTTCCTTGGGTAAGCGCACCGATTACAGCGGCCCTTGGAGCCAGACCCTGATGGGATACAACGGTGACTGGGGCCTCTTTGCCCGCTACCGCCTGCTCGAGGGTTGGCGGGCGGAGGTAGCCTACCTGCCCAGGTCTGGGCTGGCTGGAGGGCGGGGGTTTCTGGGGATACAGACGGGGTGGGTGCGGGCGGGGGGGTTTCTCGAGGTGGGAGAGGCAGGAGCGGCCCTCATCCCCAGGATAGGGGTGGCGTGGGGGGATGGGGACCTCTACTGGCAACTCGATCAAGGCTTCTGGAGCGACCTGCAGGGGCCACTGCCCCTAGGCCAGGCCCTGGCCTACAGCCTGCGCTGCCCTCAAGAGGGAAACGCCCTGTGTTGGGGACGGCTACTGCCCGAGGAAAACAATCCCGCCGTGCAAAACCTACTCCAGACTCTGGACACAAGCCGCTGGGGGCTTCTGCTGTGGTGGAATCCCGACTGGAACCTGTGGGGCAGCCTAGATCCCGTCACCGGAGACACCCTCCCCTTCTTGGACTGGCTGGCGCAGCCCAAGAAACTACTGCTCCGGCTTAGCGCGGGGTTACAGTCCAGCGGGCTGGGCTTCGACCTTTCGTTGGCCCCGGTGGGGGCCTACAGGGTTTACCTCGAGCTGCACCTGCCCTAAATCAGGACACGGCCACCCACACCGCCCGTCCACTGCTGCTCCAGATCCGCACCGCTGCGCCTAAAACCTGCGAGGCTTGCTGGGAGAGGATGGGGTCCAGCTCGAGGGAACCTTGGACCGCCTGGATCAGGCTCGGCACCTCAGGTGGGGCCAGTTCCGGGGCCCGCTCCAGCACTGCATCCACCTGCCAGCGACTGGCCCACAAGCGTTTGAGGGCCCACAGGGCTTCCTGCGGACCGGGCTCGAGGCTGAAGGGGGCCTCCCCCGCGTAGCGCACCAGCAGGCTTCCGCCAGGAAGGGCGGCTTTCACCTCTTCGGAGCGCTCGGGGAGCAGGTAGGATTCCCGCAAGAGGCGCTCCGCCTGGGCGCTGGCAGCCTCGAGCTTCTCCTCGTCAAGCCGTGCCCCGAACACCCCTGCAAAGGTGCGCCGGAGCTGCTCGGCCAGATTGCCCAGCTGATAAAACTCCACTTCGAGACCCATCAAAACCGTGGTTTCCACAACCGGAATTCCGGCCACCTTCAGACGCTGTAGCTGACCCACCTCACCTGCGGCGGGGGCATGCTCGAGAGAGGTAATCACGCCCTCCAGTGTACCGACCTGGCCTTGCCCAAACCCGTGTTCAAAAACAAGATGCCACCGGGGAGGCGCGGCGGCATCGGAGGGGTAGAGGCCGGGGAGGAAAGGGCATCAAGGTATCAGTGCGCCCGGCTTCTACCCCTCTACTTTAGGACACCCGCGCGTAGAACCCCGGTCATTTGACCGGTTAAACTAAACCCATGCTCGAGATCCCCGAAATCCCTCGCCAGAGCGAGATCAGGCTACCGGCCCAGGAGACCGCGGTCATTGTGGTGGATATGCAAAACGACTTCGTGGAGCCTGAGGGAGCCCTGTTTGTGCCGGAGGCCCCTGCTACCGTAGCCAACATCCAGAGGCTGCTCGAGCGGGCCAGGGTTGCGGGCGTGAAAATTGTCTACACCCAGGACTGGCACCCCGAGGGTGACCCCGAATTTACCATCTGGCCCCGGCACGCGGTTCAGGGCACCTGGGGCGCGCAGATCATCGCCCCGCTCAAACCCCGGCCTGAGGACACTGTGCTGCAAAAAGTCCGTTATGACGGGTTTTACGGCACGCCGCTCGAGCACCTGCTGCACCTATGGGGTATCCAGCATGTGGTGATCGTGGGTACTGTGGCCAATATCTGCGTGCTGCACACCGCGGGCAGCGCGGCCTTGCGCTGGTACAAGGTGGTGCTGCCGGAAGATGGCACCTCAGCCCTCACCCCCTTCGACCAGGAAAGCACCCTGAGGCAGGTGACGTTCTTGTACTTGGGCCAGGTGACCACCTGCGACGGCGTGAGGTTTGAGTGATTCACAGCCCTTTAGCCCGATAAAAAGGGCATGGAATCAGTGCAGCCTCCACCTTCACATGAAATACGTGATAAGCCGCACAAGTGAAGTTAGCGTTTGGCTCAGGTTGAAGTCACAAAGCCTCCGTACCGTGAGGGGCAGAGCGGATGTCCGGGTCAGGCCAACTGGGTAGGCCCGTGAGATCAGGCTCAGCTCAGCAAGGAGGCGAGCATGTACAGAAGTCGTCCATTCGCGATCGCTCTGGTCTCGGCTGCTCTATTGGGGGCCGCAGCCAGCGCACAGTCCGCCACCCCTACCTTCAAGGACGTGCCCGCAGGCCACTGGGCACGGGAGGCCGTGGAGTATATCGCCCAGCAGGGGCTAATTCAGGGCTTCCCCGACGGCACCTTCCGGGGTAACCAGAACCTCACCCGCTACCAAGCGGCACTGATCTTCTACCGCCTGCTCCAAAACGGCAAGCTGCCCTCCAATGGTACGGTGCAGTCGGGAACCGCCGAGGTAGCTAACCAGATCAACGATCTCACCGCTCGGATGGCGGCCCTCGAGAAAACCACCCAGGACCAAGCCGCCCGTCTGGCCCAGCTCGAGGCCGATGTCAAGCGGGCCAGCGAGTTGAGCCAGCAGAGCGCAGCCCTGGAGACCCGGGTGGCTGCCCTAGAGGAGCAAGTCAAGACCATGAGCGCTACCCCGCAGGGGCAAGCCAACGCCGACCTGGCCCCTCGGGTACAGGCCCTGGAGGAGCAGGTTAAGCAGCTGCAGAGCGCTCCTGCCGGACCTGCCCCAGATGTGACGGCCCTGACCGCGCGGGTAACCGAGCTCGAGCAGAAGGTCACCACGCTCTCCAACCAGCAGCCCTCCACTAGCAGCGCCGATGCGGCCCGTATCAGCGCGCTGGAAGATCAGGTTAAGGCCCTGCAAAATCAGGTCAATACCCTTCAGAGCCAGCAGGCCACCCTACCCCCTCCCCCTCAACCCCAGCCGCAACCCCAACCCACGCCTGAAATTCAGCCGGTACCCCCTGTGACCCCCCCGGCTCCACGTGCACGGAACCTCTACGTAGGCGCCGGTTTCTCGGTGCTGAACCTGGCGGGTAGCGGGGATCTCTTTAGCGGCAACAACACCAGCGTGGGTGGCTTGATCGGGGTGCGGAGCCTGCTGCTGGGCTTGGGCTTGCGCGCAGGGGTGGACTATGGCCTGGGCACGGTCACCCTGAGCGACGGCAGCACCCTGGCCAACCCGCTGCTGGTTCAGGCCTTCTTGACCAAGGACTTCAACCCCGGTGGAACCTTCAACCCCTACTTAGGTCTGGGCGCCACCTTCAATGTCTCGGCCCCCGATATCCTGTCCAACACCTTCGGCACCGGTCTGGTGGGCGTGGATCTGAACTTCCTCGGCCCGGTCGGACTGTTCGTGGAGGCCACCCCCGGCTTTGGGGCTGGACAAAGCTTCAGCATCGGGGCCAAGGCCGGTTTGAAGCTCAATTTCTAAGCTACGCTGGGTAGGCATTGGTAAGGAAGAGCCCCTCGAGGGGCTCTTCCTTTTCTATATCGTGCCCTTCTTCTACTCCCACTCAATCGTCGCCGGTGGCTTGCTGGTGATGTCGTAGACCACCCGCCCAATCTCGGGCACCTGTCGAGTAATCTTGCGGGCCACCTCATCCAAAAAATCCAGCGGCAACCGCGCCCAGTCCGCAGTCATGAAATCCACCGTGCTCACCGCCCGCAGCCCCAGCACATAGCCGTAACTGCGCTCATCCCCAATCACCCCCACGCTCTGCAGGGGGGTGAGCACCGCCAGGGCCTGGGAAACCGTATCGTAGAGGTTCCAGTCTCGTAGGGAAGAGATAAAAATATCATCCGCCCGGCGCAAGATATCAAGCTTCTCAGGGGTGACCTCACCCAAAATGCGAATCGAAAGCCCAGGACCTGGAAACGGGTGGCGCATGCGGATCGGCTCAGGCAGGCCCAGGAGCAAGGCCAGCTCCCGCACCTCGTCCTTGAACAGGTAGCGAAAGGGCTCCAGGAGCTCGAATTTTAGATCTTCCGGCAATCCCCCCACGTTGTGGTGGCTCTTAATGTTTGCCGAGCCTTCACCGCTGCCGGCCGACTCGATCACGTCAGGGTAGAGCGTGCCCTGGGCCAGCCAGCGGTAGCCCTGTTCGGAAAGCGCTCGAGCCTCCCGCTCAAATACCCGGATGAACTCGCGGCCTACGATCTTGCGCTTTTGTTCGGGGTCGGTAACCCCCCGGAGGGCACTCAAAAACTCCTGAGCAGCGTCCACTACGCGCAGGTTTTTGTCTCCCAGCGGGCGCAGCGCCGCTTCCACCTCCCGCCGTTCGTTTAGGCGGAGAAGCCCGTGGTCTACAAACACTGCGGTGAGCTTGTCGCCAACCGCTCTGGCCAGCAGCAAGGCCAAGGTCGAGGAATCTACCCCGCCCGAGACCGCCAGCATGACCTTATCATTCCCCACCTTGGCCCGAACATCCGCCAGGAGGGTCTCCAGGGTGTGCTCCGGCGTCCAGTCTCGAGCCACCCCGGCCAGCTCGAGAAAGTTCTCCAAAACCTGCATTCCCTTGGGGCTATGCACCACCTCCGGATGAAACTGCACCCCAAAGGTTCGGCCATCTGGGGAGGCGATGCCCGCTACCGGATTCTCCTCGGTCTGGGCGATAACCCTCCAGCCTGGGGGCAGCTCGGTAACGGCATCGGAGTGGCTCATCCACATCTGTAGCTCTCCCTCGAGACCCGCAAAAAGCGGTCCGCTGTGCTGGGTGAGCACCGCCTTGCCGTACTCGCGCCGTCCTGCCCGCTCGACCTTGCCACCCAAGGTCTGGGCCATAAGTTGCATGCCGTAGCAGATCCCCAAAGTGGGCAGGGGCTGCTCGAGCACCGCCGCTGCGGGTCGAGGGCTGTGCGGATCAAAGACACTGGCCGGGCCCCCGGAAAGGATAATGGCCTGGGGGTTTTCGGCCTTAATCCGCTCCAAACTGGCCGTCCCAGGCAAAATCACCGAGTAGGCCCGCAGCTCACGAATGCGCCGGGCAATCAGGCGGGTGTACTGCGAACCGAAATCGAGGATCACCACACTCATGGAGAGCAGCTTATCGCAATACCGCCAAGCCGGTAACCGCCCAGAGGCAGCTCAGCGCAGGTTGATGTTCACCCCAGCCGGATTGGGCACCGAGATGATCGAGTCCACGGGAGCCCGCCCCTGTACCCGTACCCGGATGCGGTAGATCCCCCCGACATCAAACCTAACCTGGCCGGGAACCTCGGCCAGCACGGTGTTAAGCGGAATTTTAGACCCCTCCGGCACCTCGAGCACCTCGATGCTGGCCTTAGGGCCTGGAGGCTGCAACCGGAACTCGACCACATAGCCGCTGGGCGCTGGGGGTTGGGTGGGCTGGGGCCGCAAAAGGTAATACCCTCCCGCCAGGATGAACACCAGCCCTGCCAGAATCCACAGCATCCACCAGGCCCTGCGCCCCCCCCGGGGCTGGCCTGGGGGCTCGATGACCTCAAAGGGCGGGTTCAAGCTCTCCTCTATGCGAATGCGCTTGGGTGCAGGGATCGGTTCGGCAGGCGTCGGTTCCTCCTGACCAATCTGAACCTTGAGGCTTTTGCTCACTGGGGGTGGGGGCGCCGCCTCCTGCACGGGGGGCTCAGCCGGACCTGGCTGCGCTGGATTGGTCTCCTGGGGGGGCTCGGAAGCCGAGGGGTCCAGAGGCACAGGCGCGGGCTCAGGGGTGATCGCCTCGAGCCGCTCCAATAGAGCGGCATACTCCATCCCCCCGGTCAGAAAGGCCTCCAACGGCTCGCGCCAGGGCAAGGCGGGGTAGGCGTCCCCGGCCAGGGCGCGCAGGGTGTGGAGCAGACCAGCATAATCCCAAGCCTGCTCCGGGGCCGGCACCCCTACCCCCGCCAGCCAAACCTTGCTGCCTCGAGCCCAAACCAACTCAGGCATGATCCAGCCCACCGGCACCTTCTGGGCCTGGCAGGTGTGGATTGCCTCCAGCAGTTGGCGCGTCCAGTGCAGGAGGCGGGCCGGTTCAACCCGCCCGGCCAGCCAAGAAGCCTGCACCGCGCCCACCGGAACCTCGTTCACCCAAGCACTTCCCTCGGCCTGCGTCCAGGGCAGCGTCGCTGAGATGTGTAGCTCGGGCGGGGTGCCCGGCATGGGTTTGAACACCACCACCGAGATGCCGGTACGAACATCCTGTCCTTCGAAAACCTCGAGCGGCGCCCCCGCAGGCTGGGAAAGCGCCGGGGTCTGAGCCAAAGAGGGCTGCCCCAGCAGGGCGATACGGTCTCGCAAGAGGTAGTGCCCAAGGCTCTCCATGCCCTCGAGTATACGCAGCTTCACTGAGCGGCAGAGCCCTCCGGGATTCTTAATGGTTCTCGGCAACCCCAAACCAAGGTGGGCCTTGTTCGGGGATCATTCGGATGTGAACACCCGCGTTGACACCTCATTTTTGGCGCTTCTATAATCGCAATGTAAGAAGTGCTCCCGTGGCGGGGGATGTCGAAAGGAGTCAGGATGGAGTATAAGGTTACGCTCTCCACCGAGGAAATTGTGCGCGGCCTCAAGCATTACCGGCGCATTGCCAAGCAGGACGTTCTTCGGGCCCCGGAGACCCCTAGCCCTGAAGTGTTCCGCCTGCACGCCGAGGCCCGGCGCGAGGTCTATGCCAAGCTGGCCGAGGTGGCGGAGAGCCAAGGCCCCGACTCGGTGGTGGGGCAGGCCATTGAGATGTACCAGGAGCTGCCCTTCGTTACCGGCACCGCTGAGGACGCCCATCCTCACATCAAAGGTCAGGAAAATGCGCTCGAGAACTTCTTCTTGATGATCGGCCTAGACCCCAAGATCCGCCGTGAAGCCCGCAAGGCGCGCAAACCCGTAAAATAAGGACCGGCCCCAGGTCGACCGCCGACCTAGGGTTGGTGTGATTCTCCTTGGCGTTTTCTTTTCGAGCCCCTATGAATCTGGAACTGCTTGCCGCCCAGGCCCAAACCTGCACTGCTTGTCCCCTGGCCTCCACCCGCACCCGGGTGGTGTTTGGGGAGGGGCACCCCGACGCCAAGCTGATGATTATCGGCGAGGGGCCAGGCGAAGAGGAAGATAAAACCGGGCGGCCCTTTGTGGGCCGGGCCGGACAGCTCTTGGATCGCATTTTGGAGGCGGCTGGGATCGCGCGGGAGTCGGTGTACATCACCAACATCGTGAAATGTCGCCCGCCGGGAAACCGGGTGCCCGCTCCAGACGAGGCCAAAACCTGCACCTCCTTGTGGCTCAACAAGCAGCTCGAGCTGATTCGTCCCCAGATCATCGTGCCGCTGGGGGCTACCGCCTGCGAGCTGTTTTTGGGTGAAAAGGTGGCCATCACCAAAATTCGCGGCCAGTGGCTGGAGTGGCAGGGCATCAAGGTGATGCCCATGCTGCACCCGGCCTACCTGCTCAGAAACCCAGCCCGTACTGCAGGCAGCCCCAAAGCCCTCACCTGGCAGGATATCCAGGAAGTTAAGCGGGCCCTCGACGCGCTGGGGCCCAAGCAAGGGAGCAGCATCAAAACCGTCAGCCAGGAGTCGCTCTTTTAGCCTGGGCTTTTGCGGCTCGAGGCCTGGATAATCTGTCATGTCTTCCCCTACTGCTCTTCCTCGAGCCGGCCTCTTCCACCTCGGGGTGGTGTATCTGGTCTGGGGCAGCACCTATCTGGCCTTTCGCATCGGGGTGGGGCCGGGGGGTGGGTTTGAACCGTTCTGGATGGGGGCCCTGCGCTTTTTAGCGGCCTCGCTCATCCTTTTGGCTTTTGCCGCCCAACAGGGCTGGCGGCTGCACCTGCGGGGCAGCGAGCTGAGAATGCTGGCCATCTCAGGGCTGGTGCTGTGGGTGGGCGGGAACGGTTTGATTCTTATCGCCAGCCAGTGGGCCGCTTCGGGCTATGCCGCGTTGCTGGTCGGCACCACCCCAATCTGGGCCGCGCTGATCGAGGCCTTTCTGGACCGAAAGCGCCCCTCCGGGCTAACGGTTACAGGGCTCCTGGTGGGGCTTACCGGAACCGCAGTGCTCTCGGTGCCCAAGCTCGAGTCCGCCTCCCACACCACCCTTCTGGCCATTCTGCTCCTGTTGATCGCGCCGATGCTGTGGTCGGTGGGAACGGTATATTCCCAGCGTCGGCAGCCCACCCTAGAACCGGCGGTGGTCTCCGCCTATCAGCAGCTTTTTGGGGGGCTGGGGTTTTTAATCCTCTCCCCGCTGATCGGGGAACGCTGGACCGACCCGTCCAGCGCGGGCTGGGGCGCTTTGGTCTATCTGATCGTTTTCGGTTCGCTGATCGCCTACACCTCCTTTGTGCTGGCAGTGCGCCTGCTGCCCCTGAGCATTGTGACCACCTATGCCTATGTCAACCCGGTGGTCGCCCTAATCTTGGGCTGGCTGATTTTGCGTGAGCCCATCACCCTGTGGACCCTGGCCGGCTCCGCCCTGATCTTGCTCGGGGTGGGCCTGGTGTTTCGCAGCCGGGCGGCATCCGCCCCGCATTAGCCCACGCCGGGATCAGTGCCTAAAGTGCCGGCTACCGGTAAACAGCATGGCCAGGCCCAGCTCATTGGCCGCCGCAATCACCTCTGGGTCCCGCTTAGCCCCGCCGGGCTGCACGATCGCGGTGATCCCCGCCGCCGCCGCCGCACGCACCACGTCGTCGAAGGGGAAAAAGGCTTCAGAGGAAAGCACCGCACCCTTGGCCCGATCTCCCGCGTTGAGGATGGCCCGTTCAGCGGCCCAAATTCGGCTCACCGCACCGGTTCCCAGACCCACCGTCACCCCATCTCGAGCCAATACCACATTGTTAGAGCGGGTGTGCTTGCCCACGTACCAGGCAAACTTCAAATCGAGCAGCTCCTGAGCGGTCGGGACCCGCTCGGTAACCAGCCGCGGCTGCAGGGCTTCCCATTTTTGGGCATCTCGGTCTTGAACCAAAAACCCACCCATAATCGGACGGAACTCGAGCCCATCGGCGCGGGTTTTCCCCGCCACCAAGACCCGTAGATCGGGCTTTTTGAGACGGAACCACTCGAGGGCCTCCTCGCTCACCTCAGGGGCAATCAAGACCTCTAAGAAGGTGCCCCGCATGGCCTGGGCGGTCTCCAGGTTCACCGGACGGTTGATTGCCACCACCCCACCGAAAATCGAGAGCGTATCGGCATCTCGAGCCCGCTCCCAGGCGGTTTTAGGGTCATCAGCTAGGGCCACCCCACAGGGATTGGCGTGCTTGACCGCGACACAAGCGGGCAGCTCGAACTCGCTGACCAAGGCCCAGGCCGCATCGGCATCAGCATAGTTATTGAACCCCATCGGCTTTCCAGACAGCACCTTCGCGTCCAGCACCGGCCCGCTATGCCCTTGGTGACGGTACAGGCTGGCATCTTGGTGGGGGTTTTCCCCGTAGCGCAGATGCACCCCCTGCACCCGCTCCAAGGCCAAGGTTCGCACCGCGGGGAACTTCTCCGAGGCCAAAAACTCCGCGATGGCCGCATCATAGGCGGCGGTATGGGCAAAGGCTTTAGCGGCCAGCTCCTTGCGGAAATCGTTGTGGATGCCCGTGCGCAGGGCCTCGAGCACCCGCGGGTAATCGGCTGGATCACAGACCGGAAGCACCGCCAGGTGGTTCTTGGCCGCCGCTCGGAGCATCGCCGGGCCCCCGATGTCAATTTGCTCGAGGCATTCCTCAAACGAAGCGCCCTGGGTCAAGGTCTCGCGAAAGGGATAGAGATTCCCCACCTGAAGGTCAATCCGGGTGATGCCATGGGCCTGCAACTCGGCCTCGTGCTCCGGAATCTTCCGAGCCAGCAGCCCGGCATGGATCTTGGGGTGCAGGGTCTTGACCCGGCCGTCCAAGATCTCGGGGAAGCCGGTCACCTCGGAGATGTAGATCACCGGCAAGCCCGCTTCCTGCAAAACCTTATAGGTACCCCCGGTGGAGACCAGCTCCACCCCCAAAGCCGTCAGGCCTTGGGCAAACTCCACCAAACCAGTCTTGTCATAGACCGAAAGCAGCGCGCGCATACCTAGCAATGATACTTTCCCCAGGCCGGGCTCGAGGGGACCGGGCCAGGCGCTACACTAAACCCTATGAGCACCCAAATTTATGAGGCCATCAAACAGCAGATCGTGGAGGCGATGAAGCGCGGCGATACCGCCAGCCGAGACTTCGCCCGGGTAGTCAAGGCCGAGATGGACCGCAAAGGCGATGGCCGTCCCCTTCCCGACACCGAGGCCATCAAGATCCTCAAGGCCCTGCGGGTCATCGCCGAGGAAAACCGAAACCCCTTTGAAATTGAGTTTCTGGACCGCTATCTGCCAAGAGAGATGAGCGAGGCTGAGATCGAGGCCTGGGTGCGGGCCAATCTCGACTTCTCTCAGTTCAAGACCCCTCTGGCGGCAATTGGCCCGGTGACCAAGGCCTTGGGCCCCGCGGCCCCTGGCGACAAGGTACGAAAGGTGATCGAGAAGCTGGCCAAGGGATAGCGGGGCTGCGTGACTGCGGCGCCGGTTTGGGCTAAACTATAGCTTTGGGAAGAGGGCACGGTCGCAGGCGGGCTACCGCTTGAGGAAAGTCCGGGCAGCACAGGGCAGGATGCCAGCTAACGGCTGGGCGGGGTAACCCGACGGAATAGTGCAACAGAGAGCAGACCGCCCGCAAGGGCAAGGGTGAAACGGTGGGGTAAGAGCCCACCAGTGCCCCTGGAGACAGGGGGAGCTAGGTAAACCCCATCCGCTGCAAGTCCGTAAGTCCGAACAGGGAGGTTTAGCCCGAACCGCTTGAACCTACGGCAGTGACGCTCGAGGTGGTTGGCGACAGCCATCCCAGAGAGATGACCGTGGAAACAGAACCCGGCTTACGCCTCTTCCCGCAATTGAAACCCCCACCCCAGGCCCCGCCTGGGGTGTTGTGTTGTTGTCCATGCTTTAGCCCTCGAGTGGTAGAGGAGTGGGATGGAAGTGGGAGGTGGTGGTAAAACTGGGTGAAATTGTGGTAAGGTGAGTCACAGAACAGTGCAGTTGGTGGGAGACCGTCCTCGAACCCCGGCCAGGAGCGGCCACCACAGCCATCAGGAGATAGAAAGGCGATGCCGTTCGGTGAATTCCAGTATAGCCTAGACGACAAGGGAAGGGTTGTGATCCCGCAATCCTTCCGTTCCTTTGTCGAGGATGGCGTGGTCATCACCCGCGGTATTGAAGGCTGCCTGTACCTCTTTCCGGTGGTGTCCTGGTCCAACATCGAGCGGCAGCTGCTGAACCTCCCCCTAACCGATTTGGAAGCGCAAAAGTTTGTGCGCTTCTTTTACTCAGGCGCCTTCAAGACCCAGATGGACAACGCCAGCAGGATCTCGGTCCCCCCCCCGCTGCGCAAGTTCGCCGGGATGGAAGAGGAGAACGACGTGGTGGTGGCCGGGGCTCCTACCCGCCTCGAGCTGTGGAGCGAAAAACGCTGGTGGGAGAGCATCAACAAGGTGTTGGAAAGCCCGCCCGCGCCTGAGGCCCTGCGCACCCTGGTGGGTTAGATATGGTTATGGAGCCCCTCTCCCACACCTCCGTGCTGCTGCCAGAAGCCCTGCATTGGCTCGAGGTGCGCCCTGGGGGGCTGTATGTGGATGCCACCTTAGGTGGGGCAGGGCATACCCAGGCCATCGTGGGGCAGGGTGGGAGGGTGGTGGGTTTCGATCAAGATCCCCAGGCCATAGCCCGGGTGCAAGCCCTGCATCTCCCCCATCTGACCCTAGTTCAGGCCAACTTCCGCGACCTCGAGCCCCAACTTCAGGAGCTAGGCATCGGGGCAGTAGACGGGATCTTAGCCGATCTAGGGGTTTCCAGCTTCCACTTGGATGACCCCAAACGAGGGTTCAGTTACCGCAATGAGGGCCCCCTGGATATGCGCATGGGCTCGGGCGAATCGACCGCCGCAGAGGTAGTGAATACCTTTGAGGTGGACGAGCTAGCCGATATCCTGCGTATCTACGGGGAGGAGTCCAAAGCCGGAAGGATCGCGCGCGCCATCGTGGCCGCACGCCCCCTCACCACCACCACCCAACTGGCCGAGGTGGTGCGCAAGGCCACTGGGTTTCGCGAGGCCGGACACCCGGCCCGGCGCACCTTTCAGGCCCTGCGCATCTATGTCAATGATGAGCTAGGGGCCCTTAAAGCGCTGCTGGCTGCTTCCGAGCGGGTTCTAAAACCAGGGGGGCGGTTGGTGGTGATCAGCTTCCACTCGCTCGAGGACCGCGTGGTCAAGCACTTTCTGCGGGACTCGGTGGTCCTCGAGCCCCTGACCAAAAGGCCCGTTGTGGCCAGCCCAAAGGAGCAACAGGAAAATCCACGGGCCCGCAGCGCCAAGCTGCGTGCCGCACAAAAGGTAGGGGGAACACCATGAGCACATTGTGGCGCTGGGCTGGGGTCTATCTGCTGCTGATGGCGGGGCTAACCGCTTTCGGCTACCTCAACCAACAGCGCGCGGCTCGGCTGGACCGGCTGCAGGCCCAGGTGCTGGACCTCCAGCGGCGGCAGACCCAGCTCACCCTTCAGCGCTACGACCTGCTCTCCCCGCTGGCCCTGCGCCAGTGGGCCGAGGCCAACGGTTATATCCCCATGAGCCTGGCCCGTTGGGAAAGGAAAGCCCCATGACCCAAGCCACCCTTTCGCGCGCCTGGGTGATCTCGCTGGCCAGCCTGGTCTTCGCGGGGGGTCTAGGGTATGGGCTGTACACCCTTTATCACAATGCCCCGGAGCTGATCGCTCGAGCCAACCGCATCCCCACCCCCCCACCTCCGCGCGGCACCCTCGAGGCCGCCGATGGCACCCCCATCGCCACCAGCACCAACGACACCGTACGCCTCCACCCCCTGGGGCTTTCGATGAGCCAGGTGATCGGCTTTGGCGAGCGGGCCAATGGCAAGGGGCTTTCCGGGCTCGAGCGCGACCTCCAGGCCACCTTGGCCACCGGAAGCACGGTGCGCCTGACCCTAGACCCTGCCGTACAGGCCATCGCCGAGCAGGCCCTCTGGAAGTGGCTCCAGGCCTCGGGCTCGGACTGGGGGACTGCCCTGGTCATGGAAACCCGCACCGGCAAGCTGTTGGCCGTGGCCAATGGCCCCGCTTTTGACCCCAGCGCCCCCAGGGGCAACCCCCAGACCAATATCTCCTGGCGCAACCATGCCTTCTCTGTCCCCATCGAGCCCGGCAGCACCATGAAAGCCCTTACCGCGGCGGTGCTGCTGCAAGAAGGGGCTGCAACCCTCGATAGCCGGGTGGATGCCCCGATGTGGCGCAAGGTGGGGGGCTGGACCATCAATGACGTCATCCAACATCCCTCCGTCCTAACCTTACGGGAGGTGCTGGAGTACTCTTCAAACGTGGGGATCAGCCGCCTGGCCGAGCGGTTGCCGCCCGATTTCCTCTACAACTACATGAAAAAGCTGCATCTGGCCGACGGCAAACCCCTGCCTGCGGTCACGGTGGCCGAGCCCAAGCTGCGGCCCCTGGCCAAATGGGGGGCCATCGAGTATGCCAACGCCACCTTCGGCCAAGGCTTCCTGATTACCCCCTTGCACCTCACTGCGGCCTATAACGCCTTGGCCAACAACGGGGTGTACCTGCCCCCTACCCTGCTCGAGGGCCAAAGCGTAAAGGGCGAGCCGATCTTTCGCCCCGAGGTGGCTCAGGCCATCCGTACAGCACTGGGGGATAACGCAGAGAAAATCGCCCGCAGCGCCTTCTTGCCTGGCTACTACGTGGGGGGCAAAACCGGGACCGCCCAGGTGGTGATCAACGGACGCTACTCCCCCAGCGTGTTCAGTGCCCTTTACGCCGGGTTCATCCCCGCCGACAACCCCAAAGTGACCGTGGTGGTGGTGTTTTATCACCCCAAGGGTGAGCGCATTCACGGGGCGTACATCGCCGCCCCGGTGTTTCACGACATCGCCGCCGGTCTCTTTGCCTTGTGGGGGATCCCTCCAGACTTCCATCGGCTGGACCAGCTGGAATCTCGGAATAAAACCGGTAAACTGGCGAATCGGTGAGGGTATTGTGCATGATACACACCAAGCGCTAAATAGGGATTTTGCTCTCACACCGGAGTGGGTTGCCAAGCTGACCGGGGGAACGGTGCACCCAGGGGCAAAACCGGCGCATGAGATCGGTTGGGACTCGAGGCAAGCCCGCCCGGGCATGGCCTTTTTTGCCCTGCCGGGGGCGCGCGTGCACGGGCGGGAATACGCTCAGCAGGCCTTAGAGGCAGGAGCCAGCTTTGCCGTCACCGACGTACCCCTGTACGCCAGCGTTCAGGTCGGCAAGCCCGAGCACGCCCTGATCGCGGTGGGTCGGGCCTTGCGGGAACGCTTTAGGGGGACCGTTTTGGCGGTGGGCGGGAGCTCTGGCAAAACCACCACCAAGGAGTGCTTGGCCCAAGGGCTGGGCTGGCCAGCCCCCGAAGGCAACCTCAACAATGCCCCTGGCCTGGCCCGCTTCTTTTTGCACCTTCCCCAGGCGGCAGGGGCGGTGGTGGAGCTGGGGATTGACCGGCTGTTGGAGATGGCCGAGCTCACCTACCTGGCCCGGCCCGAGTTTGCGGTGCTCACCGGTCTGGGGGTAGAGCATCTGGATGGGCTGGGTAGCCTCGAGAATGTGGTCCGCGAGGAATCCTGGCTGCTTCAGGTCAGCCCGGTGCGCCTGGCCAGCACCCAAGCCGCTGCCCTGCTGGGCCTACCGGAGGTTAAGACCTATGGCCTCGAGCAGGGGGATTTTCAGGCCCAGGAGGTGCGCTTCTCGCTCAAGGGGACCCGCTTCCGCTTTGGCCCGCACAAGGTCACCCTACCCTACCCTGGGGTGGGGCCTACGCTGGGAGCCCTGGCCGCGCTGGCCGCAGCCGAGATGCTGGGCCAGCCCCTGGGCGAGGTGGTCGAGCGCCTGGCCGGGCTCAGCCTGCCCCCAGGCCGGATGGAACGGCTCGAGAAGGGCGGGGTTATCTTCATCAACGATGCCTACAACTCCAACCCGCTCAGCTTCAAAGCGGGGATGGAGTTCTTGCGTACCCAGCCTGGGAACAAGTGGTTGGTGCTGGGCCGCATGGCCGAGCTGGGAGACGAGGCCTACCAACACCACCTCGAGGCCGCTCACATGGCCGCCCTGGTCAGCCCAAACCTGATTTTCATAGGCGGGTTCGCCAAAGATCAGGCCACCGAGGTCGGTGGGGTGGCGGTAGAGACCCTGGAAGAAGCCGTGCAAGTGCTCCAGGAGCGGGTTCGGCCAGGGGATCTGGTGTACCTCAAGGCCAGCCGCAGCGTGGGGCTCGAGCGCCTGCTGACGCTCTGGCCTCAGGAGGAGCGCACATGAAGCGCTTCTGGCTCCTCCTGCTGGGGCTGCTGGGGGCCTGCATGCCTCAGAACCAGGCATCCCTGGGCACCCGCGACGAAAAACCCATCCTCATCGAGGGCGGCGTGGCCGAGGGGCGCATCGTGCGGGCCGCCGGAATGGACCTGGCCCTTCCCTCCACCCCCCTGGCCCTCTCCCGCAACGGCGATACCCTGTACGCAGCCTATCCCTTCCAGCTCCTGATTTACCAAAATGGCTTCTTGCGCGATAGCCAACCGCTGCCCGGGGTGCCTCGCTTCATGCACAGCAAGCCCCTGCCGGTTGTGGCCACCGAGGACCGGCTCTACCTACCGGGCCAGGGCAGCTATCCCTACAAGGCCAAAGATGCGGTGGCCACCCGCTATGGGCTCTTCTGGATCAACGCGCAAGGCCTCTACCTGGATCGCAACCTCGTCGCCGAGGGGAATTTCGAGTTCCTAGCGGCGGGTGAGCAGTGGGTTTACGCCTTTGGTCAGGATGCCCTGCGCCTTCCGGATCAAACCCGCATCCCCCTCCCCGGCCCGGTCAAAGCCGCCGTGGTGCTGGATAACCTCTACGTGCTGACCCCAGACGCGATCTACAAGCTGAGCCCTGAAGGGCTCCAACTGGGCCGCATCCAGGGCCGCTTCGAGGGGCTCAAAGGCGATAGCAGTGCCCTCTATACCCTGCAAAACGGCGCTTTGGTGAAACTTTCCCTGAACCTCGAGGTGCTGCCATGAAGCCCGCAACCGCTCTGGAGGCCCCATGAGGAACCTCGTCGCGGCTGGACTGCTCTCCTGGTTCTTGGTGGGGCTGTGGATCACCCTCATGCAAGCCCTGCGCCTCGGTAAGCAGGTGCGGTCCGACGGGCCCCAAAGCCATCTGGTCAAAAGCGGCACCCCCAGCATGGGTGGGGTGGCGTTTCTGCTGGGCGCCGTCCTGATCTACGCCCTGGTCGGAGGGGATCGGCAGGCCGGGCTATGGCTGCTGACCCTGGGGTTTGCCCTGCTGGGCCTGGCCGATGATCTGGCGGGTTCGCTGCGGCGCCCCCTCAAAGCCCGCGAAAAACTGGCGGTACAGGTCTTGATGAGCCTGGTCTTCGCGGTATGGGCCAGCCGCCAGGTGCACTACACCCCGTATGCCGCACTGGACATCTTGATCTTTACCTTGGTGCTAATTGCGGCCACTAATGCCTTCAATTTCACCGACGGGGTGGACGGCCTTTTGGCCTCGGTCAGCGCGGTGATCCTATTGCCTTTTGTGGGGCTGCCCATCGGCCAGACCATGATCGGGGCGCTGCTGGGGTTCCTCTGGCACAATGCCCCCAAAGCCACGGTGTTTATGGGCGATACCGGCAGCATGGCCTTGGGAGCCCTGATCAGCGGGTTGTTTATCCTCGAGGGCCGACTCTGGTACCTGCCCCTGGTGGCGTTGATCCCGGTGCTCGAGGTGCTGTCGGTGTTCATTCAGGTCACCTATTTTCGCCGCACCGGGAAACGCCTGTTCCGCATGAGTCCACTGCACCATCACTTTGAGCTCTCGGGCTGGAGCGAGGCCAAGGTGGTGTTTCGTTTCACGGTCATAACTGCCCTCTGCACAGCGCTTGCCGTGGGCCTGTGGGGGCGGCAGTGAGACGTCTGGTGTACGGGCTGGGCCGCAGCGGGTTGGGTGTGCTGGGCTACTTGCAACGTCATGCAATGCCCGCATGGTTTTACGACGACCACCTCACGCCCCAAGACGCCGCCAAGGCCCAAGCGCTGGGGTTCCAGCCCGACCCAGATCCCCGGCCCGGGGTTTACAGCCAGGTCATCGCGGCCCCCGGTGTCCCCATAGACCATCCCAGGCTGGAGGCCCTGCGCGAGGGGGGCGCGGAGGTGATCGGTGAGGCGGAGCTGGTCTATCGCCACTCCCCCACCCCCCTGATCGGGATCACCGGAACCGCCGGGAAAACCAGCTGCACCCTGTTTACAGCGCACCTCCTGCGGACCTCGGGCATTCATGCCGCCGCCGGAGGCAACATAGACCCACCCCTGACCCGCGTGGTGGACGAGGCCCTAGACCCTCCTGGGGTTCCTGGGGCCAGCCCGCGGCCCCCTGAGGTGGTTGCGGTGGAGCTGAGCAGCTTTCAGCTCGAGCGCGTGGTGCGCTTTCGCCCCCGGGTGGCGGTGCTTTTGATGTTGGGGGTGGATCACCTGGACCGGCACAAAACCCTGGGGGCCTACCACAAGGCCAAGCTCAACCTGATCCAAAACCTCACCGCAGAAGACGCCCTGGTCTACAACGCCAAAGACCCCCGCATCCTCGCGGGAATTGCCGGCACCCCGGCCCAGCTGCACCCCTTTGAGCCCGCCGACACCCCGCGCGAGACCAACCTCCGCGCCGCCGAGGCCGCCACCTTGGCCTACGCCGGCCTGATCCACTGGCCGGTCAGCCGCGAGGGGGTACGCCGGGCTTGGGACACCGCCCCTACCCCTGAAGGCCGCTTCGAGGCCTTTGCCCGCATTGGCGATTTGGTCTTCATTGACGACTCCATCGCCACCCGAATTGATTCCGTGCGGATGGCCCTCGAGGCCGCCCCCCCTCCGGTGGCCTGGATCCTGGGGGGGGTGGACAAGGGGGCCCCGGTGGAGGAGCTAAAGCCCCTGGTGGCGCAGAAGGTTCGGCTGATCCTGGCCATAGGTCAGGACGGCCCTCGCTTGGCCAACCCCTTCCGCTCCCTCAGCGAGGTGGTGGACATCCCCGCTGCCGATGGAAGGGCTGCGCTCCAGCTAGCCGTACAGGAATCCCTGCGCCGGATGCCCAGCGGCAGCGTGCTGCTGGCCCCCCTGGCTACCTCCTTCGATCAGTTCAAAGACTACAAGGAGCGCTCCAGGGTCTTCCGCGAGGTCGTCCGGCAGGCGGCCCCGAGGCCGGGTGCGCCATGACCGTCTCAGGAGGTTGGGTTTAATGATGCGCGGTCCTGATCCCACTCCCCACCCGTCTCGCCCCCAGGGCTTGGCCCTAGACCCCCCCGGAGGTTGCTGAATGGATCCCATTCTCCTGCTCTCTCAACTCCTGCTGTTCGCGCTCTCGGCCCTGGGGGTGGCCAGCTCGGACTCGATGCCCGAGGCCCTGGGCCGGCCCAGCGTAGATCACCTCGAGCACCACCTGATCCGCATTGTGATCGCCCTGGGCATCACCCTTTTGGTCTCGAGGCTACGCCCAGCCTGGGTGGCCAAAGGGGCCAAGGTCTTTTTCCTATTTGCCCTGCTGATGTGCGTGGTGGTGCTCTTCGTCGGGGATGGCCCGGGGGGGGTGCGGCGCTGGATCAACCTGCCCGGCAGCTTTGACTTCCAGCCCTCAGAGCTCATGAAGCTGGCGGTAGTGCTCTATCTGGCCGCTTTTTTCCACAACAAACCCACCGACTACCCCATCCTGGGGCCGGTGATCGCGGTGAGCCTGGGGGCTGGCCTGGTGGTGATCGAGCCGGACTTCGACACTGGGCTGACCATCCTCTTCCTGGCCGGGTTCACCCTGGTGATGGTGGGGGTACCGTGGCGACGGCTACTGGCTATCGGAGGCACCGCCTGGCTGTTGGTGCTCTCCTTTTCGGGGCTTTATCTGGAGCGCTTCAAATACGTGCGGGAGCGCTTCGAAAACTGGTTGGCCTATCACCGGGGGGACCTCAGCAATCTGGATGCGCTGTACCAGGTCTCGCAGGGCCATAAGCTGATGATCAAGGCGGGGTTGTTCGGCCAGGGGGTGGGGGCTCCCATGCCCCATCGCCTACCGGAGGGCCACAACGACATGGTGTTTGCCTCAGTGGTCTGGGCGGGGGGATGGCTGGCCGGGCTGATGGTGCTGCTGGCCTTTGGCCTGATTCTGAACCGGGGGCTCTACCTTTCCAAGCACAGCGAAGGCAGCAGCAGCGTGATGGCGGTGGGGCTAACCGTTTACCTGACCCTGCAGGCCGCGGTGAACATCGGGGTGGTGATCGGCTTCTTGCCGGTCTCAGGCTCCCCCCTGCCCATGGTGAGCTACGGCGGCAGCTCCATGCTGGTGGCGGGGATTGCGATGGGCTTGCTGCATGCCCTCTCGAGGGAAACCGCCCGCGAGAGCGCGCAAGCCCCGGCGGTTCCTAGGAGGAGCCGATGAGTCCGCTCCAGGCTCTGGAGGCCTAGGGGATGATCGTGGTCACGGGCGGCGGTACCGGCGGACACCTTTACCCAGGGTTGGCCGCGGCTCGGGCCCTGGTGGCCGCAGGGGAAGCGGTCACCTATGTGGGGGCTCAGGGCGGGCTCGAGGAACGGGTGTTGCCTGGCGCCGGTCTCCCTTTCCGTATCATCCCCGCGGGGAAGCTCTCGCGCGAGGCCCTGCGCCCCCAAGAAGGCCTCAAGGTGCTGGGGGGGCTATGGGCGGCTCGAGCGGTGCTGCGCGAGCTGCGGCCCAAAGCGGTGCTCAGCATGGGGGGTTATGCCGGGTTCCCTGCTGCCCTGGTGGGGGCTTTACGCGGTATTCCGCTGGTCATTCACGAACAAAATGCCAGGCTGGGGCTGGCCAACCAGATGCTCGCCCGGTTGGCCCGGAGGGTGGCGCTTTCCACCCCAATTGAGGTCGGCAGGGGCCTCCAAGGCAAAACCCAGGTGGTAGGCCTGCCGGTGCGGGAGGAGCGCCTTGAGCAGGGGATGGCCCGGGAGAGGCTGGGGCTCGAGCCCACCCGCCCCACCGTCTTGGTGTTGGGGGGGTCACAGGGCAGCAAGGAACTCAACGACCAGTTGCCTGAACGGCTTTATCCCCTGTTGGAGGAGTGGCAGGTGCTGCACCAGTGTGGGGTTCGCTGGACGGAGCAGATGAAGCCCAAAGAGCGGCCCCACTACGCGATCCACGGCTACCTCGACACCGCACTGGCCTGGAGCGCCGCCGATTTCGCCATCACCCGGGGAGGGGCCGGAACCCTGGCCGAGGCGGCGTATCATGGGGTTCCCGTACTGGGGGTGCCCCTCTCCCCCAGCCTCGATGGAGGGGCTCAGCGGGCCAATGTGGGCTTTTATGCCCGGCAAAAGGCCGCCCTGCTCCTGGAGAGCTGGGCTGAGTTTAACGCCCTGCTTAACCTTTTGCTTAACCCTTCCCTTCGGGCAGAAATGCGGGGTAAACTCACGGGGTTGTCGCCCGCCGGGGCGGCCCAACGGTTAGCCGCGATGGTCTTGGAGGCCGCGTGAATTGGCATGATCAAACCAGTATCTCTGTCCCTGAATCGGCCAGGGCCAAGCATTACCACCTGATGGGAATCGGCGGCATTGGGATGAGCGGTCTGGCCCATATTTTGCGCACCGATGGGCACCGGGTCAGCGGCTGTGATCAGCGTTTAGGCGAGATCACCCTGGGGCTCGAGCGGGAGAACATCCGGGTCTGGCTGGGCCACGACCCCGAGCACCTGCACGAGGTGGACGTGCTGGTGGCTTCCACCGCCATCCCCGAGACCGACCGCGAGCTCTCCACAGCCCGCCTGTTGGGCATACCGGTATGGCGCCGGATTCAGGTGGTGGGGGAAATCTTGCGCAGGGGGTACAGCCTGGGGGTCACCGGCTCCCACGGCAAAACCACCACCACCGCCATGCTGGCCAGCATCCTGATGGCCGCTGAGACCGACCCCACCGTGCTGCTGGGGGCTCAGCTGGATTTGATTGGGGGCAGCTCGAGGGCCGGTGGGGGGAGGTTCCGCCTGGCCGAGATTGACGAGTCCGACCCCCTGTTCCAGTTTTTGGAGCTGGAGGTGGCGGTCCTGACCAACCTCGAGGCCGACCACGTCTCCCCCGACGGCCAGTCTCGGCCCAACTACCACGCCTCCTTTGCGGCGCTGTGTGAGGCGGTGCGCGGTTTTGCCCACCGGGCCCGGTGGGTCATCTACAACGCCGAGGAGCGCTGGAGCCTTCTCGGGGAGCTTACCCAGGGGACCCGCCGGGTCGGTTTTGCGCTCACCCACGGCGACTGCCACACCCAAGGGCTCGAGCTGCTCCCCTTTGGAAGCCACTTTGAGCTGGTCTGGCAAGGCCAGGCCCTGGGCCCCATTCGGCTGCAAGTTCCTGGGCAGCACAACGTGGCCAACGCCTTGGCGGCCTCAGCAGCAGCCCTGGTGGCCGGGTTGCCCTTCGGGGCCATCCAGACCGGTTTGGCCCAGTACACCGGAGCGCGGCGCCGCTTCGAGCGGATCGGGGAGCTGAATGGGGCCATTGTGGTTGACGACTATGCCCACAACGCCACCAAGCTGTCCGCGCTGCTCCAGGCTGCCAAGCACACCGGGCTGCGGGTAAGGGCGGTGTTCCAGCCGCACCGCTATGGCCGGGCCGAGCAGGAGTGGCCTCAGTATGCCCGGGCCCTCGAGCAAGCCGATGAGGCCCTGATCCTCGACGTGTATGCTGCCAGCGAGGAGCCGATGAACCTGACCAGCGCCCAGATCGGCCAAAACCTCGAGGCCTACCTGCGCGGGAAATCCCGCCAAGCCCGATACGCAAGCTGGGAAGAGATAACCGATTACCTGCTCAAGACCGCAGCCCCCGGCGAGCTGATCCTGACCATTGGCGCGGGCAACATCTCCCAGTTGGGGCGGGTCCTGGTGGGGGCCAAGGGGGTTCGGTGAACATCCAGCGGCTGCCCCTCCGCAAGCTGACCACCCTGGGAGTAGGGGGCGAGGCCGAGGTCTGGACGGTGGAAACCCCCGCCGATCTGGTCCGGGCTACCGAAAGCCCCTACCGGGTGCTGGGCAACGGCTCCAACCTGCTGGTGGCCGATACCGGAGTTAGCGAGCGGGTGCTCCGCTTGGGTGGGGAATTCACTGTCTGGAACAGGGATTTGTCCGGATGGATTGGGGCTGGGGTGTTGGTTCCCACGCTGCTTCAGGCCTCGGCCCGGCTAGGGCTTTCCGGCCTCGAGGGGCTGTACGGGGTACCGGCCCAGGTGGGGGGCGCGGTCAAGATGAATGCCGGGACCCGATTCGGGGAGATGGCCGAGGCCTTAGAGGCGGTGGAGATCTTTCACGAGGGGAAGCTCCACAGGTATCTTCCCGCCGAGCTGGGGTTTGGCTACCGCCATTCTGCGCTGCCTCCAGGGGGGGTGGTCACTCGAGTCAAGCTCAAGCTCAACGCCAGCACCCCCTCGGCGGTTAGGGCCAAACTCGCGCTGGTGGATGCCGCACGCAAAGGCCAGCCCAAGAAAAAGAGCGCGGGCTGTGCCTTCAAAAACCCCCCCGGTGACTCGGCCGGCCGCTGGATTGACCAAAAGGGGCTCAAGGGGACTACGGTGGGTCGGGCCATGATCAGCCACGAACACGGCAACTTCATCGTCAACCTGGGAGGGGCCACTGCCAAAGAGGTCTACACGCTGATCCAACAGGTGCAGGCGGTGTTGCCCTTGGAGGTGGAGTGGGAGATCTGGGGTGTGGTGGAGGCGCAAACCGCGCAGGAGGTCTTGTGAAGGCAAATGGGCTACCCTCTGGAGGGATGCGATGATTCGGCTTGGGCTGATCCTGCTGTCCTTGGGAACCCTGTTGGTGGCCAGTCGGGTCTTGCTGCCGGTGGAGACGGTGGAGGTGGTGGGGAATCGCCACCTCCAGGTGGAGCAAGTTCAAGCCCTCACCGGCCTACAGGTGGGTACCCCCTGGCTGTGGGCCTGGCCCTCCCGGCTGAACCCCCTGAAGGCCGATCCCTGGGTGCTCTCGGCTCAGCTCGAGCGCCCTCGGGTGGGGCGTCTTCGCATCGTGCTGAAGGAGCGGGTCGCGGTGGCCAGCATAGGCCTCAAGGACAGCCGGGTGGGCCTCAGCCCAGACGGGGTGTTGCTGCCGGGGGCCGAGCCCCGGACCCCTTTTCTCGAGGCCGTCCCCGACGGGGATTACACCGAGCTGCTGGCGCTGGCTCGAGCCTTCCCGGACGCGCTGCGCATTCACGCCGATGCCTCGGGATACCGAATCATCGGGCCAAACCTTAATCTATGGAGCAGCAGTGTCAAGGAGTTGCAAGATTGGGCCAAAGGGCGAAGAATAGGCCGAAGTGAGGCAGCAACATTGCAACCCCAAGACCCTGCTGTCCCTGCGTATCCCGGCCCAATGGTGTCGGTGAGCCGTTTGAATCTGTATTCATGGGGGGTGAGCACAAACCGATGATCCTGGTTGGATTGGATGTAGGAACCACAAAAGTGACGGCGGTCATCGGTGAGTTGTCCTCGGATGGGATCCTGGACATCATCGGCGAAGGAACCGTACCCTCCCAGGGTATGCGGCGTGGGGTGGTGACCAACCTCGAGCGAACCAGCGACGCCATTCGCCAAGCCATCTTCCAGGCTGAGCGGGTGGCCGGGGTCAAGGTCGAGCGGGTCTGGGTGGGGGTGGCCGGTTCCCACGTCAAGAGTGTGACTAGCCACGGCCTGGCGGCCATCCGCCGGGGCCAGCAGATCACCGCTGCTGATGTGGAGCGTTCCATCGAGCAAGCCAAGGCTTACCCCTTCGACGGGGATTACGAGCTAATCCACGCCCTCCCCTTGGAATACCGGGTGGATGGGCAGGAGGGAATCCGCGACCCCATCGGGATGGCCGGGGTGCGGCTCGAGGTAGATGTGCACCTGGTGGCCGGGGCCAAGGGGCCCCTGACCAATCTAAGAAAAGCTGTTGAGGACGCGGGGCTCGAGGTCGAAGGCCTGGTGCTTCAGGCCTATGCCTCCGGGCTGGCGGTGCTCTCCCCAGAAGAAGCCACCATGACCGTAATGCTGGTGGACATCGGCGGCGGCACCACCGACGTGGCAGTATTCCGCCAGGGGCGCCTGGCCCACTCAGCGGTGCTTCCCCTGGGCGGGGATCACGTAGCCCAGGACATCGCCAAGCTGCTGCAAATTCCGGTCGAGGAGGCCGAGCGGGTGGCCAAGAAGTACGGTGCAGCCCTGCCCGAGCTGGCCGATCCTGAGTTGGTGCTGGAGGTCAGCCAGGAGGGCAATGCCCAGGTTTCCTACCAGGCGCCGGAGCTGGCCCGAATCATTCGCCCGCGGCTGCGGGAGATCTTGCACCTGGCCCGTCAGAGCGTGGATGAGGCCCTGGGGCCCTTGGAGATCACCGTGGGTAAAGTCATCCTGACCGGCGGCACGGCGATGGTGCGCGGGCTGGAGGAGCTGGCCCGCAAGCAGTTCAACCTACCGGTGCGGCTGGGCAAACCCCTGGGCGTGCAGGGCCTCACCGATGTGGTGGCCTCCCCAACCCACGCCACGGCTGTGGGCCTGGTGCGCCATGCCGCTACCTTTGCGGCCCACCAGCCGCAAACCCGCCCGGCTCGAGGCCCACGGGCTAAGGCCCCCTCCAAATCTGCCCCCATCCATACCGAAGAGGCGGTGAGCGCCGCCAACGGCCTCTGGGAGCGGATCAAGGGGATGTTCAAGAACTTCTTCTGAGGCCTCCACCGGCCGGAGCAGATACAGGTGGGGGGTTATCCTTTAGCATAGGTAGAGGCAGGCCAGATCAACCCCAGCAACGGGTGAGGAGAGGGACATGGGCGACGTGCAAATTAAAGTCATCGGCTTAGGCGGGGCAGGCAACAATGCGGTCAACCGCATGATCGAATCGGGGCTGTCCGGGGTTGAGTTCATCGCCGGCAATACCGACGCACAGGTCCTGGCCACCAGCCTGGCCGATGTGCGGGTGCAGTTGGGCGATAAGCTCACCCGCGGGTTGGGCGCCGGGGCCAACCCCGAGATCGGCGAAAAGGCGGCTCGGGAGGCTGAAGACCTGATTGGGGAGTACCTCGAGGGGGCCGATATGGTCTTCATCACCGCCGGGATGGGCGGTGGGACCGGGACCGGGAGCGCTCCTATCGTGGCCGAGGTGGCCAAACGGCTGGGAGCCCTGACCGTAGGCGTGGTCACCCGGCCGTTCTCCTGGGAGGGTCCGCGCCGCCTTCGGGCCGCAGAAGAAGGCATCAAGCGGCTGCGCGAGCAGGTTGATGCCATGGTGGTGGTCTCTAACGACCGGCTGATCACCGCTTTGGACAAGAAGGTCTCGGCCAAAGACGCCTTCCTGATCGCTGACCGGGTCCTCTACCATGGGGTCAAGGGCATCACCGATGTGATCAACCTGCCCGGGCAGATCAACCTCGATTTCGCCGATGTGCGCACCCTGCTGACCAATGCCGGACAGGTTTTGATGGGCATCGGGGCCGGCCGAGGCGAGAACAAGGTGTTTGAAGCCGCCCAATCCGCCATTCAAAGCCCCCTGCTCAACCATTCCATCGAGGGGGCTCGGCGCCTGCTGGTGAATGTGGTCGGCGACGAGGACATCTCCTTGATGGAGGCCAGCAACGTGGTGGAGCAAATCCGCGAGGCCACCGGGATGGAGGATGTGGATGTGCTCTACGGCCTGACCTACGACAACCGCGCCCAGGATGAGATGCGGGTCATCGTGATCGCAGCCGGATTCAACGAGAACGCGGTGGTGGCTAAACCGGGGGGGCGCCTGATTGATTTCCCCAGCACCACCGTAGACACCTCTAACTTCGAGATCCCGGCCTTCATCCGGTACGGCGACGGAGATTACCCCCCCAAGCGGGGTAACTAGCTCGAGGGGTTGAGGGCTCCTCCCTCCTCGAGCATCCGCCCCTGGGGTTCTGACCCACCCAGGGGATTGATTTTCCCCCATCCATCCCCTTATGGTCGTCCTTGGCATTGATCCCGGTATCACCAATCTGGGCCTCGGGGTAGTGGAGCAGGTGGGGCAGAAGGCCCGGATGCTCCACGGCGAGGTGGTGCGCACCCTGCACACCGACCCAGCCCCCAAACGGGTCGGGCGGCTCTACCAGGCGGTGTACGAGGCGGCAGTACGCTTCAAGCCGGTGGCCAT
The DNA here is from genome assembly GCF_003574355.1 of Meiothermus granaticius NBRC 107808. Taxonomy (GTDB): domain Bacteria; phylum Deinococcota; class Deinococci; order Deinococcales; family Thermaceae; genus Meiothermus; species Meiothermus granaticius. The sequence continues at coordinate 28,311 of NZ_QWLB01000001.1, read as the reverse complement.
CGCGGTCGAGGAGCAGTTTTTCTACCGTCAAAATGAGCTGGCCTACAAGGTGGGTTGGGCCATGGGGGCGGTGCTGGTGGTGGCCGATCAGCAGGGGATTCCGCTCTATGGCTATGGCCCCCCCAAGGTTAAGCAGGCCCTGGTAGGGTATGGCCACGCCGATAAAACCCAGGTGGCCTACATGGTCCGGGCCATCCTAAACCTTCCCACCACCCCCAAGCCCACCCACCTGGCCGATGCGCTGGCCATCGCCCTGACCCACTGCTTCTTCAGCCGGATGACCGGGCTGGCCCCGCTCTCCTGAGGAGATTTATCACCGCCCCCTGACGTTCCTCCCTCTATCATGAAGCGTATGAAGCGGTTTTTCTTGCTTGGCCTCATGGCTCTGGCTGGCTTAGGCTCGGCCCAGAGCGTGCGCAGCCTGGGCATGGGAGGTCTGACTCTGCCGGGCCCCGACGCCGCTTACCTCAACCCGGCCTATACTGCTTTTCCGGCCAGCCTGTATGGCTCGAGCGCTAATCTCCCCTTACCGGTCGGGTTGGCCGCCTTGTTTTTGCGTCCCCAAACCAATCCCCTGGGCGATATCCGCAGCCCGGACAGCCCCTTTGATCTGCTCTCGGCCTACGACCAGTTCAGCCACCCCAACGAGATCCTGCTCAACCCGGCCTCCTCCGATGCGTTTATCAACCCCGCCACGGGCAACCCTGAGGTGGTGATTAGCCTGGACGGGAATGGGGTTCGGGTGACCGACGGCTCCGGCAGGCCCATCAACCTAGACTTTAGCGTGGGCCGTCCCGCAGGGGTCAGCAACAGCAAGGCCCTGACTCCAGAACCCCTCTTCCGCCTGCCCATCCCGTTCGGGGCCGGGCTCTCCGCCGACCTGGGGGTTTTTGCTGGGGGCCTGGGGCTGGGGATTTCTCCGGATGCCCGCCTTCGGCAGGCGGTAGCCAGCGGCACCCTCCAGCCCAACACCGACTACAGCCTATCGGCCAGCGCCAGCGCCCAAGCCGGGATCAGCCTGGGGCTCTCCTATGCCACCGTGATCCCCCGTCTGCCGATCTCCGAGGGCTTGACTTCGGATATGTACGTGGGAGTTCGGGGCGAGGGGTTCTATGGGCTGGCGTATCTCGAGGGCACCGCCACCGCCCGCGTTCACACCGATGAGAACGCCCAACCCAGCAACGCCGCCTATAGCGGGAAGCTGTTCTATGCGCTTCCCGGCAACGGCAGCGGGGTGGGGCTGCGGGCCGATCTGGGGGTGGCCTTCCAGGGACAGGGGACCACCGTGGGGCTGGGGATTCGCAACGCGCTGGGGTATGCCCACTGGAGCGGCATTGAAGTCACCTACAGCGAGGATGGGCAGACCAGCAGCCAGGCCAGCGAGCGCAACAGCTTCGGGGTGGCCCCAGCCCTCTTCCTCAACGCCGCCAGCAAGCTTCCGCTCGAGCTGGGCACCCTTATCGTCGGGGGGGACCTGGGGCTCGAGGATGGCTTTTACGCCCATATGGGTGCCGAGTACCAGCTTGGGGAGCTGCGCCTGCGGGCAGGACTGGGATACAGCGGCGGGCTGGTGTTGGGGCTAGGCGCCGGGTTCGCCCTGCCTGGATTCAGCCTAGACGCAGCCCTCACCACCCACCCAGCCCCGATCACCGGGGGAACCGTGTTCGGCATTGCGGTAGGACTCGGGATAAGTTATTAGGATTTGGGAGGACCCATGCGTACGTTTGCTGTAGTCCTGCTGATTCTGGCGCTGGCAACCGGGTGTAGCTCGCGTACCCGCTACACCCTCAACACCGACTTGGTGGGGTTTATCCCGGCCAGCACCCGCAGCAACAGTTTCCCCGCCGGCTCAGCCACGCTCATCGTGCCGAGCGAGGCCGGGCAGCTGGTCCCCAGCCCACAGCTCGACATCATCGAAAGCGGAAGAATCGTAGCTAAGGTCAGCATCCAAAACACCGGGCTCACCCCCTTGAGCGGTAGCTTTGAAATCCGCCTGGGGCCCGGCTCAGATTCCAACATCAACGACAACAGCGGTGGGGATTTCGCCTTGGGCACCACCAGTTTCAGCGTGGCTGCCGGCTCAGTAGATACCGTCAACCTCAACCTGCCCCTGAATCAAACCGAGAACAAAGCTGCGCTGGACTTGATCAAGAAGGGCTCCTTTCGCATCGCCCTCAAGCTCACCCTGGCCAGCTCCGGCGGTACCTACAGCATCCAGCAGGCCCTGGTCTCGGTCACCGGTCGGCCTTTCGCCATCATCCCCTGATACCAGATTTGGTCAGTTCGTCACCGTTCAGTGACGAACTGACCCGACCAAAGGGAGTGCTCAATCGCGTCTGCCACAAACACTCGCCTAGCCAGGCGAGTGTTTTGCTTGTCCCAGCCGTCCTCGGCTGCGCCAAGCATTCGTGGCAACCGCTCTAGGATTCAAAAAGACAGCCTCTAGGGCTTTTGTTATGCAAACGGTCTTTTTGAATCCGATCTAAGGGATTTCACTGCAGCAGCTTGAGGCCGAGCCGGGGGGGCTCGGTAGGGTAAAGGTTGTCCAGAGCGATCACCGCCACCTTGGCCCCCCCCCGCTTGCCCTCGAGCAGTGCGGTGAAGTTCAACAGTTCCTCGAAGGAAACCCCCCCCTGGGCTAGCTTCTCCGGAACCCACCCGGCCTGGCTCAGGCGATCTTCCGCAGCCTGGCTCAGGATATCCAGCTTGCGGCGCACCTCGCTCAGGCTGGCCGGCATCACCAAAACACCGGTTGCCAGCACATCGCCCTGGGCAAAGAGTTGCTCCTTGGCTCGGTACTCGATGCGGGCCCGCACCTTCCCCTCCGGGCTCACCCCCGCAGCCCGCACCAACAGCAGCCCCGGCTTGGTATCGCCCAGGCTGGGGTACTCGCTCACCTCGAGGCCCCGCAGCCCCAGGGAGCGCACTCGGCTCTCGGCCCGGCGCAGCACCTCCTTGAGTGCACTGGCCACATCGTCTGGATCCAGCGGTTGCTCGGCCAGCAAGGACAGGCGCAGGGTTTTGTCCAGGCCCGCGATCAGGCTTCGGCTCTGGTCCCGCATCTGCTCCAGGGTACGCTGGGCCTCGATCAGCCTGGCCCGGAGATCGGCATTATCCCTTTGGGCGGCCTGTAGGGCGGTGCTGAAATCGGAGTTGGAGGCGGTGCTGCTGGCTGAGATCACCGCCACATCGCCTTCGAGGTTGCGCTTGTCCGCCTCGAGCTTAGCGATGCGCCCATTGAGCTCCTTGGTCCGAGCCTGAAGATCGGCCAGCCGCTTCTGGGCAGTTTGGCTGGCCAGCTCGAGCTTCTTCAGCTCGGTCTGGGCCTGGTCGGCCTGAGCCTGGAGCTGCTGGCGGCTGGCCTGCAGCTGGGCTTTTTCAGACACGAGTTGGTTTTTTTCCGCCAGCAACCGGGTTTTCTCCTTTAGCAAGGTGTCCCGCTCCACCTGGAGCTGCTGCCGGCTGGCCTCGAGACCCAACAGGGCTTTGCGCTGCACCTCGCTGGCCGCGGTGAGCTGGTCTATTTCCTGCTGAAGCTTCTCGCGTTCGGTAAGCACCCGCTCCAAGTCCTGGCGGGTCTGGCGCTGTAGATCCGCATTCTGCTCGAGCTGCCGGGCCAGCAGGTCATTGTTGCGCTCAAACTCACTGCGATCGGACTTGAGCTGCTCGTTCTCGGCGAAGACCTGGGCGGCGCGGTTCTCCAAACGGGTCACCTCCGAGCGCAACCGATCGCGCTCCTGGCGCACGGCTTCCGCTTGCAGAATGGTCTCCCGGGCTCCCTTCACCACCAGGAAAAAGGTGGCAAAAGCCCCCAGCGCAATGAGCATCCCGGTACCCACCGCGACCAGGGTGGCGGTGGCTCGAGGCCGCAGTCCCAGAAAGCGCCAGTGCCGTTTGCCCACCCGCTTGGCCACGCCATCCCCCACGTAAGCCACCAGGCCAGCGACCAGGACCAGCAAAACAAAAATGGACCAAAACGTCATAGGGGATCAGAGACCGGCCATTGGGGGGCTGAGGGGTTTCATAGTTCGTAGGCTTCCCCCAGATAGTGGGTTCGCACCCCGGAGTCACGGGCAAACTCTTCGGGCCCACCCTGAAAGGCCACCTGGCCGTCGTACATCAGATAGATCCGGTCGGCGATGGCCAGCGTTTCACGAACCGAGTGGTCGGTGATGAAGATCCCCACCCCGCGCCGCTCCCGCAGCTCAGAGATCAGCTTCTGGATATCGTGAACGTTTTTAGGGTCCACCCCCGTGAAAGGTTCGTCCAGGAGGATGAAATCGGGGTTGGTGCAGAGGGCTCGAGCGATCTCGAGCCGCCGACGCTCCCCCCCGGAGAGGGTGTAGGCGTATTTGTCGCGCAGGTGGGTGATGCCCAGTTCTTCCAGCAGCGCCTTGGCCCGGCTCAAGCGCTCCGGTTTGGAAATCGGCTGAAACTCCAAAACCGCCAACAGGTTCTCCAGCGCGGTCATCCGGCGGAAGGCCGAAGGCTCCTGAGGCAGATAGCCCAGCCCCAGGCGGGCCCGCTTGTACATCGGCAGCCGGGTGACCTCCTGCTCCCCCAGCCGGATCTGCCCGGCGTTGGGCTGAATAAACCCCACCAGCATATAGAAGGTGGTGGTCTTCCCGGCTCCGTTGGGGCCAAACAGGGCCACAATTTCTCCGCGCTGTAGCCCCAGGCTCACCCCCCGCACCACCGTACGCCGCCCGTAGCGCTTGACCAGCCCGGTGGCCTCGAGCCGCGTGGTGGAGGCGGTCGGGGAAGCTGGGGTGGCTTGTAACGCTGTCTCCATTGCTCATTAGCCTATCATTAGCGATTGAGCCCCCTGTGAGAGATAAACCCCGGCATACCGCGCTCCCCCCGTGGCCATGCAGCAGGCCCAGGCTTTCCGCTTTGCACCGCTCGCTTTAAGCTAGAGCCTATGGTTGTCACGCGTATCGCCCCCTCCCCTACCGGCGACCCCCATGTGGGAACCGCCTACCAGGCCCTCTTTAACTACATCTTTGCCCGGCAGCAGGGGGGAAAGTTCATCGTTCGAATCGAGGATACCGACCGCACCCGCTACAACCCCGACAGCGAGCGGCGGATTCTGGAGATGCTCGAGTGGCTGGGGCTCTCCCCCGATGAATCCCCCACCAAGGGGGGGCCCAATGGGCCTTATGTGCAGTCCCAGCGGCTGCCCATCTACCAAGCCCACGCCCAGAGGTTGCTGGACTCCGGCGCGGCCTACCGAGCCTTTGAGACCCCCGCCGAGCTCGAGGCCGCCCGCAAGGAAGCCGAGAAGGCCGGGGCCAGCTACCGGGGCTACAACCGGCGCTACCGCGACTACCCCAGCGCCGAGTCGGAGGCTCGAGCCGCTGCCGGAGAGCCTTTCGTGATCCGGCTCAAGGCCCCGCTGGAGGGCAGTGTGGTGGTGCAGGACCTTCTGCGGGGCCCGGTGGAGTTCGACCATTCCCAGCTCGACGACAAGGTGATCCTCAAGGCCGATGGCTACCCTACCTATCACCTGGCCGCGATGGTAGATGACCACCTGATGGGCGTAACCCACGTGATCCGGGCTGAGGAATGGCTGACCAGCACCCCTTTTCACATCCTGATCCTGCGGGCTTTTGGTTGGGATGAGCCAGTCTGGTGCCATACCCCTCTGCTGCGCAACCCCGACCGGTCCAAGCTCTCCAAGCGCAAAATGGACACCAGCGTGGACAGCTACCGGGCCCAGGGGATCCTGCCCGAAGCCCTGCTCAACTACCTGGGAACCATGGGCTGGAGCATGCCCGACGAGCGGGAGATCTTCAGCCTTCAAGACATGCTCGAGCACTTCGATCTCTCGCGCATCAGCCTGGGCGGCCCGGTATTCGGGCTGGACAAGCTGCGTTGGATGAACGGCAAGTACATCCGCGAGGTGCTCAGCCTGGACGATCTGGCCGAACGAATCAAGCCCTTTGTGGAAAAGGCCGGGTATGCCTATCCCTCGGAAACCTACCTCAAGCAGGTGATCGAGGCCCTGCGGGCGCGCTTTGAAACCCTACAGGAGTTCGTGGAGAAGTCGGTGTACTTCTTCCGGGAGGATTATCCCACCTCGGAGAAAGCCCTGGCCAAGCTGAAGGAAGGCGCCGTGTTCCTGCCCGAGCTACGCGGGCTGCTCTCGAGCCTCCCCGATTTCCTGCCGGAGACCACCGAGGCCGCGCTCAAGCAGTTTGTCGAGGCCAAGGGGGTTAAAGCTGGAGCGGTGATGCAACCCCTGCGGGCCGCGATTACCGGGAGCCTGGAAACCCCAGGGATGTTCGATCTGCTGATGCTGCTGGGAAAGGAGCGGGTCCTGGAGCGGCTCGAGAGGGCGCAGTCGCAGGTGGCCCCCTAAAGCCCCCCAGCCCGCTCGCAGGGCCCGGAGTTCATGCGCCCTTCATTTAGAGGGGCTTCAATACCCTGGTCATCTATCGCAGGGCCGCCTCGAGGGGAATCGGGGCGGTTTTATGCTTTGCGAGGTCGCTTGCAACTGCCGCCGCGGCTTTGCAGTATCCTATAGGCCGTCTGCGGAGGTCATGGTGCCCCTCAAACCCGTTCCCAAAGGGTGGAAGCCCGAGCTGTGGGCCAGTTGGCGCCCCTTCGGGTTCGGTTTGCAAAAGCCCAACAATTTCTTCGAGGTTTTCCGGGCGGGGCTCGAGAACGCCGACAATGCGGCCTACGCCTGGCGCATCCTCAACGACGGGGTCTGCGATGGTTGTGCTTTAGGAACCTATGGCCTGCGCGACTGGACCATTCGTGGCATCCACCTCTGCAACGTGCGGCTTCGGCTACTGCGGTTGAACACCATGGGGCCGCTCGAGGTGGGGGTTCTCGCCCATATCGAGGAGCTGCGGCGTAAATCCTCGGCGGAGCTGCGCGCGCTGGGTCGGCTGCCCTACCCCATGCGCCGCAAGCGGGGCGAGCCGGGGTTCAGCCGGATCAGCTGGGATGAAGCGCTGGACCGCATCGGCCTACACATCTGCAAATCGAGCCCGGAGCGGCTGGGGTTCTACCTGACCAGCCGGGGCACCCCCAACGAAACCTACTACGCCGCGCAAAAAGCGGTGCGGGCCCTGGGGAGCAACAACATCGACAACGCCGCCCGAATCTGCCACAGCCCCAGCACGGTAGCCCTCAAGGAGAGCCTGGGGGTAGCGGCGACCACCTGCAGCTACACCGACCTGATCGGCACCGACCTGATCGTGTTTTTCGGCTCCAACCCGGCAGTCAATCAGCCGGTGCTGATGAAATACCTCTACTACGCCCGCAAGGCCGGTACCCAGGTGGTGTGTGTCAACCCTTACAAAGAACCGGCGATGGATCGGTACTGGGTGCCTTCCGACCCCGAGAGCGCCCTCTTCGGCACCCGGATCACCGATCGTTTTTTCCTGGTCGCCCCCGGCGGAGACCTGGCCTTCATCACCGGAGCGCTGAAAGCCCTGCTCGAGCAGGACGGGCTTAACCAGGCCTTCATCGCGCAGCACACCCGCGGCTTTGAGGCCCTCGAGGCCTCCCTGCGCTCGGCCAGATGGGCGGAACTGGAGACGGGGTCTGGGCTCAGCCAGGCCGAGATGACCGAGTTCGCTCAGATGCTCAGGCGGGCCGACAAAGCCGTGCTGGTCTGGAGCATGGGGATCACCCAGCACAGCCTCGCTGAAGACACCGTGCAGGCCATCATCAACCTGGCCCTGGCCCGAGGGTACCTGGGCCGGGAAGGCTGTGGCCTGATGCCCATTCGTGGGCACAGCGGGGTTCAGGGGGGGGCCGAGATGGGCGCGTATGCCACGGTGTACCCCGGTGGCCTCCCCATCACCCCCGAGCATGCCGCGGCGCTCGAGCAGCAGTGGGGCTTCCCGGTCCCCACGACCCCTGGGCTGACCGCCCCCGAGATGCTTGACCGGGCCGCACAGGGCCAGCTCGACCTGCTGTGGAGCGTGGGGGGGAATTTCCTCGAGACCCTCCCGGACCCCCTCGAGGCGGCCGAGGCCCTGTCCCGGGTGCCCTTGCGGGTGCATCAGGATATCGTGCTCTCCTCACAGATGCTGGTCGAGGGGGAGGAGGTCATCCTGCTCCCGGCCACCACGCGCTACGAGGTGCCCGGCGGGGTCAGCGAAACCAGCACCGAACGCCGGGTGATCTTCAGCCCGGAGATCCCCGGCCCCCGCATCGGTGAGGCCCGCCCGGAGTACGAAGCCCTGTTGGAACTGGCCCGACGCTGCCGCCCCGATCTGGCCGATCGGCTGCGTTTTGAAAACACTGCGGCCATCCGCGCGGAGATCGTCCGGGTTATCCCCCTTTATGACGGCATTCAGCACCTACACCAAAAGGGCCAGGCGTTTCAGTACGGCGGGCCCCATCTATGCCCCGATGGGGTCTGCCCCACCCCCGATGGACGGGCCAGGTTCAAGGCTTTGGGGCTGCCCTCTCGAGCCATCCCCAGCGGGGCCTTCCGGCTGGCCACCCGGCGCGGCAAGCAGTTCAACAGCATGGTGCATGAGCCTAAAGACCCCATCAGCGGTGCGGAGCGCGATGCGGTGCTGGTCAGCCTGCTCGACGCGGCCCGGCTAAAGCTCTACCCAGGCCAGCCGGTATGGCTGAGGAACGAGTTTGGGGTGCTGCCCTGTCGGGTTTTTCTGGCCGAGATCCGGCCAGGAACCCTCCAGGTGTATTGGCCGGAGGGCAATGTCCTGCTCGACCCCAAGCTGCGCTCACCCCAGGCCAAGGTGCCCGCCTACAAGGAAAGCTATGTCTATCTCGAGACCCAAAACCCGTCCGGGAGCGAAGGTCAAGACCTCACTGCTGCGCGTTGAAGCTGGGCAGGGTCGCCGGAGCACCGATGAGGTCATCACCGAGGAGCCCCTGGAAATCCGGCTTCAAGCGGGGGAGCAGCGGCAGACGGTAGCGGTGACCATGCGTACCCCCGGTCAGGATTTCGAGCTGGCTGCGGGGTTCCTTTTCGCCGAGGGCATCCTGCGTTCCCGTGAGGAGGTGGGGCGCATCACCTACTGCACCGAGGCTGGTGAGGCTCAGCAGTACAATCGGGTCAACCTCGAGCTGCGTTCCCCGGCCCTACCCCGGCTCGCTGGGCTGGAACGGCACTTCTTTGCCCACTCGGCCTGTGGGGTCTGCGGAAAGTCCGGGCTGGAAACCCTGCGGCTGCGGGGGTACGAGCCGCTGGGGCCGGGGTTTGCGGTTCCGGCTGAGCGGGTCTCGAGCCTGCCCGAGCGGCTGCGCTCCAGTCAGGGGCTCTTCGAGCGCACCGGGGGGTTGCACGCCGCAGCCCTGTTTGACTCAGAAGGGCGCCTGCTGGCCTCGAGGGAAGATGTGGGCCGCCATAACGCCTTGGACAAACTGATCGGCTGGGCCCTGCTGGAAGACCGGCTCCCCCTTTCCGAGAGCCTGCTGTTGGTGAGCGGGCGGGCCAGCTTCGAGCTGGTCCAGAAAGCCTTGGCCGCAGGCATCCCCATTCTGGCCGCGATCTCTGCCCCCAGCAGCCTGGCGGTGGAGGTGGCGCGCGCCTTCAACCTGACCCTCATTGGGTTTCTGCGCGGCTCGTTCAACCTCTACAGCGGGCCTGAGCGGGTTCTGTTAGGCTAAAGACCTTATGAACGCCTATCTGGGTCTCTACACCGCACGGCTGGAGATGCCCTGGGTGAGCAGCCTCAAAGAGAAGCGGGCCCTGGTCAAGCCGGTGGTCGAGCGGCTCCGAAGCCGCTACCCGGTCTCAGCCGCGCGGCTGGCCGGGCAGGATGAGCACGGCTGGGAGGTGGTGGGGTTCAGCCTGCTGGGCTACGACGGGGTATGGGTGGAGACGGTGTTGCGCGAGGCCGCCGACTTCATCGCTGCGCAGGGCGAGTTCCGGGTGGTGGAAGAGCGCTGGAGCATTGAAGAGGTGAGCCTCGAGGACACCCTGCCCCAGTGGGGGCACTAGGCTGCGAACCCCCTGGGTGCAGTAGGCTAAAAGGGTGAACCGCCACAAGGGGTGGGGGCTCCTGGTCGTTGCAGGGCTCGGGGTGGCTTTGGGCAAAAGCTACCACCTGGCCAGTGTCGAGCAGGACGTGTACCTGCTGTCCAGTGGCCTGGTGCGGGTGGTGGACACCCGCACCTTCGTCTTCGAGGGGGTTTACCGCGAGGTGTTCTTCACCCTCGAGCCGCGCAGCGGCGGACAGGTGCGCTTTGAGGGCGCCAGCGCCCTGGACGGCAAACCGGCGGTGTACCAGGTCGAGGGTAACCGGCTGAGCATCACCGCGGGCCCCAGCCAAAAGGGCAACCTGCCGCCCCTGGCCAGCGATGAGAAGCGCACCTTCCGCTTTAGCTACACCCTGAGCAACGAACTCGAGGTGGCCCAGGATGCCGCGCTCTTCGACCGACAGGTGCTAGAGCCTATCCACGCCGCGATAGACCGTTACGTCTTACGCCTCCACGCCCCCCAACCGGCCCCCGAGCTCTTTCGGGTGTTCATCTTCACCGGTCAGGGGCGGATTGGAAGCCTCGAGTTTGACCCGGCTCGGCAAAGGGCCACGGTAAAGCTGGCCCCCGTGGGCGAGAACGAGTTTGTGCGCTCGAGGGTGCTCCTGGATCCACGGGGGTTTACGGTCCGCACCCTCAATGCCCCGCGCCTCGAGGCCTGGCTCAAGGAGACCGAGGCCCAGACCCAACGCTTCCGCGAGCGATCCCGGCGGGCCCAAGAACCCATCCCCACCTGGGTGGCCTGGCTGGGAGCGGTGCCCATCGGATTCTTCTTGCTGCTACTGACCAACCTGGCCCGGGCTTATTGGCAGGGGGGGCGCGAACCCACGGTCCAGGAGGTGGGCCGCTACTACCGCGAACCGGCGGAGGAAATTCCCCCTGGGCTGGTGCCCTATGTGCTGCATCAGCACGACCCCGGCCAGGGCCGGCTGGGGCTGGCCTTCTCTGCCACCCTGCTGAACCTGGCCCGCCAGGGGAACCTCGAGCTGGTGCGCCACCACGAACCCGGCCTGTTTGGGCTCTTTGGCCGGGAGGAGGTTCGCTTCCGCCTGCATAATCCCCCCCAAGGAAGCGGCTTTGAAGGGCGGGTGTACGCGGTCTTGCAAAAAGCCGACGGCGGGGATGGCACGGTGAGCCCGCAGGAGATCCGGAGCTATTTCCAACGCAACCCTGGCCAGGCCTCCGCGCTGGCCGCACTGCCTCGAGCGGAGTATGAGCAAGCCCACGGCCCGCTTCTCGACCCGAGCAGCAGCCGCCAAGGGGCCCTCTGGACGGGGATCCTGGGCGTCGCTGGGATGCTCAGCCTGATGGCCGCGATACTCACCGTTCCCCTGGGCCAGGGCTTCTTCGCGGAGCTGGGCTACTCGGAGGCCTCCAACCCCACCGCACTGGTGATCCTGGCCTTGGCCCTAGCCGCTACCGGGCTGGGCCTGCTGGGGCTGTCGCGGGTGGCCTACCGCTCGCTGCCGCGCTGGCAGCCCGACAAGCTGCTGAACGCCCAGCGCTGGGCTGCTTACCGCAACTTCCTGGCCGATTTCTCCCAGATGGAGACCGCTCCACCGGAGCACTTCCGGCTCTGGGACTACCACTTCGTGTACGCCAGCGCCCTGGGGGTGGCCGAGCGCTACCTGCGCAACCTGCGCGGCCTGGCCGAGCGGCAGGGCCGGGCCCTGGTGGCCCCTCCCTGGGTCGGGGATACTTCGGGCGGCGGGTCCTCCTTGCTGGCCTCGGCTGGGCAGATCGCCCAGGTAACCCAAAGCCTCGAGGCCGTGACCCGCAACCTGAACCATCTTGAAAGCGCCCTCAGGCCGCACTCGAGCGGCTCCGGCGGTGGGTTTGGGGGGAGCAGCAGCGGGGGTAGCTCGGGGGGAGGCAGCAGCAGCGGGGCCCGCTAAAGGAGGTCCAATGGGATGGATTGTTCTGCTCATCGTGGTGCTGTTGGGGCTGGGGTTCATCGGGTTCTATAACCGCATCATCGCCCTGGAAAACCGGGTGGGAAACGCCCTGGCTCAGGTGGATGTGCAGCTCAAGCGGCGCAACGACCTGATCCCCAACCTGGTGAACACAGTCAAGGGCTATGCCGCGCACGAAGCCGGGGTCTTCGACCGGGTCAGCCAGGCCCGGGAGCGCATGCTCTCGGCGGGAACGGTGGAGGAAAAGTCGGAGGCCTCCAATGCCCTCTCGCAGGCCCTGAGGAGCGTGTTTGCCCTGGCGGAGGCCTATCCTCAGCTCAAGGCCGATGCCAACTTTCGGGAGCTGCAGGGCCAGCTCGAGGAGACCGAGAACAAGATCGCCTACGCGCGGCAGTTCTTCAACGATACCGTCCTGGAGTTCAACAATGCGGTGAGCACGGTTCCCGGAATCTTCTTTGCCGGGCCCATGGGGAAACGGCCCAAGCCCTTCTTCCAAACCGACGAGGCCGCCCGACAGGTGCCCAGCGTTAACTTCTAGGCTCATCCAGCGCGCAGGCGTTTTCCGGTATGATCCCTCGAGTTCAGGCCCGGGGTATGCGTTTATTCAAGGCCATAGATGCCAACTTGTTTCGCCTGGTCTGGGGCCAGGGGGCGGCCACCTTCAGCGACAACATCCTGGGGATGGCCCTACCCCTTCTGGCCGCCCTGATCCTTCACGCCAGCCCGGCCCAGATGGGGTTGCTGGCCACCGTGGAGATGCTGCCCTGGCTGCTGGTGACCCTCTTTGCCGGGGTCTGGATCGATCAGGGCTCGCCGCAGCGGGTTCTGGTCTATAGCGCAGTCCTGCGGGGGGTTTTGCTGCTGAGCATCCCGCTGGGGGTATGGGCGGGGTGGTTCAGCTTTCCTTGGCTGGTCGGGGTAACCCTGCTGATCGGAATTTTACAGGTGTTTTTCGATCTGGCGGTAAATGCCTTTGTGGCGAGTGCGGTGGACCGGAACAAGCTGGTAGGGGCCAACAGTCAAATCGAGAGCAGCCGGATGGTGGCCCGGGTAGGAGCCCCAGGACTGGGCGGGGTGCTGGTGCAGACCCTAGGGGGTCCCCTCACCATCCTGATCAACGCTGTGCTGGACTTCGTAGCCGCCCTGCTGCTACAGCGCATCCCGGCCCGCGAAGGCCCCCGAATGCAAAACCGCAAGCTGATCTGGGGGGAGATAGGGGCGGGGCTAAAGGCGGTTTTGTATGATCCTTACCTGCGCCCCCTGGTTTTTTCCACCACCAACTACAACCTCCATGTGGGCATCCTGACCGGGATCAAGGTGTTGTTCTTGGTCCGTGAGCTCCACGTGCCCCCGGTCTGGATCGGCCTCATCCTGGGAGCACAGAGTGCCGGTGGGCTGCTGGGGGCCACCCTAGCCCCCAGGGTCAGCGCCCGGCTGGGGCTGGGCCGCACCGCCATCCTGGGGATGCTGCTGGCGGCAATGGCCGCATTTGTGGCCCCCCTGGTCTACGCCCCTCCTCTGATCGCCGCCGGGCTGATCGCAGCGGCTGGGTTTGCCGGAGCGGTCGCAATTGTGGTGTGCAACGTCAACGTGGTGAGCCTGCGCCAGGCCCGCACCGCCCCCCAGATGCAGGGGCGGGTGGCCGCTACCAGCCGCTTTATCAGTTTTGGCCTGGGCTCATTGGGAGGCCTACTGGGCGGGCTGCTGGCAGAGGCTTTGGGGTTACGGGTGGGAATGCTGATCGCCGCCCTGATTGCCACCACCGCTTTCGGGTGGCTGTATTTCTCGCCGGTACGCGAGGTCCGGAAACTGCCCACCCCGACCGAGGGATAACCCCGTCCCTTACAAGGCCATCACCGAAACCCCGCTGCTCTTGGCCTGGTACATCCGCTGGTCGGCCCGCTGCAGCAGGGTATCCCCATCTTTCGCATCCGCCGGATAGGCCGCGGCCCCGATGTTCACGCCCAAAGCCAACCCCTCCATACACACGCTCTCGATCGCCGCCGCGTAGCGCTGGGCGGCTGCCGTAGCCCCGGCCAAGTTGGTGTTGGAGAGCAAAACCGCGAACTCATCCCCACCCCAGCGAAACAGGACATCGCCATCGCGCTTGCTGCGCTCGAGCACCTCCGCCACCCGCACCAGCGCCTCATCCCCCTTGGCGTGCCCCAGGCTGTCATTAATCCGCTTGAAGCCGCGCAAATCCATCACCAGCAAGCCCAGCGGATGGCCATAGCGTTGGGCCCGCCCCAGCTCCTCCTCCAGGCGATGGTCAAAGGCCCGGCGATTGAGCAGCCCCGTGAGCGCATCGGTCGCTGCGGCCCGCTCGAGCAGCCCCCGGTAGCGCACCTCGTGCAGCAGCGCCGCGATGGGGGTGGCGAAAAAACGGGCTACGGTCAGGGAATCCTCGCCAAAGGCCGCAGGGTCGTGCAGGTTGTCCAGGTACAAGATGGCCAAGACCTCCCCGCGGTAGACCACCGGCAAGGCCAGGTTGGAAGCGATCTCCTCGATCCGCCCAGAGACCAGGATCTCCTCATTGCTGAACTGCTTGAGGTCGGTATGGGCGCTCGAGAGGACGCGGGGCTCCCCTCGGTACCAGTCTTGAGCGGAACCTGCATACCAATGGAACTGCTCGGCCTCACTGAACACATGGGACTTGAGGCTGGGGTCAAAGCCCAGCAAGGCCTTAAAGCGGAACGTGGCCCCCTCGCGCACCAGCAGGCTTCCCGCCTCGGCCCCCGGCACCAAGCGGACTGCGGTCTCTAAAATTTTGCGGTACACCTCCTCTACCGGAGCCTCAGCCGCCTCGTGCGAAAGCGCAATCAGCTCATCCCGCTGCTGGGCAGCCAGGGCCCCATCCAAGGCCAGGCCCAGGGTACGGCAGGCCGCCGCCAGCAAGTCCTGCTCGGCTTCCCGCCACATCCGGGGGGATTTCTGCTGCAACGAGAGCACCACCCGTGGGCGCTCCTGATTGGATAAAAAGACCGGATGGGCCACCACCCCGCCAAAGGCCTGGCGAAACTCAGGGATGGCCCGGGGGTTTTCGCTGTAGTCCTGGGCATAGGTGGGCCGACCGGTGTGGTACACCTCCCAGACCAGCCCCTGGGCATACGGAATCTCGGTGAGCGGGGTCTCCCCGCCATACACCGCCAGCGCCACCATGCGGGTCCCCTGCTGCATCCACAGCCAGCCCTGTTCCAGCCCCAAAGCCCCTACCAACAAGGCCAGGGCCCGCTCGGCCACCCCTACCGGGGTGGTGGCGGAGTCCAGCGAGGTGGAGAGCTGGTTCAGAAACTGCAGCTCCCCGCGCTCGGAAAGCTGGGTGAGCTGGGTGCTGACCGCCTGGGCAAAGTGCTCAAAGCCCTCGAGCTCCCGCGGGCTAAAGGGCCCGGGGCGTTCGAGGTTGAGCACCGCGATCACCTGGCCGCGCTCCAACAGGGGCAAGGCCAGCTCGCTCTGGATGTTGCTGTTGGGCAGGGCGATGTAATCGGAGTCTTGGCGCACATCGCCCAGGTATACCCGCTGCCCCTGCCGGGCGCAGCGGGCCACCACCCCCCGCTCGGGCAGTAGGGAGGGCGCCGAGGGATCCAGCCCCACCGCCGAGACCAGGCCCATACCCCCCGGCTGGGGCTGCCAGACCGAGACATGCCCCTCTCCATGGCGCCCCAGCAGTTCCGGTAAGGCCCGCAGGATAGCGACCTGGCTCCCTAGCCCGGAGAGCTCCTCCAAAGCCGCCACCAACAGCGAGAGCTGCGCAGCGGTTTCCTGCTGGCGTAGGTAGGCGCGGCGCAGGTCCCTCCCGATCAGGTCGGCTATCACAAAGGTGATCCCCAGGAGCACAGCGGACCAGCCCAGGTGTCGGGCCCCCCCCAGCCACCCATCCAGGGCCAAGGCCAGCACCGCCGCCAGCCCCCCCCAGCCCCGGCCATAGAGCGAGGTCAGGATGGCCACAATCACCATCAGCCAGGGCAGGCCGTACTGGTCTCCCCAACGGAAAAGGTGAACCGCGACAAACCCCAGCAGCGAAGCCAGCAACCCCAGAAATATCCGCATGTTAGCTGGCTTCAGTCTAACCCGGAGGGCTCGAGCCTCCAAGCGCGGGGGGTGCCAGGCAGAGGATAGCATGGCCAAACCTCAGGCCCAGCAGGTCAGCACCACTCGAGGGTCTGCCGCGAGGGGCCCTGGCTGAGGAGAACACAGGTGGTAGTCCTGCAGGCTCCGCGGTGCCTCGACCCGGCGGGTGGGAGCCACCTGGCCCAGCAGGGTCTCGACCGAGGCCCCTCCCAGCCCATCGTGGCTGAACACCCAGAGCCCACAGACCCCCATCTGCAGCGGGGGCATCTCCGGGCTCGGCTCAAACAGATGGGCCAGGGTTTGCCAGAGCACCTCGAGGTCGGAAGCCGTCACCCCATTGGCCTGGCCCTGTTCGGGGTTGTAGCTACCGTGCAGGCGATACAGCCCATAGGAACCGGGCTGTCCGTCCAGCGGGAGCAGCGGGTCTACCGTTCGGGCCGGGGAGAGCCGCAGCGCCGCCGGGATCTGCACCCTAGGCCCAGCCTCCCCTGGGGTCCCCTGAGCCCCCAGCAGCGGGGTGGGGGCGGCCAGACCAAACAACCGCAGGTCGTAGAAGTAGCGGCGCAGTTCCTCCAGGAGAAGCCCACCTTCCGCGCCGCGCGAAAGGGGCGCCAGCAGATGCTTTCGAGCCCGGCCCGGCCAGCGGATCAAGGTCGGCAGGCCGTGAACTTTATACACCTGCCGGCCAATCAGGCCCTTGAGGGCATCCTCGGTGATCAGGCCATACCTCACTGAAGCCGTGGCCTGGGTCCCATCGGGTGTGGCCAGGTCAGCGTTCTTGAGCTCAAAGAGCAGCACGAACTCGTGGTGTTTGTGGGGGTCGTGAATCATGATCGGCTCCTAATAGCAGGCGGGGTTGGCGGGATCGAGGACTTTGGCCACATCCACCAAGCCATATCCCGTCTCGGGCTGCCAACTGTGCTGGGCCGCGCTGATCAGGCGTCGGCGAACCCCCTCCAACAGGCTCGAGGCCGTGGGTAGGGTGCCGCTCAGGTAGGCGTTCTGATACAGATAGAGGGCGATGGTCGCGCTGATGAAGGGAGCGGCCACCGAGGTGCCGTAGCTGTTGCCATACTGCCCCGCAAGGCCGCCGTTGAAAACCGGCACAGCGGTTCCTGGGGCCACAAACTCCAGCCCCGCGCCGTAGTTGCTGCCAAAACCGCTGCCCCACTGGGCGCGGTTTCCCCCAGCGTCGGTGGCCCCGACCGCAATTACGTATGGGGAGGAAGCCGGGTAGCTCAGGGTGGCGGCCCCGGCATTCCCGCTCGAGGCCACCACCACCACCCCACTGGCCGTCACCCGCTGGAGCACACTCTCGAGGTAGGGATCATTCAGCCCGGCTTGCAGCGAAGCCAAGGAGAGGTTGACCACCTGAGCCGGGCTCGGGTTGCGGTAGGGCACCCCGGCAATGGTGGTCCCGCCGGCCGCGTACTCGAGCGCCTGGGCCAGCTGAAGGGTTCCGGTCCGGGATTGGGCATCGAACACCTTGATCGGCAGCACCTTGACCAGGTTGTACCCGGCCCCAGCCAGCGGCGAGCCATCCCCGGTGACCGCGGCGATGACCCCGGCCATACCGGTGCCGTGCCCCCCCAGGAGGTTGTTGGCCGGATCCACCCGCCCCTGTAGGGGCGTCGGAGCCGAAAGGTCGGGCCCCACCACATCCAGCCAGGCCTCCCGGGAGACCAGGTTGGGGGCCAGATCCGCCCGCCCGGTATAAAACCCCCCGTCCAGCACAGCCACCACCGGGGCCGGGCACCCTGGCTCGAGGCGGGTCCAGCCGGTCTCCCAGTTCATCTGCTGGAACACCGCGGCCTGGCTCAGGCCGTAATCGGGGTTGTGCGGAGGAACCGCAAGACCGGCCGGTTCATAAAGGTACTCCGGCTGAACGTAGCGGGCCTGTCCAGCCGCCACCAGGGCCTGCGCGGTAGGAGCTTCGGTGCCTGGACGGACCTGGTACACCGCCCATCCCCCCTCCAGGCTGCGCACACGCTGCACCCCCAGGCGCGAAGCGGCCTGGCTTTGCGCCGGGGCTCCCCAGACGATGAGGCGTCCAGGCACATGGGGCGCTTCAAACCCCCCTACCCCCTGCAGCTCAGCCCCCAGCCGCTGGGCCGAGCCCGCCTGAGCGGAGGGTTTAGAGGCACATTTGCGCTGTGCGCTGGCTGGGGCGGCGACCTCCACGGTTTGGGTACTCACCCGGCGCCCCCCGGGGCCAAAGGCCTCGAGGGTCAACCGGTAGGTCGTGGGGTTGGGGCTCAGATTGCCCCCCACCCGCACGGTGGCCCCGCCCCCCTCGGTCTGCAGCGGCAGTCCTGGGAGGGGGGGGTCGCTCGAGAGGGTGAAGCGGGTCCCCCGCTCCACCGGCCACGACAGGGAGACCGTGCCCCCATCCGCAGGTAGGCTGCTGGGCACAGCGCTGTAGGCCAGCGGGGAGGAAACACTGCCGCAAGCCTCCAACATCAGTAGGCCCAGCAAGGATGCGGACCAACCGCAGATCTTCCAGCCAAACCTCGCGAGGTGGGGAACCCAGGGATGAACCGCTCTGTCGCTAAATTCGCGCTCGGCCGGTTGCACCACTGGCTCCCCGGTTCCCTTGGTGCCCACATTGGGAAACACGGCTCATCGCCTCCGAACGCCCTATACGGCCTAGGGCCTAGGCTGGGCGGCTATTTGGCGAGAGCCCACCGATGAGGTGAATTGCAGGGTTGGTGCAAGTTTTAGCTCTCGGCCGGTTGCGCTACTGGCTCTGCGTACCCCAAGCGCCCAAATGCAGGGTAGGCTTCTTCGCCTCCGAGGGAAGGGGTTACCTTCCGAACTACAGCCCAAGCCTACTCCGCCAGCCGGGATCTGCAAGGTCAAATATCACCGCCGGCGCGGGCTCGAGTAACGCCTCCACTCCCCTAAGGGATCAGGTGCGGTTCTCTGGATTAGGGGCCAGGATCACCGGCACCTTAAAGGTGTTCCCTCCCCGCCGAATGGTGAGCAGTATGCTATCCCCCACCTCTTTGCTGCGCACATAGCGCTGCAGCTCCTCCACGCTGTTGAAGCTGCGGCCATCGGCCTGGAGGATCACATCGAACTCGTACACCTCCTTGCCGTTTTCCATTCGGGCCACAAAAGGCCGCAGCCCGGCCTTCTGGGCCGCCCCACCCGGCAGCAGCCCACGAATCAGCACCCCCTCTTTGGGGATCCCCAGCTGAGCGGCCACCTCATCATCAATCTGGAAGAGCTGCACCCCTATATAGGGCACGCTGTGCTTGCGCCCGGCCTGGAGGCTGCGCAGCAGCTCGAGCTGGTTGTGCAAGGGCGAGAGGTAGCTTTCAAACACCCCGTTGTTCACCCCGATCGCAATCACCACCGCCACCACTTTGCCCTCGCGGTTCAGCACCGGGCCACCGGAGTCCCCAGGGGCCAGGGGCAGGGTGGAGGAAATCGCCAGGGAGTTGAAGAAGGGGAAGATGTCACGGCTCACCGAGGTGACGAGCCCATAGCGCGGGGCGATGAACTCCCCACGGGAATTACCGATGGCCAGCATGGGGTCTCCGGCTTTGGGGTTGCGCTCGGTATCGAGCTCCAGAAAGGGCAGCGATACCGGGGCCCGCACCTGCAGCAGGGCCAGATCGCGGTACTCGTCATAGCCCACCACGGTCGCTGGGAAGCGCTGCCCCTTGGCGGTAAGCACCTGAAAGCTGGTGGCATCGCGGATCACGTGATAGGCGGTCATGACCCGCCCGTCTGCGCTGATGAAAAACCCTGAGCCTGTGCCCTCGGGAACCGTCTCGATCCGCACCGCAGCCGGGTGGCTTTGGGTGTAGACCCCCTCGAGCTCCTTGCGCATCCCTTCCGTAAGGACCGCCGGAACCGGGGGGTTCGCCGACTGGGCATGAATCACCGCCGCCAAAGTGGCCAGGTACGCCAGCACCGCTATTGCCAGCCAAGATCGCCGCATGCACCCAGATTAGGGGATCCAAGATGAAACAAGCTGAAAACTTAGAACCGGCCTCCCAGCCCCCCAGGCCTTCTTTTGGTATTCTAGCCCTTGTGAAACGGGTTTTTTCCGGCATTCAGCCCACCGGCGACCTCCACATCGGCAACTACCTCGGGGCCATGGTCAACTATGTGGCCCTGGGCGAACGGCTGGGGCGCGACGCGATTTACTGCATCGTGGACTACCACGCCCCCACCAATCCCGCCGCCTACGACAAGCACCTCCTGGCCCAGCGCACTTTTGAAGCCGCGCTCCTCAACATCGCCGCCGGGCTTGACCCTGACAAGGTGATCCTGTTCGTCCAGTCCCATGTCCCTGAACACACCGAGCTGGCCTGGGTATTCACCACCCAAACCCCCTACGGCGACCTCACCCGCATGACCCAGTTCAAGGACAAGGCCGCCAAGCTCGAGAGCGTTCCCGCCGGGCTCCTGATGTACCCGGTGCTGATGGCGGCAGACATCTTGATCTACAAGGCCGATACCGTGCCGGTCGGCGATGACCAAACCCAGCACCTGGAGCTGGCCCGGGAGATCGCCCGCCGCTGGAACCTCGAGTACGGCGAAACCTTCCCCGAGCCCCAGATCTACCTCAACCCCAATGCGCCCCGGGTTCCGGGGGTGGATGGGAAGGCCAAAATGAGCAAATCGGTGGGGAACACCATCGGGCTGCTCGAGGATGAGGCCAGCATCTGGGCCAAAATTCGCACCATGCCGGATGACCCCGCGCGGATCCGCCTCTCCGACCCTGGGGACCCTGAGCGCAGCGTGGTGTTCAAGTTTCTGAGCTATTTCGCCCCCGCCGAGCTGGTCCAGGTGCTGCGCGAGGAGTATGCCCGGCGCGGAATCGGCACCTTGGTGGTCAAGGAGCTCCTGATGCAGGAGATGATGAAAACCCTGCGCCCCATCCGGCAGCGGGCCGAGGGGCTGAGGGCCGAGCCCGCCCGGGTGTTGGATGCCCTGGAGGATGGGGCCCGCCGAGCCCGGGCCATCGCTCGAGCCACCCTGGAGGAGGTGCGCGAGAAGTTCGGACTGCTGCCCCTGCCCCGCCGCCAAACCCCGGCATGATTCAGCTGCACTTTGCCCAGTTCAGCGGCCCCCCCAAGGCGCTTTTTGAGGCTGTGCGCAGGGGGAAGATCGCCGCTGCGGAGCTGCCGGTTTTAGAGCTGGTTGACCAAGCCCTGGCCCAGGTAGGCGCCCTCGAGCTGGCCGAGCGCAGCGAGCTCCTGCCGATTCTGGCCGAGCTGGTGCTCTACAAGCTGCGGGCCTTCGCCCCCCACCCCCCTTCCCTCCCGGCCGAGGAAGAGGACGAGGAAGCTCCGGCCCTTCTCGAGCACCTGGTCGCGCTCGAAGAGGCCATCGTGTTCCTCGAGGAGCGGGCCCGGGAGCGGGCTCGGGTGCTGCCGGTCCCACCCCCCCCTCTGCCCAAAGACCGCCGGCTGCGCAAACTCAGCATCGAGGTGCTGGTGCGTGCAGCCGAGCCCTTCGCCCGGCGGGCCGAGCTGCGGCTGGAACCCGAGCGCTTTGGTCTGCGCGAGGCCTGGGGCCGGATTTTCCACTTCTTGGCCAAGGTCCGGCGCAGCCTGTTTTCCCAGCTTCCCCTCAAGGGCTGGAGCGAGCAGACGGTGGCCTTCGCCTCGCTGCTGGAAGCCAAGCGCCTGGAGGAGGTAGCGCTTCACCAGGAGGCAAACTTCGGCCCCCTCGAGGTGGAGCTGATCCCCCCTGCCTCGGAACAGATGGAATCCCGCCGCGGCTCGAGGTCCCTCCCTTTGGCATAAAATACAGGTTATGCGCGAAGTGTATGTGGTCTCAGCGGTTCGCACCGCCATCGGTAAATTCGGCGGGAGCCTGAAGGACTTCTCCCCCGTCCAGCTCGGCGCCCATGTGATGAAGGCAGCCTTGGCCAAGGCCGGGGTTCAGGGCGAGGCCCTGGACCTCTATGTTTTCGGGCAGGTCCTGCAGGCCGGGCAGGGCCAGCTCCCCCCCCGCCAGGCCGCCCTTCAGGCCGGAATTCCCGAGAGCGTGGACGGCTATGCCGTAGACATGGTTTGTGCCTCGGGGATGCAGGCGGCGGTCAGCGGTGCGCTGGCCATCCAAAACCAGGATGCGGAGCTGGTGCTGGTCGGCGGGATGGAAAGCATGAGCGGGGCCGGGTTTTATCTCAGCAGCCGGGCCCGATGGGGGTACAAGTATCTGGCCGGAGCCCCCGAAGCCCTGCAGGACATTCTTCAGCGCGATGGGCTATCCGATCCCTTCACCGGCGAGGCCATGGGCGAACAGGCGGAGCGGCTGGCTGCCGAGTTTGGCGCGACCCGCACCGAATTGGACCAGATCGCAGTGGAGTCCAACCGGCGGGCTGCCCAGGCCCAGGAAGCCGGCTACTTTCGCCAGGAGATCGCCCCGCTCGAGCTCAAAACCCGCAAGGGAACAGAGCTCTTCCAGCAGGATGAGGGGGTGCGTCCCGATGCCCGCCTCGAGACCCTGGCGGCCCTGCGCCCGGCCTTTCGCCAAGACGGGGTGCTGACCGCTGGAAACGCCTCGCAGATCTCCGATGGGGCCGCGGCCTTGGTTCTGGCCAGCGGTGAGGCGGTCCGGCAGCACGGCCTAAAGCCCCTGGCCCGAATCCTGGGCTCGAGCTGGGCGGCAGGAGCACCCTGGCGCTTCCCGGAAGCCCCGGTGCCTGCGGTCCGAAAGCTGCTCGGCAAGCTCCACCTGAGCATCGCGGATTTTGACCTGTTCGAGAACAACGAGGCCTTCGCCCTCAACAACCTCCTCTTCCACCGCCTGCTGGGGCTGCCCCTAGAACAGCTCAACATCCACGGGGGGGCCATCGCCTTGGGCCACCCCATCGGGGCCTCGGGGGCGCGGATCCTGACCACGCTGATCCACGCCCTGCACACCCACCGCAAGGAGCGCGGCTTGGCCGCCATCTGCCACGGCACCGGGGGTTCGGTGGCCCTGGCCCTCGAGGCGGTAGGGTAGGCCCCGAGCCCCGGTTAATCTGGCCTGAACCCATTCTCACCCTTGACCGAGCGGGGAATGCTTTACTGGCCCCATGAAGCATTGGCTGTTGGCCCTGAGCACGATTACCCTATTGGGCATGAGCGAGGCCCAAGAATCCACCCTATACCGAGGGTTTGCCGAACTGAAGCAGGAGCAGAACCTGCTGCCGGGCCAGTGGGTTTGGGAGCCCGGCGAGGCCTGGTACGACAACCTGATCCCGGGAACCCTGCGGCTGAGTGGGGTGCTCGAGCAGTCCCGGCAGATTCAGGCCGCAGCGCCCAATCCCCTCACCGCCTATGTGGGCAAAAAGGTGCAGTTCTTCTGGGAGGGGCAGTGGCGCGAGGCCACCGTGGTCAGTGCCGACAAAAATCTGTTCCTCTACGAGGGGCGCTACCTGGTGGGACTGCCTGGGCCCATCGGTTACCCCGACCCCAGCGGGTTTAGTGGGCTTACCGGCCCCAAGATCACCTTTCGCTACCAAGGCAGCGGCCCGGCCCGCTTGAGCTACCTGACCCGGGCGGTGAGCTGGAACCTGCGCTATACCCTGGAAAATGGCGAGCTGGTGGGCTGGGCCTCCTTGAACAACAGCCTGGACCGGGCCGTGCAACTGGGCCGTACCGAGCTGGTGGCCGGGGTGGTGCCGGTGGTGGAGGGACGGGGAATGCCCTTGGGCCGCACCCCAGGGGCCGCCCCCATGATGGCCGATCTGGCCATGGCCGAGTTCGTGGGGGAGGCCGGGGGAACTTACCGCTACAAACTGCCGGGGGAGATCACCCTCGAGCCCGGCAGCCTCGAGCTCCCCTTCCTGCGCAGCCCGGTGGCCCCGGTCTACCTCTGGCGCTACCAGGGCGGCTTCAGCAGCGCCCAAGAGTTGACCTTCGCCCGTGGTTACCGCTTCCAAGCCCCCGAAAACCTGGCCGCGGGCACGGTGAGCCTCCGCGAGGGCAGCACCTTTGTGGGGCAGGCCTCAATGCCCGACACCGCCAAGGGCGGTGAGGTCCGCCTGATCCTGGGCCCAGACCCCGAAGGCCGAGCCCTGCGCCGCCTCGAGCCGCGCGCCCAAAACACCTACCGGGTCATCACCACCGTGCAAAACCCCAAAACCTACCCCATAGAGGTCGAGCTGGGGGAGTCCTTTCCGCAACCCTTCACGCTCGAGATCCAGGGCGCCGAGCGCACCCCCGAGGGTTACCGGCTCAAGTTCACCTTGGCTCCAGGGCAGAGCCGTACCCTGGAATACACCGTCACCTTCCCCCAGCGGCCCTAGGGTAGGCTTCTGACCCATCGGTCAGGTATTCTGTGGGCTGTGAACCCCGAACTGATCTACCGGCTCCAGTTTCTCTCCAGCCTGACCGAAGGCCCCAACGGCCAGCCCCTTTTCATCCTGACCGATATTGAAACCCCCCAGAACGAGCCCCCCAGGTACCGCTCTCGCCTGGCCACCTGGGATCAGGGGCTGCGTCTGCTCACCCAGGGGGAGGCCAAAAACCCTCTCTGGAAGGGGCAGGCCATCTACTTTCTGCGGAAGGTCGAGAAGGCCCAACAGCTGTTCCGGCTACCACTGACCGGCGGCGAGCCCGAGCAGATCACCCAGCTAAAAGCCGGGGTTGAGGGCTACAAGGTGAGCCCCGACGGCTCCAAGATTGCGCTGCTCACCCGCGGCGACTACCAGGCCCCCAAGCCCGATGAGCCCAGGGTTTACGAGGACTGGCCGGTCAAGTTCGATGCCCGAGGTGCCCTGCCCACCCAGCCCCGCGAGGTTTGGCTGCTCGAAGGGGGCCAGCCCCGCAAGCTGCTGGGGTGGCCGGTGGACATCGAGGAGGTGGTCTGGAACTCGGCCTCCGATGGGCTGTACCTGGTGGCTCCGGGCTCAAAGCAGGAGCACTGGAACGATATCCAGCGGGCCTACTGGCTGGATCTGGAGGGCCGGGTGGCGGAACTCTTCGGTGGGGTGGGGCCCATCAGCGGGCTCGAGCCCACCCCAGACGGGGGATTGGCCTACCTGGCCCATGCCTATGAGCACGGCGGCGGCACCGAGGCCCGGCTCTATCACCGCGCCCTCAACGGGGAGATCCGCCTGCTGGCCCAGGGCAGTTTTCTCAACACGGTGAATTCCGATATGCGCATGGGCAGCGGGGTGCAGACCCCCCGGGTAGGGCCGGACGGCAACCTCTACGCCGTGGTCACCGAGGCCGGCGGCGCCCGACTGCTGGAGGTCACCCCGCAGGGGGAGTGCAGCTACCTCACCGAAGCCCACGAGAGCATCCTGGGATATGCCTTCTGCGGCGATGAGCTGTATACCCTCTCCGAGACCTCGGTGCATGGAGCCCGGCTGGTCAAGAACGGCGAGGTTCTCTTCGATCCCAACGCCGAAACCCTGACCGGCCTGGCCCAGCCTCAGCCCGTCAGCTACACGGCCCCCGAGGGGCATCAGGTGCCCGGGTGGGTGCTGATGCCGGAGGGAGAGGGGCCCCACCCGCTGATCCTCTACATCCACGGGGGGCCCCACACCGCCTTCGGGCATGCGCTGATGCTCCAGCTCCAGCTCTTCCGAGCCGCCGGGTTTGCGGTAGCCTACGCCAACCCCAGGGGCTCTACCGGCTACGGCCAGGAGTTCGCCGCGCTCGAGGCCCGCTGGGGAGAGGTGGACGAGGCCGACCTGCTGGGCTTTTTGGAGAGGGTGCTGGAGGCCTTCCCGGTGGACCCAAACCGGGTTGGGGTGGCCGGGGGTTCGTATGGGGGCTACATGACCAACTGGCTCACCGCGCGTCACCCGGATCGCTTTAGGGCTGCCGTCACCGACCGCAGCATCTGCAACTGGTTCAGCTTTTTTGGGGCCTCGGATATCGGGCCCCGCTTCACCTGGCTCGAGCTAGGGGCCACCCCCTGGGAGCGGCCCGAGGTGCTCTGGCAAAAGAGCCCCCTGAGCCTGGTGCACCAAGTACGCACCCCCACCCTGGTGGTTCACTCCGAGCAAGACCACCGCTGCCCCATTGACCAGGGCGAGACCTGGTATACCCTGCTGCTACAAAAGGGCGTGCCCACCCGGTTTTTTCGGGTACCCGAGGAAGGCCACGAGCTCTCCCGGGGAGGCCGCCCCGACCGGCGGGTCGCGCGGCTGAAGGCCTACCTCGAGTGGTGGAACACCCACCTCAAGTGAGCGCCCCCACCGCAGGCTCAGGAACCTAACGCCCCAGGAGCAACACCACCACCGGGTGCTCGGTTTCAGGCAAACCTAACAGTTTGCGGATTTCCTCGTCGTAGAAGGTCTCTGCCGGGTAGGCTTGCAGCCCCAAAGCGGTGGCCGCCACCATCACCTCCCCTACCGCATACCCCGCCTCCAGGAGCGCGTAGCGGTACCCGCGCACCCCAAACATCGCCTCGCTGCGCTCGGGCACCGCGGTGAAGACCAGCAGGGCCGCGCAGTGCTCGGTGGCCTCCAAGTCCATCAGGGCCGCCCGCCACCCCGCCAGGTCGAATTTGCCGGTGAGCTGCTCGAGCTGGTGCTGTTTGGCGGCGTAGTGGTAGGTTCCAGGGAAGGTGTCCTGGAGGCGCTGCACCCCCAGATAGAGCTCGAGCGGGTAGGCCCCCCCGGCGGAGGGATACCCTCGGGCCCCGCGCTTGACCGCCAGCGGGGCCAGGAGCTGAGACAGCTCGGCCGGGCTGATGCTGGCCCCAACCTGGGGGGTGGTGGGCGAGATTCGCGACAACACCCGCCACACCGCCGCACCCCCGTCCCGGGCGGGCTCGGGCAGATCCACCGACTCGAGGGGGTTGGCGTATACCTTGGCCGCCGGAGCCCGTCCCCCAGGGAGTTCATCCCCCGGAAAAATGCGCGTGAGGCGGTAGAAAACCTTGCCAGGGTGCTTGTCCATACATGCCGGAAGCCAAAGGCTGAGAGCTAAACGCCAAGGATTCTACCCCAGCTTCTCGCTCTGGGGTTTGGGCTCCAGGCTAGAATCGGTAGCTCTTCCCCACCACCACGATCCCCTCTGAGGTTACGGTGAACCCCCTGGCCCGGTCGGCCTCCAGGTCGTAGCCAATGGTGGTGTTGGGCGGGATGCGCACGTTTTTGTCCACGATGACGTTCTTCAGCTTGGCATAACGCCCAACCTCCACCCCGTCGAACAGGATGCTGCGCTCGACCAGGGCGTAGGAATTGATCCGGCTGCGCCGGAAAATCACCGATTCCCGCACCGTGCCGCCGGAGATGATGGTGCCCCCCGCAATCAGGCTGTTGAAGGCTTGACCAGTACGGCTTCCGGCCTCGTGCACGAACTTGGCGGGGGGAGAGTTAAAGTTGGCTGCCCGCAGCGGCCACTCCGGGTTGAAGAGGTCGAACTCCGGGGTTACCGCGATCAGGTCCATGCTGGCCTCGAAGTAGGCGTCCAGGGTTCCCACATCGCGCCAGTAGGTGTTGGGGCCGCTCTGCCCAGGGATGGGGTTGCGCTTGAAATCGTAGACCTGGATGCGGTACCCCTCGGACAGGGCCCGGGGGATCACGTCCTTGCCGAAATCGTGCGAGGAGTTCTGCTCCCTGGCGTCGTGCTCGAGCAGCTCGACTAAGGCCTCGGTGCGGAAAAGGTAGTTGCCCATCGAGACCAAGGCCCAGCCCGGATCGCCGGGAATGGGGGTGGGTTCCTTGGGCTTCTCCTGGAAGCCGACCAATCGCCAGCCCTCATCCACCTGCAGCACCCCGAAGCGGCTGGCCTGCTCGATGGGAACCGGATAAGCCGCGATGGTCAGATCCGCCCGGTTATCGGCGTGGTACTCGATCATGTGGGCCACATTCATCTTGAAGATGTGGTCCCCACCGAAGATGGCCACCACATCGGATTTGTGGTTGTTGACCAGGTGGAGGTTCTGGTAGATCGCATCGGCGGTACCTCGGTACCACACCGGGCCGAGTTCCTCGTAGCGGTACATCTGGGCCGGAACCAGCAGCACGAAGAAGTCCTCGAGCATCCCCCCAAAGCGCCAGTGCCGCTGCACATGCTCGGTCAGCGACTGGGCCTTGAACTGGGTCAGAACGTAGATACTGTGAATACCGGAGTTGAGGAAGTTGTTGAGGACGAAGTCAATGATGCGGTAGCGCGCCCCAAACGGTACCGAGGGCTTAGCCCGCTTCGCGGTAAGGGGGTAGAGGCGTGAACCTTGGCCCCCCGCCAGGATCATTCCGAGAACCCGCAGCGACATGATGTAGTTTCCTCCTTTGGCTCTAGCATAGCAGGGCAACGGGAAGCAGGTGTTAGGTTGGAGCGGGGATCCACCCCCACTTGGTAAACTCTTCTGCGCATGAAGCTCCCCTACGATGCCCTCGAGTGGCGCAGTTTCCCCCCCAATCCCGAAGCCCCCGTAGCGC